>CBDDUX010000058.1:0-46874 GCA_965234725.1 Thermoplasmatota archaeon | reverse complement strand
TGGTACTATCATTCTGGATGCTATGAAAAATTACCTAATAAATGGGATTGCACCCTATTCGAATGTCGTCATTGTAATAATAAAAGAAATGGAGGAGAGGATGGGATTTGAACCCATGTTAACCGATCTGCAGTCGGACGCGAAACCAGGCTCCGCCACCTCTCCCGAGATGAACTATTGGATGGATATCCTTGTTTTATATTAATTTTATCATTACTTGTATTTCTCACCTTTTTATTGCTTCTATAGTAGCGAGAAGTTCTCTTGCTAATTCTTGATTGTTATTTACTCTTATTAATTTATTATTAGAAATTATAATTGCTGGATGGAAATTTGAATCCATCTTACAAAAATCATTTGCAACAACAATATCACTCAAAGATTTTTTTGCTATATCAATTAGTTCACTTTCAGTAATTCCTACTTCAAGTTTGAAGGAAACGATAAGTGTGCCATTTCGTGCAATTTTCTTTACTTCATTTATTATTTTTTTATTAGGTTTTAGTTCTAAGTGGATATTTCTATTTGAAGATTTTATTTTCTTTTCTACTTTAATTGGAGAATAATCTGCGATAGCTGAAGCACAAATGAATACATCATAGTATTTTATTTCATTTAATACTAAGTTTAGAAGGTCATTAGTGGATATATATGTGATCCAATCAATATCTTCAGGGACTTTTTCACTACCGGGTCCATATAATAATTTCACATAATGTCCAAGTTTTTTTGATTCCTTGGCAATTTCAATACCTGTTCTTCCTGATGAACTGTTTTGAATATACCTAATGGGATCAATATATTCTCGAGTAGGGCCCGCAGCGATAAGTATTTTTAACTTTTTCATTCAATCACTTATTTAATCCATCTTCATAATATCTTCCACTAACACTTTATCTACATCCACCATGTTAAGGCATATCTTTCCAACATTTTCTATTGTACCCGTTTTGGAAAAAGAGATAATACCATTATCAGATGGAACACGAATGCCCTCAAGAGAATACAATGCAGATTCAACAGCCACGCCAGATGCATTTGCTATTTTTAAAGAGCAACCTTCCTTTGCACCATCACAAATGATTCCCGTGATATTTGCAGCCATTAAGTTAATCGAGCTCATAATATCTTCTTCTTTCCCTCCAAGGAGGTATGTAATTCCCGCAGTAGCTCCAATCCCGGCTTTCACTGTGCATCCACACATAGCTGATAATTCTGCCGAATGGCCAGTAATCCATGAAGTCACCCAATGGGAAATGGCAAGTGATTTATTGATAAGATCTTGATCAGTAATACCATACCATTTTGCTACAGTTATTATTGGGATTGAAGCAGTAATTCCTTGATTGCCAGATCCTGCGGATCCCATTGCTGGTAATTTTTTCCCCCCCATTCTTGCATCCGCTGCAGCTGACGCATTCATTTTTGTTACAGAAATTACATCTTCCTTCAATTTACCATTTTTAATCATCGAATTAAGTTTTCTTCCAATTTCCATTCCCCAAGGATTATTTAATCCTTCTTCAACAAGTTTATTATTCATCATAATTCCGGTTTCAATTCTTTTTTTAACATCTTCTGAAAGATTTTCAGATAATGATATGATTTTATTTAGTGTCAAAGACTGGAAATAATTCCTTTTATTTTCATTTGGTGTGAGCTCTTTTTTAGGGCGTGAAAATAATATACCATTTTTATTTGCTATCTCGTTAACATAGCTATGTTCACCTGTAATCCTAGCAACTCCGAAGAATGATGGAGTGGTATAAGCAATCCTACAAAATATATCAATGTTAGAATGGGACTTATATTCATCTTTTACTGAGATTTTTATTTTTATTTTCTTATTTAATTGTTTTGCTTTTTCAATATCTGGTTCATTCACTGTCTCGAAAATTTGTAAAATACTAACATTTTTATCTAAATCCTCCAAATTGCAAAATAGTCCAATAGTAGCAGCTAGTTTAATGCCTTTTCCCTTCCCATTGTCCATTGGTATTCCAACAGATTTTGCATTTTTAAAAACATTACGATCACATTCAATATAAATTTCTTCTATGTTATTTACATCAAACTCATCTATCCCACCCACTTCATTTTGTCCTTCATGTGGTAAGAAAGGAGGAATCCTTCCGAGCAATGAATTTTTTGCTAATGATGTAACTAGCGCAATTGCAACAATTTCAGTACATCCTGTAGATTCCTTTACCTGCTCTAAAAACAATTTATCCGGATCCATTCTCCTTCCTCCAATGTGTCGGTAAGTTTGCGATTTCTTTTTTAGTATTTACTTTTTATCAGTACTTCACCATTTTCAGTACTTCACCATTTTTCTCCTTTATATGAACGATTTTCGTATGCAAGCATCATAATCATCACATGCGATCCCTTGGACCTATGAATGGGTATTAGTCGTTCAAAACCGAACAGTCTACAAAATGCATACCATAACATCAATCTGAATTGGTCGAACCTGAACTTATCCTCATCCACGATTCTTGGACCTCTTCGTATTTGAGGAAATGAACGATATCGAAGCGATACCCAGATGTTCTTCAACAACAATGATACTAGCGCAAAATAATACATGATAACAGGATTCTTGGTATTTGTTCTCGGTTTGACAATGTTCCTCATTCGATATGATGATTCTATGCCGAATCTTTTACTGTAGACAGAAGTGACCTTGTTAGGTTTCCAGTCTATTCCATATACGAAGTATCCATAATTTCTGTTCTCATGTTTGTCATATCTTCCATTCAGATACTTCACACATATAGCCACATCGAGTTCAAGTGGGTTTGTGGTTTTACTCATGGTGTACTTGGCATATCTTGATTTGCGTCCCTTGAGCAATTGGTTCATATCCTCGCTGTGAACTTTCACGGGCGCAATATCCGGTATCTCTTCCTGCATGAGGTATCTGAACAGTTCAGATCCATAGAATCCCCTGTCCAAAAGTAGAACTTCTATGGAGAAATCGAGATTTTCAACCTTTTTCAACATTTGCTTGATGTATGCCAGTATGGTTGTTTTCTTTTTGACTGGCAAGATACTGAGTGTCAGTTTCCAGTCACCCAGTATCAGATATAGAGTGATGTATATGTAGAAGAACTTGGTTGATTTCTTTACTTTATATTTCACCACATTTTCATTGTTTATCGATGTAATCTCTCCATAATATGTGTCATCTGTTTCATCAATTGCAATCTTGACTGGTTTATGTCTGAAGATTTCTTCGATAATTTTGTTGGTAAGCAATTCTTGATTGATTCTTTTGAGATATTCCATGTTGAGCTTAGATAAGTGGTTGCGAAATGGTGTTTCTGTTGGACAATCCTTGATCACAGGTTGTATGGAATGAATGGACATTCTTTCCGACGTCATTCCGATCGATGATGTATGAATATCTTTCTGGTTCCATTTCCCTTGAGTTTTGATCGGGATAAATTTCTCAAGTGCATTCATAGCAGGAGCAAAGCATTCATTAGGACCAAAACGTTTCAGTGTTCCCTGGGGCCTATGCCGTTTTGTTTTGGAAGGCATAGGGTAGCGTCCCCTCATATATAAAGGTACCGATAGGCCAGTGTACAAATCAACTATGTAAAAACTGGTGAACTACTGTGTTTTGTCAGGTTCGAAACAACCGAATCAAAACATTCATGAGCTTTCAGTACATACTCGTTCTTGTGGGATTGTCCCCCCTTTGCTTTGGTGGGCATGGGGGGACGCCCACCTTTTATATAAAGGTACCGGTGGGCCAGTGTACCAGATCATGATATGAAACTTAGTGAACTACTGCCATTTGAATAATTATATATTCTAGTAGAGGAGTTCATCATGGGGAGACTATGGATGTAAATAGAATCAGGGATGATTTCCCATGTTTAAATCAAGAGAGAAATGGTAAATGTCCCATATATATGGACAACGCTTGTATGACTTTGAAACCTTCATTTGTAATAAACAAAATGAATTCCTATTACAATGAATTTCCTGCCTGTGGAGGGCATGGAAGGAGTGCACATTGGTTTGCAAAGAGAGTTCAAGAAGCAACATATGATGCCAGAGATAAAATTCGATCATTTATCAATGCTAGAAATCCAAGTTTATATGATGAAGAGGAAATCAAGGAGATTATTTGGACAAGAAATACTACGGAGGGTATAAATTTAATTGCAAACAGTTACCCATTTTCCGAAGGAGATGAGGTTTTAATAACTGATCATGAACATAATTCAAATCTAATACCATGGTTACATAGAGTAAATCAAGAGAACCTTAGAAATAAGATCAAAGTAAGAATAGTAGAGAGCAATGAAGAACAATTATTTGATATAGACACTTATCAAGAGAAAATAACTAAGAAGGTAAAATTGATAAGTATGGTACATACTTCAAATCTTGATGGCAGGTCGATACCTGTAAAGGAGATCGTAAATATTGCTCATGATAATAATATAAAGGTTTTAATTGACGGAGCACAAAGTGCCCCTCATCAGAAAATAGATGTGATTGATCTTGATGTGGACTTCTTCACTTTTTCTATACATAAAATGGTAGGGCCTAGTGGTATGGGGGTTCTTTATTGCAAAAAAGAGGAAATAGCAGGTTTATCACCGTTTATTGTAGGGGGTGATACCGTTGAAAATTCTTTTTATAACAATGTTGTTTGGCAGGATGCGCCATATAAATTTGAAGCCGGTTTAAGAAACTACGCTGGTCAAATTGGAGCTGGAGCTGCTGCGGAGTATTTAATGAATATTGGTATGGATAATATTCATAATTATGAGTATGAACTTAATAAATACATGTCTGAAAAGTTATTGAGAATTCCAGAAGTGACGATATTGGGTCCGAAAAATCCAAAAGATAGGGCTGGAATTGTAAGTTTTAAAATCAAGAGAAATATAACGGAAATACCACCTAGTGAAATAGCTAGAATATTGGATAATACCTCAAATATTATGATCAGATCAGGGGATCACTGTGTGCATAGTTGGTTCAATGCCCAGGGGATTGGTAAAGTCGGATCAGCTCGTGCTTCTTTATATATATATAATACCTTTGAAGAAATAGATTTATTTATAGATGTTATTAATAAAATTATTAGTGAAGACTCCAATTGGACATGAGGGAATATATGAATGAAAAAGAAAAATTAATATATGATATTGTAAGGATAAAAGGTATTGCATCCTTGAATGATATCACTTCCAATTTAGATGAAATGAAATCAGAGAATACTAAATATTTTGAGCTTTTTACAGGGTGCAATGTCCCAATTATTATTAGAGCAATGGTAAAGAAGGAGTATTTGTTAGAAATAACACCAAGTAGCCCTTTCGGTATTATTAAGTGGAAAATTCAATCATTAAGAAAGGAGGGATAGACAATTATTAATAACATTATTAAATCTGATTTCAGCTATTCTCTATCTAGTGAAATCACTTGGTTTGATAATACAATTAGTTCATTTAAACCTAATATAGTTATAGATAAAATTCGAGAAATCTATTGCATTCCAAGTGGAACAAAGAGTGTTCACACAATTTCATCCAATCAAGATGAGATTATTAAAGGTTCAAGAAAAAAAGTAAGAAATTTTATTAATTGCAATTCTTCAAATGAAATAATTTTTGTTAATAATTCTTCAAATGCAATCAATATGGTGTCGAATATAATAAAAAGAAGCAAACCTGTATCTGTTTTAACAACAGATAAAGAAAGAAATTCAAATTTCTATCCTTGGAAATGCAATGGTCAAATTCGACATTATCCAATTGATTCTGATAAAAAATATGGGTTCAATTTTATGATGTACAAAAAGTTAATAAAGAATGATATTAAATTGGTAAGTTTAACTTCACCTTCTTTTATTGATGGTTCTGAATATCCACTTAAAGAGATAATTGAAATAGCACATGATAATAATTCATATGTCTTAGTAGATGCCCAATTAATGGCTCCTTACTCACAAATAGATGTTAAAAAACTTGATATTGACTTCTTAACATTTACACTTGACAATATGTGTGGTCCAAGCGGAATAGGAATCCTATACGGGAAGGAAGAATTATTAGAATCTTTTCCAGTATTATTTTATGGTGAAGGTAATATATCTCCCATTTCATTTAATGATTATAAAATCATAAGAGTTCCAGAAAAATTTGAAATCGGTACCTACAATCTACCTAGCATTAGTTGCGTTCAAATAATTCTTGAATACCTTGAAAAAATTGGCATGGATAATATTGACTCCTACATTTTAATGTTATGTAAATATTTTAAGGATCAAATAAGTCATATTGAAGGGATAACTTATCATGGATTGGATGAAAATAATATAGGCCAATATCTATGTAATTTTTCAATAAAAAACATTAATTCTCATGATATTGGAATGATTGCAGAGAATGTTGGAAATTTTTACGTTAGAACAGGGATGATGTGTTCTCAACCTTGGTTTTTAAAATATAATTTTGATAACATTATTTCACTATCATTTCAAATATATAATAGTAAGGAGGAAATTGACAATTTTATTGATATTTTGATGCATATTATTAACGATTTTTAAATATTGGTTTAACATTTTATCTCAAGCCTGCAAGGCGGATTAAAACTTCCTTCTAAGCATCTTAAACTCCCGGAAAAATAGTAACGAGGTGTAGGGGTTCAAGGATAAGTTGATCTCAAGCGATTCGAGTATCGTTCTCTGATTCTTAGTGATCTCGAACAAACGCCATTTTCCTCACATATACCTAACCTCCCCAAATAGCTTTCCCCAACACTGATCAGCCCGATTCGAAATGCCGAAATCCAATTTGACAAATGGGTTTTTACCATCGGTTGCTGAGTGATTTATCTCGATATTTGTCAACGTAGTTGCTCAAAATACGATAGTGTCCTAACTTATGGCACTTTTCCTAAAGTAAAAAAATCCTTCCAAGTCCAGACATGGGTTGTTAAACCTTCCAGCATTGCTGGAGAAGTGTTTATTCTGAAGTTGTTCATGAAATTCAAATAGAACTGGAACAGATGAAGATGGTTCTCAAGCTCACACTTCTCCTTCGAGAAACATTTTCTTTTCCTCACAAGCCTGCCATTCCTCTCACGTAGGATCCCATTGAAATTCTCTACATCTGTTGTTTCAATATCTCTTTGTTCAACCTCACTAAAAATGGTTCGCCTGTCCTTGCCAATCAATGTTCCCCTCTCTCTGATCTTAACCAACTGTCCATAATTCATGCAGGTCTTGGCATAATATTTCGGGAGAACATAGGTATAATCATCGTTCCCATCTGTAAAGAAATCAATTACGCTGTCCGGAAACGGAAGCTCCATACGGTCGAAAACATGATCAATCAATGAGGTACAGGTCTTCTGGGTCCATTTGCCAACAGAAAAAGCCACGAAAAAATAGGTGTGTCGTTTTATGCAGGTATAGATCCAGGCATCACCTTCTTCAGCTCGATTTGGGCTTTCACGCTTAACCTTTTTCTGTTTTTTTTAACTGTAGACCAAAGTTCATCACATTCCAATGGGGTTAGACCAAGATCATGAACAAGGTGTTCAGTTATCATCTTTGCATGTTCGGCTATATCTTCCATCAGCCTACCGATGGTGTCTCGATGATGTCCAGTAATGCGTTCGATACTTCTGATTCCATTCTTCTCGACAAGGAGTCTACAGATCTGGTCTATTTCCTTTTCTGACAAATGCTTATAGAAATATGGAGTGCCAGATGTCTCGACGAAATAGGTGTTACACCAAAGGCAGAAGTATCTTTGGTGCCCAGCTGGATTCTTACCTTTCTTAATGATGTTCTTTCCAGTCTCCTTGTCGAAATATCTGCACTTAGGATTTGTACACGTGACCTCGATTACTCCTCTTGGACACGCCATCCCATCACCGTATAGGTAATGGATTTAGATATACAATAAGGTACCTATTTTAGGACACCACCGAAAATTCAAAATGAAATGCTGTGAACAGGTTGAAGGCACTTGGATATGAGGTCAATTTGATCCACACCAAAGCGACTTGTTGACCGGTTCACATACCAATCTTCATACAAAAGGTTATTAACCTCTCAAGATTATCCCAAGAAAGGATGACTTGACAATCGGAATGGTTGTTCTACCAGGGTATGAACTTAAAATCTCAGATCACTTTACCATGAATAGTAAGAAATCTAGTTACTTTTGCGATTTTAGGGACGGCTGGAAACATAGAATCCTTTTAAGAGGTATAAATACCAATGATGGTTCTTTAAATATCCCATTTACATCGATGGAAAAAGAGCTTGTCCCCCGTAAGATTGCGGAGGTCCTTGGGAATATAGCGATATCATCAGGATCCTTAGGAATGGACAGAGGAATGAAAACGACAAGGAATTCCTTGAATGGGTAGGGAATAATAATCTCAAAGATTTCGATCCCTCCAAGGTAAAGGTCGATAATCCGAATAAACGCTTAACAAAGCGTTCTGATGAAATCTATTTAGATATGAAAACACTATTTCATGATCACTGTAAGCTGCTATGGATCACCCCCAAAAAAAAATTAAATTAAAATTTTCAAAAAAAAGTGACTTGAACCTAAATAAGAATGGGCCAGGCCGGATTCGAACCGACGACCACCCGGTTATGAGCCGGGTGCTCCACCAGGCTAAGCTACTGGCCCGTAGAATTCACCCTCTGATGCGAGGCAATAGGAGTAATCAGGGGTATTATTTTAATCATACGGTTCTTACAAATCAAGTTTCAAAGATTTCCTCGATGAAGGTCACCTCGATTCTCAGATCGTATTCATTCCTTGTATCCTGGGATCTCACAATAAAACCTGCAGGGCCCAACACATCACCAGCTTCCGTCAATTCAATCGATACGAAGAATTCACTATAATATTGACCGATATCCGGATCATATTCATAATTTATATCCAACGATCCTATCCCGTTTTCAGGGTTTGCTCCCATCTTCTGCTCTTTATTGAATTCCATATCCTCACTGAAAGATGTCGTGAGAGTGAAAACATCCGGTTGATTTCTCGTCATTCTGGGAGCAGCCTCATCTTCCCAGCTTAATTCTACAATAATTGAAATCACTTTTTTTCCCACTTCCATCATATGCACATCATCATCGGATTCAGTGACCATACCTGAAATCGATCTGACCTCTGAATTTTGCTCCCTCTCTACCAATAGTGACCATTCATCATTTGTGTTATTATCAAAGACATCAGAATTGATACTGTAGGTCCTGAGGCCCATTACCGATCCAATTATTAATCCCACCATGAAGAAAACTATGATAGCTGGAACTGGTTTCCTGATAATGGTAGGGAACCTCTCTCTGAAGAACAGATTTCCATTTATTATTGGTGCCTCTTCAATATCTTCCTCTACTCTCTCTTTCTTTATAATTTTTGAATATACAAATATCATGATGATTTTTGCGACCAATGAAATCACTGTCGGAAGCAGTATAACTACAAGAGTTATATACAATATCGGGATTGAAAATATCGTAAGCAGAAATGCAAAATAAATAAGAAACTGGACTGGATAGCTAATCACAAACAGAAAGAAACAGATGAATAAAAGGTCCCTGGACCTTTTCGTAGAAAGTCTCCAGACAGGAATAACCAATGTCATCAGAGAAAGGAATAAAGTGACAATATTGATGGGTCTGAATACAATATCCCTGATTATTAATATTCTGTAATAATCAACGGTATCCTTTGGTCTTACAAGGAAATTGAAGATGGTCTCGACCACGAATACTGTAACTACGATCCAGAAGAAAATGAATGCAAGTTTCAGGTCTTTTTTATGTTTTTCTGATATGCTGTTATTCATCATCAGGTAAATACCTGTACCTAGAAGAATGATGGATATCAAGTAGACAATGTAGTGGAACACGATTCTGATCCTATCCCATTTGATCAAATTGAATATTTGTTCGTAATCGAGGGTTAGGTATAGGATTACAAAAATGGATGATATTATTGAAAGAATTACGGATATAATGATATTCCATTTTATTAAAATGAGACCAATTACTCTCTTCTGATTCAAATTCAAACCCCATTGTAGATTGGATTTGAACTTATTTATAATTCTCTATCTGCAAGATATTCGATCAAGTATCCTTAAGAAGCTCCAATACTTCCTTAATGTACTCCCCTACTCTTTCCAATAACTCGGTAGAGATCTCCTCTCCCAACTTCAGGTCTTTTGGCTGGATCGCAAGGATCAGGACCTCCTCAGGGCATTCTCCAAGCATCTTTGACAATTCCAGCATCTTAAGGAGGTCCCATTCATGGATATTCGTACCGGAGAGGTCCTTGATCGATTCCACCTCTTCTGGTCTGAACACAACATACTCCCCCGGGTCCTTCCCAATATCTGCAGCATCGATGATGATTACCCGGTCTATATCCTTGATATGGTGGACCAGTCTCATTCCTCCTCTCCCCTCATCAATGAGAAGGACCTCTTCCGGGAGGACCTTTCTTTTGATGAGTTCCCTCACGATGTGAGGACCAATGGCATCATCTCCCATGAGATCATTCCCAACACCAATGACCGCGGTTCTATCCATTGATCTCATAGAGAATCCCCCGTTATATATTGATTTGGAGAAAGAAGAAATTGGCCTCCGGAGAAGGAGGCCAGATATCATATGTTTCAAACGAACCTGACATCGAGATAATGGGTTGAACATGAAATACATGGGTCATAGGCCCTTACAAGCATTTCAAGTGTCAATTCCACTTCCTTATGCGGTTTTTCAATTATCTTTGGAGCAAGGGCCTCCATATCCTTTTGGATATTTCCATGGTTCTGGTTCGTTGGAATGATACAATTGGCCTTCACACAATTACCCAGTTTATTGATGGTATAATCATGGAATAGGATACCACGGGGGACCTCAACAGCTCCAATACCCCTGCCTGCCTGGACCTCGACTTTGTATTCTTCTTCATGAAGTCCATTATCGATCAATTCATCGATCAAATGGATGGAATCAACCAGGGAATCCATGATCTCAACGGTCTGGGCAATACTGTTCATGAAGGGATTGTGACAGACCGGTTTCAAACCGAACATCTTGGCAACATCCTTCGCCTCAGGTGTCAGTTTGTCATAGTTCAGATTGAACCTTGCAAGTGCTCCAACAAAATAAGAATCCCTGTTGTGTTTTGCATATTTTGCAGTTGATTGACCAACAACGTATTCGTTGGTGATGGAGAGGTAATCTTCTGCAGGCCATTTTCCTCCATCAGTGGATGCTATCAAACCATCATACATTGCATAATGGTCGTCATTGGTCAGACCTATGAACTCGGTTTCTCTGACAAAATCAGGAAGTTTGTCTGCATTTGCAAGAACGACTCCGGCAACATCTGCAGTTACCTTCATAGCTTCTTCAAGCTGGTCCCTTACACCTAGCAACTCCTTTTCGGAAGGGATATGGGTGAATCCTCCAACATCCAATGAGATCGGATGAGTTGTCCTTCCACAAGTGATGTCCGAAAGATAATTAGCCAGCCTATGAAGGGTCACGATCTTTACTACTGCATCCTTTGCAGTTTTAACAAGAGGGATCACCGATCCTACCCCTAGCAGATCCGGTGCAACTAGATACCCTACATGAAGAGAGTGGCTCTGAAGGTTCTCGCCATGTAATGCCAATCTTCTCAACATTTCCGTTTGCTTGGATATCTTGACTCCCATTGCAGATTCTGTGGCCTTCAAAGATGCTAGTGAATGGCCGATCGAGCAAATGCCGCAGATCCTTGATGTGATGTGAGAGAGCTGGCTGTAGCTCTTCCCCCTCACCATTGCTTCAAAAAACCGTGGGGCCTCATCGACTTCCCAAAGTACATTTTCAACATGTCCGGACTTTGCATTCAGATAGATATTTCCATGACCTTCAACTCTGGTCAGATGTTTAACTTCAACATTCAGGTCCTGTGCCATTCAAAACACCCCCTTCTTATAGTTGAACATGTTAAAACGCTTCATCATGTCATCGAATTTGACCCCGTATTTTCTTAAAATATCCTTCTGCTGCTGCATCTTTGGATTATCAAGATATCCACGGCATCCTTCACATCCGTCTCCAAAGGTTGGACAGATGGCATTGCATCCGGCTCTGGTAACCGGACCAAGGCAGAATTTTCCAAGTTCGAAAACACAGATGTTCTCGTTCTTCTTACACTCTACACAGACGGGATAGTTGGGTAGCCTCGGTGTCTTCCCTATTGCAAGATGGGATACGACCTTGGCGAACTCAACCTTATTTATGGGACAACCTGGTATGTAGAAGTCCACTTCCACTACCTCGTCCACCGCTTTTGTAGGGAATGCATCAAAGAACTTGTTATCCTTGATATCTGCATTGCCATAGACCTCTTTCTTCACATTTTCAACAGACCATTCATTCCTCAGTTTATTCACTCCGCCGATGCAAGCGCAAGCCCCTAAGGCAACGAGTATCTTGGCGTTCTTTCTGATCTTTTTCAACCTTTCCTCGTCCATTGGTCTCATTATTGATCCTTCGATGAAGGCTATGTCATATTCATCCGAATGCTCTTTCATTGCTTCTCTGAAGGACACTACCTCAACAACATCTATCAGATCAAGGATCTTCTCCTCCAGGTTGACCACCTGTAGTTGGCAGCCTTCACAGCTTGCGAAATCGAAAAATGCCACTCTCGGTTTCATTTAGAATGCCTCCGGTATATCCTTAACATCGGTGTATTTGAAAACCGGACCCTCAAGACAGACATAGATCCCGTTCATCTGGCAGTGTCCGCATTTTCCCACACCGCATTTCATTCTCCTTTCGAGGGAGACGATGATATTGTCATCAGGGATCTCCTTTGCTTTAAGTTCCTTCAGGACGAATTTATACATCACAGGTGGTCCGACTACTATGCCAATTGTATTGGCGGGATCGATATCAAGTGGTGGGATCAGTGTTGTTATCAGACCAACATCTCCATCCCAGCATTCACCATCCGAGCATGAATCCACTGTCCTTTTCACCACCACATCCTTCACATCTCCCCAGCTATTGAGATCCCGATCGAAAAGAATGGCCTTTGGTTCCTTACATCCGTAAAGTATGGTCACCTTGCCGAAATCGTTTCGATGTTCCATCACGTAATTGATCAAAGATCTTGTAGGTGCAAGACCACATCCTCCGGATACGAACAGGATGTCCTTTCTTTCAAGTTCCTTCACATCGAAACCGTTGCCAAAGGGACCCCTTATTCCGATCTTCTCTCCTATATCCAAGGATTCCAGCTTGGTGGTGACGTGTCCTATTCTCCGAACCAGTAGTTCGAACCTTTTCCCTCCGGGAGATGAGGAAATGGAGATGGGAGCCTCCCCTATACCGAAGATGGATAGTTCCACGAACTGTCCTGGTTTGTGTTTCAATGTTTCTCCATTATCCAGTTCGATCTCGTACAGGGTCTCCAGTTCTGTCATTTTTTCTTTCCTTTTTATGGTAGCAGGTTCCGGGACCAGGAGACCTTCTTCTATACCTGCTTGTTTGACATCGGGTATAGGGAATTTCACCTTTTCATGCATGGAGTAAGATGCCAGGGTGTTGATGACCTCGCAGGGATCCGCTATGTCGGGCAAACACTGAGTGGCACATCTACCGCATCCGACACATGCCACGAAACCGTTCCTTACCGGCAGGTAGAGACCTTTCCTGTAGTAACGGTGTCTGTATCTGTCCCTTATATCCTCCCTGAAAACCTCTCCACCGGCTACAAGTGTGAAATCCCTCAGGAGGCATCCATCCCATGTCCTGACCCTCCTGCCCTGCTTCATATTGATGTTCATGACATCTTCGACATCATAGCAAAAACAGGTTGGGCAAACCAGAGTGCAGCTTCCACAGGTAAGGCATTTCTTTGAATTCTCCTCCCATATGGGGTGTTCGTAATTCTCCTCAAGAAGTTTCTCCCACTGGTATTTATCGACTTTGAGCTTTCTTTGATATTTATCCGGCAGCTCCTCTCTCAACCTTTTCACTCTGGTGACCTCGCTGCTGTTTGCTTCTTTAGGTTCAGAATATTTCTCAAGCAGTTCCTTTCCAGCCGGGGTGCCGATCGTGACAGCTACTGTATCACCAAGATCGGTGACAAGCAGGTCAAAGCCGGTTTCAACGATATGTGTACCCAAGCTTCCTGAAAATGATCTTTCAGGTACATTGAGTATGTCTGAAGCGATGATGAGTGTGTTCTTCCTCCTATTGTCATAGTGTTCGTCACGGTGGGTCCCAAGATAGATCTCGTCCATCTGCTGGATCGCAATGACATCGTAGGGGTGGACCCCCACAAGGATCTTCTTTCCGTCATCGATACTAGACAGGACATTGAAAGGTTTGGATATATCATAGCTCATGAGGTCCTCATGGGGAGGGAGGAGCTGTTTCTTGGGAGGGAGGATAGTAACATCGTAATCAAGCCTCAATTCTTCCGCAGCATCCAGAGGAGCAAACTGGAATTTGGACCCCTTTGCCTTGACACCTACGATCTCACTCTCATCCTCCTTGATGAGCCTGTCTATGAAGTTCAGCCATTCCCTTTTGCTCATTGCCTTTATTGTGATACCCCCTTTGTATGGTCGATCGACGATAATATCGTGTCTGGTCGCCCCTCAAATAACAAGATGGGAAATGAGGTTCCGTGCTTTGAACAGGACCTGTCCCGATGGATGACCGGCCGAGAAACCGCTCATTGATATATCTATTTTATGTGACCACCCATACACACATGGCGTGGCCAGTTTTCTCCGGTTCATGCATTTGGGACCTATTGTATGTAAAACCTTGATGGCATCCGATCTGTAACACAATGTTTCCTATCAATAAGGTATACTTTCACCATCCCTCTGTCAAAGTGATTTATCAACCATTATTCTCTCCAAGCGATGAGGTATGGTGATGGAAGTCCTCCCACGAAGGAGCAGATATTCCTTGTAAAATGCTTCAGGGAGTATTACCTGGATCATCAGGTTACTCCACCTCACAGGTTCACGCGAAGGGAATGGGGTTTCTTTCCTTTTGGCGGGAAGATGATGTTCAGGCACATTGCATTCCAGAGAAAGGAGGATCTCGATTCCTTCTTCAGGGAGTCCTATCCCATGCATGCATATTATTCGGTGGCATACTACGGGGATCCCGGACTTCAACCAATGGGAGAGAAGTTCAAGACCTGGCTTGGAGCTGATCTCATCTTCGATCTGGATGCGGACCATCTCCCTGATGCTGAGAGCATGACCTATCCGGAGCAGCTTGCTTCTGTAAAGGAGGAAGTAAAGAGACTTCTTTTCGATTTCATCCTGGGGGACCTGGGCCTTCCTGAGGAGCATACACATCTCCATTTCTCCGGTGGGAGGGGATATCACATCCATGTGAGGTCCCCGGAGGTCCTGAAGATGGATTCCAGGGACCGAAGACAGATAGTGGACTATATCACAGGACGGAACCTCGATCCAGAGATCCTCTTCCCTTGGATAATAACAGATGTCAATGCCAGGTTCGGCTCGGTGAAGAAGAGGAGGGATTTCAGGAGCAGGGAGAATGGTGGATGGATAGGCAAGATCTACGAAGGAAAGGATGCTCTTATAATGGACCTGAATAGATTTGAAGACAGGAAAGATAAGGTCAGAAGACTGCTCGAGATATCGGTTTCAAAGGACCTCGGGATAAAGGATCGAAAATGTGAATCGATAATTGATGATCTGTTCTACAGCGGGAAGGGGAACACCGCGGAAAGGATGGTGAAAGAGGACAAATTTTCCATCACCTCCACCAAGGCCATGGACAACGATTTCCTCAGACTTGCCGCCTCCTACTCATCCGTTAATCTTGCCGGTGAGACAGATGAACCTGTTACCACGGACATCAAGAGGCTCATCAGATGTCCCGGTTCTCTTCATGGTAAAACAGGATTGAAGGTCATAGAGATCGAGAAGGACCTTTCCTGCATCGACAGGTTCGATCCCCTTATCGATGCTGTGATTCTGCCATCGGATTCGGTCAATGTTAACATGCAAAAAGACCTCGATATGGATATGGGTGGGAAAAGTTGGAGGTTAAAGGAAGGTCCTGAAACTGTCCCAAGATACCTGGCATATTTCCTTGTGGCAAGAAAGATAGCTCTCATATCCTGAAAGTGGAATCATGGGCCTCGGAGATATCGTCATCCTCCCCGCCCCCTCCTTTCCTGAAGAAGACAATAGCGATTATCAGGATCGCCACAAGGATAAATCCAACGATGATCACAACTACCCATGTGTTAGTCTCCCCTCCCGTTGCAATGGGATCCGTTCCAGGTGATGGGTTTGGTTCGAAATCGTCATCATCATCGGTTGTATCGTCATCGTCGGTGGGGTCCGGTTTCTCAATTTGGGATTTGATCAGTTCTACTTTGATCCTGATCTCCTGAGATGATGCCGGTTCAAGTGTATTGGGATCAAGAGCTTCAGTCCGGGATTTGATGACCAGATCGATCGTATCGGTTCTCTTTATCTCAAGTGGAGCCTTTATTGTAAGTGTGGAATTCACAGTCTGTCCGGGTTCCACTGAGGTGAACTTCTCTTCTGTAAGGGATGTCTCAAAGTCCAGATCGTCCAGTTCCTGGAGTGTAGGGACTTCCAGGTATACTGTTTCCACCATATTGCCTGCATTCTTCAGAGAAATGGAATAGATAAGCCTGTCACCGGCCTCCATGCTGACATCGTTCTCTGGGGTTGAAAGGTTCACCAGATGATAAAGTTCAGGATATATTGTCGCTTGCACAGTTGTATCACCTGAGGGAACTCCAACACCATTGAATTCTGCTGTGACTATGACCCTTCCCTCGGTATCTTCAGAAAGACCAGGAGGGACAGGTATGGTCCCATCGGCCGTATTGGGATCGTAGATAGCAGGGTCCAGGAGAACTGTAAAAGATTCTGGACCATCTCCTCTTTTGAAAACTTTCGAACTGGTTCCCACTGCTGAATCGTCGTAGGTCACCTCAGCTTGCCAGTTCCTTCCTGTGGCCTCTCCTGATCTCAGTTCATGTATCACCACTGAAAGAGCGACGGTCACCGTTTCCAAAGTTCCGAGATCCCCAGGGTCAATCTCCCCTTGGATCTCCAGGTATCCCTGATACGGGTCTGACGGGTCAACTGAGATATAATAATCATCATCTTCCAGGGATGCTTCTACAGCACAGGATCCGCTGGGCAGGACCATAAATGCGCCAAGCGTCAATATTATGGAGATCAATAATGGCCAGTAAGATCTCATGGTGCCTGATTGTTAACCGTATTATAAAAGTAACACGGTGCAACCCTGCCAATCGACACCTATATCTTAAAAGAAGCGATTGATGGACCGAGATGTCAGGCAGGGGTCAAAAAGGTGAGAAGTCAATCACCTTCAATGAGCTTGGTGAGGTACATTCCGCTGAAAGGGGTTCAACCTCATTGACAAGACTACCGGACCAGTTCTACGAGAGGGCCGCAAGCTACCTCAAATCATTACTGGTCGAGATGGAGAACTGTACATCTGAAGGGTCAAAGGAACCTGATGACAAGTATATGAGGATCTCCGAAGAATATCGCCGGTCAAAGGATATACTCGAGAGGGTCTATTCAACAAGAGAAAGAAAGATTGTATTGGCAGCCCTCAATTCCTCTCGTGGGATCAACAGGTCCACGGATGAAATGATACACGAGGAAGAAGAGCTCTATTTCTCACTAAAGGTCGAGCTTGAGGACATAAGGGACCGGATCCTCCGCTATGACAGGATGCATAAGAGACCCCCTGTCATAAGACCGGAGACCGGGATCAACACATCCACAGATGATTTCATTGAAAATGAAACAGAGGGTGAGAAGCCATCGGGTCCAACCAAAGCTCCCATGATGGATAAGACCCTGGCTGATCTGGAAGAACTGAGTTCCGAGGTCAGGTCAGATGGTGAAAAGGCAGGTAAACGGAGTGGACCGAATCTGGATCTTCCACCTTCCGATGATGTTAAACAGAGAGGATCAACTACTGGATTTGATGGTTGGATCGTTGTAAGGGCTCTCAAAGAGGTTGGCCCTTTGGTTGGTCCTGATAACAAGACAGTGAAGCTAGCAAGGGAAGATGTTGCAACACTTCCGGCCCAGGTTGCAAAGATACTGATCGATGGAGGGATGGTCCAGGTGGTGGAGGAAGGGGGATGAGAATTCCCCTGCCATTGATACTTCACCTTTCCCAGGACGATCCGAGAAAATGTACTGCAAGAAAACTGGCAAGATTTGGGAAAGCCAGGCTCGTTGACAAGATCGAAAAGGTTCCCTTCGGCCCAATCCTTTTGGATCCTTTCTCTGATAAAGCATTCTCACCGAAGGATCGGGGTCTGGTCATGGCAAAAGGGATCGTTGCCGTGGACTGTTCCTGGGAGGAAGCTGAATCGGTCTTTGGGTCCCTAAAGACCTCCAGAAGGACCGAGGGTAGAGCACTCCCAATGCTCCTTGCAGCCAATCCTACAAAGTTCGGTAAATGGGGGGAATTATCAACCCTGGAGGCTCTTGCTGCTGCTTACTACATTTTGGGTGAGAGGGAAATTGCCAGGGACATGCTTTCGATCTATACCTGGGGGGTCAGGTTCACAGAGACAAATCTTGAACCCCTTGAAGCATATATGGAATGCAGGGATTCCAGGGAAGTAGTTGAGGTCCAAAAGGAGTTTGTTTGACCCTGTATCATTCCTCATCCGGAGGTGGAACGATGCCGGGTTTGATCTTCTTTGACTTCGCATTGGGGCCGCGGATGAACGTTCCACATGAAGGACAGAAATCCAGGTTCTGGTCTAACCTGGATTCGCATCTTGGACAGATCCCACCCTGGTTCTCCTCGCCCTTCCTCTTCATATAAACGTTCCAAACGATGATAACGGTAACAAAAGCGAAACCCAAGATGATGAACTCTAACATGATCAGGGTGGTCTCATCTATAAGTGGGTCCTTGCTTCCATTCTCTTTTTTTGAGATCACATAATCTATGTGAAGGTCCTCTCCCGGACCCGGATCAAGAACTGTAATTGCCGCAACGACGTATGGATCCTCCCTGTCAGAGAGGATGAACTTCCCCCTGTTCATGGTGAACGTCAGTTTCGATCCGTTTACACTGAAAGATGAGATATTGTCCCCTGGAACAAGCTTTCCTTCTTCCAAATTGAAATGTGTGGCATTCCCTGAACCATAGACCAGTCGGAAATCGAAGGGGTCAGTGGACCTTGGGTCCTTCAACGCATAACCGGCGATCATGTAGGATATGCCTTTCTGATTTGAGATATCTCCCACCGTCTCTATGACGAAGGATATGTAGGTGTCATTACCTCTGATAGAAAGGGATCTGATATCGATCTGGTTCACCTGGAGGATCTCACTGTCCTCTCCTTCAACCTCCTCGAGGTCTATCATCCTTGACAGGTCCCTCTTTTCAGAGGTTCGCACAACATCCTCGGTCCTGTCCTTGAACAGCCACTCCTCCTGATCGACGACGGCTGTGGCCGGCATTACCAATAAAAGGAGAATAATGGCCGCCCCGGCAGTGAGGATCGAAGTTATTCCAGCCTTCACCGCAGCATGTATCTTTCTTTCAGGTTTTAACCTATCGGTCGGACCGTACTCGCCCTTGCTTGGATTTCACTTAAATATCATCAGGATTTCTAGGAGCGGGGTCCCAGGTGGTCCTGACCAGGGGAAGAAGAAATGACAGATGTTGGATCCAGCAAGGGAAGTCCTGAAAGCGGGGGAAATGATTTCGATATCCACGCCATTGAGAAGAGATGGCAGGATTTCTGGGAAGAGGAAGAGGTATACAGGTTCGATCCATCATCAGATAGGAAACCCTTCACCATTGACAATCCACCGAGATATGCTTCAGGTCCTCTTCATGCCGGACATGCAGTGCATTACACCCACATAGATTTCGTGGCCAGGTACAAGAGGATGAGGGGATATAACGTCATGTTTCCCCTCTGTTTCGATGTCAACGGCATGCCGATCGAGGTCAGAGTAGAGAAGAAATACGGTATCAAGATGAGGGAGTACGACAGGCATGAGTTCATCAAGCTCTGCGAGGAGTTCGCTAATTCCAATATTGATGAGATGAAGAGGCAGTTCAAGATATTCGGAGAGTCAATGGACCCCTCTGTCTATTACCAGACAGATGCTAAATATTACAGGAGGTTGACCCAGATATCGTTCCTCCGTCTGTTCGAACAGGGCAGGATATACAAAGCAAACCACCCTGTCAATTGGTGTCCTAGATGCGGAACTGCACTGGCTGAATCCGAGGTGGAATACCAGGACAACGTTACAAAATTGAACACGATCCTCTTCTCGATGGAGGACGAACCAGAAAAGAAGATCGAGATAGCCACCACTCGACCTGAGCTGCTCTGCACATGTCAGCTTGTGGCTGTCCATCCGGATGATGACAGGTTCAAAGACCTTGTAGGTAGGAACATGATAACCCCTGTATTCAACAGGAAAGTACCTGTGGTTGCCGATGAGGTTGTCGACAGGGAATATGGCAGCGGGGTGGTGATGATATGCACCATTGGAGATAAGGAGGACCTCAGGTGGGTCTTCAAATACGGGCTCGAACTCCTGAAGGGGATCGATGAGCATGGGAAGATGACCTCACTTGCGGGGAAGTATGAGGGAATGGACATCAAGGAGGCAAGACAGGCGATAATCGATGATATGAGGTCCGATGGGATCCTTGTCTCCCAACGGGACAATCCCCAGAATGTTGGTACCTGCTGGAGGTGCCACACTACGATAGAATTCCTTCAGGTGCCACAGTGGTTCGTGAAGATAATGGATATGAAGGACGAGGTCAAGGAGATGGCTGACGAGATCACCTGGTGGCCGGAGTTCATGAAGGTACGTCTCAGGGAATGGGTGGATTCCCTATCCTGGGACTGGGTCATTTCCAGACAGAGGTATTTCGCTACACCCATTCCGGTCTGGGAGTGTACGGAATGCGGAAATCCCGTTCTTCCCCAGGAGGTGGACTGCTACGTCGATCCCACGATAGATCCTCCACCATTGGAATCATGTCCAAATTGCGCAGGTGAGCTCAAGGGTTCCGAGGAGGTGTTCGATACATGGATGGATTCATCCATTACACCGCTTTACAACTCCTTCTGGCTAAGGAATGAAAAACTGTTCGAAGATCTATACCCCATGTCCCTCAGACCACAATCACATGATATAATCAGGACGTGGGCATTCTATTCCCTTGTGAGGGGAAAGAAGCTTACAGGTAAAAGGCCCTGGGACACAATAATGATGGGAGGTTTCATCCTTGCACCTGATGGAACTCCCATGCATGCTTCTAAGGGAAATGCTGTGGACCCTCTTGATTTCCACAGGGAATTTGGTGCGGACCCGATCAGATACTATGCAGCTACCTGTACTCTTGGAAAGGACCACCCTTTCAGGGTCAAGGACGTTAAAAGGGGAGCCCAGATCATCAGGAAATTGTACAACATGGAAAAGCTCCTTTCCCAGTCCTTCAATGGCTTGAAGAATACCGAGCTGTTGGGGATCTTAGAAAATGTTAGACGGGACAAGACCTATCTGTGTCCGGTGGACAGGTGGATCCTTCACAGATATTCGGAGGTTGTCAAGGAGGCAACCCTTGCATGCGAAACATATCAGTTCGATAAAGCAGTGAAATCAGTGGTGGATTTCATGTGGTTGGAGGTTGCAGATCACTATTTGGAGATCGTCAAGGGGCGCCTCAAGGATGGTGATCCAGGGACGATCTATACTGCCTTCAATCTTGGTCTGGGAATACCCAAGCTTCTTGCACCATTCCTTCCTCATATTTCAGAAGAGGTCTTCCAAACCAATTTCAGGACCTTCTCCCCGGAGAGATCCATCCATATTTCAGAATGGCCTTCACAGGTCCTGAAAGACGCAGATGGTTCAAGGATCGGTCAGAAAGCAGTTGACGTGGTTGCTGCGATCAGGAGGTACAAGAGTGAGAACAAGATACCGCTTGGAGCAACCATGGGTCCCATAAGGCTTATTACAGATTCACCTGAAGAGCTAACTCCCTCGCTGGTTGACATCAAGACCACGATCAAGGCCCAGGATGCAACCATTGAGACCTCAAAGGACCTTTCCCTTGAGATAGTGGGTCTCTCTCCATTATTCCGGGAGCTTGGTCCCAGGTTGAAAGATCGGATGAATTCAGTGGTCTCCTATATTACCAGCCCAGAGAAATCATTGGAACTTGCAACAACAATGGAAGGAGAGGGTTTCATCAACATTGATCCTGGTGATGGTGGTGAACAGGTGACTCTCACAAAGGACCTTGTGGAGATCGTGAGGAGATGGACATTTCAGGGAAGGATGGTGAACCATCTGGATGTCGAAGGCGTGATCGTCGTCCTTGAAGAGGTTCAAGGTGAATAAGACACATGCCCTTGTCTTCATATCGGGACCTATATACTAGTCGCTCTTCCTATGAAGAGGACCCTGACATTTTCAATAGGATCCATTTACTAAAGTGCATATGGATCACACAACAGCCACATACTTTTAATTTTAAATAGTAAAACCGTATTTGGAACCTGGTTCCTATATAGAATCTCGACTAGGAGGCCATGACATGTTAACCTTTTTTATGACCTTCATCGGTGTATTGGTACTGTACCTATTGATGGTCCTGGGCACAGGGGACGGGGGAAACTTTGGCTATCTATTCCATTGGCAGGAATTGGTTGCCGGTGTTATCCTTTCCCTCATTGCCGCCGCCATTGCACGTGCCATACTCGGAAAGGCTCAAAACACCAGACTGTTCCTCAGGTTCCCTTTGTTCCTGGCCTATATTCCCATATGGTTCATAGCCCTGACAAAAGCGAATATCGAGGTTGCCATATTAGTCATAACGGGAAAGATCAGACCAGGTATAGTAAGGATCGAACCTGGCCTGAAGACGAACCTTGGAAAGACCATACTGGCTAACTCGATCACATTGACACCCGGGACCCTGACGGTTGACCTTTGGGAGGACCGCGACGAGATGTACATCCACTGGATCAAGGTGAAGGACACCAAAACAATGGATGAGAGGATAAAAGCTGTCTGCGGTGATTTCGCCAAATGGGCAAGGAGGCTTGCGGAATGACGTTCGGTCCTTCTGAACTGCTCCTTATAGTGATAGCAGTACTGGCTTTCGGTATCCTACTGGCACTCCTGAGGTTATTTCTCGGCCCTACCTCTCCCGATAGAGTGGTGGCGCTTGACACGGTGAACACGATCGTGGTCGGGCTGATGGTAGCATTTGCGGCCTATTTCGAAGAGGTCGTCTTTGTTGATATTGCAGTGGTCTATGCCCTGCTGTCCTTCGGTGCCACCATGTTCATTGCAAGATATATGGAACAGACAAAAGAGAACGAGGAGGCGAACTGAATGGATGGTTGGACCATTGCAATGATGATCATCTTGATCATTTCCATGTTCTTCATGGTGATAGGGGTGATCGGTCTTCACAGGTTCCCGGATGTTTACACAAGGCTCCATGCGGCCACCAAGGCGACGACCTTCGGTTCCATCTTCCTGATCCTGGCTGTTATTATCTATGCCATCATGAGGTTGACCGAGGTCGACGGTGACAACTCCGGGTCCTTTATGCATCTCATAGGAATGTCGATAATAGCCCTCCTTGCTCTCCTGGTAACAAACCCGACTGGAGCTCATGCCATTGCAAGAGCGGCCAGGAGAACAGGAGTGAAACCCGAACAAGCAGTTGTTGATGATTACGAGGAGGTGGAATGATGGTAGAATGGACCACGTTTCTATTCGATTCCGCACACATCATGGTCTTGTTGGGGATAGTTATGTCCGCTATGATGGTGGTGAAGTTCAAGGACCTGATCTCTGCAGCCATCGCGCTGGCTGCATGTTCTCTTCTGGTTTCCCTGGAATTCCTGATCTTGCAGGCTCCTGACGTCGCCATTGCAGAGGCAGCGGTTGGAGCTCTCTTGACCACGGCTGTATTCATTTTCGCCATCAAAGGTTCGAGAAGGAGGGAGGAGTATTGATCAACAAAGGCGTTAAGCTTGCTGCCCTGGTCCTTCTCATTGGACTTTTGGCCTTCTGTGCATGGAACCTCAGGGAATTCGGCGAACCTGGATCCGTTGGGGACTCTGATGTGACATTATACAATTCAGCTTCCAACTCCACTAATGTCATTGACAGGACGGAAATGGATGAGTTCTTCCTAGCCAACACCCAGGATGGTGAATCCAATGATTCGAAGGTTGAGGAGAACGGCCCATCTGCAAATAACGCAGTGACCGCTGTTGTCTTCGATTACAGGGGATTTGATACCATTGGTGAGGCCACTGTTCTATTCGCCGCGGTATCCGGGGTTTTGGTGACCCTCCGGGTCGCTTTACCCCCGAAGAGCAAGGGAGGTGATGGTAAATGAAGGAAATGTCACCTGTTGTAAAGACGATAGTGAAGATCTCCTTTGCACCCATGTTCGCATTCGGGTCTTACATCATACTCCATGGACATCTTACCCCGGGAGGCGGATTCCAGGGAGGCGCCATCATCGGGTCACTGTTCGCCCTTTATATGATCGCCTTCGGTGCCACTAAATGGAAGAAGAAGCTTCTTTCAGGGATCGAGTCCGGAGGACTTCTGGTGTTCATCGGGACCGGTATCCTTGGTCTGGTCTCAGGATATATGTTCTACAACTTCCTCTCGGATTCTGATATACCTATCTTCAACCAGGGGATCCCACATATGGCCGGATGGGACCATGCAAACTGGGCTCCGATCTGGTCCGGTGGAACGGTATCCGTCATGAACATTGCTGTGGGTCTGGAAGTGATCGCAGCATTGACCCTGATAATCATTACCATGGGTCTTTTTGCATTCGAAGGAAAGGAGGATGCATAGATGCTGGCAAACGTTCCATACCTCGCGGTTGTTGCCTTGGTGGCAATAGGATTGTACATCATCCTTTTCAAGAGGAACCTGATCAAACTGGCAATGGGGATAACCCTCGTGGAGACAGGTGTCAATCTCTTCCTTATCACACTTGCTTTCAGGAATGGGGATACACTGCATGCTCCGGTCTTCACATCAATGATACTGAACAATGATGCATCGTATTCCCTACCGACACCCCATGCTCTGACGCTGACATCCATTGTGATTGGAGTAGCCACTACGGCTTTGCTCCTGGCATTCCTGATGCAGCTCTACAAGAAGTTCAAGGTTTCAACTACCGATGAGTTGAGGAGGTTGAGAGGATGAGCTTCTACGAATCCCTTATCCACAACTCTCCGGCGATCATCATAGCCATTCCCCTTTTATTCGCATTCTTTACCCCTCTTATTGATAAATTCCTGGGAAAGACCATCAGGAACGGCTGGGTGGTAATGGGAGTCGTCCTTGCTGGGATATTGACATACATGATGGGCTGGGAGGTCCTCAGCTCCGGAGATGCTCTTGAATATGTGTTCGGAGGTTCGAACGGGGCCAGGTTCCCCATCCTGGGAGGACACCCCGTCAGGATCACCTTCTTTGTTGATGGTATGGGCGCTTTCATGGGCCTGATTATGGCGACAGTTGCCCTGGGTGCAGTGATATATTCTCTCTCATTCGTCAAAAAATATACAGGGGGAGAAAAATTCTACACTCTGCTCCTTTTGATGCTTGCTGCGAACTTCGGAATGGTGTTCACAGGTGATGTGTTCAACCTGTTCGTCTGGTTCGAGGTCTCCTCCATTGCTGTTTGTGGTCTGACAGCCTTCCGGTCTAACAGGGGAGAATCCTTTGAGGGAGCTGCAAAGTATCTGATATTCTCCACAATTGCAGGTCTCATGTTTCTATTCGCAATAGGTCTCCTATACGGTGAATATGGACATCTGAACATCAATCTGCTCAGCGAGGCCATAGCCGGTAATGCCGCAGCCAATGGACTTATGGTCGCTGACAAGGTAGTGCTGGGTATCCTGGTGACCGTTTTCGCCCTCAAAGCAGGATCTGTCCCGATGCACATGGCAACACCCGATGCATATTCGGAAGCACCTGCTCCGATCACTGCAATGTTCGTTACCGCCTCCCAGGCAGGTCTATATGCACTGTTCAGGGCATGTTTCACCCTCTACGGATCTAATGCATACACATATGTCAACGATAGTTTCTCTATCAAGGTCCCTGAACTCCTGGACATAGTCCATATCGCTGGATACATCTTGGTGATACTTGGTGTCCTGTCAATGTTCATCGGGGTCACCCTTGCACTTGTCCAGAAGGATATCAAGAGGCTCATGGCATACCATGCCATTTCCCAGACTGGATACATGCTCCTTGGTGTAGGTGTGGGTCTTGCTGTCCTTGCCACTGCCGATTTCACAGAATTCGGAAGGACCGCAATGTCAGGTGGTATATTCCATATTTTCAACCACGCACTTTACAAGGGATTGCTCTTCCTTACTGCCGGGGCGATAATATACAAGGCGGGCACAAGGGACCTGAACAAGATGGGCGGCCTGGGACGTGATATGAGGTTCACTGCCGTATTCTTCATAATCGGTGCACTGGCCATCGCCGGTGTCCCTCCTATGAACGGATTCTCTTCCAAACTTCTCATCTATGAGTCCGTCTTCCGGTTCAATCCAGTGATAGGGGCGATCGCAATGCTCGTGTCCCTCCTTACACTGGCATCCTTCGTGAAGGTCTTCTATTCTGCCTTCATGGGACCCAAGAGGAGCGATATGAAGGGAGGAGAAGTACCCACTTCCATGTTGGTAGGTATGGCTATCCTTGCAGGCATGATAATCGTCTTCTCAGCAGTTCCATCACTGGTCCTAAGGTCCATGGTGGACCCTGCAGTGCAAGCTCTTACAGGAGTTGCGGGAGATACTTCGAAATCCCTTACTATGGCCACCGGGCAGGGATCATGGAATGCGATAATATTCCTCGGAGCTGTTCTCATATCGACCTTCATTGCACTGGTACTTTACACCAGAGGCCAGAAGGGGACCGTACCAAAGGGAGAGGGAAAGAAACCCTATCTGTGGGGCAATCCAACCGAGATAGATGGAAAGCCAATCTCCATCCCTGGCAGTAATGTCTACTGGGGATTCATTGAGGCCCTGAAACCATATTACAAGCCAATGGAGAAGCTCCATTCAGGTCTGATC
Organism: Thermoplasmatota archaeon; assembly: GCA_965234725.1. GTDB lineage: Archaea > Thermoplasmatota > Penumbrarchaeia > Penumbrarchaeales > Penumbrarchaeaceae > Penumbrarchaeum > Penumbrarchaeum helgolandense. The sequence goes on along the minus strand of CBDDUX010000058.1, from coordinate 19,608 downwards.
AACGAATACGTTTTCTGGCTTGTGGTTACCATGGCCATTGTAATCTCAACAGTTAGTTTCTGGGGGGTGGTATTCTGAAGCTGACAAAATCATTCGACAGGTCCCTTTGGGTCTTCCATATCAATGCGGCTTCATGCAACGGTTGCGATATCGAGATCGTTGCTGCCCTTACCCCGAGATATGATGTGGAAAGGTTCGGGATCAAGCTCGTGGGAACCCCAAGGCATGCTGATGTCCTTCTGGTAACTGGACCGGTCAACACACAGATGGCTGACAGGGTCAGAAGGATATACGAGCAGACTCCGGGACCTAAAGCAGTCCTGATCTGTGGTAACTGCGGCTCCTCCTCGGGAGTTTACTACGATTCCTACTGTATACAGGGTCCCTTTGACGAGTTTATCAAGAAGGTCGATGAGAATGCGATAATAGTTTACGTCCCGGGATGCCCGGTAAGACCCGAGGCGATAATCATGGGCGTGGTTGAAGCATGGAAGAAACTGGAAAAACTAAGGGGGGAGGCCTGATGACAAAGAAGAAGTTCCTTACAGCCGACGACCTTCTGGCCTCGTTCAAGAAAGAGTTCAAGGGAGATCTCATCTCCGAGCCTTACAAGAAAAGTTTCCAAAACGGTATCAAGAAGGTCAAGTTCGAGGAGATATTCGTAAGGGTGACAAGGGAACGTTTCCTTGATGCAGCCAGGCATCTGGGGACCTTTGGTTGGCCACATCACACAGTGGCCTCCGGGTCAGATGTTGGAGATGAGATAGAGGTTTTGTTCCATTTTGAACTCTATCCCGAAAGCCATGGTCATGGAGTAACCGTAACCATCGGGACAAGGGCACCCAAGGATGACCCATACATCCCGTCTCTTTCCGATATCTATCCCGCTGTTACTCCCACAGAGAGGGAGAAACAGGAGTTCCTTGGTATCTCCATTGATGGTATAAAGGATAACAGGAGGATGTGGCTAACCCATGCCGTTCCAGTAGGAGTCTACCCCTGGAGGAAGGACGAGTTCGGACCTGAGAAACTGGTAAGAAGGATACATGACAACGAGTCCGGAGGAGGAGATGGAACAAAGGTGATCGCGGATTACAATCCTTTCCCACCAGGAGGACCTCCTATCGTTAAGAAGAAGAAGGAAGGAGGTGGTGCGTGATGGCAAAAGCCCCACCGTATCCTCTCATGATAGGACCCATCCATCCGGCGCTCAAAGAACCCACCATGTTCAAATTCACCATCGAAGGAGAAAGGATATTGGACACGGATTTCCAGCCTGGATTCAACCATCGAGGCATTGAGTATCTGGGTATGAAACGTAACCCCCTTCAGGTCCTGCATCTGGCAGAAAGGGTTTGCGGTATCTGTTCCGGAGCTCACCAATTCGTTTTCACAAGGGCTGTGGAACATGCAGCTGATATCGTACCAACGGAAAGGGCCGATTATTTGAGGGTCCTTATTGCAGAACTTGAGAGGATCCATTCCCATCTTCTCTGGGCCGGGGTTGCCGGTCATGAACTCGGTTTCGATTCGATCCTATATTATACCTGGAAAGTAAGGGAAGATGTCCAGGATGTCTTAGAGCTGATATGCGGAAACAGAGTGAATTATTCATATTACATCTTCGGAGGAGTCAGAAGGGATATCACCGATGAAGCGATCGCGAAATCAAGGAAGATCCTTCAGAAATACAAGAAGCTGGAGGATACAGTTCTCAATGTATTCCTCTCGGATCCAACAATATCTCACAGGACAGAAGATGTGGGTGTTCTGACATATGATAATGCCATGAAGCTCTGCGCCTGCGGTCCTCTTACGAGGGGGGCTGGGGTGAAGAAGGATGTCAGATTCTCATGGCCCCACGCTGCCTACGGAGATATGATGGACGATTTCAAGGTTGTGATCCCCTCATATTACGGGTATCCTGATAAGGGAGACATCTTCTCCCAGGTGGTAGTCAGGCTCTATGAGACCTTCGAGGCAATTAGGATGTGCGACTGGATCCTTGATAATCTTCCTAAAGGTGAGATCACATCCGAACCGAACCTTTCCTCACTTCTAATGGCCAAGCTCAGAATGGCCGAGGGTGAGGCAGTGGCAAGGGTTGAAGCCCCTAGGGGTGAGGATATCCATTATGTTCGTTTGAAGAAGGGCAAGATGGAACTGGATTCCTGGAAGGTAAGGGTCCCTACATACGGTAACATCATGTCTTGGATCACCATGTTCAAGGACGCCCAGATAGCAGATATCCCAATAATTATCGCATCCATCGATCCGTGCATCGGATGTATGGACAGGGTAACTGTTCTGGATAATGACACCGGAAAGGAACGGATCGTGGAGATGGATGTCTTCAGAAAGGCCGCCAAGAGAAAGGAAAGGGGGTGGAACTGATGCAGGAGTGGCTGGAGGTCTTGATCAAATTGGGACTGGGAACAGTGCTCATAATCGTTATGATCTGGCTATCCCTGTTCCTGAAGGGTGTTGACAGGAAGTTCGCCGCTTGGCTTCAGGCAAGGGTAGGTCCTCCTGTCTGGCAGCCGTTCTGGGATGTTTCCAAGCTCTGGCAGAAGGAGAACATCATCCCTGAAAGAGCCGTTCCCTGGGTGTTCAATGGAGCTCCTGTACTTGCACTGGTTTCTGCTATGCTCCTTTTCTTCTACATTCCAGTTGGCCCTGTCAAGGGTTTGATGGATGGTTGGATGCCGATACTGGGAGGATATGGGGACCTTATATTGATCATCTATCTCCTGGCTGTACCCGGTCTGATGATGGCAATTGGAGGATTCGCCTCCGGATCGCCGTTATCAACCATAGGGGCCCAGAGGGAAATGGTCATGATGATGTCCTATGAGCTTCCTCTTGCAATTGTGATCCTCTCGATCGCATGGAGGATAAGCAACTTCGACATAGACCTTGGTGCCTTCGACCTCGGTGTATTGACTGATCCAAATCATACTCTCTGGTCGCTTGATGGAATAGGAGCACTGGGGATAGTCGGATTCGTACTGCTTGCTGTAGTATTCTTCCTGATAATTCCCTCGGAGCTTTCAAAGATACCCTTCGATTCTCCAGAAGCAGAGACAGAGATAGGTGGAGGTATCATAGCAGAGTACAGCGGTTCCAATCTGGCCATGTTCTATCTGGCAGATGCCGTTAAGACCGTTGCCTTTACATCACTGGCAATAGGTCTTTTCTTCCCATACAACTTCTCCCCTGTGATCGAGAGAGTGTTCGATGTTGCACTCAGCGATCCTGCAGCATGGGGAATTGACATTCTATTCTGGCTGCTGAAGATCGAGGTCCTCTACTTCCTGGCGGTTACAGTGATCAGGGTGGGGGCTGCAAGGCTAAAGATCGACAAGCTATCCTGGATCTTTCTGGTACCGCTTTCGGTACTTGCTGTGATCGGGGTGCTGCTTCTGTACCTGGATACTTTGGTGTGAGGTGATGAAAAATGGTAACGCATGCATTCTTCGAGCTTCTGAAACAGTTCTTCTCGGATCCGGCCACCAATATGTTCCCGGTGAAACACGCACCCAAGAACGTTCACAAGACCCTGAAAATGGTCGAGCAGGGTAAGGTCCAGCTGAATTCACCGGTGGAGGTCCCACCGGGATTCCGGGGAAAAGTGGAATATGACAGGGAAGCCTGTATCGGATGCCAGATGTGTCTGAAGGTATGTCCTTCCGAGACCATCGAGTTCATTCCCGGTGAGAGGAAGGTCAAGTTCCACATGTCCAGATGTACTTTCTGTGCCCTGTGTACGGAGATATGCCCGAAGAAGTGCATTAGGATGTCCGATACATTCATCATGGCTACTCTGGACAAGAACTCCAAAGATATGATAGTCCTTGATTCCGGTAACTGGACAGCTTCAGGGACCGAAAAAGCAGAAGTCAAGCAATGAATAATGACAGCATTAATGATCAGGTGAAATCCAAACACCTATTGAAAACACACTTTGATGGATCAACAAACCACCTTAATCAAAATTCAAATGTGTACCAATATATTAATATTACCTCCATCAAATCTTTCCCTGGGAACAGGGAATTAAAATGAATAATATTCGAAGTTCATTGAACATCTTTCAGCTTTTTTCGGCATCATTGATATTCTTATTATTAATTATTTCAGGGTCGTGCCTCATGGGATCGCTCCAAGGCCTTCCTTCGACACAATATTCTACATCAATATCCAGAGATGTTGAAGTTGATTTTTCAAAGTCCCTGATATATTCTTTGTTGTCTCCATCCAGGAATGGAAGGATGGATATCTATGTGAAAAATGATTCTTGGCATGATGATGTACTCTGCTTCGACTTGAAATATAATAATGAAACTGTAATGAATGGATCTTCCCTTGGTTTGAAATTCAAAGATGATAGGATACTATTTTCAGAGGGTATTAAAATTAATTCGGTTTCCTTTACCTCCATCAATACAACATATTCAATGCCCTGGGGAGATGAGGATCTAAGACCGGACATATACAACCAGATCCGATTGAACCTCACACAGAGAGATGATCCAAATTCCTCATATTCATTTATTGTTAGGTATTACAACGAAGGTTTGGCGTTCAAATACCTGGTTGAAGATGCGACTAATAGAACAAGCATCATCCTGAAAAGGGATATGTCAAGCTATAGATTCGAGGAAAACCATAAATGTCTGGTCCAATACTCGAATGAGAAACCCTATATTATTAGAAATATTTCTGAAATGGGTACGAAATGTACAACTCCATTCACGATTGAGGTAAAACAAGGTATTGTCCTTTCACTTCATGAGGCTCATGTTGATGGTTTCTGCCGTTCTTTCGTCTCTAAGGGTGCTGGTATAAACCAGATCAATACCTCTCTCCACACCGGTGTGGATTTGAATATCCCTTTTCAAACCCCTTGGAGGACCATCATCCTTGGTAAAGAAATGGGAGATCTTGCATCTAATGGACATATTCATCAAGCACTATGTCCAGACACAGAGATCAATGATACTTCATGGATAGTGGCAGGAAAGGCCTTCAGGGATTGTTCGCTAACGACCAGTGGTTCCAAGGCGATCATCGATTTCTGCGTAAATAACAGCTTGCAGTACGTTCATCTTGATGCTGGCTGGTATGGAAGTGAATGGTCGAATTCGGATCCCAGGACAGTGTCAGCCCCAGGTTTGAACCTTACTGAGGTAATTAGATACGGTAAAGAGAACGGAATCGGAGTGATACTCTACGTCAACATCAGGGCTTTTTCCTATGGGGCAAGAAATATCCTTGACACTTACAATGGATGGGGTATCAAAGGGATAAAGCTCGGATTCGTCGACGGGTTATCAAAAGGTGGTATAGGGCAAATCCATGATATCGTTGAGTTGGCTGCAGAAAGGAAGATGATCGTCAACATACATGACAATTACAGACCAACAGGGATGAGCAGGACCTACCCCAACCTCCTCACCCAGGAGGGAGTGAGAGGGAATGAGCAGTTCCCATTGGGGGAAGAAAATACATTTCTACATTATACTCGGGCCGTAGCGGGTCCCATGGATTATACACCTATTCTAGCCAGGAAAGAAGCCAGGACGACCCTTGTACACCAGCTATCGATCCCTTTCATCCTTTACAGTCCCCTAACCTACACTTACTGGTATCAGACTCCGGCCAAGCTCAACGGGAGTGCCGGGTTGGAAGCATGGGCTTTGCTTCCCTCATCCTGGAACCAGACGATCCATCTGGAGGGGAGTCCAGGTTCACACACGACCATAGCAAGAAGGATCAAGAATACATGGGTCCTTGCTTCGATGAACGGAAAGGAAGAAAGATCTGTGAGCATGTCCCTTGATTTTCTGGTCCAAGGTATACAATATAATGCAACCATATATCGAGACCGGAACGGAAGTATATCGAAGATATTCCATTCGGTCAATTCATCAACCCAAATATGTGAGGAAATGGTATCCCGGGGGGGTGTTCTGATTTTTTTCAGGGCTGCGAATGAGAGCGATATGTCCTCGTTAGTCCCCTATCCTTCATGGTTAAAGGGTCTGAACGGGATCACTTTGAAGGAAGGAAGGGAATACAGGTTTGAATTTTTAGTGATGAATGGATGGACAGTAAGCAACTTTTCGATAGTCCCTTTCTCTGACAGGATAGACATCGGTGAGCTTACCGGAGACCTCTTCTTCAAACCTAACTATCAGGACATAGGTAATCGATCCTTCATGATAAGTGTGAATACATCAGACGGATCTTCTTTTTCCACCAACGTTTCCTTCCAAATAATCCAGACCAACGAACCTCCCAAGATAGAAACCATACCACCCAATACTGCAATTGAGGATGTCCTTTATTCTGTCTTCTTGGAAGCAGTGGATACAGATCCAGAAGATTCTGAATTTATATGGTCCTTGGAGACAGATGCCGGGTTCTTGAAGATCGTTGATGATCCATATAGGATCGAAGGTATCCCCTTGAATAAAGATATTGGCACCTACTGGATCAATCTTTCCGTCACAGATGGTCATGATGGGTATGACCGGATCAACTTCACACTGGAAGTGATAAATACAAACGATCCTCCCAATATTACACTTATACCAAAATTGAATGCAACAGAAGAGGTCCTCTACAAAATGGAGTTGACCGCATTTGATCCAGATCCAACCAACGATGATCTGATCTGGGATCTTGTGACAGAGGCTTCTTTTTTGAAGATTGATACTATCAATGGCACACTTCAAGGGATACCCGATGACCCTGATGTAGGGGAATATAACGTTGAGATAATGGTAGCGGACAATTATGGAGCAAGCGATTATATCTCTTTCATACTGAATGTCATGGCGGTCAATGATATCCCTGTAATAATGGATGTGGACCTGCCTGATATTCCCGAGGACCTTCCGTTCGGATTCCAAATGACCGCTTTTGATCCTGATGATGACAGCTTCGAGTGGAGCATGGATACGGATGCACCCTTCTTGAAAATAGATAAAAGTTCAGGTTTGATCTACGGAATCCCTGGTGACATGGATGGAGGTTCTTATTGGATTGAACTGGCTGTTAAAGACCCTCAAGGGGGAACAGGGGATCTATTTCTAACTCTGAATGTGACAGGCATCAATGATCTGCCCAGCATCATTGATGAGGAAATTCCTCATGCAATTGAGCATCAACCGTATGACCACACGTTGACGATATATGACCCGGATCAAGGATGGCTCAATGAGTTCAACTGGTTCCTGGAAGGTCCATCATTCCTATCCATTGGGAAAAATAACGGAAGATTGGAGGGCACTCCCGGAAATCAGGATGTCGGGATGCATACAATATCTGTCCGGGTGACGGATGACCAAGGAGGTGTTATCAGAAAACAATTTGTATTGGATGTCGAAAATACTAACGACCCTCCCGTGATAATCACATGTTCATATGATGATCTTATTGCTTTGGAAGATGAATTCCTTTTGATTGGCATGGAAGCAGAGGACCCCGATACTTCTTCAGATGTTCTTTCATGGTCAATAATCGAGGGACCCGAAAGGATGATTGTAGATGAATACCTGGGAACTGTCGAATGGCTACCATATAATGATGACGTCGGGCGCCACAGAGTGACTATCCTTGTCCAGGATGGGAATGGTGGTTATGATGTGATGGAAATCAACGTAACTGTCATCAATAGTAACGATCCCCCGGTAATCCATTCTGAAATCCTTCCACCTGCCTTCGAGGATGAGGAATATATTTTCCATTTAAACGGATCCGATCCAGATCCATCGGAGGATATTATCAGATGGTCGATGAATAAAGGATCCCTTTCTTTCCTTCATCTTGATCCGGTAACAGGCGTCATTTCAGGAACACCGGAACAGGAAGATGTCGGGGTCAAACAGATTGAAATAACATTATCGGATGGAAAGGGTGGATCGGTAATAAGGAAGTTCATGCTAACGATCAATGAGGTCAACGATCCACCCCTTGCAAGATCATCAACCATTGAGTTGATAATTCTGGAGGACCATGCAGAATATCTGGATCTTTCCGAATTATTCCAGGATCCGGATGATCTGATCCTTAGCTATCATATGAATGTCAATGATCATCTTGCTGTCTACATCTCCGGAGATCATCTCAATTTGGAGCCGGAAATGAACTGGCATGGAACCGCGGTCATATGTCTTGTGGCGTCAGATCGAGAATCCGATGCAAATCTATCGATATGGGTTCATGTCCTTCCTGTGAACGATCCCCCCAGGATCAAATCTATCTCTGCCGTTGAGGATGAGGAAGGGAGGTCCTATTATTTCACCAGTAAAGTGGAAGATCCCGACAAGGAACAGAATATGTCTTTTGTTTGGACCTCCAACAAGGATGGGATATTGGGGCATGATCGGGAGCTAGATACAAGGCTCTCTCCCGGTCTTCACAAGATCACCTTGACAATCAGGGATGGTGAAGGTTCATCCGTTTCTTCCACAATGGACTTGGAGGTTCAGGAAATGGATGATGAAAAGATTGGAAACTTCAAGGTTAATCTTGGAATGGTCATTCTTATTTGTTCTATCCTTGCATTAATGACATTAATTGTAGGTCTTACGGTAACCATCTTAAGGAGTAGATCTGGAGAAGGATGAGATCCGATATTACCAGCAATAGTTAGTAGCCTCTTTATCGGACCTATCATCCGACTTCTCATGGATAGGGATCTTCTCCCATTCACCATTCCAGAGGACCTCAGCAAGCCTTTCCCCCCCCTTCATCACTTCCTCTGTCATTTCCATATATAGACCTGTGGCCCCGATCTGGATGCCTATGAGCTCCACTCTATCTATCTTCTCTCCTATATATTTCATAAGATACGAAAGTGGGAGGGAATGGGAGCATGGGATGGTCTCATCTATCATTGCGATAGGTACCCGCCTGATAGTGCCAGGATCCATTCCAATATCAATGGCATCCACTAACAAACAGATGTCCGCATTGCTTTCCCTTATCGGTCTTGTATAGTTCTCGGGCATGACATCAGCATCGATCAGGGACAACCTGTTTCCTTCCGAACAACCCTGGTCTTCCATCATCTCTTTGAGAAGATCGATCACATAGGGACCTACCGAATCGTCACCCCTCATCCTTGAACCCACCCCAACGATCAGGGTGAGTGGACCTGGTCCTTCGCTCATCCTTTGGGCACCTTCTCCCAATCGTCCAGGAACTTCTGTATGCCGATATCGGTGAGGGGATGTTTGATCATCTGAATGAGTACCTTGTAGGGTATGGTGGCGATATCCGCACCGGCTTCAGCTGCCTCAAGGACATGGATCGGATTCCTGACTGATGCCACGATGATCTCCGTTTCTATCCCGTAGTTCATGAATATCTGTGAGATCCTCCTGACAAGCTCCATACCATATTCAGTGATATCATCGATCCTCCCTACAAAGGGGGATACATATGAAGCCCCTGCCTTCGTAGCAAGTAAAGCCTGATTTGCTGAGAAGATGAGTGTAACATTGGTCCTGATTCCTGCCTCCTTGCACATCTTGACAGCTTTTAGACCTTCTGCGGTCATGGGTATCTTGACAACGATGTTCTTGTGTATCAATGAGAGCTCCTTTGCCTCCTTGAACATTGTATCGGCCTTCTCAGTAATTGTCTCAGCTGAGATCGGTCCGTCAACAATGGAGCATATCTCAGCAACAACTTCTTCGAACTTCCTTCCCTCCTTCGCTATAAGGGATGGATTCGTTGTCACACCATCTATCACACCAAGATCATTGCCTTCCCTGATGTGGTCTATGTTTGCCGTATCGAGGAATATCTTCATTTATCTCACCTTTTCATAGCGATCGCGAGCTTCACATTATCTATGATATTTTCCACTGTAAGACCATAGGCCTGCATGAGCTCCTCGGATTCTCCGGATTCTCCGAAAACATCGGGGATGCCTACCCTCCTCTGAGGGATCGGCAGGTAATCCGCAAGTACCTCGGAAACGGCCGAACCCATCCCCACGATCATGTTGTGCTCTTCGGCCGTCACTATAGCACCGGTCCTTCTTGCCGATTCGATTATCATGTTCTTGTCCCTTGGTTTGATGGAAGAATTGTTGACGACCCTTGCAGAGATACCTTCCTTCTTCAGGGTCTCAGCTGCTTCCAGGGCCTTTGATACCATGAGGCCCATTGCCATTATGGTAACATCATCTCCTTCTCTCAGGAGGTCCGCTTTCCCTATCCTGAACTTGTAATCCTCGTCGTATATGACAGGTGTGGCGGTCCTTGCGGTCCTTATGTAACATGGGCCCGGTGTCTCCGCAACCTTGAGCACTGCCTTCTTCGTTTCCATATAATCTGCCGGTGCAATGACCTTCATGTGAGGAAGAACCCTCATAAGGGCCAGGTCCTCATGCATCTGGTGAGAGGCGCCGTCTCCTCCCACGGTTATACCAGCATGGGTGGCGACTATCTTCACATTAAGCTTGGGATAGGCGATAGATTGTCTGATCTGATCATAGGCCCTTCCGGTTGCAAACATGGCAAATGTGGAGGCAAAGACGATATGACCTGTTGCTGCCAGACCTGCCGATATCCCCATCAGGTTCTGTTCAGCAACACCCACGTTGAAGAACCTCTCGGGGAAGACCTTCTCGAACATGGCAGTGGTGGTTGATCCAGACAGATCCGCATTCAATGCTACCACCTGCTGGTATTTCTTTCCCAGCTCTACCAGGGCTTCACCGAAACCAGGTCTCATGTTCTTGTATTCCCATTCCATCATTCATCACCCCCCAATTCCTTCAAGGCGATCTCAAGTTCGGAATCGTTAGGCGCCTTTCCGTGGAACTTCAAAGCTCCCTCCATGAAAGAAACCCCCTTTCCCTTGATGGTATTCGATATTATCATTGTGGGTTTGCCTTTAACGGATTCTGCCTCTTTGAAGGCCCTTAGGATCTCCTTATGATCGTGACCGTTGATGTTTATTACATGCCAACCGAAAGCCTCGAATTTTGGTCTGATCGGGTCAATGGACATGATCTTCTCCGTCGGTCCGTCGATCTGCAGTTGGTTTCTGTCCAAGACTGCGCAGAGGTTGTCGACCTTGAAGTGGCTTGCCGCCATGGACGCTTCCCATACCTGGCCCTCCTGGATCTCTCCATCACCAAGTATGCAGTATACCCTGTAATCCTTTCTGTCCAGTCTTGCCCCCAGTGCCATTCCTATTGCAATGGAAAGGCCCTGTCCCAGGGATCCGGTGGACATGTCAACTCCAGGTGTTTTGTTCATTGATGGATGGCCCTGAAGCCTCGACCCCATCTTTCTAAGTGTAAGGAGCTCCTCTTTTTCGAAATATCCGTTCATGGCAAGGGTGGTATAGAGGGCTGGCGAACCATGACCTTTGGAAAGTACCAATCTGTCCCTATCAGGCCATGTAGGATTCAAGGGGTCATGCCTCATGACCTTTGCGTAAAGGACCATCAATACATCTATGGCAGATAGTGAACCTCCGGGATGACCCGAACCCGCAGCATGTATCATCCTGACTATCCATCTTCTGGCCTCTCTCGTATCCTCGCAAAGGCGGGGTAGATATTCATCCATGTTCTCGGTAAAATCGTTCCTTTCTGGGGGCAACTGGACCAACTCCGATGGGATGGATCAGACATTGGGGTCCTCTGGGATATCTTGCTTCCAGGTTGAATGAGACCGTTATTAAGAACACCCGAAAAGGCCGTTATCCCCAAGGAACGCCCTACCGCTCCAACGCCCCCTGAAATACCTCATTGATTAATTGGTTTTCCACAATGATAGGATGGTATTTCCTGAAGGCTGAACCTATCTTGATATTGTTCCAGATGGATAGCAATATGCTTGCGGGATCTCTCAATTTCCTTTCCGCAATGACATATAACCTGTGAGACATTTCATCCTCCTTCACCCTGGAACCCCATTTCGCAGTGAAATCGGCAGCTCTTCTATCACTTACGGGTGGTCCCATATGGATATAAGTTGGTTCAAGGACCGGAGGGTCGGAAATGAAATGTATGAGAACCAGTGGGGAATCAACCTTATTTGATCTATGTAAATACCGGGTCTTCAGATAAGCACCATCTGGTTCGATATCCTCCGGAAAGACCATGATCATCTCGGCGATTACCTTCCATTCCCCTCTTCGTTCCATTTCCCTTATCGATCTTGAAATAAAAGACCTTGCCTGGGTAACAACAAGGTCAGGATTGCCATCGGGAAGAGGAAGTGAGATCAGACATCTCCCGGGTCGGCTTGTCATATCTTTCATGGGTCCGATCTCCCATGGTCTTGAGGAAAAGGGAGAGAACATCTGTTCTCCCGGATCAAGAAGAAGCGATCTGCTCATCAAGGCTGTATGGGCCAGTATCTGATCGGAGACAGGGGAGGCGACATTCCTTCCAGGATCCACCGGATCTATAATGACAAGTGTGTCCGAGCTGAACTTCTTCGAATATATACCGGGTTCGAACGGTTTCTCAAAGACCAATGCTTCCCTGTCGAAAAGGTAGGGTCCATCATCAAGTTCCATAAACCTGGTAGAGCAAATCATCTCTGCCTTCTTCGGAGGATTTGTGGTGACTTCCATGGATGCAAACCACTCGATAGTGGATGAGAACGACCCATGAAGCAGGATCAGCAGTTCACAGAGATACCCTGAAAAACCATTTACAGTGTCCTCGGCTCCGTAGCTTCCAATTCCCTTTAAAAAGGATTTTAAAAGGACCGCTTCTTCCCTCTGGAACTCAGAGATCCTGGAAATGATGTATTCGGTATGGAGAGGGGTCCTGTCCACTGCTGTTATTACACTTCTTCCCCTTTCCAGCTTCAAACATGGAACAATATCGGCCTCCATTCCCATGAATGTCCCATTGATATAGGGGTGTTGCGTATACTTCCGTTGATGATCTTCAAGGACCTTCTCACCGATCTTGATCCCCATTTCTTCCATCTGTTCTCTGGGTGTATCCTTCGGGAAGATCACAAATACATCAAGGTCTGTTGTACCAGATATTGTACCCTTGGCAACGGAGCCCGCAAGCACGGGTTCAACATCCACGCTTCCTAGGTCAGAGGAGACCTCCCGGATCCTTTCCAGGAGCATCCTGGATGTGGTCTCTATCCTGGCTTTCTCCTCATCGGTCGGCATGATCCTTCCCAGGATCTTCTGCCGAATTATGGGGGGCAGTTCCCACCTCGCCTCATTGCCGACCATGCATATCGAATGTTATTTCAACTAATAAACCATCCTTTCGATCGGTGCAGTTCGGATGAAGATAGATCTCATTGAGGCAGGTCCCTTCGACTCTAATATATATCTGATCTCAAAGGAGAATTCAAGGGTCCTTGTGGATGCTGGTTCTGGATTCAACAATGGAACGGTCGAGGAAGTCATTGAAAGGGAGCTAAAAGGCTCCCACCTTGATGGGATCATCCTTACCCATGAGCATTTCGATCATTCCGGAGGGGCTCTATACCTTTCCAGAAAGTTCAAAGCTCCCCTTTATTCATCTTCTGAATGTGCCAGGGCATTGAGGGAAGGAGACGCAAACCTCACTGGGTCCTTCCTTTTCGGTGCAACGATGGAACCCATAATGGAGATCACAGAGATAGAGAGGGATCTGGAGGTCGGCGCTCTTTCATTTGAGATCCACTCAACCCCTGGTCATGCCCCCGGCCTAATTTCGATCATTACGAAGCAGGACCGTGCATTTTTCTGCGGGGACCTTCTATTCTGCGATGGTGGTGTAGGCAGATGGGACCTTCCAGGGGGAAACCTTGAACTCCATAGATCCTCCATCCAGAGGTCGCTCCGATGGGACATCTCCTCTCTTTATCCCGGACATGGAAGGTTCGAGGAGAATGATCCTAAAAGGGAGATGGACCTTGCTTTGGGTATGATATCATCTGTTTGAACTACCAAAGCGAGATCAGGATGAACGCTGCCAATCCCAACACCACCATTATCCAGAATAATATTAGACCAACGGTAATTCCAACCGAAAAAAATGCTGCTCTCCGGGGATCTGCCCGAAGCCATCTATTGAAGGGATCCCTTGGCCTTTTACCCCAACGATCCTTTCGACCGGGAATAGGTCCACGGGACATGTGCTTTGAAGGGTGTGATCCCCAAAAAAGGTTTTCCGTTCGAGACATTTTGATAGGAACGGGGAAACATTTTTAATCGGCCCAAGTCTACCTGGGATATATTGCATCAGAGGATGTTGTTCAGTTGACCAAAGATAAAAAGGGACTGTCCTCGATAAAGGACCTTGAGAATTGGCTGAAGGGCAAAGGTATCAGGTCTACTAAGGATATCAAGGTACCAAAGAAGCTTATGTATCAGGTCATCGGACAGGAAACCGCAGTGGAGGTCGCAAAGAAAGCGGCGGAGCAGAGAAGGCATCTTCTGCTCATAGGTGAACCTGGGACCGGAAAGTCCATGATAGCCAATTCCATGACGGATTTTCTACCCTCTGAGGAGCTTGAAGATATTGTTGTCTATCCCAATTCCGAGGACTCCAACGAACCCAGGATAAGGACCGTTCCAGGTGGAAAGGGAAAGGAGATCGTCAAGAATCAGAAGGCCCAGGCCCAGGTAAAGAGGGAGAAGAGGTCTTCCTGGCGATTCATGATAATGGCGGCCATTGTGATGCTTACACTTTTCTATTTCTTCTTTTACCAGCAGGATATCATGGTCCTTCTTTTCGGGTTCATGGCAGTTGTTGCGATATTCGTCCTGTTCAGATTCCTTAATATGTCCAAGAAGGAGGACGATCTAGTACCGAAACTTCTGATCGGCAATGAAAGGATGGCCAAGGCTCCTTTCATTGATGCTACCGGTGCTCATTCGGGGGCTCTTCTGGGTGATGTGAAACACGATCCCTTCCAGAGTGGAGGTCTCGAGACCCCGCCCCATGAGAGGGTAGAGGTGGGGGCCATACATAAAGCTCATAAAGGTGTCCTGTTCGTGGATGAGATCAATCTGCTTCGACCTGAGTCACAGCAGTCCCTTCTAACAGCCATGCAGGAGAAGAAGTTCTCCATCTTCGGTCAGTCGGAGAGATCGGCCGGGGCCATGGTCAAGACAGAGCCGGTCCCATGCGATTTCATACTGGTTGCCGCCGGAAATCTGGATTCCGTATATGGAAGGAGGGCCCAAGACGGGGAGAGGTATGGTGGAATGCATCCTGCCCTCAGGTCCAGAATAAAGGGTTACGGTTACGAAGTGATGGTCAATAAGACCATGGACGATACTCTCTCCAACAGGATGAAGGTTGTCAGATTCATCGCCCAGGAGGTCAACAAGGACGGAAAGATCCCTCATTTCACCGTGGGCGCTGTTGCCGAGGTGATCCGCGAAGCTCAAAGGAGAGCCGGGGTGAGAGGTCAGCTTTCCCTCAGGTTCAGAGAGCTTGGTGGTCTGATCAGGGCGGGGGGGGATATTGCACGAGAGAAGGACCACAAGCTTGTTACAAAGATCGACATCCACAAAGGGAAGAGGATGGCTCGGTCCTTAGAACAGCAAGTGGCTGATGAGATGATCCATAAGAGGAACAAATACGCCAGGGTCATCAACAAGGGATCGCTGATCGGTGTCGTAAACGGCTTAGCAGTAATGCAAGGAGATGAATCCCTCTCAGAAATGTCAGGTATTGTCACAAGGGTTGCTGCAGAAGTGACACCTGCTTCATCAAAGGATGAGGGCAGGGTCATAGCTACGGGAAGGCTTGGTGAGATAGCAAAGGAATCCGTCCAGAACGTATCAGCGGTGATCAAGAACATTACAGGGAAGGACATCTCTGACTACGATCTCCATATTCAGTTCCTTGATACTTACGGTGTTGAAGGTGATTCCGCCTCGATCTCCATAGCAACGGCTGTGATCTCAGCTTTGGAGGGTGTCTCTGTGGATATGTCCCTTGCAATGACAGGATCCTTGTCGGTCAGAGGGGAGGTCCTACCAGTCGGGGGAGTCACGGCCAAGATAGAGGCGGCTGCCAAATCAGGGTTGAAACGTGTCCTCATACCCCGAGCCAACATCAATGATGTCCTGCTTGAGGACAAATATGAGGGTAAGATAGAGATCATACCTGTGGCCAATATCAAAGAGGTACTCACACACGCATTGATGGCGGATTCAAGGAAGGATTCTATTGTCCACAAACTAACCCGATTCGTTCCCGATTCCCTAAAGTTCCCATCCAAAGGTCCCCAGATAGCCTGAAACCTTTGATAGGGATCAAATGAAGGGTCATTCTTCTAGATGTAACATGTGATATTGTCTTACACAATAGCCCAAAGGACCTTGGTTGGACAGAGTGTTTTAAATATCATTATATTTTAACGGGACACCGGTCCAAATAGTCCCTCTAGGCAGGGGGATGAATTGTTGCGGAAAATGAATAAAGCTTTATAAGAAAAGGATATTGACCGCACAAGCCAGCTAGTTCCTGGTATGAACGGACGTAGAACTGGAGGACATCTGATGTCTAAGGAGACATGTTTAAGAATGCTCGGCATCTTCATGATGCTATCTCTGGCCCTCTCGGCTTTTCTTATCCTGCCAGAGAGTGCTTCGGCAGAGGGTAATGTGAACTTGAAGGTACTGGTCAAGAACCAGAAAGAGGAGAACCTCAACTCCGCAGTGGTCTACGCTCTAAACGTACATACTGGAATGGAGTATGACCTCAGCTGGAGCGGAACGGTTGGATGGTTCGAGGCTGATGTGCCCCCGGGCACTTATCAGGTCTTTGCATCCTCAAAGGGATACACATCCCCTCAGGAACCCCAGATGGTATACGGGGTTTCCGAGGATAATGAGGATGGCCCCCAGATCATTATCAAGCTCACCAGGATCGGAAATCGAGCTGATGTAAGGATCAGGGTCACGGACGGACCGGTCCCTGATGATGATTCCGTTGCGGATGCCAAGGTCCATGTCTTCGATGGTAATGGCGGTCACCTTATGGAAATGACCACCCCCATGGGATGGGCCAACTTCTCGGCACCCACCGGAGAACTTCATATCCTCATAGCCAGCGAAGGCATGCTGGTCTACAGCATGAACGTGATGGTGAACGATACACACCCCTACACAAAGACCGTCCAGCTCATGGATGAGCCAGCCGGTGATGTTGGATCCTACAGGGTCATGGGTATCGTGAAGAGCGGAAAGGTTTTCGTTCCCGGTCTTGAGATCCATATCTGGGACCAGAACAACGGTCATATGGTACCTTCCGCCGAGGACGGTGCTCTATCTATGGACGGCGCTCTTTCCATTCCTCTCTACAATTCCACCTTCCACATTCTGGTAGAAGCAGAAGGTTACGAGCCATACTGGAAGGCCAGCATCGATCTGAATGCAGGCGACCACTATTACAGGCCCGTCAACAATACCTTCTCCATGACAGCTATCGAGACAATGGAGTCCAAGATGACAACCATCGATCTTGCTGCTGAAGATGGGATAATCAACCCGACGATCACAACCGTATGGACGATGGATGCAAATTCCAGGATCTTCGGTACACCCAATTCCTACGGAAATCCAAGGATGCAGGTAAGCGGTATATTCCCTTCAGCCGACTGGCTCGTTCTCGATGCATCCGAAGTGGATGGAGCGGAAACGGTCCTAAGCGAATTCGGACCCGCTTGGATGGATACTGAATACTTCTTCAAGGTAAATGACGAAGCTTACCAGGCTGACCTCGAAGCATACGATGTGACCATCGAAGGACTTCTTGGCGGAATTACCGAGAAGGGCGTCAATCCAGTGGCCACAATGGGCACTGATTACACAACTGAACTCGGATACGAATCTGATGACGATCTTAAGGTCGAGATATACTCCCTTATGGATGGAGAGACCGTTGAGGTCATCCTCCCGGATGATTACGAGATCCTCGGAGAATTCAATGAGGATGAGGCGATACATCCTGATGGTAATACATCAAGGCTAATGGCCTATCAGCCCATCGAGTTCAATGCAAAGAAAGAGGTCAGGCCAGTTGCCGACATGGACTTTATTTCATCTCAGGACTCGTACAAGGTGGAGGACAAGAAGTACATCGTTGATCTCTACAAGAACGTGACACTCTCCGCCAGGGGATCAAGCGATCCGGTGGGAGATATCGTTGAATATCACTGGATGAACATTCCCTCATCGGCAAGGATCTGGATCGAGGATGAGAACCTCTCCATATCCGAGCTCACTGATGATCTGGACCAGATCGTGATCCAGTTCACACAGAACTCAAATCAGTTCATCAACATAACCATCCAGGTCATAGATTCCTCCGGAAGGAATTCCGAAAAGGTGGATTATGTCAACATCATGCCTGATTCCGCCGCACCTTCGTTCATCAACTACACCCTCTCCGAGGAAGTAGAGTCCGATGGCGAAGTGACAGAATTCGAATTGATGTATGAACCTTACACCGTTGACGAAGACAAACTGGTGGAGTTCAATGTCACAGCCGAAGACAATGGCGAGGTCGTTGATTTTATCTGGACCTTCTCCGACGACTCAGGTTCCCTGAACGGACAGGTTGTGACCAAGAGGTTCGCAGATCCCGGGACCTACAATATCTCCCTCGTCCTTGTGGATGCCGTGGGAAACAGGAAAGAGGTCGTAAACAAGTCGATCTCTGTAAATGATATCACAGATCCCATGGCCGTCATCAAGCCCTTCGATGAGGGTGATGAGGGTATAAAGATCGGTGATGACATCGAGTTCAACGGAACTCAGTCCTATGACCCAAGGTCCGGCGAAGATGTGACCGAAGGCCTTGTGTTCGAGTGGTTCTTCTATGAAGAAGGAGACGAGTACAAGAACCAGACCTCCATGGGTACCGGGGATGTCATAACTTATGCCTTCGATGATCCGGGAGTATTCAGGATAAACCTGACCGTGACCGATGCTGATGGCAACATGGGATGGACCGAGAGGAACATCGTGATAAACGGAGTAGACCTGACCGTCCAGAACATGGAGTTCATCAAGCCCGATGTGAACGAACTCAAGGAAGGAGAGAAGATTAAGATGTCTGTCCTGATCAGGAACATCGGTAAGGTCGATATGAACAAGTCCGTTGATGTTTTCTTCTACAAGAACGACAAGAAGATCAAGAGCCATACCATCGACGGCGGACTGGATGGAGGTGAGTCCTACTACTGGAACTTCACCTTCACACCTGCTTACCATGGTGAGATCGAGTTCAAGGTGGCCGTCGATCCGGATAACCTGATCAAGGAGGACACCGATGACAACAACGAGATCATCAGGCCCGCAACCATCAAGGTCGAAAAAAGCAAGCTCCTTGACTACTGGTATGTGATCCCGATCATCATATTGATCCTGATAGTAGTGTATGTCGTATACATGAAATACACCAGGAACATGTGGGGATATGAGCCAATAGCCGAGTGGTGGAACAAGAGGAATTCCTGATAATTAATATCAGGAACCACACATGGGGAAGGGGTTTAGGCCCCTTCCCCTTTTTTTTTCTAGAAATTGTTGATCAACAAAAAAAGCATTCCTACGGAATGCTCGAGCCTAACGGCTCTTTAGATCAAT
>CBDDUX010000057.1:0-10513 GCA_965234725.1 Thermoplasmatota archaeon | reverse complement strand
GGCATAATTAACAGACAATGACGAGCACTTTTATTACTCAACTGTCAAAGTCGGGATATATAGATAAATCATGTCTAATTATTCTAGCAATTAGGAGGAGATGAACACATGAAAAGTGTAGGTTGGAGATATTCTGAAAATAACTATAGATCTTTTATTTTTGGGTTTATCTTTATAACCTTACTAATCCTTCCATCAATCCAGGGGAGGGGTGATGGTTTTGAAATTAATGAAGTAAAAGCGGGATCCTACATTATCATGAATGAGAGCCTCGTTATTGACGGGGATGACGATTTCGAGGATAATGATAACATAACCGGGTCCGGAACACATGGTGATCCTTATATGATATCTGGTTTCGACATGGACGAATATTCCATTATCGTAAAGAATACAAATAAATATTTCACGATCACCGATATCAACTGGGGAAAGAACAATGACGACTATCGTTTGATTTTCAGAAACGATAAACATGTTAAAATTGATAATCTTACAATTAACTCTGTTCATTTTCTTGATGGTGATGATTGCAATGAACTCATTATCAATAATTCCAGATTCTCAACCGGATCGACTGGTGGCCATATATTTTTTGGTGATACCAATTCAGTAAATATCACCGGATCGGATTTTAAATACATACGTACATCAGGATATGTAAAAATAAAAATGGAATTCTATGGAAACAATGGAAATACACGGATCAGCAACTCAACCTTCGACGGGTTCGACATTATTTCAGAAATATATGGCAATCAACTGGTAGAAAACTGTACATTCAATAGCACCATACTCCGCCCAAGGGGAATGTCTTCAACAAGTGAGATAAGATACAATTCATTTTCCCTTTCTGTTGCCAGTGGTGGTATTACTCTTTACCGATATGTGGACGGATGCAACTACGGTTCGATACATCACAATCAATTCAATAGACTGACCAACGGAATATCCATACGTGATTACTACCCGAGCGCTCCCGATGGATTTCTCATTAAAAATAACAGCTTCATTTCCTGCGAACAGGGTATTTATGATTCTCAATCAAGATCCTTTGAGATAACCTCCAATGATTTCAACTATTGCACAAATTGTGGTATTAAATTGGAAGGTTGTGATCAGAACTTGATCTGGAAGAACAGGTTCATCAACTGCGGGATTACTGTAACGGGAGGTTTTGAAAATGAATACCGAAACAAATGGGACTATGAGGGATGCGGTAATTACTGGAGCGATTATTCGGGAACAGATGAGGATGGAAATGGAGCATACGACATACCATACAATATCTCCACCGGGAATATCGATATGTTCCCAGTGACCAATTACCATTTTGATATTGATAGGCCAGATCTCTCAATCCTTACCCATTCATCAGGCACTTTGGAGAGGTCCTACAACAGGATCGGATGGGAAACGGATGACGAATGGGGGATCAAAAAGGTCGAATTCAGAGAGACATGTGGATACAATATTGACGTGACCGGGATGAACCTGTACCCCATTTTTCTAGATGAAGGAATTCACAATATTTCATTCAAGGCCACTGACGAAAATGGATTGTTCAGGATCGTATATTTAAATCTTGAACTGAACAGGACCTATCCGGTCCTGAATTTCACCACATTATCCGACGGATGTGCCATTGATAATGATCCGGTTAACGTCTTATGGGATTTGGTCGATTACTTCCCTGTGGTGAAACAGAATTTCACCATCGATGGGAAACTGACACAGTTGGAAACAAATGTTGGATCAAGGATCCTTGATCTTAAAGAAGGATCTCATTCTGTTGCGATCATGTTGACGGATGATCTGGGATTCGAGGTAACTCAAATTATCAATTTCTTTGTGGACAGAACAGCTCCGATCATCGAATTGACAGGATTGGCTCCCGGATCGAAGATATCCTCCAGAGCGGTAAACTTCGACTGCAGGATTGTCGAGACGATTGGTCTGGATTCCGCAGGATACAGACTGGACGATGGAGAATGGATCGAAGTTTCCGGTGACTTCTCCTTCGAGAAGATCCTCAATTACGGAGACCATGAATTCCATGTGGAAGCTGTGGACGGTGCAAAGCACATCACGATCCTCGATGTTCCATTCGAAATATTAAAAGATAATCTGGTAGAGGTCCTTTCACCGGAAAACGGAACAGTGTTCAACACGGATTCAATCGATCTGGATTGGACCTACGGTGGGAAATTCCACTGGTCAGAAACATTTATCCGATTGGGAGCTGACAAAGAATTCTTCTCCATCGGCACATCATACGATTACGAAATGGAATTCGCTGAAGACGGGGAATACCTCGTAACACTCATACTCGTGGATGAGGTCGGGAATTACATTCAATCGAATTTCTGGGTGATCAGAGATACCAAGGACCCGACGGTCGGATTTCTGGATGTCGATGATATCAATTACATTAACACATGGAAGATGGACCTATCATGGAATGCCGTGGATAACAACGGGATCGATCACTACGAACTGAAGATAGATGAAAGAGACTGGGATCACAAAGGACTGGAAACCTCTTCCGAACTGGGTCTGACAGAAGGAGAGCATACCATTTCCATCAGAGCATTCGATCTTGCCGGTAATATAGATGAGGCGGAGATTGAAGTGATCGTGGACATCACACCTCCCGAACTCGAATTCCTGGATATGGATGTGTTCACATCGACCGGGATCGAGATAGAATGGGAATGTGATGATAACTATGGGATCGAAAGCATGTTCATTACCATCGAGGGATTGAAATCGAAAGATGTTCTGGGAAAAGACGGTTACTCGATAACATTGAACCAGGATGGAAGATATCTCGTTACACTCAACGCAACGGACCTTGCAGGAAATACCGAATCGATCTCAACAGTGATCATTGTGGACACCACTGAACCAAGAGCTGTCTGGAAGGGAGCTCCGATCTCGATAACGAATAGTACAACGATAACATTGGATTGGGAGATCGACGAGGATGTCGGTATAGACCAATTGTTCCTCCTGGTCGATGGGAACAGGATCAATCTGGACATCAATGATACTTCATACACTATTGATCTTGAGGACGGATCTCATACCATATCTCTCACCGTCATCGATATCGGGGGGTGGCAGTATATCCTAAACTACCCGAAAGAGGTCCTGATCGATACCGAGGATCCAACTCTGCAGATAGTGGACAAGATAGTTGGAAAGGATGGAACTGCCTCATTTTCATGGACGGTTACGGATGTCACTCAGAGTGATCTGAAAGTGATGATATCACTGGATGGGGAGGACTATATCGAGGTCCTTGGAGACTCTTACAAAACGGATATGCTCCCACCAGGGGATCATATCATAAAAATAAAAATTATCGACAAGGCAGGGAACGAGGCTGAAGAGACCTGGTCCTTCACAATCGAGGAAGAGAAGGATGAAGTAGACGGAGGATCCGGTGGGTTGATAATCATCATCTTTCTTATTATAGTGGTCCTGATCATCATTGCAGTTGGCTTTTCGTTATTCATCTTTAAGAAAAAGGGTAAAGAGACATCAGAAGAAACAGTATCC
Organism: Thermoplasmatota archaeon; assembly: GCA_965234725.1. Lineage (GTDB taxonomy): Archaea > Thermoplasmatota > Penumbrarchaeia > Penumbrarchaeales > Penumbrarchaeaceae > Penumbrarchaeum > Penumbrarchaeum helgolandense. The sequence continues at coordinate 6,949 of CBDDUX010000057.1, read as the reverse complement.
AAAGTAACCATACCATCAAGACCTCCCGGAATTGGCGGACAGAGGATCGATAACAACATGCTCGCAGCTCCTCCGGTTAATCGGTTACAGGAACTTCCAGCCGCCGGAAATGATTCGAATCATACAACTATAAATGAAAACGATCCATGATTACATTTCAACTGATGCTGAAACCTATGCATCGGTATTTATCTCGGAATTGATGGAAAAAGTCGATTCATTACCTGAGTTTCCGGAGATCGGTAGAATTGTACCTGAAATGGACAATAAGAAACTGAGAGAGATATTTTTCAGTAGTTACCGGATCATTTACAAGATCTCCAAGGACCGGATCGAGATCGTTACTGTCATCCATCAGAGGATGAAGTTATTGATTCATTCAGGATCACTCGGGGATTTTCGATGATCTACCAGAAGAAGAAAGATGAGATGTTGTCGTGCTTCAACAGGTGCTTGATCGAAAACGGGTATCCTCCCGTACGCAAGAATATTTAAAAGACCCCCCCCTCCAAATCCCAAACCCGGCTAATCCTAATATACTCATTCATTTCCTGATATCAATTGATGAAAGAAGAAGAGGAAAATCTTTTCAGAAAAACATCGAGTGTTATTACGCCATCCGTAATCACAATTATGATTCTGGTGGTTGCCGTTCTGATTTCAAACACAGTAACGGCTGAAATCACATCCGAAAGCGTCTGTCTGATCATCGTCTCCGGAAACGGCGGATATTCAACAAGTGAACTGGAAAAAGCCTCATCATTTTTCGATTACGTCAATGAAACACTGGATCGAGATGACATCAGATACCTGACGACAATATTGGATTCGGAATCCCAGGGTTCTGCAAATATCACCAACATTCAGGATTCCTTCCAATGGCTGGAGAATAACTGCCAATCATCTGATGAGGTTATAATCTACATATCGGATCATGCGAAAAGGGTCTTCAATGAAACATATTTCACATTCAACGATGGAGATATATCGACAAGCACGATCGATTCGTGGATCGATGAGATCGATTGCGTACATACAACAGTGATCATAAATGGTGAAAAATCAGGATTGGCAGGCATCGATCTTCAGGAATCCTCAAGAGACATCATCTGTTCGATGGAATATGATCAGGAATACGATCCTGACCTCTTCAACATCACCAGAAGTCTTGAAGATCCTGCTTCTGACACTAATAACGATGAAGTCGTGGATTTCATAGAAGCCTTCTGGAGAGAGAATTATCTATTGATGGGTACCGGACAGGATCCTGTCCTTTATCAATAATAAGAGAGGTGAAAGATATGAACATTAAAAACAAATGGAAACCGATTGTCTTGGGATTGTTAATCGCACTCTCGACAATTGTGATCGTGAATAGCATGGATCAGGTGTCTGCCGCAACGACCAGGTACGTCGGAGGTGGCGGAGTTCCCAACTATGCGACAATCACACAGGCTCTCGCGGCTTCCAGTTCAGGTGATACGATCTATGTAAATGCTGGACAAAGTTACAGTGAAAATGTTATTGTTAATGTTGATGTAACAATAGAAGCAACGGGGGGGATGGCATTAATCACTCCTCAAACACAAAGTCCAATATTTACTGTAACAGTTCCCGGAGTGACAATTAAAAATTTTATAATACATGGACAGAATCAATCATATGTTGATGGTGTCTATTCAACAACTACTGGAGGTGAAGAAGGACAGGAAGTGATTGTTGAAAATTGCATTATTCAGTATTGTGTTAATGGAGTTCAATTTGGGTATCCTGCTTGGAATACAGCATGGCATAAGGTGACGGATTGTAACATACATGAAAATTCCGATGATGGTATTCTCATCTATGCAGAAGAGGATACTGGATATCATCAAATTGAACTCAGCTCCATCCATGATAATGGAAATCATGGCATCGAAATAATCGGAGATTACAATACCGTTTATGGTTGCAATATTTTTAGCAATACCAATGATGGCATCAATATCTTTGGAGATACGAATGCAATCACGGGAGACGATTCCGGTACGGATGACACATATATCTTTATGAACGGAGATGATGGAATCGATATTGATGGAGATCTGAACTCGGTAATTGATGATTGCTTTATCCACAATAACACGGATGAGGGAATCAACCTGTATGATTCAGATTATGCATTGATTGACGAATGTGAGATCGTATACAATGGAGGAGATGGAATCAAAATGGAAAACTGTGATGACGCTGATGTAACCTGGTCATACTTCACCTGGAATTCATACTGTGCCATCAGGATGACCAATTGTGACGACCCTTACATCGGACAGTGTGATTTCGGAGAAGGATATACTGCCATCCACTTCATCACTTGTACCGGAGGGTCATCCGGTTATGACGTTGATGGTTGTGAGTTCTATGATCGATCCATTGCAATAAAGGTTGAAGGCAGTACCAGTATCAAGATCTATGGTGGAAAGATCAATGATTGTACATACGGAATATATGCTATCTGTGATTCAAGCAACAATGAATCCACTGGTACTATTACAGGAACTACTTTGTCAGGCAATCCTACAATATATTTAAGAGGATACGATGATTATAACAAAACTGATTTTAAATATTCATCTCTATCTGGATCATATACAACAGATCTTGATGACTATAGCCTATGGCACATATAAGAAAATGTCTAAAAAGTAATTCTTATTAGGGTGGATTTTATCCACCCTAATTTCTATTTATACCAAAAATTATATCAAGAACGGATAAGAATGTGATTTCATGGGGTGTCTTTTAAAAATATTTTTAATATTAAATATCTTATCTTCTTCAATTTTATTTCAGAGTAATAATGAAGAAATGGAAGATTTTTCCAGTTCAATTACCATTGATGGCGATTCCGACCTTGAACAATGCGCAATAGACTATGGTTGGCCTGGAAATGGAACAAAAATGAATCCATACGTCATTTCGGGAATCTTCAGAAGTCATTCCTTTATCAATATTACTAAAAATGTTGTTATTATTAATTGCACCTTTATCAGTTCCTATTCACCATCCAATCTCTACATAAACAATTCAAATAACTTCATCATTAATTCATGTATGTTCAAGAATTCTAACTATGGCATATCAATAAATAATTGTATGAAAATCGAAATTGGAAATTGTTCTTTTAACAATCTTTATAGATCAATTGTTGCAAACACGATCAATTCTCTAAATGTCTCATATTGCACATTAAATGTTCAACAAAAAAAGACAGGAATATTAATCAATTTTGCAAATAATATCAATATCAATAACAATTCATTCATCAATGGCAATGGTGGTTTAAGTATTATAAAAACTAATAATACAATTATTCATAATAACTACTTCTTTAATCAATCAGGACACTCAATATACCAGATAGATATTGAATTCTCTTCAATACAAAACAACACTTTTAAATCATCAAGTGGATTGTATATTAGAATGATTGAATGTTGTTTAATAATTAATAATCAAATATCTAATAGGTTTGATCATCATTCAATCTTTGACTGCGCAATCTATATTCAAGATTGTACATTTGGTAAAATTGAGAATAATTATATTGATACTTATCAATATGGAATCGGATGTGATAGACTCAGCATTATTGTGGATGATTGTCCAATAATTCAAAAAAATATTGTAATTAGTAGAAATGCTGGAATTGTATGTGATAACTGTTACGTTAACAATAATAAAATCATTAATTCAAATGTTGGAATCATAGTTCATGAATATGCGCATTTATATAATAATACACTGATTAATAATTCAATAGGAGTTCGAATTGAATGGTGGGGAGATTATCCAAGTTATGTCTATAATAATTCAATATTATCTGATGGAAATGGTATTGGAGTAGATATTACTTTATTATCTGCATTGACATGTGAAAGTCAAATTTCAAATAATACAATCTCTGGATTTGGATATGGAGTCTTCTTCAACAGTACCGAAGCGGGAAATGTACTTTCCAATAATACAATTCTCAACTCTACTATATCCGGGATCAGAATGGTGGATTCCGATGGTCAGATCATCAAGGGAAATATGATACAGAACTCAAAGAAATATGGACTTGAAATGCAGAACTCGAAATCAAACACCATCTCTGACAATGTGTTCCTCTACAATCAAGGATCGATGGATGAAATTGACAATGATACGATCCAGGCTATCGATTATAGCGGAGGGAATTCCTTTTCAGAAGGAGGAAGGGGGAACTATTGGAGGGATCTGAACGGCAAGGATGATAATATGGATGGGATAATCGATGAAGAGGATTATTTCATCGAAGTGAGTAATCAGAGAGACAGGTATCCTCTCGAATCTCCACCGTTTCCCGTGGTTTCGAAGATTCCCATTAACCTTACTGTAGATGGGATGAACCCGTTCATCGAAATGGAATGGGAAGATGGCGGAAAGGAACACCCGCTCATGATGCCGGAGGGATATCATGTTTACAGAAGACCGGACGGAACCGAACAATTCGATCTAATCGGAACTACAACGGAAACCTCATTTCAGGACTACAATGTCTCAAGCGAGATCAGATACCAATATTCCATCACATCCTTCAATGAATTCGGTGAGACTCCGAAATGTGAGTATGTGATCGGAATCGTGGATGACAGGGAACCTTATCTCAAGATATACGAACCGTGGAACGGATCGGTCCTTTCAACGGAAAACGTCACCGTCAAATGGACAGCCGAGGATATAATCGGAAAAATGGAATCGATTGAGATCAAATTGGACGGATCCGAATGGGTCGATGTATCAACAGAGGATCAATACACATTCACCGGTCTTGAAGAGGGACAACATATTGTGTATATCACGGGTAAGGATAAAGCAGGGAATGAAGGGATAACTGACTCTAATTTCACTATTGATCTCAATCCTCCCGTCTTTCTTTCACTCAAACCCGAACCGGGATCGTTCACTAATAAGACCTGGATAGAATGTATCGCAACGGGATATGACAACGTTTCAGATCAGGTTCATTATACATTCATGATAAACGGCGAGAACAGATCGGTTGTCAATTACGAGGGGAAGTATAATTTCACGAAACTGTCCGAAGGGGAACAGATTATCACGGTATACATTCACGATCAGGCGGGATCCTTCTCCCGGAAGAGTGTTACATACAACATTGATTTAACCCCTCCCGTTCTGGAATGGAATACTACAAGTGATCTGACAAAAGAACAGGGACTGGACCTGACATGGATCTTGAATGATTCATATGCGGGTATATCACATGTTCTCGTCAAGGGACCTGACGGTTTCTGGAAGGAATCCGATACGATTTCGGGTCACAGGTTTGTCTCTGAAGAAGAAGGGACCTTCACCGTATACGTTGAAGCATACGACGGAGCCGGAAACCATGCATTGATTTGGAGAAACATCAGTTTCGATCGGACCTCACCCTCGGTAGTGGATTACGGTCCCAAGGGAGAAAATATAACATTACATCCAACATTTTACATCCATTTCGATGAGGATATGAAGATCTGCACCTGGGATGTTGATGGGATAAGGGGAGGATTCGAGGGAGTTGGAAGAACACTTGAATTTCAATTAGATTCATCTCTCAGGAAGGACCGGTCCTACACTGTCACAGTTGAAGGTAGTGACAATGCCGGAAACGAGATGGATCCATTCACCTGGTCTTTCAATACAACTAACCGGGGCAGCGTTCGGGGAACAGTTCTGGACCTAGACCATGACCCCATTCCCAACACCATCATTCTCATCGACGGGATCGGAATCGAATGCGGAACGGACGGCAGTTTCCAGGTATCCCTTTCCGGGGGAACACATTCCATCAAGGTTTCCGCTGACGGATATAATTCATGGAACACCTCTTTCGACATTGACCCTGGCTTGGAACTGGACCTTGGTGTGATCACACTCGATTCGGGAACTCTCATGGTCACGATAACAGGAAAGGTGACGGATTCATCCGGATCAGAACTCGATTACGTTTCAATAGAGATCAAGGGACGTGTTATCGATACCACGGACGGAAATGGAATGTTCTCCTTCGAGATCGAACCAGGCATCCATAATATCCAGTTCAGTAAAAACGGTTATGAAACCAAGATGGTGACCGTTGACACTGCCTCATATGAAGACAATCCCTATCTGGAAGTTATCCTTCAGGACGAAAATGGTAATGGAAAACCTGTGAATTACATCCTGATCATTGCCATTACGGTAACGTTGTTGATCGTTTTGATCATTTTCTTCTATTTCCTTACCAGAAACAGAATAGATGGTGTCGGATTCGAGGAATGATAAGAATATCATTGAAGATCGAATCCGAACCTTAAAATGTTTAAATATTCACACCTGCATATATAATTCGATGACCGGGATCGGAAGGATAGAGATCGCAAGAAGGTTTTCCCGCGAGATAAGGTCCAGGTTGGGAGATAGGGTAGAGGATGTAATACTCTATGGTTCAGTTGCAAGAGGGGATGATGGTGAAGAATCCGACATTGATATCCTTGTAGTATCGAGATCGGATGAGAAGGGTCTTCAGTTCATCGCTTCTGATATTGCATACGACATTGCCTATGATGAGGGTGAAATGATATCGGTCCATGTCTATCCGAGAGAACATCTCGTTAAGTTCGGAGACATCTCATTTTTTAAAACAGTGGTGGAGGAAGGTCATGTCCTCGGATGAGCCTAGCAGACTGATCGAAAGTGCTTATGAGAGACTTGAAGCAGCCAGATTACTCCTTGAAGAAGATTTCTATGAGGATTCTGTCAATCGATAATATTATGCCATGTCCAGCATTGCAAGAGCTGCATTGCTAATGAAGGATATCAGAACCAAATCACACAAGGGATTACATCCTAGCTTTGACAGTTAAATAAAAAATGTGCCCGTCGTTAACTTTTATTTATG
>CBDDUX010000056.1:0-2861 GCA_965234725.1 Thermoplasmatota archaeon | reverse complement strand
ATTTATATATTTTCAAGCCCATACACTAACATGGGAAAGAACGGAACATCAAAGGATATGCTCAAGGATCCGCACATCAATAGATGGTACGACAACGTAGCTAGGGGAGCGTTGACCACCGCAGATGTCTACCTCAGAAGGTTAAGAGGTTTCTGTAGACAGATGGGCATATCACCAGACGACATTGTCAAGATGGACGAGAGGGCGATATCGGACCTCATCATGGATTTCGTTGGTAAGGAAGAGAAACGAGGAAAGACAGGGTCCTACATCCATTCCAGCGTTAAGGCAGTGAAGAGTTGGCTAGCTCATAATGATATAACCATCCAGAGAAAGATCAAGATCAAAGACGCTTGGAAGGCCACAACACTGGCCAATGAACGGATTCCTACCTTAGAGGAACTCCGACGGATTTTCCTCTCCGCAACCTCCCGCGACAGGGTTTCATGCGTATTGATGGCACATTCGGGTCTCCGACCCGAAACCCTGGGCAATTACAAGGGCAATGACGGTCTTCGCATCAAGGATTTCCCAGAGATGGTAATCGAGAAGGATAAGGTTGTCTTCAAGAAGGTACCAACGATGTTGAAGATCCGGTCGGAGCTTTCAAAGGCAGGTCATTCCTATTTCACTTTTCTTTCCGAAGAGGGTTGTGATTATTTATCTAAGTACATGGAGGACAGGATACGAAACGGTGAGAAGTTAGATGAGGATACGGATCTCATCAGTCCCAAGTGGGCTTCCAAGAAGTTCATCAGAACCATCAACATAGGCGATGGTGTCCGGAATTCCATCCGAGCTGCTGGATTTCAGTGGAGACCATATATTTTGAGATGTTTTTTCGACAGCCAGATGCTGATCGCTGAGAGTAAGGGGAAAATGACCCTGGCCTACAGAGAATTCATGATGGGACATTCCGGTTCCAACATGGAGGCCCGATACACGACCCACAAGGGCGGTCTCACCGAGGAAATGATCGAAGACATGCGAGAATGTTATAAAAATTCCCAGGTCTACATCCAGACCATAGAGACAGAAGACGAAGAAAAGAATAAGACCGATTTCCGGAAACAGATTCTTCAGATGTCAGGGGCTCCACAGGAAGATGTCAACCAGCTTGATGTCGCCAACATGGATGATTCCGATGTCATGGAATATCTCCGAAAGCGATTGCTCAGGACCTTGGAGGAGAATGGAAACAGGCAGAAGGTCATATCACTTGGTGAGGTTGAGAATTATATTCTGAAAGGTTGGGAATATGTGAATAACCTGCCGGATGACCGGGCCATCATGAAGTTACCACAATAGTGGTCATTGATGAGATAGGTGAAGCCATACCTCAACCTTACCCAACAGTTCCTTGGGATCATCAATCCAATCATTCTCAAGAAGTATGATACGAAGCGAATGACCTTCGGGATAATGGTCTCTGACGAACCTCTTGATCGGTCTGAGGTCATATCCCATTCGTCATCCACTCCTTCATTCACTCACCAGGGGGAGTCGATAGTTGTTGGTTTGTGAGATCTTATCCATCATTGTCTCAAGAATGATCTCATCAAAATATGCTGGTCGATCACTATCTGCATGAATCCCATCCAAATGTACATTGATATTACTAGTACTATAGTCGGTTTCCTTCTTTGTTCCTGGTTCAATATCTCCTTCTGCCAAAATCGCACCTTACAGGCACATAGGCCTCGAAGTATATCTATCTTATCTAAATACCCGGTTTTTCATGACAAGCATGACTATGTATTAATATATGATAAGCAATATAGGATTAGAACATATATGGGAGTGGAAATATCATGGATTTAAAAAAGGAATCGGAATTACGAGCTATTCTCGGAGATCCAAAAAAAAGAAGAATTGCTAGGTCTGGAGTGAGGGTCTTGCAGATTATCAAAGGCCTGATGGAAAAAAATGAAGAACCCAATCCGAGGAATATAACGCTTGAATACTATAGTTCTGAGATTAACAGGCTCTCAGATGCGGATGTCACTTCTTTCATTAAAAAGAGAAGGTCGGTGATTTCAAGAAAACTGTCCGATCTCCAGAAAATTCGACTTGTAATGGCATTGGAAGGATCCGAGAGGACGGATGGAAGATCCATTCTATATAATTTGACATTAGCCGGTATTAAACTTTTGAACGACGAGGATCTCTATCTATCTTTGATGGAGGACCGGTCCGATCCAGCAATAAAACCGGATAATAAAGAAAATGAAGTTGATATGGAATACCGACGAAAATACCATAGCAACAGTATAAGGGCACTTCTAACAAAGGTCAAAGATGAAATATCGAGGATATTCGATAGAGATTTCATACCGGATAATATCAACCCTGCAATCATAAGGCTCAAGGCAAACAACCTGTCGTTCAAGGAAGATACTCTATATGATGACCTCCAGAATCATATCGGCACCTTTTTAACTTTTAACAACCTGGAAACCAAACTGAAAAATATGAAAGTATCCGTGAACGGATACCTGGACCTTGAAGACAAGGTCCGACGTATTATAATTAGCGAGCTGTCCCGTGGACTTGGAATGGTCTATTCTGAACATCTCGACCAGGAGGATATATTCGGACCCAATCTCGTCGATTGGGTCGTCGGGAACCTCTACTACCTTAATTCTGGAGAAAATGGTCTCTACAAGAGATATACTTCCGATCTGAGATCTGAGAAAGAGAGGGTCAATATAGAAAATGAAAAAGCCAAACAGATCAGGATCGATGGTGCGGTGGTCATGGTCCTATCAATCAACAGGAAGGAATCATACTACCTTGGTAAGATAAGTGACATGATGTCATCCATGGGTGATACCCCTATTCTGGAACATTATTCGGAAATG
>CBDDUX010000055.1:0-9176 GCA_965234725.1 Thermoplasmatota archaeon | reverse complement strand
GCTTGTATACGAAAATCCATCATATCTGGGAGGAACTTAGTGAAGTACTGAATTTAGGCAGTGTAATAGAATTCGGATCATCTATTTATAGTGATGCATGTGAAAATATATTAATTTCCGGTAATACATTTACCGAGGGGTATTATCCTTCAGGTATTGGAGCAGCTTTAATAAGAAATAGTAATGCCATAATCAATAATTTAACGATAACTAACCATTTATTCTCAAATTGTAGCAAACCACTATATAATATTGGAGGCAACATTTCAAATAATATTTTCAATAAATGCGAAGAAGCTTCAGTGAGTGGAAATGATATTTTCAATAATATTTTCAGAGAAAATATTGATTGTTATATTGGAGGTGGTAGTAAAACAAGAATTCATGATAATATCTTTGAAAATAACACCGGAAAAATCGAGATTGGAGGAAGGAATAATCCACATATATTTGACAATATTATCAAATATAACAACATAGGATTTTATATTGAAGGTGATGAAACAGAGTGTTTGTTATACAACAACCTGTTCTATAAGAATGCTGTAGGTGGATCCATGGTTGGTGCACACAATGCCGTTGTTTGGGGGAACAGATTCATTGAGAATGATATCCAGGCTCAATCTTCAAGTATATCTCAAAGATGGTATGGAAGTTATCCAACAGGAGGCAATTACTGGTCGGATTATAATGGAGACAAGGATGTGAAGAAGGGTCCTCAGCAAATGGATTCGGGATCTGATGGTTTTGGAGATATTCCGTATGTATTGGGAAATGTCAGAGATATCTATCCCATATTCACTGATACCATAACTCCAGAAGCAGTAGCAGGTCCTGATATGACAATAGATTTAGGAGAAGCCTTTCACTTCGATGCAACGGATTCCTCGGACGATCAAATGGTTACGGATTTCCAGTGGTCCTTCGAATATGACGGAGAAGAGGTGGTGAGGGACCTTGCTGAGTTCGATTTCCAGTTCGATATCGCGGGTGTGTATGATTGCGAATTGACCGTTTCTGATTTCGCAGGGAACATCGATACGGACTCATTCACATTGACCGTTGAAGACAGTTCCCCTCCGATGGTTGTAACACAGGGGAACCTCACAGTTAACCAAGGAGAGCTTGCTTATTTCTCCGCATTGGGTACAACCGATTTATCTCCGATTTCCGATTACAAATGGACTTTCCAGCATGAAGGGAAAGAAGAAGTGTTGAAAGGACCGGATGTGTCCTTCAGGTTCACTGAGGTTGGAGTACACGAGATACAATTGAAGGTGACCGATTCGGAAGGGAATTTCGGATATTCCTACTTCTATGTCACCGTTATCGACACCGAGGATCCCGTTGCGGTTCCAGGACCTGGTATTGAGATAGAAAACGGCGAGGTTGCCGATTTCGACGGATCGGAGAGCACGGACAACGATGTCATCGACGAATACGTCTGGACCTTCGTATACGGAGGAAGAACCGAGACATTATCCGGAGAGAATCCCTCGTTCCTTTTCAACATACCGGGATACTACACCGTTACCCTGACCGTGAAGGATGCGAATGAGAACTCTCATTCGGCAACTTTGCAGGTGACAGTTCTGGACACGATCGATCCTGAAGCCGTTATAACAGGGAGGACGAAGCTCCTGGAGGGAGATTCCCTTTCACTTGACGGATTGTCATCCACCGACAACGGAAGAATAGTGAAGTATGTCTGGAACTTCACAGACGGGGAGGATGTGATGGTCGAAGGTCCTTATCTTAATCATACTTTCGAGAGGCAGGGTTACATCGATGTGACTCTCACAGTATTCGATCAATGGGACAATTCCGCTTCCAAGACTGTCACTGTCGAGGTCCCTGACAATGATAGGCCAAAAGCGGAAGCGGGAGACGATATGACAGTGAAGATAGGAACCATTGTAACTCTTGACGGTTCAGGATCCACAGACAACGGAAAGATATCTGCATGGAAATGGAGGTTCGATTACGATGGAGAGGAGCAGGTCCTCGAGGGAGATGTGGTTTCCTTCAAATTCGATCATACCGGAACATACGAGATAGAATTGACAGTTACCGATCAGTTCTTGAACCGGGGAACCGACAAGGTAATCGTAACTGTTCTTGACAACGGGACCTTGAGTGGAGTGGTAACTGACAAGGACGGCAATCCGGTCCAGGGGGCCAAGGTAACTGTCATCGATTCGGGAGGAAATCAACATACTGCAACGACCGGAACAGATGGTTCTTTTACAGCTTCTGTTCCGGAAGGCCAGGTTACATGGACGATAGAAAAGAGAGGTTACAGATCATTGGAAGGGACCTCCATGATTACTGTGATGAGTGACACCCTCCTCACGGAATCAGATACAATAATGAAAAAAGAAGGTAATGGCAGTTCCCCTCTCATTGCTATCGTGATCGTTGTAATCCTTCTATTATTGATAGCGGGACTTGTATTATATTTCATATTAAGATCAAAAAAGGAAAATCCACAGGAAGAAATACAAAGCATTCCTGAAACTGTAGAATTATCAGAAGAAGATCAGAACGAAGATCCATAGTATGTTCTTTCTTTGAATTGATCGACATATGACAGGTAGTGTGAGCAGTCTATTTCCAAACCAATATTGATTTTAGACTGCACATCGGGTAATGGATACTCTAAAAAGCTATTGGATCAATAATAGCCTGCCATCTGATCATTCTAAAGATCGGTGACAAGAATAGAGGAATGGAAGGATCAAGTTTTTCAACTATTTTTCAGCTATCCGTTCTTTCTGAGAAATCATTGAAGTAAGATAGGATGAGGTCTCTGGTAGGATCAGTAAAAATGAACCTCTTTCCCCTTGTCCTTCCTATTGTCCATATTGCACCCATTTCAACAAGATCGTTCAACCTTTCTCTTAGAACATAATCGCTGGGTCCAGTGATCCAGGACCTGACATCATTTAGGGTGAAGGGGGAATTGAGATTTTTTGACTTCATTATCATGACCTTTGAGATGTCATCAAGATCACTTCTCAACAGGTCCCTTTCCTTGAATCTATCCACAGCTTCCCTGTAGCTCCTCCAGACCCCTCTGGTGAAATTGATGATCATGTCCGTGTAATCACCACTGAAATCGGTCCTGGCAAGTAAATCATAATAATCCTCCAGGTCCGTCACCACCTCTTTCTCGACAAGACACAATTTGGAATTGGGCAATCCTCTATGCTGCAGGAGAACATGGAACAGGGTCCTGCCGCACCTACCATTTCCGTCCTTGAAAGGGTGTATCGATTCGAACTCATGGAAGAAGACCGTTGCCGCAACCACCGGAAGAAGGGCATTTGCCTTTGTATTCAACCAAAGGATCAGGGATGTCAATTCTTCCGAAATATGTTCAGGAGGGCATGCAATGAACACCTCCTGGCCCTCATTCGTCTCCACGATACCTCTTCCCTTCCTGAAAGAGCCGGTTTCTGCCTCATCATCTCCTGACAGAAGGATGGAATGGGTCTTACTGATGGTCATCAGGTCCCAATTCTCGGAATATACATGGTCTATGTATGCAAAGATGTGATTGTAGATCTCCTGAGAGAAGAAATCAATTCGATCGGTAGGTGGCCCCTCCCGAAATGTCCTCTTGGTGATCCTCTTGACCTCATCATGTGTCAAAGGATTACCTTCCATGGAGGTCGATAGATGTATGTTCGATGAGAAAGCCTCGGTGATGAGATCTTGATAATCCTGACCTGTCAGAATGCATCTATCCAGTTCAGCCTCCATCTGAAATATCTCGGCATTCAATCTCATTACGTCCGGTGGCAGTGAAATTTCAGGGTCGAAAGGTACCTTTCTTTTATGTCGGATAGGATATCCGAATTTCTTTTCTGTTGTTATTATCATAATCAATTGATAAAAACCACATTCATATATTTAAATTTATCTTTATTTTACCAATCCATTATAACAATAGATTAGAACAATAAGGATTAAAAGGGCCTCACCAAGGATACCATTCTCCGAAACCAATAAATCACATATATCCCTGGACCTCACGAAATGCAGTACCATGTCCTCACAACCGAGAGGTGCAACCTCCATTGCAAATACTGCGGAGGGACCAGGGAACTTCCGGGTCTTCCACTTGACATATCATACGATATAGAGGACCTCATCTCTTTCATTTCAAAGGACCCAGACGCAGTCATTGGATTCTACGGAGGGGAACCTCTCCTTGCGATGGAAAAGATGGAGGAGATCATGGATAAGGTCCCAGCAAAGGCATTTACTCTCCAAACCAACGGTACCCTTCTACACATGATCAAGGATCGATACCTTCACCGATTCCACTCGATACTCGTCTCCCTGGACGGAGGAAGAGAAGTGACCGATGCATCCAGAGGAGAAGGGAGCTATGACATGGTGATGAAAAACGTCCATGTCATCAAGGAAAGAGGATTCAAAGGTGACCTCATAGCAAGGATGGCATTCTCCGACATGGGGGATATCCATCTGGATGTGAACCATCTGCTGCGGTATTTCGATCATGTACACTGGCAACTGGATGTCTTCTGGACGGACCTCGAGGTCAGAGGGGATGTCGGAGCATGGATCGACAGATATGATTCGGGAATCGAAAGATTGATAGATGAATTCGGTTCCGATTTGAGGAAGGGAAAGGTCCTGGGCATTGTTCCTTTCATCCCCATACTCCGTACCCTTGTGAATAAAGAACCCCACCATATCTGGTGCGGATCGGGTGTGGATTCATTTTCCATAATGACATCCGGGTCCATAGAGGCTTGCCCCATAGCACCGGAGCTTGTCTATTCCAATATAGGAGATCTCATGAGTTCCACTCCTGAAAGCATCAGGAACAGCAGGACCGTAGACCCGCCCTGCACCGATTGTGATATACTATGGGTCTGTGGAGGCAGATGCCTCTTCGCAAACCAGACAATGGGCTGGGGCAGGGAATGGTTCGACAGGATCTGCCTTTCCACCAGAAGGATGATAGAAGGTCTCAATGCACTCGTCCCTGATGTGGTGCATCTCATCGAAGAAGGAATACTCCCCATGGAGGCTTTGGACTATCCGGAGATCAACAACGGATGCGAGATAATCCCGTGATAGAACCCTTAAATCCTCCTTCTCTCTTCTCCGAGTGAGGACCTGATTTGAAGACGATGAGGAAATGGGGCTATATCTCCGGAGATTTCGGCATTTCCATCTCATTTTTCGTTGTTGGTTTCTTCTTCATGTACTACCTGACCGACCTGATCGGTCTGGATCCGAGGCTTGCTGGGATAGCTTTCGGATTGGGAATGTTCTGGGATGCGGTGACGGACCCTCTGATGGGATTCATCAGCGACAGGACAATTTCAAGATTTGGAAGAAAAAGGGTCTATATACTGTTCGGAGCGGCCCCTCTGGGTCTTTCCTTTTTCCTTCTCTGGACGATCCCATCGGCAGCTTCAGAGATCATACAGTTCATCCTCGCAACTCTAATGCTCCTTCTCTTCAAGACAGCATACACCGTGGTCGCGGTCCCATACATGTCGCTTCTTCCCGTGATAACATCCGGTTATGATGAGAGGACCCAGATATCCGGGATGAGGGCATTCACCTCTCAATTCGGGACCATACTTGGTGGTGTAAGTGCTCTTCTCGTATCCTCCTTCTCCAGCGAGATCATTGGACTCAGGACCCTTGGGATCTCCTATGGGGTCCTCGTAACCATCCTCATGATCATATCCGCACAAAGCGTCAAGGGTTTGGAAAAGGATCAAGATAAAGAAAAAAAAGTGAAATTAAGATCCTTCTCCCACCTGCTGGAGAAGAACTTCCTTGTGCTTGTTGTCCTCTATTTCTTCGGTGGTATCGCCACCACTTCCATGACAGCGTCCTTCCCGTATTTTGCAGAACATATCATGGGGAACAACAGCCTCAGCACTTTCGGTCTGGCCGCTTTCATCATGACAGCAATGGTCTTCATTCCATTGTGGCTAAAGCTTGCAAAGAGATTTCACAAAAAATACCTGCTATTGGTCTCAACTTTGGCAACTGCTTCGATCCTCGCCATAATGGGTTCCATTTTGAATGAGAACATGGTTGCTGCCTTTTTCATTCTCGTTTCCATCTGCGGGGCTTTCATGTCAGCATATTTCATAATACCATATTCTCTGGTTCCGGATACCGTGGACCTGTCGGAACTCAGAACGGGAGAGAGGAACGAATCCATTTTCTTCGGGATATGGGTGTTCATTCACAAAATGGGGCTCGCAGCAGCTCCGGTGATCATGGGTTTTATGATGGGGTCCCTCGGCTACAACGGCAACCTTGATGTGCAGACATCCTCTGGGCTTCTATCGGTAAGATTGACATTTGCGATAATGCCGGCGGTCTTCTTCGTGATAACAGGTATGATAGGTTTGCTCTACGGCATTTCAAGGAATGACCATATGGAGATCGAAAGGAAATTGAAAGAGAACAGGGGGTCTTCGGGTTGAACATCGCAAGCAGACTTCTCCTTGTTAGAAAACTGAAAAAGAGCCTTTACGAAACATCCCCCGAAGAACTTCTGGACCATCAATCGGAAAGATTGCAGGTAATGGGGAGATTCGCAAGTGAGAATTCCCCCTATTACAGAGAGGTTCTCAAAGATTTCGAACGATTCACACCCGATTCTTTCCCGGAAATGAACAAGGAAATGATGATGAGGAATTTTGACAGGATCAATTCCGCCGGTTTGAAGAAGGAAGAACTATTGAAGTTCACTACCGAAAGGGAAATGACGAACTCAATGGACCTTTTCAGGGGCGAATATTCGGTAGGAATGTCATCCGGGACCTCGGGCAACAGAGGTCTGACAGTCCTGAGCAAAGATGAGATGGCAAAATACTCCTGTCTTCTATGGGCCAGGAACGGCATACCTGAAGGGATCAGAAAAAAACATGTCCTTTTCGCTCTCAGGATCAATTCCCCCGCATTCATGGAGGTCAGGAAGTTCGGTGTGAAGATCATATATGTGGATTACACACACCCTGTTAGAGACCTGATCTCGAAGATCAACAGTGAAAATCTGAACATACTTGCGGGGCCTCCATCATTGCTCTCACTGATATCTCGTGAGGTGGGGTCAATAGGCCATAGGATCGATTGCCTGATATCTTATGCTGAGGTCCTGACCGATGATGTGAAGGCACACTTAGAGGAAGTATTCAAAGCACCCGTGATCCAGATATACCAGGGTTCCGAGGGATTCATCGGCACCACATGCAGAGAGGGAAATCTTCACATCAACGAGGATGTCCTGCTCATTGATCTCAAGGAGATCGAAGGGTCCGACGATGAGGCGAGGAAGGTCGTTGTTACGGACCTATACATATCTGCCATATATCATTGACGGAACCATATTCTTTTATAAAGGGAAGCTCCTACAGCAGGTATGTCAATAATTTCTAAAATGAAGAAAGACCCCTACATTAAAAAGTGGTATGATAATTACATATACAATCATTCTGAGAACACTGCAACTGTCTACCTTAGAAGATTATCATTCATGTTGGAACGAATGGGAGAGACACCCGAATCATTCTTATCATTGGATAAAAAGACACTCTATGACAAGATGTTTAAATATGCTCAAAATGAAAAAGATCGGGGAATGACACCTAGCTATCTTGCATCTCAATTCAAGGCAATGTATTCTTATCTCCTATATTATGATATAGATTTCAAGAAGATTCCATCTCCAAAGAATGTCCAATCAACTCCCACAATCGAAAACGAACAGATACCATCTAAAGAAGAATTATCAAAAGTACTCCAAATGGCCACTCCTCGAGATAAAGTATCGATATGTCTAATGGCATTCTCAGGTCTAAGACCAGGAGTTATTGGTGATTTGCATGGAAAAAATGGGCTCAAAATGGGGGATCTCGATGGATGGTCTATCAAGAATGGAGAAATATCATTTGAGATCCCGATCATGATCATAGTACGATCAGATCTCTCCAAAACAAGCAATCGATATCTAACATTCATGTGTGAAGAGGGATCCCACCATTTAAAGAATTATATCGATTTGAGAATAAGACAGGGAGAGATCATCAATAATGAATCTCCGATGGTTCGGAGTACATTCGAATCAAAGAAAAAAATGAAATCTGATTCCATTGGAACCAACGCAATAAGAAATGGAATTCGCATATCTCTCCGAAAAATTGGGGTCAATAAGAGACCCTATGTTCTCCGAAGATATTTTGCTTCGAGACTCCAAGAAGCAGAACATAATGGACAAATCATTCATTCATATGCACAATTCATGATGGGACATTCTGGTGACATGATGTCCAGATACACAATGAATAAGGGTCTCACGGACACCCAGTTAGCAGATATGAAAGAATCTTATGCAAAATGTCAATCATATCTCCAAACAGACATTAACAACCAAGAATTGCAGAAAAATGAAAAAAGAATCAATATTCTGGATGAGAAAATGAAAATGAATGAAGAAATGTTCTTTGATCAAATCCAGAAATTAAAACTAGAAAATAAACAACTTAAAGAAATGGTCAATAACATGACAAAATTAGTCTCCAATATTGGTCTTTCAATAAACCCTAATCAAATCGATAGTAGTGACCCTAGAAAATATGAATATGAAGAGAATGAAAAAACAACCATTATCAGGAGAATATCAGACTGATAATGGCCTTATCCAGACCCTCATCCGACCATATCCACTCTGTAATTTCCCTTGAATTTGGTTGATCTGAATTCCTCCTGTGTTGATTTTTTATTTTTCTGATAATGGTTCATCCTGGGCTCTTTTTCATTCTATGATAAAAAAAAGTGGACAAAATCAAATATCAATTAAAGATCGGTTCAAATCCTTACCCCCGCACTATTGCCTTGGGGTATTATACAAATCAAAGATTTGTTACGATTGTTAGGTTACCCTAAATCTCTGCAAAGATTAAATACGACCATTTTTCATTCCTTAGTGTTAGGAGGAGAAGCGAATGTCTTTTACAGAGGCTTTAATAAGTGGTGCCCTTGGATCGATCCTTGGAGCACTCATTGTTGGACTAATAACGATTATTGCTACAAGATACAAAAAAAGCATTCCTATGGAATGCTCGAGCCTAACGGCTCTTTAGATCAATAGATCACAAACACACACCGAC
>CBDDUX010000054.1:0-38376 GCA_965234725.1 Thermoplasmatota archaeon | reverse complement strand
AGGTACCGATTAGCCAGTGTACAAATCACTTATGTAAAAACTGGTGAAGTACTGATTCATTGAGATATTGTTCCATCTGACCTCTGTCCTGGATGATTGCATCCAGACACCGTCCTCTCCGTTTCCAATAATATCATTGTATGTGATCTTATGTAATGATCCCCTCATATCGATACCGAACATGCCGTTTTTAGAGAATGTGTTGTTATCCAGAACGAAATTGTTGAACGAGTTAACCATGAAAAATCCGCTCATCCCGTTTTGGCTCATATTGTTTTTCAAGATCTCCATTATATAATGGGATTCTCTGATCTTCATACCGTATCTTCCGTTGTTACTCAGGCTGTTCCCATAGATGAAATTTCTTGAATTGACTGTCAAGACCACTCCGCTCATTTCATTTTTATCCATGGTGCAGTTTGCTATCCTGATCTCATACTCCCACCCTTGAAATTGAATCAGGTCCAGCCCGGTCTTCCCATTTCCCGAAAGGGTAGAGTTCTCCATGGAGAAGCCATTCCTTACCCTGTTTATGGTTAATCCATTTCCACCGTTTCCAGAGCATTCGATCCCGAAGAACCTGATGTTGTCTATGAAATAGGGATCGCTTGCTTTGATCTTCACTCCTTCATATCTGCAGTTGTTGGAGGTCGAATTCTCCATATCAAATCCTGTCGGCTGGCTCTCATAGCAAATGAGATGGATCCCATACAGACATTGGTTTGTGGTTACATTTTCTATGTTTATCTTCCAGCTGGATATGGAATAGATACCGATAGTTGATCTTGACAGATCCTGATCAATTATCTTTACGTCGAAGCAGTCGATAAGGTATATCTGGCCTGCCGTTTGTTCGATCTCAATTTCATCTTTGCTGACAATGACAACGAGGTCTCTTCCGTTGACCGTTGTATTCTCAGAGACCAGGTCATCTCCGATATCTTCAACGGATTCGAGATCGAAGAATAATCCACATCTGATGAAATCTGTTTCCCTCAGATAGAGGTCCTCGTGAACTGAGTAAAGGCCTGACCTCCCTTTTTCATAGTATGGATAGCCGCAGTCCAGGATCGTGCAGTCCTCCACTAGAAGCCCGGATCGGGTCACAGATATTCCATCATACCTGCACCTCCTTATAGTCGACCTTGTGATCTTGCCTCCTCTCCAGTCATCTTGGTTCGACTGGATATGCATTCCGATATAGTTGTCATCGAATGAGCAATTATCTATCTTGTAATTGTCGCAATTGACCAGCTCAACTGCCACAGTTGTATTCTCAATGGAGAGGTCCTGCAGGTTTACGGTGTCGCATTCTTTGACAATTATCTGGCCAGGGTCCTCCGGTACTGATATCGAGGTTTTATGTGCGGCAAAAAAGACCGGTCTTCCATTGACTTTGTTGGAATCATCAAGATCGATATCGTTCCAATTCCCACCACCGTTGGGATCGATGAAGAATCCACAGGTTTCAAGCTCGTTGTTTTTAAATTCGACGGTAGATGCACCCTTCATCAGTATTCCGTACGTCTCCGCATCATGGATGATATTCTCCTTTACGACCTGATTATCGGATAAGTAGCCGGAATAGATGATCCCCGATCCCCCAGAGGGTTCGATCCTGTTACCGGTAACCTCTGCGTCTTTCACTGCCGAGAATGATATTCCGAATTCCGTGGTGTTCCTGATTAGATTATCCATTAGAGTCAGGTCGTTTATACTGGTAAGATTGAAACCCTTCTCTCCTCTTTCTACGGTATTGTGGGATATATCATTCCAGTAATTGTCATCGTAGTAGTTGCCGAATACATTCAAGGAATTGTTGCAATTGTCGAAACGGTTTCTCACAATATCGACTTCTCTTAGCGCAGTAAGTAAGATCCCGTAGTATTCGAATCCCGATATGGTGTTATTGGATATCTCGATCCCAGTGGAACTCGATGAACTGGAATAATAAGCATTCATATTGATGGCGGTCCTTCCCTCCGAAAGAATATTGGATGCTATTATCACATCCTTTATCCAGTAATCAGACTCGATCAATATCGAGAAGAATGTCCTTTCAATAGAACAATTGATGATGGATATATCGGAGACCATGTCGTAATTCTCGTCACTTAAAAAATCGATCCCGTAATGATTGTCATCCAGTCGGCACTCATCTAAATGAATGTCATCACAATCCACTGCAAGAAGACCGAATGTGGCATTGGAAAGGTCCTGTCCGGATATCGTAACATTCCTGCATTTGTAGATGAGGACCTGACCAGCATTCTCGTCGATGAGGATATCGCTTTCATATTTAACGAATACAAGGTCCCTGCCATTTACAGTGTTATTGAAAACTTCCTGTCCTTCCCATGTGGATAAGAAGGGATATATGGACATTCCGCAACCTGCCATATCATTATCTTTCACCGTGTTATAGTATGAGACATAACCGACGTATATACCTGCAATCACCAGTCCTTCAAAGTTAGTTGCACAATCTGAAACGGAACAGTTCTCAATGGAATTATACCGGCTGAAATAAACTTCAATGCCATTTCCGGTACTCCTTTCAATGGTGTTGTTGTGGATCCTGTTTTCATCCGAATAGAAAAGGTATATCCCCTTTTCCAGGTCCTTACAAATATTTCTCCCCGCATCGATAAAGTCACTCCTGTCCAGTTCAATTCCGATCATCGTGTCATTGATCTTGTTTTGGGATGTGTTGACATACTTGGAGTAACTGATGGTGATCCCCATTTGGAATTCCATTATCATATTATATGTGATATTGACATTTTCACTGTTCCTAACATTGGTTCCGGTATCACCATACCTGAAGATGTTCAATGAAATATCCGAGTCCTCCATCTCATTTGCATAGATCCCATCTCCGACATGCTCGAATTTGTTGTGATAGATCCTGCATTCTTTGACCCCTTGCAGGTATACTCCGCTGTTTATCATATTGGAAAAGGTACTATTCGTGACGATGATCCTTTGGGAAAGGGTGAAAGTATTGTAGACTGCAAAACCTCTGTAAGAGTTACTGAAACTGCAGCTTGTAATTGTAATATTATGATAGTCCCCTCTCATATAGATACAGGTACCCCTTGATCTAAAACCGACATGGGAGATATTGACATCCGATGAGTATATCTGGATCAGATTATAACTTGAGGTCAGAATGGTTGTATCGTTTCCCTGGCCGATCAGGTTCAGGGACCGATTGATATAGAAATTCCCTCTTATCTCGCCTTCAGGGAGGTGAAGAGTTCCACCTTCGGGAGTGGAATCTATCTCAGACTGGAGGTCATACGGATCACCCATCGGATGGTTGTATCCAGATGAATATTCATTCTGGCCTGTCCCACTCTCAAATAAAAAAAATGATTGGCTGATAATTAGGATAGATATCAACAACAGGGCTCTCTTCCTCATATCAGGTCCCTCGAACGAGGAACCACTGGACCCTTAATAAAGATTTCACAAGGAAAGGTCCTACCAATTATTTCTTTCACTATTATCCAGATACTCCGGGATCGCAGGGAGTATCGTCATCATCGAACCTTGCATGCTCGGCGAAAGCTGGATCTTTGACACATTCCATTAGCGGGACCTCCTTCATTTTCTTTCCGCAGCAGGTAGGGTACTCTCCATCCTTCAAGGGCTCTGTCTCGTATCTTTTACAATCCTCACATTGATATACGTTCATTTTCTCCATCATTTCACCTAAATATCGATACGATAGGTGTTTAAATGTGTTATCCCCTAAAAACAATGATCTCTCGGTTCTTAGGTCCTGCTGATCAAGGTATCATGAGCTGACCTCCTCACAGGGTCAAGAAGGGTCTCCTTTGCATGGTTGAGCTTGGTCATCTCCTCCATAGCCATCTTCCTCAGTTTATGACCCAGGTTCTCGACCTTGTCCGGATGATACTGGGATGCGAGCTTCCTATAGGCTCTTTTGATCTCCTCTGGTCCTGCGGACTGGTCTACTCCAAGAATATCATAGCAATTGATACAATCAAGCTTGATGGAGAGTTCCACATCCTCCATTACCCTGGTCTTGAGATTGTAATAATCAAAGAGATCGATCACTCCATCATCGGTAAGTCTTTTAACCTCTCTCAACCGAGCCATAAGCAAAGAAAATGGGAATTTCCTCTCCACCTCTTCCATGATATCGAGGTCCAGATCGAACTCCTCATCGATCCTGACATCTATCTCATTGACCTCGAATTCGGATCCATCCGGAGGAAATCCGTCCACCACACGACTCTTCCATCTATCTGGTGGGCTACCAGGTTCAGGGACGCCATGATGGACAATCTCATCGATCGTCGAGACACCTGTTGCTCCGCCTGAGAAGAATGCATCCATGCTCCTTCCCGCTATCGTATCTATCTGCACGGATCTCCCCGCGATGTTCTCTGCTTCAGTTATATGTTTCTTGAAGGAATCCAGATCATTGTATCCCATGGAATCTCCTATTATACCAAGGGATTCAAGCGCAGTTTTCTTGATATTACCATCAACCATATCGGAAGCAAGGAGAAGAAGCCTTGCCGAACCTGACCTGACTATCTGCGAACCGTATCCTTTCCTGCCGATCCTTCCCAATAATTTCATGGATAGAATGGATGTGAACTCATCTGGTGTGACCACCAGTTTCCCGATCGGGCCAATACCTCCCACATTTGCTACGACAGATACTTGATTGTTCTCCACCAATTTATCGAATATCGAAAGTGCATACCTCCTGGTATCCGTCTCTTCATCCGAAAGAAGGGGTACGATGCTGGGGATCACACCAGTAGAGATCAATTCCGATGGGGAATCATCTTCAGTTATCCAGCAAAGGGACCTGACCGCATATAATCTGACGTACTTATCAGAATGTTTCAGGCACTGTCCTATTCTCTCGATCCCGTTATTCAATGTGATCCTTCCGATATTCCCCTCATGAGCGATATTGCCAAGTGCCTTCAGGGATTCAGTGACCACTCTTGGATTGCTGTCTTTAAGCATATTTAGAAGGTCCAATGCTTTTTTTTCTTCAAGCAGCCTCATTACTTTTTTGATCTTCCTTCTTTCAATGGATGTCTTAATGAAGGAACCCATTTTTCCCTCCCCGTTTTCAATAAGGACATCAATAATATTTCTATTGGATACTAATACATTTTCCGGTGCAAGAACATCAGTTACCATTATTACCGATATAGACCAATGAAGGTGTGGATTAAAATGATGGTCCGGGATATCTCGGAGGTTAAACAAGGCCTCGAGAAGACCCTCAGGGTCATTGACAATGAATTGAACGACAAGGACAGTAGAAGATATGAGAACCTTTATGCCAAGACCATGTATGAAAAGGGAAGGGTCCTTCGCAACCTATCTCTGATCTCTGATGATCCCGAGAAGAAGCTCAGATCGGCGATCTCGATCCTAACGGAATCCATGAACATCTTAAACAAAGAAAGGGACCCCCACGGATCATCCCGGGCACACTTCGAGCTCGGACTGGCCTATCTGGAACTCTGGAAGTTGACGGGGGATGAGGATTACAAGGATATTTCAATAAGGGCCTTCGATGAGGCCAGGGAATTGCTGACCTATGATGATGATCCTCCCCTGTATCAAAAGATCGAAGAGGTATTGAAGGAAGCCTGGAGATCATGAACATCGAATGCATGTTCTTTGTAAATGATGGGAGTGGTGTAACTGGTACTCAGAACAGCTAGGAGGATCGCGGGGTCACTTCTCCCCATACTTTCCATAGGTCTTCTCATCGTGTCCTTTGTACTAGACGATTGGTATTCCGTGGAATACCTTGAGGGTACGAAGGAAGAGGGATCCATCTGGAGGGAATATAAACTGGATTATGGTCTCTATGAATTCAGATACCTTGAGGTTTGGTCAGGGATACTTGGTGACAATTTCATAGAGATGGAACGAAAGACAACCGGAGACCTGGAAGACCTCAGCGATTATATCGTAACATCGATGTGCCTTTTGATCCTGCTTCTTGCCCTAACCACAATTTTCGGTCTGGCTACAATTACCGATCGGTTAGGGACAGGAACACCCATGGTGATGTGTTTGATCGTCTTCCTGGGGGTGCTCCTTTCAGGAGTTTTCTACATTATTTCCATTGATGATGCTGTCTCAGATCAATTAGAAAATGATGTCGATCCTGCCGGAATCGAACTTGAAGCTGATGAAAGGTCCTCATTGGAGGACTCCGGGAGACCGGGAGATTCACTTTATCTACTCCTTTCATCGACCATTCCTGCCTTCATCTCATTTCTTCTTTTCATAGATCCTAAAAAGGATAGGGACCCTTCAATTACAGATATAGAAAAAGGATTCTTCCGGTAGAATTGAAAAATCATCTTTCATTATCCTCCTCTATTGAAGAAGAATGTCGATTTTATAAGGGTTTATGCAAAGATAATCAATGATTAACAAGAGATTTATAATAGTAAAAAGTCCATGCTTGACATAGAAAAGGGGATACTGATAAGAGGAATGCAGATGAACACTAGTCAGTACCTTATTGAGCTCCTGAGCGATGAGTATATGCTCAAGATACTATATGCTACAAATGATAAACCCAGGTCCATCACACAACTCAGTGAGGATTTTGACATACCCATCACTGCTTGCTATCGAAGGATAGAGGACCTCAGGGCGAGGGGTCTGGTTTTCGAGGAAGGCACCCAGGTATCTGAAAAGGGAAGAAGGATAAAATTGTACAAGTCATCAATAAGCAAGATAGATGTCCACTTTCAAAACGGCAAGATGGTCTTCGAGATCTCCACAGATGACGGAGAGAGGAAGGCCAGAGAACTGGATGTACTGACAGACCTTGATATCGAATGCGATCCCCCTTCCATGATCAAGGACAGTGTCTTTTCAGAGATATTGATGCACAGGGTCAAAGGAGACCTTTGAGAAGATCATCTTACGTGAAAAATAAATACCTATTCAGGATTGACTATCTTCAATGGTGTCCTATCAGGGGTCGATCTCCAACTATAACATAGCCAAAAGGCTTTTGATCTGGACATTGGTCATTGTCCTTCCCCTAGTTGCGATATCAATATCCCTTGCACTTTTCATGCTGGTGGAGTGGTGGGGTTTCGTCCTGATATTCGACATGATAGTGATCCTTGTTTCCCTCTCTCTTTCAGGTCTAGTTCTCAAGGGCCACAGGATCAATATCAGCGATGGTGAGATAAGGTTCAGAAAAGGTTGGTCGAAGGGAAGGATCCCTTATCGGAATATGATCAAGACATACAGGGTAGGAGTGGCTGGCAAGGATGCCATCCTTCTTGTTTACAGCGAACCCTCCACCAAGAACAATCCTAACAGATGTCTTACCATAGAGCAGACTTTCACCAAGAAGGATAGGGATGGTATATTCATGAAGCTCCTGAAGGACCATGAGGACTACTCGTTCCCGATCGTGGACATGGCCTCTTTGAATCAAATCAGAAAGGACAAGGTCTCCATAGGCTGGGTCCCTGTTTGAACAAACTTGAATGATATCAGGACCCTTTTTGTCCTCATCGAGTAATTCTCCTGAAGTGAAGATAGGACATATTCAATCTCAAACTTTCTGATGATCGAAAATCTATTTCAGATCTAATATTCATCTTTCATCATTCAACCGTATAGATCCTGTTCTGTTCCAGATGGTTATTGACCAACTTCTTCCTGGATTCTGATCCGGCATGTATCATCATGATCAGTTCCCCGGACCTGACCATGTCACCTGATTTCCTGCAGAGGTCCAGACCCGCTTCCTTGTTTGAGGGAGCTCCTGCCAGCCTTGCAACCTTCGCAATTACTCTGTTATCGTAATCAACCAACTGACCATTCTTCGTGGCCCGCACTTCAATCGTATGGGAGGATCCCTTGAACCTGTCCGGATCCAGCGGTTTTTCTCCTCCCTGAGCCTCAACAATCTCCTGAAATTTGGAAAATGCCTTTCCCGAATCAAGACATTCCCTGGCAATCTCCAAACCATCTCCCGCTTTATGGTCGGGACCGAACCTATCCGGTCCGAAGAGATCAATCAACTTTCCGGCTATCCTGATCCCCTTCTCTTTGAGATCGATCGGAGCATCCGATCTGTTCATGAGGACCTGCAATACATCCCTTGTTTCCAGATTCGGACCTATCCCGTTCCCTATGGGCTCGTCACCGAAGGTGATCTCCACTTGTGCTCTCATACCCAACATTGAAGCTATCTTCTTCACCTTCTGGGCCATATGACGGACCTCTCCAAGGGAATGGTACCTGGTCTCCAAGCCAACTGGCATGTCCACAAGCAGATATTTCGAACCCATGGCGTACTTCTTTGATAGTATGGAAGATATCAGTAGTCCCTCGGGATTGGAACTTATCATCTTCCTGACACCTATCAATCTTGAATCCGCCGGAGCGACATTTAGACCTCCCCCCCAAATCAAGCACCCTCCGGTCTTATCAACTATCTCCTTTATCCTCTCCTTTTCGAATACCACATTGCATACGGATTCCATGACATCCGCCGTTCCTGCGGGAGAGGTTATGGCCCTGGAAGACGCCTTGGGTATCTTCACTCCCAGAGAGGCTATGATCGGAACGACAATCGGAGATGTCCTGTTCCCTGGAACGCCTCCTGTACAATGTTTGTCAGCAACAAGGGGGTCATCCCAGTCAAACGTGTCTCCGGACTCCGCTAGGAACCTTGTCAGATCATAAAGCTCTGACATGGAAAGGTCTCGCATTGTGGCGGATGTGACGAAACATGATAGCTCAACCTGAGATAGTGAGTCCGAGGCGATATCGCCCACTACCACTTCTATTTGATCACCAGTAAGTTCGCTTCCGTTCATCCGTTCAACAATGTGGGATACGGAAAGAGGTTTGTCCACGGCTACGAACAGAAGAAAACCGTCATCACTGATGCGAAGCTCATCCGCAAGCTCGGTGCATAGGCCTATCCGGTTCCCGGGATCCGACCAGAACTGCACGGATGCCATGGATGTAATGGAGGGATCTGCTGCATTTACAACCTCGACCCTGTCCATGAGATGAAGGTCCAGCTCTCCGGAGATCTTTCTGGGAACATATACTACCCTATGTCCTCCAGTGGAAATATCCACACGCTTGCAATTTGCTTCCAAGTCCCTTCACCCAGGACATGGAGGTGGTTGGGCATACTAAAATAGATTGGTCTATTGGGTGGGGTCCTTGATCTCGCAGACCCTGTTGGCTTCCCATTCCTTGAAAGCCTTCTCACCGAGCTCGAAGGCCTTGATATTGGCATCGACCATCATCGGAGGTACTCTTGACTTGATCGCCTCTATAAGCGAATCACGGCCTATGGGAAGCTCCTTGGAAGCTGAAAGCGTTCCGAGCATCACAACATTTGTCATTACTGCTCCACCCGCTTCGATCGCCAGCTTTGTGGCAGGTACATCAACGAGATCCTGGGAGGCCTGGATCTTTTCCAGGATATCGCAAACCTCAGGATATCTTGAAAGACCCAGATGGGCATCGACACCGACATAAGGCTCATTGTTAAGGATGACCTTCGCCCCCCTCTTGAGGAACTTCATCTGTCTCAATGCTTCAAGTGGTTCGAAGGCAAGGAGGATATCCGCTTTCCTCTGGGGAACCAGTACGCCCTTTGCATCGGAACCAAGTCTCAGATGTGAAACAACAGTTCCACCTCTCATTGCAAGACCGTGGACCTCTCCCACCCTTACCTTGGTTCTTTCCCTCAGGGCTGCTTCAGCAATGATCCGAGTGGTCAAGACCACACCATTTCCACCTACCCCGCAAAGGATCACGTTCATTTCTTCCCCTCCCTGACGGTGATACCAAGTGTTCCCTTTGGTTTGTCTGGGACCGAGATCGCACCGAACGGGCACATTTCAACACATAATCCGCATCCGTTGCAGTGAGGAAGGATCTCCAGATGCTGTTTGGGATCATCACTCCATCCAAATGCAGGGCATCCTATCTTCTTCATGCAGACCTTGCATCCCACACACTTGTCGATATCCACCACTGCTCTGGGAAACTTCATCTTTCGCTTCCTGATGTTCCTCTCCACGACCAAGGCACAGGGTGACCTGGAGATGATGACAGAAGGACCATCGTTATCTATCTCTTCCATAACGGCATTGACAAGCTTCTCCGTATCGAATGCATTGATGACACGGACGTTCTCGACACCACAGGCTTCAACGATCTTCTTCAGATTTGCAAAACCTGTATGCTGACCCATCAGGTTGACACCTGAACCGGGATTCAGCTGATGTCCGGTCATTGCGGTTATGGAGTTGTCGAAGATCAAAGAGACAATATTGGCCCGGTTGTGGACCGCATTGAGGAGGGATGGTATTCCGGCATGATAGAATGTGCCGTCGCCGATAACGGAAACAGCGGGTTCGTTCGTACCGGAGTGGGCCAGTCCGGAGGCCATTGCAATGGAGGCCCCCATGCATATGCAGGTATCCATACCTTCAAGGGGTTCATATGCTCCCTGATTGTAACATCCTCTGTCCCCCATTATCGCACCCCCCTTTCCCTTCCTCCTCAAAGCCTCCTTTATTGCAAAGAATGAAGCCCTGTGGGGACAACCAGCGCATAGTGCGGGAACCCTCTTGGATACCATCTCCTCTGCCTCGAGATAAGGTTCCGTAAGCTCTTCGGTGAACTTGACTCCGAATATCTTCTGGAATGCCCCTCCCACGATATCCGGATTCAGTTCGCCTGCCAATGGGATCAGACCATCGTCCTTGCCCATGATCCTAACATCTATCCTTCTTTTCTGGGCGAGGGCCCTTGTAAGCATCTCTGTAACACCCTCGTTCTCCTCGACGATCAGGACCTGGTCCAATCTGGAGATGAAGTTTGCTATGAGATCCTCTGGTAAGGGATATGTTGTCGCAAGCTTCAAGACCCTGGCATTTACCTTTGTTACCTCCAGGACCTCCTCGATGTAGTGATAGGTAAGACCTGATGCAATTATACCGAATGTGTTGAAGGCCTCACCCTTCTTCACCTGTTTACCGTTCTGGAAATCCACCTCATAGTTCCATTCATTATCGTTGAAGATCTCCTTGGCCTTATCCATCTTCTCATTGAGGATAGACTGTCTGGGCCTGGAGTAAGTGGATATCATGACGAATCTCTTGGGATCCCTCACGAACTTTCCGTCCAATTTCGGTTTCCTGATCTCAGCCAGCTCCACATCGAAGGAAGAATGGCATATCCTTGGAGTGATCCTTAAAAACACCGGAAGCTCAAGCTGTTCGGACAGTTCGAAGGCATACTTCACCATGTCCTTGGCTTCCTGTCCGTCTGCGGGTTCAAGGACAGGGACCTTGGCCAGCATTGCGAAGAATCTGGTATCTTCCGCATTCTGAGAGGAGAACTGTTGAGGATCGTCAGCTGTTATGATCACCAATCCACCCCTTACACCGGTGACAGATATCACGGTGAGGGCATCGGCGATCAGATTGACCCCAAGCATTTTTGTAGACATCAACGATCTCACACCGGCAAGGGCCGATCCTGCCGCCACCTCAAAGGCAACGGCCTCGTTCACCGAGAATTCGGCCCAGAAACCCAGTTCGGGGGCTACCTCACCAAGTTTCTCCATAATGGTCGACGCGGGTGTTCCCGGATAGGCGGTACCGACTGCAAGTCCTGCCTCTAAACAGCCCCTGGCTACCGCTTCGTTCCCAGTGAGCAGAACTGTCTCGCCTGCCCCTCCAAGTATATTGCTCTTCTTCACCATAGAATCTCACATCCGATGTATTCTGCAACGGTTGTTTCTTATGATTTTGAACAGATCGTCAATACATATGCTGATGCGACACTGGCCTCGACCTTTGATATCTTATCATCATGTCCGACAAGGACTTCGAAAGCAAGTCCGGTCCTTGCCGGAAGTATTAAAACATCAGTGCAAGCGACCTTTTTCAGGTCCGTCCTCAACCCTGTACCTATCATCTTCAAATAGGCCTCCTTTGATGAGAACAGCAAGGTCTGGGCAAGTGGCTCGCCTATATCCATTTCTTCCTGGATCCTCTTCATCAGTTGAACCTCTCCTTGATCGAAAGCCTCATCCGAGAAGGCCCTGTCCCTTGACTCTGCCAGTTCGATGTCGCATCCATGCTGTTTGTCGCCAACCGAACAAATGGCCCATCTGTGGGAATGTGATATCGATATCTCGATCCTCTTCCCATCGAGGATCGCGAACGGTCTTCCACCATCTTCTGTCTGGATGCTGATATTGGTGAGAGATACCGGTCTGGCCTCGCTGATGTTCACGTACCAGGAAACCGCAAGCTTGGATATCACCCTCCCAAGCACATGCTCCCTCTTTCTCTTGTCACTCATCTTTTCATTGACAAGGGAGGCCCATTCATCCTCGGAGAAATGGTCCTTGACCACATCAAGTTCCGTTGTGAAGGCATCAACATCCAGCCTGAACACCTTGATCCCCTTGATGGGGGAAGGGACCTCTTCGAACGGTATGGAGTGGTCCCCCTGGAGGTCAACCTTGCTGGCCATCAGACCCTTCAATCTATAATCCTGATAGGAGAACCTCACGTTTCCGCTGGGGTCTATGATGTCCACATCGAAAGAGAACTCGTTCTCCTCCTGACCCTTGAAACGGACCCATGCGAAGGCCTTCTCATCCGTCCGTATCCTGGAGGAATAGGAGATCCTTCCGACTTTTACCGGAAGCGCCATCATATCGAAGCGGTCGAGAACATATGCACCTGCCACTTGAAATCCCAATTCAGTATGGAGGGCTGGTGTTTGCAGGTCTCCATCCGTCCAGCCAGTTTTCGGTTCGAACTGTGGACCCTCTGGTATCCTGAAGGTTCCAAGCAGCTCCTCGGATGTCAATACGGACATGCCCGCGGTCACCTGGAACAGCTGTCCATGGAAAAGATGCTGATAGATCTCATCTCTAAGGACCTGGGCTTTGACGGAGTCCGGTCTCAAAGGGTGGCCGTCCTGGATCCTGCAAACATCCTCGGAATTCCCCAAGATGACATTACCGATAAAATGGACGATCTCTTTCTTCTTCTTGGGATCCGTTGAGGTCAGTCTGATGTTGACTGTCTTTTCAAGCTCATCATCGTCCTCTATCTTCCCTGAGATCTTGATCTCCAGTGTGTCCTTGACATTGACCGGCTTCTTGAATTGGACCTCAGAAAGACCTATGACATCCAGATCGGGTCTGAGCAATTTTGCTACCTCGGCAAATACCTCCAATCCCATCACACCTGGAAGGACAGGTGTACCCATCACAGAGTGGTCCGGAAGGAACCTCTCCCTGTTGATATCAAGAACCTTGATCGCAACGATCGAGGTATCATCCTTCTCGACTATCCTGTCCACAAGAGGAGATATTGGATCCATCGGAGTGTTGGAAGGTAACTCTATTTGGCTCTCTTCCTCCACTTCGGTGACTTCTTCTTCCTCGATAACTTCTTCCATCTGCTTGAGAGGTATCTCCTTTTCCAGTTCTGAGATATATTCATCAGATGGTACATTGATGCCTTCCTCCCATCTCATGGAACACTCACGGTCCAGTGGTCCCATCGATCCAGAATAGAGGACTTCCCTCTCCTTACCTGATCCAAGTTCATCAATTGCAAATCTGACACCCTGATCGACAGGGATGAAAGTGATCCCGCCTATTTCCAGGATCGTCTTGATAGATCCTTTACTGGCCATCCCCACATCGGACCATGCCGACCATCCGACCGATTTGACAACACAATTGGGATGGAGGGACCTGACCGCTCCCGGAAGTTTGGAAAGAAGGTCATTGGCAGCGGCATAATCCACCTGTCCCGCGTTACCGAACCTGCCTGCAACCGAAGAGAACGAGAGGAACAACTTCAAAGGATGTTCCCGAGTCGCCTCAAGGAGTGAAAGAGCCCCTTTGACTTTTGTATCGAAGACCCTTGCAAAATCCTCCTCTGTCTTGTTCGCGATCAGTTTGGATTGTTCTATACCAGCAGCATGGACCACCATATCGAATGGCCCGAAAGTTACAGCCAGTTCTTTCATTCCCTCAACATCTGTCACATCGATAGAATGATAGGTACCTTCAGAACCGTTGGTTTCAATATCTTTCAACAACCGTTGTATGGATATGGATTTCGTAATTATTGAGAACTCCCGGTCGATCTTCACGGGAGTCACCTTCTCTCCGGAGGCCTTAAGCTTCTCCTTGATCGCCTCCTTCTCGGCTTCCAGACCATTCTCATCCATCGATGCGAACTTTTCAACATCCTCAAGGACCTTTGTCCGTCCGGTAAGATGAAGCTTCAGGGAAGCCACATTCGAGAGTCCCCTTGCTATCTCGGCTGTGATCCCGGAGCCTCCTCCGGTGATCAGGATGTTCATTCCATCCTTGATCTCCAGAAATGAAGGTTCGCCTGGTTCCACTATCCTCAGAACCGGTCTGTAACCCATCGATCCGTCCCACCCAACCTCCGGAAGTCCATGATCGGCAGATAGCTCATCTCCAAGTCTGCTCACAGCCTGGTTGAGATCGAACTCATCGGGAATGTCCAGAACCATTGCTCTTGTATCCTTGTATTCCCTGTGAACGGCTTTGGTGAATCCTGAGATGGCACCGTTTATCGGATTTATATCCCTTCCAAGTCCGAACCTTCCTCCCATCCTTGTTATGGAAAGAAGGAAACCTCCCTTCTTGAAAACCTTGTCCATTGACTTGACGATTCTGAAAAGGACCTTGATAGCCAGATGGTTCTCCTTCTCCCATTCTGCCGGATATGGTCCCCTGGACAATCTGAAGGAATAGAGGTTCAAGATACCATCATATCCGGACAGGTCCAGCTCCATCTCTGATGCTTCATTGGGGTCCATCGGTTCCGCTTTACAGCCCAGGACCTCCTCCAGGATACCGATTTCTTCTTTCAGGCCTCCGAAGACGAGTAATGTCTTTCCCTCAAGGGGTTTTCCTTTGGAACCGGAGAGAGGTTCTCTCTCATCGGCCTGAAGGACCCATCTGTTGATCCTACATTTCAGTTCCTCGATCGAAAGGGCCTTTTCCTGAGCGGGAACCTCTTCTTTATTGTCTGCCACTTCGGATCCTTTACCCTCAAGGGTCTTCTTTGAAACGAAATCTATGATATGCCTCAACGTGGGAAATTCCGATAGAATTATGGAATCGTCCCTGGGAATATCGAACTCACTTCTTGCCATGGAGAAAAGTTCAACCTGCTTCACAGTGTCTATTCCAAGGTCCGCCTCAAGGTCAAGGTCGAGTTCCAGCATGTCAGCGGGATATCCGGTCTTTTCAGCAACAATGGTCACGACCTTCTCCTTGACGTTCTCCCAATGGTAGTCTTCATCAACCTCCGGAACCTCATTTTCCTCTACAGGTTCTTCTTTTAATGAGATAGATTCCTTCTTGGAAACTACCATTCCCTGAACATAATCCACTATCTTCCTGAGAGTGTTGAACTCGGATAGGT
The DNA here is from genome assembly GCA_965234725.1 of Thermoplasmatota archaeon. Classification (GTDB taxonomy): domain Archaea; phylum Thermoplasmatota; class Penumbrarchaeia; order Penumbrarchaeales; family Penumbrarchaeaceae; genus Penumbrarchaeum; species Penumbrarchaeum helgolandense. Next base: position 22,852 of record CBDDUX010000054.1, on the reverse strand, counting down.
TGATGGAATCGTCTCTTGGAAGGTCGAACTCTCCCCTTGCCATCCCGAATAGCTCTACCTGTTTCACGGTGTCGATCCCCAGATCCGCTTCCAGGTCAAGGTCGAGTTCAAGCATATCGACTGGATAACCGGTCTTCTCCGCCACGATTTCGATAACACGGTCCTTGACCGAATCCCAGTTGCTACCGGATGCTGGTGATTTTGCCTCTTGTTCAGGTTCGGATGCTGGTTGAATCTCTTCTTCCACCGGCTTTTCTTCTTTCACCGGTTCAACTTCCTCTATCTTTGGAACCTCTTCCACCACCTTCTTGGAAGCCTGGCCTACAACATAATCCACGATCTTTCTGAGAGTGTTGAACTCTGAAAGATTGATGGTATCATCCCTGGGAAGATCGAACTCGCTCCTGGCCATACCGAAAAGTTCCACCTGTTTCACGGTGTCTATTCCCAGGTCCGCTTCCAGATCGAGATCCAGCTCAAGCATATCTGTAGGGTAACCGGTCTTCTCCGCCACGATGGCAATGACACGGTCCTTCATGGAATCCCAGCCATCACCGGTTGCTGGTGATCCAGCCTCCTGTTCTTCTTCAGGCACTTCTTCCACCGGCTTTTCTTCTTTCACCGGTTCAACTTCCTCGATCTCTGGAACCTTTTCCACTACTCCTTTAGAGGACTGGCCTACAACGTAATCCACTATCTTTCTGAGTGTATTGAACTCTGAAAGATTGATGGTATCGTCCCTGGGAAGATCGAACTCGCTCCTGGCCATTCCGAAAAGTTCCACCTGTTTCACGGTGTCTATTCCCAGGTCCGCTTCCAGATCGAGATCCAGCTCAAGCATATCTGTAGGGTAACCGGTCTTCTCCGCCACGATTTCGATAACACGGTCCTTCATGGAATCCCAGCCATCACCGGTAGCCGGTATCTTAGGTTCTGGTTGAGTCTCTTCTTCCACCGGCTCTTCTTCCTTCACCGGTTCAACTTCCTCGATCTTTGGGATCGCCCCCTCTACTTCCTTGGAGGATTGGCCCACTACGTAATCCACTATCTTTCTGAGTGTATTGAACTCGGAGAGATTGATGGTATCATCCCTGGGAAGATCGAACTCGCCCCTGGCCATTCCGAAAAGTTCTACCTGTTTCACGGTGTCGATCCCAAGGTCCGCTTCCAGGTCAAGGTCTATGTCCAGCATATCAATAGGGTACCCAGTCTTCTGTGAGACAAGGACAACCACCCTATCCTTGATCGAATCCCAGTTAGTACCTGCTGATTCGACCGCCTTCAAAGGTTCCTCTACAGAGGTTTCCTTTTCGACTTCTTCATTTTCTGATTTGTCCTCTTTCTTCCAGCCGTTGGTTGCCTCTTTCTTTGACATAATATACAGAATGACATGACGGAGAGTTGGATAATCCCTGAGATTCACACCTTCATCCTTGGGTAGTTCGAAAGCGATCCTGGCAGTTCCGAAGAGCTCCACCTGTTTGACGGTATCGATACCCAGATCGTTCTCAAGGTCGGAATCTATATCGATCATCTCGATGGGAATATCCGTCTTCTTCGAGAATATTTCAAGGACCCCTTCCTTGTAATGATCGAACCGTTCCTGGTCCACATCCTCCATGGTGTCCTTTTTGTAACCAATGACGGATGATCCTCTTTTGACGGCCATATGCGGGATGAGGTTATCCCTTCCACTGTCCTTCAACCTGAGATTGTTCAGATACACCTCCAGTTCCACAGGTTGTGTTGTGGCCACCGAGTTGAGCCAGGACTTATACTTCTGATCATCTTTGAACCTTCCACTGGTATCAGGTTTTCTAATCAAAAGGAATGCCAGCTGTGAACCGAACCCGGCGGCGATCCTCAGTCCATAGTGCCTGTTGTGATGACCTCCGCTTGAAAGCTGGAGACCTTCGAACTGAGGATCGATCTGATCAGGAGTGAGGTTGGAAAGAGGAATGGAGACGCCCTCTTCCAGACATTTCACCAAGACCGGGTCCTCGATGCATGCTCCGAAAGCATGACCTGTGTAACCTTTGGTGTTCATTATCAGGATGTCCCTGTATCTCTCTCCGAAGGTCCTCCTCAGTGATTCCACTTCGGCTGCAGAGGACCCGCCCCTTGCGGGTGTATAGGTCTCATGGGACATGAATATCAGATCAGGTGCCATCACGTTCCTGTCCATTGACCATTCCTTTTCCATACCTGTTATGAAATGGTCCATGGACCGGGCGATATGGGCGATGTCAAGCCTGGATCCGTGGAAAGCTGAATTTGCTATATGAGATCCAAGGATCTCTACTATTGGATTCATTCCCCTTCTTCCCGGTTCCTCCTCAGCTTCCACGATAAGAGCAGCGGCTCCTGAGCCGATTATCATTCCCTTCCTCCTTCTGTCGAAAGGAAGGGCTGCCTGGGTCACATCCCGTTCCGGTGTGAGCGCTCCCATGGCAAGAAGGGAAGAACCGAACCATTCGATCATGGTATCGGAGGCTGGGTCATCTGCTCCAAGGACTATGACCCTCTTGCAGCGCCCCATCTGTATCCAGTCCTGAGCGATGGATATTGCAAGAGTCGATGAAGCACAGGCAGAGTTCACCTGGGTATTGGGTCCCTTGGCCTTGATATATTGAGCGAACTGAGAATGGGCCATGGCCAGGACCTTGAACATGAAGAGCCTGGGGAAATCGTACTTCGATTCAGGTTCCTCTAGGGATGAACTGTACCAGGCGTCTAGCTCCTTTTCCGCATCTGTGCCCTTCACCTTTGCTCTGAGCTGTTCGTATAACCTTGCCTTTTCCTCATTGCTCGATCTGGACATCTTCGCTTCGAAGTAGGATGTCAACTCGTCTATCAGATTGTTCGTTCCAGGAAATGCGGAGGCGAATAGTATTCCGGTATCCTCCTGCATCTCCAGCGGCAGCTCCCATTCCTCGGGGAGGAAGGAACCTGTTGAGGTCTGTGCATAACGTTTCACAAGTGGAATACCTGCATCCTTCAGTGCCAGCAGACCTGAGGCAAAAGCAAGCCTTGTTGTGATATCCAAAACATCGTTCAATGCTTTCGGGACACCGAATTCCTCCACAAGATCGAAGGAACCCAGCTTTCCGGAGAGCTTCACCACCATGGATGGATGGTTCAATGTCACCATTTCTGCGCTTCCGTCCGGTTTCTTGTCAAGTCTTACTATATGCTTGTCAATGAATCTTTCCAGGTATCTTTCATCCATGTTGCCGATGAGGTTCCTTCCCTCCACAAGATAACCAAGGTTGTTGGGATCGAAGACCCCTTTGAATGTTCCTGGAAGGCCCATTGCAGCCCCGGAGATCACAACTTTGACTCCTTTTCTTGAAGGGACCGTCGATCCGATACCAGTGAGATCGACATCCATTCTGGATGACTCGCTGGAGGAAGAACTGGAGGGGATCCTCTCGTACACCTTCTTAAGGAGCTCATCTACGAGATCGGAATTCTCTGATCTGAAGGTCTCGAATGATATCGGGTTGGTTTTCTCCTGGGCAATCGGAACCTCGAACACCCTCTTTTCCGGGACCTTCATCTTCGTGGTGAATGGTTCGAAAGCCTCAATGAACTCCTTGTTGTAGTAGCTTTGATCCTTGAGGTCAGGGACCTTCAGATCGAATCCCAGCGACCACAGTGAAGCAACCAGCTCGTTGAAGGTCTGTATCCCCCCTTTCTTGGGATGATTGGATGTGATCGGGAAGACCCGTCCCTTCTTCACATCATCTTCCATCAGATTGTATGCAAAGGAGGTCAAGGCCCTTTTAGGTCCGACCTCGATGAATGTCCTGCAACCCTCCTTGTAAGCCCTGTCGATCTCTCCCATCCACTCAACGGAATGTGCAACCTGTTCCTTCAGAAGGTCGAGGACCTGTTCCTTGAGCTCCTCGGGAGTTCCTTCCATGGGATAGAGATCGGCTGTAACATTGGAGAGTATGGGAATCCTCGGAGGTCTTATATCCAGTTTCGATAGGTAGTTCCTCAATGGGACTTTTGCGGGGGCTACAACCTCGCTGTGGAAAGCGTGGGATACAGGGATGAAAACGGTTTCGATCCCTTTTTCCTTGAACTTCCTAACAGCTTCCTCCATTGGTTCCGTGTTCCCGGCAATAACGGTCTGGATGTGGCAGTTCTTGTTAGCAGGGATGACATAACCTTCGATATCCTTCAGGACCTCTTCGACCTCCTTCAGTCCGGCCATCACGGAGGCCATCTTTCCCACATCATCCACTTTGAGGTCCCGCATCTCCTTTCCCCTTGCGGAAACAGCTCTGAGCGCGTCATCGAAGCTCATGATCCCCGATGCGATAAGGGCCCCGTACTCACCCAAAGAATGACCCATGACCAGATCGGGTTCGACACCCAGCCTCAAAAGCATCTTGTACATGGCTGTATCCACGGTCAGCATGGATGGCTGGTTGAACTCGGTCCTCCGAAGGGTATCGGCCGCCTCGTCGAACCCTTCATCACCCCTTTTCAGGTCCTGGAACACATATGAAGAAAGAGGTTTCTCTATCAGATCTGACATGACCCTGTCAGCATCATTGAACGCTTCCATGACCGGCTTGTATTTTTCCGCCAGGTCCCGAAACATGTTGATGTACTGCGATCCCTGCCCTGGGAACATGAAACAGACCTTACCATGGTCTATTCTCTCTTTATCCCCGACGAATATACCTTTGTTGGCAAGGGCCATGAGGGCTTTCTCGTTCATTCCCACTTTCTTTAATGTCTCTACCTGTTTCTCGTAATGGTCAGGGTCCTTTGCCATGATCCCCAGCCGGTACCTTCCATCATATGAGGGCATCTCGAAAGCATCCCTGAACCTTCCTCCTTTTTCCACGATACCTCGAGCTTTTGCGACGGATACAGATGCCTGTTTGAGGAGGTCCAGTGGATTATCCGATGAGAAAAGGAATGCTTCTCCTTCCTTGTGGCCTTCCGTTTCAAGGTACGCCCTTACCTTATCCATGTCAACTGAGATCTCGGCTTCAATGGATACCGTTGCTGTCTTTACCTCTGGTTCGGGAAGGGGGATCGAGGGTTTTCCAGTATCTTCCTTTGCCTTCTTCCAGGAATCATAGATTTCCCTGTCGAACTCCTCCAGAACCACATTGAAATTGGTCCCACCGAACCCGAAAGCTGAAACGGAACATCTCCTGGGAATATCCGGAGAGATCCTCTCCCAATCTTTCGACTCGGTTATGACATAGAACGGTGTCTCCTCCCAATTGATGTAATGGTTGGGTTTGTCAAAATTGATCTGGGGAGGAAGGACCTTTTCATGAACAGCCATTGCAGCTTTGACAACACCGGCCACTCCGGCAGCGGATTTGAGGTGACCGATCTGGGACTTAACCGAGGTGAGGCCAATTGAGTTCCTGGGAAGTCCTCCAAAGACGGTTTTCAGAGAATTGACCTCAGCAACGTCACCAACAGCGGTCGATGTACCATGTGCCTCGATGAAGGATATGGTGCTGCGGTCTATTCCGGCATCCTCCATGGCCCTCACAACAGCCAACCTCTGACCCTCTGGATTGGGAGCTGTTATTCCCTTTCCTTTACCATCGGATGATCCGCCAATACCTCTGATAACAGCATAGATCTTGTCTCCGGCCTCCACCGCATCATCCAATCTTTTCAGGATGACTATACCGGCTCCTTCTCCCATAAGGAAACCGTTTGCTCCATCGGAGAATGGTCTGGACCCGTCGGGGGTCAGTGCACCTATCTTGCAGAACTCAACGAACCCATGGGATGCCATCAAGGACTCTAACCCACCGGAGACAGCCGCATCAATTTGCTTCAGAAGGAGAGAATTCCTCGCAACGAACATTGCGGCAAGGGCCGATCCACATGCGGCGTCGGTGATCATATTCGGCCCTCTGAAATTGAATATATTTGCCAGTCTTCCGGAAGCGATGTTAGGGAGGGAACCCGGCATGGTGTCCTCTGTGATCTCTATCGTATTGTCATCAACCTTCTTTCTGGTCTGTTCGTAGAGCTTCTTCCTGGCATCCTCGGGGAGGTCCTTCCAGATATCGGTCTCCTGCATCCATCCATGGACCTCCTCGAAGTTTATCCTGGTAGCCACCCAGTCCCTGTTCTCTCCCCCGGCTGAATTGGCAACGATCACGCCAACCCTGTTAGTATCCAGGCCTTTTGTTTCCATTAGCTTGGAATCGTTCAATGCTTCCTTTGTTGCGACCAGACCGTACCTCTGGTAACGATCGATGAGTTCCGCAACCTTGGGGGGGATCTTGAAATCGAATGAGTTGAACTCGAAATCCGTGATGAATGCCCCTATTTTAGAATAGGTCTTGTTGGGAACCGACGGGTCAGGATCGTAATGAAGCCTCCAATCCCACCTGTCGGGAGGTATCTCCATACAAGCATCCACACCATCCAAGACCGCCTTCCAGAATGTATTCAACCCTATGCCTTTGGGAAATACAGTGCCCATACCGACGATCGCAATGGATTTATCATGATATTCAGCTGGAACAGGCTTTCCATCCACAGTGGCCTCTGCTGAGGTGATGTGTGCGTGTATTGTTCCTGGCCCACCGAATATGGAATCAAGATCCATGGAAGGTCCGCTAAGTGCATATTCTCCTGCCGGATAAAGAAGAGCGTTTCCATTCATGGTCTCTTCAAGGAGTTCGGTGGTCTCCTTCTTCAATGCCTTGTACAACTCCTTGGGTGAGGCACCGTCGGACATCATATCCTTCTCGAGAGCCTCCAATTTCTTCTTCTCATCTGACCCTGCAATGAAGCGCATTGTCCTGCCAATGTCCTTCATCAACGTGATAATGGAGACATTCTTGTTTTGGGAGATCCTATTCCTTACTGGTTCGGGAAGGGATCGTGGTCCGAGTAGTTCCTGGTCGACTACATAGCCTTCAACATCAAGCTTATCGATAGAATCTGAACTGAAACCTCCCCGGACCAGGACTGGAACGTTCTTGGAGACGGTACGGATCTCCTTCAATAGATCAACGAGGTTCGAGGAGGATACCCTTCCTCCACCTTCGTATGGTCTGATGATAAGACCGTCACAGCCACCTTCAACAGAATCCTCAGCCTCTTCCTTGGCACAAACCTCCTGGAAGACCTTGATGTTCATCTCATGGGCGGTATCGTAAATACCGGACCTGACCATTGCCGGGAGGCCCTCCTTGGAGATAGAGATCAGGAGCCTCATGTCCTTGGGGACATCTCCTGCCATGAGTGTCATGAGCTTGTCGCTCATGGGATCTATCCTGACACCGAATGGAAGTGATGAACCATTGAGTGTTGTGACCGCTTCGGTAATGAAGGCAGCATCGAGGTATTCCATGTCCAGGACACCTAAGGCACCTTTTTCTGATGCCTCCAATACGGATTTGACATCCTTTTGTGCCGGTGAACTGTATAAAATTACATCTCTATTGATACTCAGTATGGTGTTTACTCTGTCAGGACTCATTGGGAAGATCCTCCGGAGGGGGTTTGAGGGCGACTTCACTTTTTAGATAAGACGCATTTTCCTTTAACCTCATTAGGTTAATAAAATTAATGTTTCAAAATGACTTTCATTTTTCCATTTTTTTACTTATTGACGTAAATAATTTGCAAATTTTGTATACGGAATTTTCCATTTCCTATAACATTATGTTATCATCAAGTGAATTATTGGGAATAAAGATAGGGGCCAGTGGGTCCACGGGGCAAAATAATACAGGGGAATACCTTCACCCGTATACGAACGTTATCATACATTTAATACAGCTTTAGCTGAAGAAGGTAAAAACCACTGGCTATCCGGAGGGTTTTGATTTGAATATGTGATCCTATTGTCAAAACATTCGATAGATCGATAATGGTTATAAGGACCGATGAAAATTATTTAACAAGAGAATTTCCGGTTCTTGAATTGAGTTGGGATCCTATCGTATTGAAAAGTGGCTTGATCTTATCTCGTATCTCCAATTCTGAACCGGAATGCTTTAAAAGATATTGAATAGATTCGAATCGGGTGAATATATTTGCGGAGTGCCATTGGGAAGGGAGGCACATCTTTCTTGACAGTTGTATTGATGGTTATAATGGGTTTCCAGATAGTTTCCATTCCGTTTGATATCAACACATCCTCAATTAATGCAAAAGGTGAGGAAACATCACTTTCGGGTTCTGTCAGTATTGAAGAAATTGCCGGAACAAGGATAATTGGACCTTTGATAGAACCCAACGGCGCACAGATCGGTCTCCGATTCACCAATTTAAAAACCGAAAAAGGATACAATATTGAGATCCCTGCAGAGGACCCGGAAGGATACAGATCCTACACCATCGAGGGAAACGGGGAAAGATTTCCGGCGCTGATCGATCTTGAGAAGAAAAACCGTTTTCAAGGTAGCAAACCCGTCGATCTCCCAACTCGATCCACGGGAATCGATATAGATGGCAATGGTTACAACGATACGGTCCAAGCCATGGGAAATATGCTGCAGATCATATTCGATTCCGATTCAGGGGGCAGGATCTGCAATATTGGCGAAACCGATTCCAAGGACAGGCTCTGTCATCATCTCATTGTGAACGATCTGGATGGGGACGGGAAGCATGACATTCTTGTGGGAGCATCCGAGGCGGACGGTTTGGATAATCTGAGACCAAATTGCGGCGAGATCCACATCATCATGGGTAAGGACAATCGGAGTTTTCCCCTACAAACCACGATAGATATGGTAAGCGATTACGTTCTGGAAGGAAACAAGATCAAGGGAGAAGATCATAAGAATTATGTCGGTGACAAGATCGGGAAGGATTTCATCGTTTCAGACCTCGAGGGGGACGGTGTAAAAGAACTGATAGTGATCAATTACGCGGGAACTCAGACAGGGGTCGACGACAGAACATGGTTGAATAGCGGCTGGATGGATCTTTTCGACATTTCAACCCTGCTTTCAGCCGGGAAGGGCCATATCATTCTCGACCATCCCTCGGATAAATTGACCATCGTGGCAAACGATGAGGGTGACTCTTTCGGATGGATAGTGGAAATGGTTGACCTGGATCTTGATGGATTCAAGGATTTGATCATTTCCGCTCCATATGCAGACGGTGTCAATAATTCAAGACCAAGATGTGGTGAGATCTTCATCATTTACGGATCGGGTTACAGGTTCAAGGACCTGAAGGTGATGGGACCTGCAGTGGAGAATAACAGGATTTTCTGCAGGTCTGGAAATTCGAACTGGAACATATCATTCCTGGATACCAATAAGAAAAATAATATTACCTGGGTGGAGATGGAATTCGTTCAGGATTCACAGACAATGAAATTTTTGATTGGACAAAATATCAAAGCACATTTTTTTGGAGACATGAGGGATGTGCAGATACTATCTTCCGGTTTCCACCACAATGGAAGTGGAATTGGTTATTGTGAACTGGACCTCTACTTCAACTGGTCCATCCCTTTCAACGGAGAAACGGATGTGAAGGTCACCCTGATCGATGACTTGGGTGATGAAATATATTCGATCCTGAAGGATAGGATCGATTTCAGAAAGGACCTGAAGTTGATAGGAACCCCGATTGTGACAGGTGATGGGATCCCGTTGGAGGAAACTGGAGGTACCGCACTTCCCGGATCGGAGGTTGCAGTTTCAGGATTGGAGGTGATCTTCCAGGGATTCCCGAACAGGACTCCCCATCCCGGGTCAGTAAGTATCCTGCTCGAAGATGATGAAAAGGTAAGGGACTCGTTCTTGAACGGAGAAACGTCCATAGTCGAAACAACTGCAAGGGACATTGATGAAGAGAAACTCTCGATATCCCTGGCCCTTCCGGATCACCTTTTACCCGGAAGCAAACCTCCGGATCTCGGAATGGAAATGGATGTCAGGATTCCCATGGATCGGGAAGCTCCCATGAAACCGGAGATGATCACATACAACCTGGTAATGGATGATGGTTATGGGAAATCATTCAACCTGACAATGGATTGGGAATATCAACTCGGAAAGATTGGTGATAATGATGAATCGGGTGTGAAGTACTATCAGCTGGATTGTGAAAGTTATCACAACGGTCCCGTGATGGAGGAGGGAGGACTCTTGGCGACCTGTTTCACGGATCGGAGATTCATGGAGGAGAGATGCACCCATATCGAAGAAAAATTCAATCTTGACTGGGCAATATGGGGTCCGAATCCCCGCGAGATCCCTCCCGGAGATTATTCCGTCAGGTGGCACGGATGGCTGATGCAGGAGAGAACAGGTAACATAAGATTGGTATTTGAGGGGAAAGGAGAGATCAAGGTATTACTGGGCGGGGAAAGGGTCCTGAACTGGACCGATCTTACCACCAAACCCATATTCGGCGGTTACGAGGTTGAAGCATTCGAATTCGTTCCCATCGAGATATATTACAGATACGGAGGTGACGATTCCAGGATCTCCATCAAAATGGAGGACCCGTTCGGTAGATACGGATTCCTCGGATCCGAAGGGGTTTACCATCCGGCATCATCATTCTCATATGCTGATATTGAAGATTCGGAGATAAGGACCTCCCTTGAGGCAGTGGACTGGACAGGCAGGGTATCGGAAACTTGGGGGTATCAACAGAACATAGACAGAACACCCCCGGAATTCCATTTGGATACTCCCCGGTGGTATGGTAAGGAAGAGATCGTGATCAACGCATCTGTTTCCGATCCCGTCGACACCGGAATAGACCCGATAAGTCTTGATCTGAAAAGCATTCAATACAGGAAATGGGAGGAAGACGAACAACCTTCCGATGACTGGACCAGAAAAGGGATCAAAGTGATGGCCGAACAGGGGAACCTTTCAGCAGATCTTTCCGTTCAGATCACCGGTACGAACGGATGGAAAGGTTTCATCCAGTTCAGGGCCTCGGACCTGAACCTGAACACAGGTGAATCAGAAATGATCCCAATAGGTTTCGACATGGAACCTCCCGCGATAAAGATCATGGGACCCTTGGATGGAGATAAGTTGCTTGAAGGGGAACTCAACGTCAGCGTGAGAGCGCATGACATCGGAGGATCCGGGGTTGATCCAGAAACGATAGAGATCAGGTGGAGGGAGGTTGAAGATGATTGGGAGGACTGGGTTTCTATTATTGCCGTGGATGAAAATGGAGAAGTTCTTGGTTCGTATGTTCTCTCCGTATATCCCTCCGAGATCGAACTTCAGGCAAGGTGTCGGGATCGGGTTGGCATAGAGGGGATATCCAGCACCGTATCGATCAAAGTGGAGGAAAGACCGGTGAACTACCCTCCTGTTCCAGTAATTGCAAGACCCGCCAACGGATCCTTCCACTATGCCCCCGATATGATCCGATTGGATGCGACAGGGACAACTGATGACGGATTGGGGGAGTTCTCTGATATTCACCTTACATGGTATTCAAACCTCTCGGGGTTGATTTCCAATAAGGCGAGGGCAGATATCAAACTGAGAAATGGATATCACAGGATCACGTTGTTCGCAGACGATGGTACTCCAGGACACAACGTCAGCACATATGTCGATATACTGGTTGGGATGGAGAATGAAGAGCAGACAGGACCTCCTGATGGATCGGATCCTGTCGGTAATGAGAAAAATAACGATATGATCTGGTTCATTTTATTGATAGTAGTGACAACGGTCCTGACAATCGGAGGCATCCTGCTCCTTCTCAGAAGAGAGAGGAGGTCCGCTGAAGAGGTTAAGTTGGAGATAGGACCTGATGAAAAATATTCATGAACCGAATATGATTATATTACATGAACCGGAATGAATGCCATCTTGGGAGAGATCGTACCATGGATGAAACCGGTTGTAGGAAAGAATTCAGGTTCGTAATAACAATCTTCATCACAACGATACTGATCGGTTTTTCTTTCATTATAATTTTTCAAAATACCGATATTGTTGATGGTTCACAGCCAGAAATGTTTTCTTCAGAAATTTCCATGGATCAGGACCTCGTAATAGATGGAGATGAAGATTTCGAAAAATATTCACACATCTCAGGAAATGGAACAGAAAATGATCCCTATTTGATCTCCGACCTTGACATGAATGAATATTCAATAATTGTGAAAAATACCACTTCCTTTTTCATGATATCCAATATTGACTGGGATACATCGGATAATTACAGATTGGTTTTTATGAATAATACTCATGTAATATTAGAAAATTTATCAATATCTTCAGAATTGGTATTCAAGGGAATCAATTCTATGGATATTAGGATCATTTCTTCATTCTTTTCAACAGATAAGCTTAGTGAATCAATGCTTTTTAAGGATTTTAATCATTTATTTATTTCCAACTCGGCCTTCAATATGACCTATGATTATAATTATGGTGAAATTAAATATACATCTAACAATGGGAGTCTAGAAATTGATGATTCCTATCTATATAAATTTAATTTAATAACTGATGTCACTGGAAGTCAAATAATTCATAATTCGACCTTCATGAATTCCTATCTATCCCCTGAAAAAATGTCAAATATGAGTATGATAAGTGATAATTATTTTTATAAAGGAGGTTTAAATCTTGCAAGTTCCGTATATGAATATATTTATGGTCTGATTAATAATAATTCATTCCATTCTTGTTACAAAGCTGTAAGGATTATAGGAGATGATTATCTTGAAAAAGATAGATTAATAATAAAAAACAATTATTTTAATCATTGTGATTATGGAATTCATGGATGGGAATCTTCAGATTGTGATGTCACAGGTAATTTTTTCAACCACAGTTTGGTATATGGAATTTATCTGATAAGATCCGATGGGTATAAGATCTGGAAGAATATATTTTTAAAGGACGGAGATTCAATTCAGGCGGGAGTCAACAATGAAGGTACTTCCTATTATGATAATGATTGGAACAGCGTTGAGGTGGGAAACTACTGGGATCACCATTTAACACCAGACATGGATGGAAATGGTGTTGTGGATAAACCCTGCAACATTAGTGAGAGGAATCGGGATATGATTCCTGTAACAAATAAAAATTTTGACATAGATAAACCGGAAATTGAATTCACTTCGCATTCATCTGGACAGGTAAACAGATCATACAACCGGATAAAATGGGAAACATATGATGAATTCGGAATCAGGAGGGTTGAATGGAATTCATCCGGTTCAAGAGTGAATGTGACCGGTAAGGATGTAATATCCGTTTTTCTTGAAGAAGGAACTCATAATTTAGCAATAAAATGTACTGATAATAATGGTTTGTTTAATCAAAACAATCTTCAACTCGAGCTTGAGAGGACATATCCTGTCCTGATTTTTACCACATTATCGGATGGATACTTCCTCGAATACGATCCTGTTCCGGTCCAGTGGGACATTGTGGATTACTTCCCTGTGGCCAAACAGAATTTTACGATAGATGGAAAGAAGATCACTCTTTCTACTGATACGAGATCAAGAAATCTTGATCTGAATGAAGGTCCTCATTTAGTATCCGTAACGCTGACCGACGACCTCGGGTTGGAAATAACAGAGAAAGTTGAATTCACTGTTGACAGGAAAGCTCCGTTGATTGAATTGAGCGGCCCTTCATCTGGATCTACAATATCAACCCGAACCGTAATATTCGACTGCAAGATAATCGAGACAGTTGGATTGGATTCCGCAGGATATAGGCTGGACAATGGAGAATGGATCGAAGTTGCCGGGGACTTCTCCTTCGAGAAGGTCCTTGATTACGGAGATCATGAGTTCTACGTGGAAGCCGTGGACGGAGCAGGGCATACCACTGTTCATGAGGTTTCATTTCAGGTCTCAAGAGGGAACCTAGTAGAGGTCCTTTCACCTTCAAATGGAACGGTCTTCAATACAGATACAATCGATCTGGAATGGACCTACGGAGGGAAGTTCATCTGGTCCGAGGCGTTCCTGAGAGTTGGAACAGACAGCGAATTCTCTTCGATCGGCACATCCTACGAATCCGAGATGAGTTTCCCAAAGGATGGAGAATATCTCATCACTCTGAAACTTGTGGATGAAGTGGGAAATTACATCCAGTCCAATTTCCGGATCATCAAAGATACCAAAGATCCCACCGTTGGTTTCCTGGATGTCGATGATATCAATTACATTAACACATGGAAGATGGACCTATCATGGAATGCCGTGGATAACAACGGGATCGATCACTACGAACTGAAGATAGATGAAAGAGACTGGGATCACAAAGGACTGGAAACCTCTTCCGAACTGGGTCTGACAGAAGGAGAGCATACCATTTCCATCAGAGCATTCGATCTTGCCGGTAATATAGATGAGGCGGAGATTGAAGTGATCGTGGACATCACACCTCCCGAACTCGAATTCCTGGATATGGATGTGTTCACATCGACCGGGATCGAGATAGAATGGGAATGTGATGATAACTACGGGATCGAAAGCATGTTCATCACCATCGAGGGATTGAAACAAAAGGATGTCTTGGGAAAAGACAGTTACTCGATAACATTGAATCAAGATGGAAGATACGAAGTAACTCTGGACGCAACCGATCTTGCCGGGAACCTTGAATCGATCTCAACAGTGATCGTTGTGGACACCACTGAACCAAGAGCTGTCTGGAAAGGAAATCCGATCTCGATAATGAATAGTACCCGGATAACACTGGAATGGGAAATAGACGAGGATGTTGGAATCAAAACAATGTATCTGACCGTCGATGGGAACAGGATAGATCTGGACATCAACGATACTTCATGCACTATTGATCTGGAGGACGGATCACATACGATCTCTCTCACCGTCATCGATATCGGGGGTTGGCAGTATATCCTCAACTACCCGAAAGAGGTCCTGATCGATACCGAGGATCCAACTCTGCAGATGGTGGACAAGATAGTTGGAAAGGATGGAACTGCCTCATTTTCATGGACGGTTACGGATGTCACTCAGAGTGATATGAAAGTGATGATTTCCCTGGATGGGGGGGACTATATCGAGGTCCTTGGGGATTCATACAAAACGGATATGCTTCCACCAGGGGATCACACCATAAAAATAAAAATTATCGACAAGGCAGGGAACGAGGCTGAAGAGATTTGGTCCTTCACAATCGAGGAAGAGAAGGATGAAGTAGACGGTGGATCCGGTGGGCTGATTATCATCATCGTTCTCATTATAGTGATCCTGATCATTATTGCCGGAGCTGTTGTCCTAATCATTGTCAGGAAGAAAAAGAAGGAAGCTCCGGAAGAGAACCCGGAACCAGGTGTCAATGTTCCTTCAAGACCTCCCGGAATCGGAAGACAGAGGATCGATAACAACATGCTCGCAGCTCCTCCCGTGAATAGATTACAGGAGCTACCTGCAGCAAATGCCAATCAAACTTCTACAGATGAAGAGAATAAATGATATTGGTCAATCTGTTCTCATTTTCTCAACACTCTTCAGGAACCACTCCATCTCCTCCGGTTTTCTATTGAAAGGACATACCTTGATGCATATCCCACAGCCATCGTACTTTGCGAACTCGGGAAGGCATTTATCGTAGTCGATGGTGTATTTCAGGACACCTCTCTCAATTTTCTTCTCATAGGGAATGGCCTCACCTTTGCATTTATCAGCACAGATCGTACAGTGGGAGCAGAACTCATCAACTCCGAAGGTCCTCTCCCCTGAAATTGGGAGTTCCAATTCAGTTGTGACGGTTCCAACCCGTAGCCTCGGTCCTAATTCAGGAGTGATGAGGATCCCGGACCTCCCCACTTCTCCAAGACCTGCCCTCATCGCAGTGAGGGTGTGCAGGACAGTCGGGGGATCACCGAGAAAGGTCCTCACCTGATGTCCCTGGGCCTGGTATCCGAGGGACCTTATGAACTCGGAGACCTTCATCACGATCCACCCCAGCCTCCAGTAGGCCCTGAGTGCTTCGATCCCGGCAGGGGGGTCCGGAGCTGTATATATGGCATCGTAATCCATCTCGAATCCGAGAGAGATGGCATACTTTCCTTTCACTTCAGCTCCTTTGAATATGAGGTCCTCTGTGATATTCGTGAATCCCACCAGGTCCGCACCGCAAGCTTTTGCGAAGCTCCTGATAACCTCTCCGGCCTCTTGTGGGGAGTTGAATTCCTGTTTTTTATCGTTTACAGGCCCTTCAAGTCTCTTATATTGGTTCTCCTCCAGGTCCGCCACCCAGTACCTTTCGATTGCCGATGGCTTCCCGGGGAAACTATAAAGTTCCATCATCTTCTGAAAGACGTTCTTGTAAACTGGGGGGTCGACCATGTGAACGTATCAGGAACACATTGTTTGTAAAAAGGCCTTCGGAGCTTTCGGTGTCTCTCCAAAATGCTTTTTATACGTCACACTACTTTCGTTAATTATCGTTCCTGGTGATATCATGAGGAAATTCGTTTCGATAACAGCTTGTCTGATACTTCTATCAATGGCTGTTCTGCCTTTCCAGGCTTCAAGCGAGGAGGTCCTGGAAGAGAGTCCTTCTACGATATGGACCATTGTCAACAGCTATCAGTTCGAGATGCAGATCCTGCCTGGAGAGGACGATGGAGTGTTCCTTGATGGAACCAATGGTGAGATCCCATCTCCTACCGGTCATTACGGTCTACCGGATCCATGCTGGGATGCTCTGGATATCGTTCCCGCATGGATCCACGACGACCTATTTCTGAAGTTCAGGGTCTTGCCCTCCAATCCAGCTGTTGCCCTTGCCAATGAGATCCTGGCTGCTGAGGGTAATGAAACCCTTGATGAGATCGCCTTCACTGCAGCACATCTATCCGTTGAGACGATAATGAACGATTATTTCTTCCCCCAGATCATCACAGATAACGCCGAACTCGTCTATTCCCATGATGAACTTGTCCCATATGCCGAAATTGTTGAGAAAGAGGACTACACAACTATCGTTTACAACACCACCGAAGGGGAACTGGAGCTTCCAAGGGATATCTACTACTGGTTCGTGGTCCACCCGGACCTGGGAGACGAGATACCAACCTATGTCGATCCGGATTATAATTATGCTGAAGACCAGCCCAGGGACAGGGATTATGGAGTTCCTCCACCTGAAGGGAAATTCTGGAGGGATTGGTTCTTCGTCAATAACAAGTCCGGACAACCACTCCTACCCGATCTTCTGAACACTACGGAAACACTTCTCGACGGCATCAAGGCGATCAACAATTGGATCGACCGATCCATGACGTTCACATCGGACAATGAACGGCCAAATCAACCGGTCAGGATATACGAAAAGGGCATCGGAAGATGCGGGGAATACCAAGATATGAGAAGCTCTGCTGCCAGGGCCGCATTGATCCCCGTGGTTCCAACTTCGAATTCCGCAGAGGACCATGTGTGGAACGAATTCTGGTTAGGAGAATGGGTCCATTGGGATGGAATGATCAACAATCCTACCGCATATGAGAAAGGCTGGGGTAAGACCCTTTCCACAGTCTGGAACCAAAGAGGGGATGGCTACACCTGGGATGTGACCGATAAGTATACCGAAGTTTCCACTATAGAAATGGAAGTTGTGGATCAGGCGGGTCTTCCAGCCGATGGCACACTTGTTGAGCTTAAGACGGAGAACTTTTACGCCGAGGACCTGAAGACAACTACCAATTTCGCAACAACAGACTACACCGGAAAACTCTCCTTCATGGTCGGGGACCAGAGGAACTACTGGGGTGTATCCGATGGCGGGGATCTGGGGAAGGACCCTCTGAATCCCAACATTGCTCCCAAAGAGATAGCTATGAACACTACCGTAGGTGCTGAGTATGCTGTAAAATTTGAACTTCCCAGAGCTGCAGATCTACCCATTGGAATCGTGAATGATGAATATGGATATTATGATATACAGGCCAGCATCAATTTTACAGTTGTTGATCATATCACCAGGGGGAGAAATCCATTCACAGGAGATACATTCGAGGATAAAGGTGATAGTGGAGATATCTCGGCATTGATAATCGAATCAAGTAACATGCAGGCCTATAGGTCTGGAGCTCCTTTTATTGCCTCATATTTCAATCCCAGATCAACCGGAGATTCCATCGAATTTCCTTTATGGGATGGTAAGGATTATTCACTTATCTTCGATAATCAGTTCTCTCAAAGAACAGTAAAGACAGTAAACGTAACGATAGATTTCTACGGTCTAGTTAAAAATGAGTTCAATATCGGATATCAAACCTTCGAGGCAGGGAGTAATATGACTATCAAAGGTGTTGCAACCACTGCTTCTCAAATCGATAGTATTCATGTCATGATAGAAGATCAAACAACTTGGATACCTGCCGATATCAACCCAAGTAGTAACTATTATCCCTGGATTGCAGAGATTGCTGAAGCTCCTTCAGTTCCTGGCAATTATTCAATTTGGAGCCGTCTCGTAACAGGCAATATCACCTATTACGACAGAGTGAATCTTACTGTCATTGATACAACCAGTCCCAGAGTATCAATAGATTCTGTGACACCCGGTCCTTACCACGATGACGATACCATAACAATAGAAGGATGGGCGGAGGATGCACATAGAATTGAAAAACTCTTCTACATCGTTGACGGAGACAGGACCCAGAGTTTTGATATGAAGGTGCCCCGGGAGGGAACATGGTCTCTACTACTGGACCTCTCCAATATTGGATATGGGGACCATTCCATCTCAATAATTGCAGAGGACCCGTCCGGTAACCAGGGAAGTTCCAGGATCGACCTGGACATCATCGAAGGAGAGCCTCCGGTTGTCAACCTGAACAGTCCGAATGACGGTACCATCTGGCGTCTTGGAGATATCATTACTCTTGACGGATTCGCATCTGACAACGTGGGTTTGGAATCTGTTTCCCTTATAGTTGATGGCAGGAAGGTTGCCGACATCACTTCCCTTATCCAGAGGGATGGGAAGTTCACGTATCTCTGGAACACCGGAACGACCGGAGGAACCAACGGTGTCAATGAACTTGAAGTAAGGGCCGAGGACCCATCAGGGAACACGTACGGATCCTTGATCGAAGTGGAACTGGATGGTATCGCCCCTGATCTAACCCTATATTCTCCGGGAACGGTCCTGTTCGGACCTTCATCCCCATACACTTTGGAGGGGACCGTCACGGATGAGAACGGTATCTCTCTCCTTGAATGGTCCGTTGACGGGATCAACTTCGAAGATGTTACAAGGAGCATTCGGGGAGGAGGGGATTTCGAGCTGGAGATCGGAGAGGACCTTGCAAGTGATGAAGGAGACCTTGACCTATCGATCAGAGCTTATGACAGCGTTGGGAATATGGAAACATCCCATCTTTCGCTATTCTTCGATCCCAGCGGTCCTGTGATCGATATAGTGGACCTTCCGGAGATCGTCCTCAGGGGAGACAACGTCATATTCAGAGGGACCGTTGAGGACCCCTCTGGACTGGGTGAGGTCATCTTCTCTGTTGATGGGATAGGAGAGATAGAAAGGGTAACAGATCTAAGTTCATATGCTTTCGACATCGATTTTGATACCTCGGATCTGAAGATCGGGTCCGTCAGCTTCCACGTCGAATCGATGGATGCTCTGGGAAATTGGAACGAAGGATCTGTCGCGACAAGGATCGTGACCGAAACCACAGATTCCGATGGGGATGGAATGCCCGATTGGTGGGAGTACCTCTATGGTCTTGATATCGACAGGAGGGACGGGGCAGAGGACCTCGATCAGGACGGTTATACCAATCTGCAGGAGTACCTTGGAAAGGACAGGCTCCCCGGAAACGAAGATTTCAGCGATCCCAAGGATATTTCCTCCACACCCAAGACGGAGGATAAATCGGATGGATCTGGCAGTGTTCTGGGCATTCTCCTGTTGTTGATCATCGGTATAATATGTCTGGCGATAGCGGTCTTCATAGTGGCAAGGATCACTAAAAAGGCATAAAGATCCAGGACCCTTCGAAATGAGATACTGAACTTATCTTATCTTGAATGGAAGAAAATGGGATCCAGTAAAGGAATCCTTCTCACTGAACCGTCACGTTCTTGAACGAATATCAAGTCAATGAGATGATTTTTTTTGCGAAAAACGTGCGCAAGTCGGAAACGACCCTAGTAATCGCTGGAAAACCCTTGAGGATACTAATAAAAAATTCATAAATGTATGCCTCTTTTGGGGGATTTAGGAAGTTGTCGGATTTTTTTTATTCACAATATTGAAATCATGAAGTATTTGAATATCAACAATCTACCTCTGAGAGAATGGGATGATCTGTAAAATCAAGAAACACCATGTTGTGGTTCGGAAAGAATGTAAAGCAATTGGAAGTTTTCTGTAACAACAACCCATTGGCAATTATACCAAAGTTCTCCTCCCAGTGGTCCATACATCAGAGAATAACTAAATTTCATTTTCACTATGTAGCAATCTGTTTTGTTCAGGTCCGTATTGTTGAGAAGATCATTGTCTTTATATTCCCACTCTGGTTCCCTAACATTCTTCCCATGATATCCTTCAGGAAGGGAGCTACCATTGTTATAATAAAATATTGTACCTAATGAATTTTGGTCAAAGGTAAAATTATTAAGACGATGAACCGAAGCTGTATAGTTAAAGAAAATATGGGTTTTAAAATCAGTGTAATTTTTCTGCGAGTTATACCTGGAAGTATACTCTGCGATCATTGATCTGTCGATAAAAGAGGACATCTTCGCTCCCCATTCATAAACCCATCTCTCTTTTCCAGAAATATTAACATAATCCAACATTTCAACATATTCTAGAATTTCTTCTTCGGTATCATTATCGACCTGCCTGTCCATTATAAATTCGTAAATAGGCTTCCATTCTACATGTATATTAAAAGATGGTGAATCAATAGTGTCCAAGATATTGTTTCCGTGAATAAAACCAAGGGTGACATTGAGATTCGCATCGATCCAGTAGACATCCATATATCTTTCCATGAACCAGTCTATTGTTCTCCATTCTTCACCGTCACCCCGATCTCCCATATATATCGTGAAGTTCCTGAGATCTATATGGGCAGTAAGGTTTTTACTAGCTTCGATCTTGATCTTTTCCTCGGGACTATTCCATGTCCTGTTTTCTAGAAGATCTCCATCCAATGAACTTAGATCGAACTGGCATATAACGGTCTTCCAACCATAGAACTCCGTTGAAAAACTGATGATGAGATTTTCCAGTCCGAAAGAATTGATACTTAGAGCACGGCTCCCATTGTTGGTGATCTTGACAGTGAGGTTAAGTGGATCATCCACATAGAAAGAAGATTTCTCCAATTCAACCTCCAATGAGAGGTTGTTTCTGATAAGTTCCTCGGTGGAGAGGACGTTCACAAGCTCCCATGAAGTGGAAGTCAGTCCATCATTATCAATTACGGTCAATCCTATCCAATGCTCGTCTGCTTCCTTGAAAATATATTTTACCTCTCTGCCAAATATGGTTTTGTTTTCTATGTTCCATTCATATGAAAGGATATGACCATCCTCATCATGGGAAAGAGAACCGTTTAGAATCAACTCCTCACCCATCAGAATATCAAGATTCTCATATTCCAACCTGATGACTGCATTAGGTGAATAAAGGTCTCTTACAGAAACTGTTAGGTTTCTTGAAGCATCCCTTCCCTCGAACATACTCTCCACGATCACAAGGAATTCACCTGAACTGGAAAATACATGCTCCATTTCCGAACCTTCATGAACTACCCCCTCATTTGGAATCGACCATTTGGAATAAGATCCATCAGGAATTCCGCTGACATTGAATTTTACTTCCCGGCCAACAATGGGATCCTCCGTGAGCAGGTTTAATTCTGGTTCTAAAGGTTCTCCTTTGATCGTATCTGCTCTATAATAATCAATTAGAAGGCTCCAAAGGCACATACCCGATAAGAATACCAGTGAGATCATTATAATGATCAAGAATGTTTTCTTTCTCTTGTACTCTTTCAGATCTTCTCACCTTCTACATTTATTCCTTCATCAAGATTATATGATAATATTTGTACAGTTTGGGAATATCAATGTTTTATTATGATAGAGTTTGAGTCACCTTAAAAATCGTACCATTATGGACTTGTCTATAACATATCTTATAATTGCAGTGCGGATGTAAGGATTCGAATCTAATCTTCTGCCTTCTTCGGCGAAAGAGGGAAACCAAATCAATAAACAATTTCACTCCTCATTGATAGGTGATATATTGTGATTTGAATTTCTTCTGTTCATTATTATTATTGAAGCTATAGCAATAATTAAAACAAGGAAGACCAGAATAATAACCCATTGGAATTGAAATCCACAACAATCTTCTTCACTTTCCCACTTTTTTGGATCATCTGGATATTCATCCAGTTTTAAGCCTGTTGTTGAATCTAATTCATTTTTACCTGGATTCCAGCTATTCGGATATCCATCACCGTCAGAATCCAAACTGGCTGAAAGGTCAAATGGAAACGCATCTCCATTATCTCCATATCCATCTTCGTCTGTATCATTCCACTCCTGAGGATCATTCGGGAACCTATCGCCATTATCACCAAATCCGTCCCCATCTGTATCAAACCACTCATATCGATCATCAGGGAACATATCTCTATTGTCTCCCCATCCATCAGAATCAGTATCCTTCCACTCGAATGGATTATCGGGGAATAGGTCTCGATTATCAACATAACCATCACCATCTGAATCAATCCATTCATTTGAATCTTCAGGAAATGTATCATTGCTCAGTATAAGCTCTAATGTGATAGTCGTGTTTGAATCAACATATCCATCCTTAAAACAATTGATAGT
>CBDDUX010000053.1:0-14434 GCA_965234725.1 Thermoplasmatota archaeon | reverse complement strand
CGATGTGTTGAGCCTTTTAGGGTAAACGATGTGTTGGACCTTTCCACCTATCAATATCAAAACAACAGCAGCGATAATAATTATGAAACCAAATATCGATGGACTTTTCTCTGTTTTATCCTCCAAGACCTCATCATCGTCAGGAATGGTATCGTTGATAACGGGAAGTGCTGAAACGTTCACATTGAATTTGATATAGGAACCTGCACCATAATGATCTGTTACCGTCAATGTAATATTATGTGATCCCAAGGAGAGAGTATTGACCTGTATCGTGTTACCAGATCCAAGAACACCATCTATATCTGACACCCATGTGAAATAAAGCGATTCATCGGGATCATATTCCATATCAATATCAGAAGAAAAGGCTGTCATGTTCAGGTAATCCCCTTCCATTATATTTTCACCCCCTGTTTCAAAGGTGGCCAATGGTTGAGAAGGAGGATCATTTGTATTCCTGACCTCGATGATCACATGTATATGATCATCTGGGTCCATATCGAAACTATCCATTACAGAGATATTCAGGTAATGGAAACCCACATCATCTTGAGTGGGTAAAAAGGAGATGTTTCCGGTCAATTTATCGATCTGCAAATTGGGATTGGAGATATTTATCGAATATTCAAGTTCATCTGGTTCCCTGATACTTTGATCATCATCTTTTGCGATAACCGAGAAATTGAACCATTTATCTTCTTCGGCAAAGATCGTGTCAGAAAAAGTTATTGTTTCTTCTGTAACATCAATATTTAACCCATTTAGGTTGATGCTTTCTATGAATGGGTCGTCATTTATATTCTCAACTTCAATGACCACATCAACAGTATCATTATTTCCTGAAAGATCCTCAACACCAACCTGAATATGATGTGTCCCCACATCAATATTTGTGGGCAGGAAAGAAAGGTTGGCGATGAATGGATCATAAGGATCTTCCACCAATGAAAACAGGGTGGAATTAACCCAAAAAACCAGTTCATCATCTCCACCGGTTTCAATATCAATATCAGTTGCAGTAATAGTGAGATTGAACCATCTATCCTCTTGTGCCGAGGAAAGGCCTACAAATTCTACGATCTCCCCTTCTGCTGCATCTCTGGGACCTATTGATAAAATTGATGGAATATCATTGGTTCCATTAACCGAGATCTCGAATAAATTGCTGATCGTGGATGCATCATCAATGGTCCCACTGATACCATCGATTCCCTTGTCAGTTGCTTTTACTTGGAAGGTCATTGTTCCGAACCAATTCTCTTCAATCTGTTCAATATCCAAATAATTCCCATCAATGTCTCCATTGAGTTTCAGGGAATTCTCTTGATAAACAATCTCGAATAGAAGATATCCATCATCCCTGTCATCAGAAAAATAGGTTTCAAGGTCAACCAGATTATTTCCCTGTCCGGTATCCTCATCGATAAAAAAGGTACCATTTGGAATTCCCCCCTCATCGAGATCTGGAGCTTCATTTGGAAGCACAATGGTAGGGCCGGAAAAATCTTCGGTTTCAGGGAACCTCACCTCTTCTTCGGAATCGTTGAACAGGAAATGATAATTGTGGTCCCCTTCGAGAAGACTGGTAGTTAATGTGAAAACACTTCCATCATCGTAAGTTGTATCTCCAGTTGTCATTATTCTTTCAACATCATCAATGAAGACTGAACTAATGGTGGGCTGATCATTATCACTGTCGCTGTATTCAACTGAAAAAGTATATTCGATCTCTGTGGTTCCCCAAGTGGGAGAGGCATTGTTATCGGAAAGAACGGGAGGATTATTTTGAGTAGGTTTTTCCGTGGTCCACCAATCTGATGATGTCAGATCTCCCCATGTGGTTGGATTATCTCTTGTATAACCAGTGGGCCAGTAGAATGTCGCCGATTCAGACATGACGACAAAAGCAATACCAATTGTTTTATCTTCACCTGCTGTAATACCGATCTTGTCATAGGATATTTGAAATTCTCTTTCCATTGTGTGACCGATGGTGGAAGACCACCCAACAGGATTGATCCCATTATTCCAACCTGAACCTGTCCCTGACATTTCATAAACCATGTAGGATGCATGGAGTCTGAAGTCGTCAGTTTGAGGAGTTGTTCCACCATTGTTGTCGACATCAAGATAAATATCGCAAATGAATTTCGATGTACATTGATAACCAACATAGAGATCCATTCCATTCTCCTTGATATAAATCGTTAGAGAGTCACCTCCGCTGACCAAGTTGATAGTATTTGCGTCATTCCATTCTCCAGTGGTAATGGTTCCATCGATAGTTACCGAGTTAGAACCATATGTTGCATCAGCAATGTCTCCAGAATGTCTTGAAGTAATCTCAGCGGAATACAAAGGAAAAATTGTAAGAACAGACAAATAGAAAATAGATATCATTCCAATAACCAAAATGTGTAATTTCTTCATATGTTCACCCTGTTTCAGAAATTTCAACATGAGGATAATAATTAATCTTTGTCCTACTTCATTTCTATGGTTAATAAATTTATCTGTGTTTAATTAGAACAATTATGGACCCCGAAACCTTGCCTTTTTCTGATATGTATTTGGATTTCTCTTGAAGACATCCAAAAGAGATCATTTCATTTTTTACAGTTTCTAAAGTCACAAATTAACTGAAAAAATGAGTGAAGCCCCTTCCGACGCATTGAAAGGGGCTTCTTTATATCTCGGTACGGACCGTTTCCATCCGTCATCCGCTCGGAAATCTTTTCTCGAAAAGGGGTTTTTCGAAGCATTTTCCAGGTTATTTGACTTAACTAGATAAACCCCGTCCCCGACACTCTTTTATTTTTATGGTATTTATTGCATATTATTTCGCTATTTTTAGGTGAAATGTTCGGAACTAGAACACGTCATCTAAATTTGAATCATAGAGCTTCTCGTATGCTTGTTTTTCATCCTCTGATTGACCTGTATCCTCAGGTGAAGTCTCTTTTTCAGATTTTTCTTCTTCAATCCCTGGCTTCCTCTTCCGAAACGATCACTCCTCGTCCATATCGGGTTTGCCCGCACTCATTACGATGAACAGGAGGATGATCACACCGATGAGGAGGATCGCGAGGACCATCGCAACTATCCACCACGGGAAAGGCTCGTCCTTCTCCTCCTCCTTCTTGAGCGAGGGCAGTGACCCTCCGTCAAGGAGCTGATCCCCCCCGTCCTCGTCTGTGAAGTAGTAGTCAAATCCCTCATCGGCATCGTCTTTATCGACGGTAACAATGTACTTTCCGTCCTCGTAGTCCATCTCAAAAAATGTCCCCGGTCCGTCATCATCCACAACGGCGAGGTAGATGCTCTGTCCTTCCTCACCTTCCACGGTGATCGTCCATCCGTCCTCAGTGGATTTCACCTCGGGATGGGTGACATTGAATTCGCCCTCAGGACCTGGACCTGGTCCCTCCCCTCTTGTTACGTTGATTAGGAGGACCGCTCCGGCGGTCAGGACACCGTCCGATATGGTCACGGTAACATTTTGGTGATCCCCCTCGAATGTATCGTTGTAGAGGATCTCGAGCTGTGTTCCGTTGATGGTTATGAATTCATCGGGATCAACGGATATGGACAGGACGTTTCCGTCCACGTCGGATATCCAGGTGCCGATATCTATTACCGTCTCGTTGTCGATCTCGACGCTGACGTTCCACTCGTCGGGAGCATTGAAGACGGGTCTGTCATTCAATGACTTCACGTTGAACCAGATCCAGAGGGTAACCTCCCCCACTCCGTCAGATATGTTGAACTGGATCAGATCCCCTGCGAAGTCGTCCGCATCCGGAGTATAGGTGTAGTTTGAGGTAATGGTGTAATCCACCATTGCGGTCTCGTTGGTTGTCTCGTTCACGATCTCCTCCCGCTGATAGACCGTGAGATCTAAGGCTCCGTGCATAAGATCGCTGTATATGAGGATGGAAGCGGGTTCATCCGTCTCCACGTCGTCGTAGTAGAATCCGAACTCGATCGGGACGTCCTCCTTTGTATCGATCTCCCACACGGTGATGTTGGTTGTCTCGTTCCAGGCGTATTCAACCTGCTCCGCTTCGGTTCCGTTTGACCATAGGACCTTCACCATTGGCATGTCGTTTACCGGTGTGACGTTCACTGTCAGGATCCATTCGGGGTTCACCGTTCCGTCCGAGACCTTTACCGGGATCTCAAGGATCCCGAACCAGTTCTCATCGGGTGTGACAGTGAGGTTCAACCCGGATTCGTCCCATGACAGCATGCAGTTTTCGATCTCTTCGGCGCTCCAGGTCAGGGAATCTCCATCATCATCTTCGGCCCTTCCGGAGAAGTTGAGCCATACCGGCGTATCCTCCGGTGTGGTAAGCTCCGGAAGGTTCTGGACTAGGGCAGGTGGATCATTCACGGATGTAACGGTTACGGTGGCGTTCACATCAGTCCAATTACCTCCCGCGTCGGTTGCGTTGATGTACACCCAGCTGGTCCCGAACCAGTTTACCTCCGCAGATTCCAATCTGAGTGTCTTCTGAGCCTGGATCAGATGGTGAACGAGTTCCGGTCCGGTTGAAATATCCCATGTGAAATCCTCTCCTTCCGGATCGACGAAGTAATCGTAAAGTCCGATATCGAACTTGTCATCCTCCTGAAATTCGATCTCTGTGGAGAAGTTGTTGTACGGGGCCAGGTCCATAAACAGGCTGATGGTGCCGTATCCCGTTATCCATACCTCATTCATTTCAACCTCGGATTCGGAAGGAAGAACGGATTTCGCTCTGAAATCGTGAAGGATCTTGTACCTATCCGTCTCGTCTATCACTACGCTTTGGAGCTGATATTTATCGAGCCATCCGTCCGCCAGCCGGTCATCGAATACATTACCGAGTCCCCATGGATAGATCTCGAGGTTCACGTCCGCGGGATCCCCGTTTCCGTTCAGGACCTCGACATTCGTGAAATAGCTGATGTTGACGATGCAATCGCCGAATAGATCGAAATTAGACAATTCGGTGTAGGAGGTGTTGATCAGCTCGACCCTTTGAGGAGACACAGCAGTCATATTTGCGGTATTCACGGAGGACCCCAGATCGCAGTTCACGAACGAAGCTGAGAACTCACCCGTAGAAAAGCCATATATCGCATCATCGACGGTATTCGAGGTGCTGAAATCCTCGAATTTGATCCCTGCGTTACCGTAGCAGTTGAAGTAAACCCCATGGGCGCAATTTTCCACTCTTCCGCCAATGACATGGATATTGTCTATATTATTTTCCATCCAGAACCCGTTCGTTGGTCCGACTGCGCTTCTGTTGTTGAGAACGCAGTTGATGAAGGTGATGTTTCTTCCCGGTGTACTGGGATCTCCGGTTGCAGCATATCCGTAATATCCGCCATCTGTGACCGCATTTTTGATTGTGATATTCTGGCTTGATGAGGTTACGATGGCCCCCCATTTGACATTCATTATCGAAACATTCGACACGATCATATCATCGACATTCTCCCGAAAGACCATTCCTATGGAATTCTGACCGATGAATCTTATGCCCTCGATTTGATGCCCTCCGGCGGAAATGCCCGTAGCGATCCCGTTATATCCTCCGATTATCATACCATTCTTGACCCTACTGGGCTGCCCAAGTAGGGTGAGGACATCATATGAGTCGTGAACCTTTTGGATGGTGAAGTTATCGAAATCCACCAGGCCGGTTTCGTTTACAGTTATACCGTCCCATGTATTGATACTGTCCTCATCCCCGAACATTACGGGGTTCCCTTCCTTTCCCTTCACTATCATGGTTCCCTGCACCCACAGGTAGGAGCCGCTGTAATGGTGGAGTACAGTCCCGCTATTGACAGTCACGGTTACTCCGGGATCGATTATCACGTCATCGAACCATTTGATACCACTCCAGACTGCATCGGAAGTGATATGGCCGTAATAATTCGGGGCTCTTGTTTCCTCTGCATCTGCCCCCATGTCCATTAGCATGGGCGAAAATGCGATAGCTACAAGTAGGACCACGATTAATATTTTCACATAATTCTTAAATCCCATATTATCCCATCCCACACTTATGCTTGGTTTTTTCAAACCACATATATAAATGACATTTTCTCTTATTTAAATATAGTATATGGAACAGATGTCTAAATGACTTCTCTTTAAATAATTCTACCAAATCCTAAATAAAGAAATAAAAAATTTGACCTCCGAAGAGGTCCTTCCCCTGTAGCTCTGAATATTGGCATCCAATCAATATTCAATATTTTTATGGGTTTTTATTGAGCTTTGAGGAAGGAAACAAACCCTGATCTTCCAAATTTGGGGTAGTTATACGACACCATTACCCTAGTTTTCCGACATAACAGGGTTAGAACGCGACAGAGTCAAACAGGTCAGAGTCAATCAATTTATTCAGTCCAGGCCTTTAAAAAATACTAGTAAAAACAAACGAAGATCAACTTTGTTACACTCCTGTACCAAAGTATTATTAATTCTTCATGATCATTGATATATGGAAGTCGAGTATGAATAGAAAGGCAGCAGTATCACTAACAGCAGCATTATTGCTTTTCGTTTCCATTGCTGGATGTATTAGTCGAAGTAGTGACGAAAAGAAAGAAGAGATCGATATCAAGATCCCCATTATAATTTCTAGCAACTCAGATTTCATTTCTAAAAATGGTATATCAGATGGCACAGGCACAAGTGAGGACCCTTTTATCATCGAGGATATTGTTGCTGATCCTCAAGAGAGCAGATATTGTATTCTCGTGAAAGATACGAATGCCCATTTCATGATCAGAAATTGTACGTTCAAGAACGCTTCTATCCCCATGTTTCAAGATATGATATGGCCGCCGAATGATTACTACGACGAAGCAGGGATGATATTTGAAAATGTCAGCAACGCGATCATTTCTCGAAATGTCATCAGATCTAATCAGGGAATGGGAATAATCATCAGGAGATCTTCTTCAGTTAGTATCATTGAAAACGAGATCATTGAAAATGGAGGGAACGGGATCTTCATTGAGGGCAGATCGTCGGACATTGAAGTGATCCGTAACGATATCTCATTGAACTCTCAGATCGGGATACAATCCGTTGAATCCTCTATTGTAAGGATAAATTCAAACCATTTAGAAGAGAATTATCAAGGTATAAGTATCAGAGATGTTACAGGTACGAAAATTGAGAACAACACCTTTGCTCAGCAGGGATTAACAGATCTCAACATCGAAAGTTCCACGAACATGGAGATCTCCTCCAACCGGATCAAATCACAAAGATGGGAGGGAGTGGTGATAACAGATTCCGATGATATCAGCTTCGAAAACAATCAATTTATAGGAACCGGATTGGAACTTGATTCCTGCTGCAGATCCATTCTAGTGAACAATACCTTTGGTGGTGTTGGAATCATTTTAAATGGAGATATCAGGGAGCATTACGATTCCCATTCAATGGATATGACCAACACTGTGATATCAAAACCAATTCATTACATATCCAACCAGGAAAACATGGAAATTTTAAAAGACATCGGACAACTTATTGTAGCTAGCTCATTTGATTTTATGATCGATTCTGTTGAATTGAAAACGGAAACCATCATCGCATTTTCCGAAAATGTGAGTGTTCTGAACTCTTCATTTTCTTCTCCTCTTGGAAATGGGCTGAGATTGATCCATTCGAATAGGATCACGATCGAAAGGAACCATTTCGAGAAGAACCATCTGTTCGGGCTGTATTTGTGGAACTCATCCTGGAATACAATATACAATAATGGATTTTATAAAAACGGCAATAATACCAACGGTGGAGGGATCGGACTCCTGGAGGGGTCCTCCAATAATGATATTACAAGAAATATGATCGATAACAACACCTGGAATGGTATGTACCTGCAAAGAGCTGTTGATAACTCGTTGACCGGTAATCAAATATCAAACCAATATTTCGGCATCAATGTTGATGTTATATCTGATCATAATTCAATAGAGGGTAATAATATCCAGGAGAATAGGGTGGGAATGATCAACAGGGATTCCTCGAATAACACCTATAAGAACAACAGCTGCTCCAATAATGAATGGATAGGAATGATCATTCGAAATTCAAAAAATAATGTTCTATCGAACAACCGGTATAATGACAATCATGAAGGTATATGGCTGGATGAAGCTGACCTCAATCTGTTAAGGGAGAATCAGTTCAATCGAAATGGGTACGGTACAAATTTCGATGGAATAGGGATCAAATTGGAGAGGTCCTCATTCAATATCCTTTCAAAGAATTCAATTAATCTGAACAATGGGGACGGGATATGGTTGAGAGATCGATGTTCAAACAATAAATTGAATTCGAATGAAGTAATGAACAATTGGGGGGGAGGGATCAACATCTTCATTTCATCTTCTTGGAACAAAATAGTTAAAAATACTTGCAATGAAAACGAAAGAGGCATAGTGGTCCAGGGATCGACCGGCAACGAAATTTTCGATAATTATTGCGGCAATAATAGTAACTGCGGCATTTTCGTAGGGCATCAATCAGAGAATAATAGTATAATGAATAATCTGTGCTTCAACGGTTCCTTTTACGGGATCGAGATATATTCCTCCAAGGAAAATCAGATCATATTCAATACCTGTATTTCCTTCAGAGTCGGTATCAGGATGAGCGATTCGGATGATTGTATCATCAGGAAAAATAGTTGTATGGATAATAATGAATCCGGAATATTGATCTTTTATTCCGACGAATGCTCGATAAATATGAATGCAATGAGTCAAAATGAAATTGGCCTAAAGATCGACAATTCATCCGGGAATGATATTCATCATAACGCTTTCATTGGAAATAATATCCAGGCTATCTCAAACATGGCCAATGATTGGGATGACGGGCAGGGGGAGGGAAATTATTGGGATGATTATTCAGGCCTTGATAATGGAGCTGACGGTCGATTCGCCGGAGACGGAATCGGAGATATTGGATTGCCTCATCTAGGGCTAGATAACTATCCATTAATGGAAAATCCATTTGCACCACAAACATAGAAGATACTAGCAAACTGGCTTTCCGAAGATGGTCAATGGACATTTCTCATCCTTAGTACGAATCCATATTTGAATTGGACACTAATCGATCGATATATGCCTTCAAATAACATCAAAAATTACTGTGTAGTTCAATACATACGAATAATGAAAGATATTCAAATGTTGAAGCCCCTTCCGACACATTTGAAAGGGGCTTCTTTTTCATCTTGGTCCGGACCGTTTCCATCCGTCATCCGCTCGGAAATCTTTTCTCGAAAAGGGGTTTTTCGGGGCATTTTCCAGGTTATTTGACTTAACTAGATAAACCCCGTTTCCGACACTTATCTATTGCATTCCGACACTTGGAGATAGGTCCGAATCTCCACTCTTTCATAGAGGTATTTTATGTTGTAATCTAAAATGGGAATAATTTCAAATAATGAAAATAAATTATTCATCAATGATATTTTTGCTGAAATAACTGAGAAAAAATTAATATAGATAACAACCTAATGAAAAAATCCCCTTATCCCAGGTGGTCCATTCATGAATAATACTTCCAAGATGAGCTTTGTAGCCTTAATCATTATAGTAATTAGTTCTACCCAGATTTCTAAAACAGGTGCAACCACGGACCTAGAAGATGCCTACATCTATAGTGGTAGGGCTATCGAACCCTTTAATTTGGCTTTCGATCATTTTATTAAGAACGAGGGTCAATGGGAAGATCATATTTTTTTCATTAGTAACACAGAATTTGGAAGGATCGCTCTATCTGAAGATTCTTTCTTTCTTGATATTAATTTGGACCAAAGCTCAGGACATGTACTCAAGTATTCGTTCATTGGTGCAAATGGAGTTGAACCTGTTGGTCAGAAGGTAATATCAAAAAATACTAATTTTCTAATTGGTGACGATCCCGATAAATGGGCAATAGATATTCCGAGCTATTCAGAGGTATTATACGAGGATATTTGGGAAGGGATCGACCTTCTTTTCAGAGGTTCAGATGGAAAGCTGAAATATGAATTTATTATTAATCAAGGTGCAGATCCAGGGGATATTCTTGTCGAAGTAGATGGTCACGATGATCTTGTGGTAAAAGATGACCTCATTAATATTCAGATTAAGAATGGACCGGATATTTGTGAAGATGATCTTCGCGTTTTCTATTCAAACGATATAGAGGAATCGATTAATTGCAAGTTCATTGGAATAAATGAAGATCGATATTCATTTGATCTTGGTGATTTTGACAAGTCGAGGAAGATCGTGATTGATCCATTGATATATTCCACCTTTGTGGGTGGAACCACATGGGACCGCTCTTTTGATATGCATGTGGATTCTCTTGGGAATGCTTACGTAACTGGTTTTTGTTCAAATGCATTTCCAATCACTTCTGGTGCATACGATACAAGCCATAATGGCGGTCAGGATGTGGCTGTCATTAAATTGAATTATTCTGGTAATTCCCTTGATTATTCCACTTACATTGGTGGAACCGGCAATGAATATGGCTATGGTATTGATGTTGACTCCTCAGGAAATGCATACGTAGCAGGGTATACAAGATCCTCTGATTTCCCAACGACATCAGGTGCAAATGATACTAGCATAGGAGGGACAACAGATGGTTTCATTGTGGTTCTGAACTCCAAAGGCAATGCCTTGTCATATGCCTCATATATCGGAGGAACGAGCAGCGATTATGCAAATGGAGTCAAACTTTTTGGGTCAGGTTCCGCTTATATCACCGGATATACATATTCTGAAGATTTCTACACAAGTTCTGGTGCCTATGATACCTCTTATGATGGAATAGGTGATGTATTCGTAATGAAGATCAGTAGAAGTACAGGTGCTATCTCTTATTCTACTTTGGTTGGTGGATCAGATACTGATATTGGTAATGAGATTGCTGTGGATGCATCCGGTAATGCATATGTTGGAGGTAATACAAAATCATCAGATTTTCCAACAACTTTGGGAGCATATGATACCTCAAAGAATGATGGTCAAGACGGTTTTATTTTCAAAATAAACTCCGCTGGTTCCTCATTGATATATTCCACCTATCTCGGAGGAAGCTCTTCTGATTATATCCAAGGTATTGCTCTGGACACTAATAACAATGCTACAGTAGCTGGTTATACCTCTTCTACCGATTTCCCAGTTACATCCGGTGCTTATAGTAATTCAATAGTGGGTAACTCAGATGGCTTCGTTACGAATTTGAATATTACAGGTGGTTCATTATCATACTCCACTTTAATTGGAGGATCTGGGTCAGATACAATAAGTGATTTGGATTTCGATTCAAGGGGTAACATCTGGGTTTCTGGATATACTAAATCCACCAATTTTCCGATGTCAGAAGATTCAGATTTTTCTATTAATTCTGGGGGGACTGATTCATTGGTTTTCAAACTCGATAAAAATGCTTCATCATTATTGTTTTCAACATATCTTGGAGGTACCTCTAATGATTATTCAGAGGGAATCGTTGTGGATTCGAACGATTTCGTCTACACAACCGGAAGAGTTGATTCTACAGGTTACCCTACAACTACCGGAGCATATGATACAAGCTTCAATGGGATGGAGGATTGGGGAGTAACCAAAATAACATCAGATTCACCTCCCGATTCTCCAACCGGATTGAATGCTACGGTCAGATCCGATAGTATCTACCTGAGTTGGAAGGTGCCAATATCCAATGGTGGTTCTCAGATAATAGGATATGATATCTATAGAGGAACCTCGATAGGCAGCATGTCCCTGAAGTACAGTTCTCATCCTGTGAATTTCTTCATAGATCAAAATGTAACCATAGGAACAAGATACTATTATTCAGTCAAAGCTTTAAATTTAATAGGTGAATCAGACCATAGTAATATTTACCTCGCCGATGACACTATCAAACCAACCTACGATTATTACAGCAATATTACACACGGAAGAACCGGAGAGATCTTGGTCCTCAATGCATCAGTAACAGATGATGTGAAACTAATGTCCGTTAAGTTATTTTTCAAACAGGAATCTCCTTCGTTCGGATCTATTGATCTAGTGACTGAAGATAATATCAACTGGTCTACATCCCTATTGATCCATCATGACCTTTCATCAGTGGTCTACTACTTTGAGGCTCAGGATGTTTATCTGAACACCAATACAACCGAGCAGATGGAGATTGATATATTTGATTACGATCGTCCTAAAATTATTAATGATATGACCGGAACGATTGCATCAACAGGTAATTCATTTCTCTTTAAAGTTCAGGTTTTAGACAACATCGATGTTGAAAAGGTCCATTTAGAGTATAGGTTTGGGATTACTGAATCAAGTAATCTAACAATGAATATGATTTCATCTGACACTTGGACCTATGGCCTTTCAATACCGTCAGGTTCTATTGAGTTAATTTATTACTCTTTCCTTGCAGTAGATACATCTGGTAATTGGAATAGGACAATGGAGAAAACAGTCACAGTCAAGGATGATGATCTCCCAATATTTATTGAGATTAATCCAATCAATTCTTCAACAACCGGAAGTTCAATCCCAATTTCGATTAAGATAATCGATAACATAGAGGTGGAAAGTGTTCATC
This sequence comes from Thermoplasmatota archaeon, assembly GCA_965234725.1. Classification (GTDB taxonomy): domain Archaea; phylum Thermoplasmatota; class Penumbrarchaeia; order Penumbrarchaeales; family Penumbrarchaeaceae; genus Penumbrarchaeum; species Penumbrarchaeum helgolandense. The sequence continues at coordinate 1,776 of CBDDUX010000053.1, read as the reverse complement.
TTGAATTCTGGTTTGGCAATGGTGAGCATCAAAACATTTCACTGATGGGAGGAACAGTCTATTCTTACACTATCGATCTACCAAGCGATTCCCTTTCAACCCTGTTCTACATGTTCCATTCAACGGACTCATCAGGCAATAAAAATAGCTCAAAGATCAGACAAGTGATCGTTTTGGATATGGAGTCACCCAAGATCCTTGAGAATATGTCCACCGATCAAGGATCTACCGGAGAGATCATTGAGATCAGAGTTAGAGCAACAGACAACGTAGAGATAGAGTCTTCAATGTTGGAATATTGGTATGAGGATGCTGAGCACAAAAATGTTACCATGACCTTTAATGGGAATGACGAATACTGGAAGAAGGTAGCACTTCCTTTCAGATCCATAGTTCCACTTTCATATAAGATTTCGTTTGTAGATACATCCCAGAACTGGTTTTCTGGAGATGTTGGTGAAATTACTATAATAGATAATTTTATTCCTTTGATTAATTTGACAGGATATTCACAAAAACTGGAAACAGGTGGAAGTTACGAATTCTATTTTGAAGTCTGGGATAATATCGAGATCAGTGACCTGGAACTCGAATACTGGTTCGCAAACACAACTCATCAAAAGATAATTCTCTCTTCAGATAGTAATATTTTCACACATGAGATATCTATAGCCATTGATGAGGCTGGCCCTCTGTTTTACAATGTTATTGTGAAAGATTCAAGTGACAACCAGAATATTACCGAGATATTGAATCTGGAGATTGAAGATATTATTCTTCCGGAGATCGAACCCATCGATGATATCACGATCTATGAGGGACAGGATGTTGATGTCACGATCACAGCAGCTGACAATATTGGAATAGTATCATATTCATGGCAGGGAGCTCCGATCGGTGTTGATGGAAACCAATTGAAGGGAACCGTGACTTCTTCCGGAGATTACGAGATAACCGTCACTGTCTCAGATGAAGAAGGGAATACCAATTCCACTGTTTTCAATCTGAAGGTCCTTCCGCAAGACCATGATACCGATTCGGATGGCATCCCCGACCTCATCGAGATCGAATGGGGCCTCTCCATCGATGATCCATCTGACGGAGAAGCCGATGCTGATAATGACGGGATGTCCAATGCACTTGAAAACAAGAATGGAACCCTTCCCTTCAATGATGACACCGATGATGACGGGATGCCAGATGGTTGGGAGGACAGCCATGGTCTGGATCCGAAAACTCCTTCTGCAGATAACGATGCTGATGGAGACGGGAAGACCGATCTTCAAGAGTATCAGGATGGGACAGATCCTTTGATCAAAGAGAAGAAGGATGACAAGGGAGGTTTCCCTTTTGTTATTATCGTGATCCTCATTTTAGTTATTCTGATAGTAATCGGGATTGTTGTATTCCTCATTTTGAAAAAGAGGAAAGGATCCGATTCTCCACCTTCTCAAAATGACCAATTAGAATTGGAGAAAATCCCATCTACTCCATCTGAGCAGGAGTTGGGCTCACCTCAGAAATCCCAATTAGAAGGTACAGATATACAGGATCGAACCCTATAATCTATGATAGCGGGAAAGAATGGTTTTAACAATTCTTTGTTGAAAATGTAGGCCCCCGAAGGGGCCCTTTTCTATCGCTCCTTATGATCTCTCTTGAAGGCATCAAGAAGAAATTCTTACATTTTGAGTATCATTTTTGACAGTTTTGAGTATTCTTTCAAACCCCGTCCCCGACACCATACCCTTAGTTATACGACACCATATGGTTTGA
>CBDDUX010000052.1:0-28326 GCA_965234725.1 Thermoplasmatota archaeon | reverse complement strand
TTAATAATATAGGGTGGAGAAGTAATGAATATCTTCATTTCATATCAATCAAAAGATGCCAAGTTTGTGAATATGGTTTCAATTACTTTATCACGGATGGGGCTTGAACCGATTATAGTGGAAAATACAAGTTTACCAGGAGAAAATATTACTACAAAAGTCCTTACTGCTCTGAACCAATTTGATTTATTTATGCCAATAATAACTCGCAATAGTATTACCTCTCAATGGATGAATCAAGAAATTGGATATGCAATTGCTAGAAAGTCAAATATAATGTATTCTTCAATCCAATCTTTTGATTATATTCTACCAATAATTGAGAAAGGTATTACAAGAAATATCAAAGGATTTCTTGTGAATATCGAAGGCATTCAATATAATAGAATTTTACCGGAAATAACAATTGCAAATATTGTTCAAGTATTATATAGAGATTATATTCAAGGATTCTCTGGATTCACATTTGTAGAATTATGTAATAAATGTAAAAATGATATGAATATTTCATTACCAAATTATGAGGAGATAAACATTGCAATTAGGAAAGATCAAAATTATATCTTCCTATGTCAATCATGTGGACATATTCATGAATTTAGCCCCTTGACTTTTCAAATTATCAAACATTGGGATGGGACACCCCAACAAATTGAGGAATTGTTTGGACAGATTGATCGATAATACCCATTTCCCCCCCAGAAAAGGAAAAGTGCCATGTGAGTTTATCGAGCCGACATCCCGAATAATTTCCGTTCTGTTCATAGTCTCCTCATTTTCGTTCTGGTCGTATGCAAATATATGATTTCCTCCAAAATGGAAGATATCATGGTAGACAGGGCTGTAGTACAGTCCATTGTCTTGTTCGTTGGCTGTCACAATAGTGTCGGCCACTCGACCTCATATGGCAAAATATCTTCATCAGACTTGTCTATAAAACATTTACCGGGAGTGGACCAAATATTCTAGGTTTATTTTTCACCCCATTCTCAATTCTATTTAGAAGATGGAAATCAAATCTGTCTATGTATCACAATTTATAACTCAAATCTATTGCCCAATCCCCCCAGAAGAGGCAATTCTTTAATATTCTGAAACAAATAATTTATTGACCACAACCTGGGTCCTATGGTGTTGAGACCACCAAGATCGAAGGATTTCCTTTCCGATTTGTGCTCAATTACGCAGAAGTAGGAAAAAAAATTTGATTATTACCTTTATTTCTTAAGATATTATAGTTTTAATAATCTCAATTAATAGCGAAATAATCAAGCTATTTCATTTGTCACTCTTCAATAAGAATTTCCGACTTCCGCACCAAAATGGAAAAGATCCGCTGTTTTCGGAGAGGTCCTTGCTAAAGATCAAATGAACCTTTATTCGATCAATTCTTTTACCACTTCAGAGGCCCTCTCTATTGAAGATGACACTTTGGGACTCAATTCATCACTGAACTCATCCACCCTCTCTATCTTTATTCCAACAAGAACTATCTCTTCGGGGATCCTCTCTTCCCCCATTCTTTTCGACATCTCCAACGCTTCCATCAAGGTCGCATCATGGGGGTTCGAGGAATGGGCCGTCCCCAATTCATCCAAACCCATCACCCGGACCTCACCGATGGCCATATCCTCCATATACACAGCGTCTACAAGGATCGCCCTATCATAACCGATGATCAGGTCCAGAAGGTTCAAACCACCGGTATAAGCCTCCCTGATATCCACTTCCAATTTACCCTTTAGGTCCCTTGCAACATGTATCCCCACCCCGTCATCACCAAGGATAGGATTACCCACACCGACCACAACGGTCCTCATCTAATCCCTCTTGATGGACCTCAGCAATCTCTCGTTCTTATCATAGATATTTGCAATTAGAGGCATCTGTCCGGGCATTGTATGGGTTGCACAACCGAAACAGGGATCATAGGCACGAAAGGCCATCTCAACCATGTTCAATAACCCATCCGTAACATTTCCGTTCTTGATCAGGCCCTTTGCAGCATCCCTGACGGACATGGTGATGGCACCTGCATTGTTCGTTGTAGCAACAATGAGGTTCGCCTTCTTTATGAGACCGTTCTCATCCACATCATAGTGATGTATCAATGTCCCTCTTGCAGCCTCCACAACACCGAATCCTTCTCCGGGTTCACCAACAGGATTCCTTATCTTATCTGAGAGAACATCCTCATCGTCAACCAGTTCCATGGTCCTCTCTGTCGCATACAACAACTCTATCAATCTGGCCCAATGGAATGCCAATGTTGAGTTGATCGGATCCCCACCCAGGATCTCGTACATCCTGTCATATTCCTTCTGAGCCAGAGGGGTTGCCATACCGTCAGAGGCATTCAACCTTCCAAGAGGTCCTACCCTATAGAAACCGGAATCCTTTCCATCAACAAAGCCCTTCCACCCGACCTTCTTCAGATACGGGAACTTCATGTAGGACCATTTCTCCACTCTTTCAGCTATCTCTTCCTGATAATCATCCACTTTGAACTTCAGGAATTCATTTCCATCGGGATCCTTCACTCTTATATCCCCATCGTAGAAGTTCACCTTGTTCTTCTCATCGACCAGACCCATGTTGTAAGTATTCAATTGATAGGGACCCTTGGTAATCAGATCCACATAATCCTTGTTCTTCAACACGATGTCCTCGAAAAGACCCAGGGAGAACTTGGCGAATTCCACGCAGGACTTTCCCATCTCCTTTATCTCTTTCACTTCATCTCGGTTCAATCCCTTGGAAACACCACCGGGTAGACCGCAAACAGGATGTGTTGCCTTTCCACCAAGGATCGCAGTGATCCTCTGCCCGTATGCCCTGTGCTTGATAACTTCCTTGCCGATATCAACACCGGCCTTCTCGATCACACCAAGAATGTTCCTCTTTCCAGGTGGAGCATCAGGTCCGACAACGAAATCAGGACCTCCCAGGTAATAGAAATGCAGCGTGTGGTCGTAGATGTAATAACCGCAGTTCATCAGCTCTCTCAGCTTCTTTGCTGCGATTGGAGGGTCCACCTTGAACGCAGAATCCAATGTCTTGGTAGCGGCAAAATGGTGTGCCACCGGACATACTCCGCAAATCCGTGATGTGATCTGGGGCATATCCTCCGCTCTTCTTCCCTGAGCGAACTTCTCGAAGCCACGGAGCTCCGGAATCTGAAGGTATGCATTGGCAACATTCCCGTTATCGTCCAGGAAGATGTTGATCTTACCATGTCCTTCCAATCTGGTAATGGGATCTATTACGACGGACCTCATTTTTTCATCACCTTCCTTTTGATAAGGGCAGAGGGAAGACCGTATTTGTAGAAGGTCCCTATCGGGTCCACAACTTTATCAATTAAAGCATCCACCTCTTCATCGGAATAGTTCTCCTCTCCGTCCAACCCAAGGATCGAAGCAAGAGCGGATATCATCTTCCCCCCCTGGTCAAGAGAATTCGGAGTGGGACCTCCACAACCGGTGCAGGCCATGTTCGCTTCTGTGCAAGGAGCCCCACACCCTCCTCTGGTTGCAGGACCCATGCAGATTATCCCCTGCTCGAGAAGACATTTATCCTCCAGCTTCTCAACTTCGTATATTCTCTTGATCTCCGTTATCCTCTTATCGGATTTCTCGTACTTGCATTCATCACACACCGATTTGGCAGGAGCGATCACGGATCCTTTGGGGGGGAGTTCTCCCTTGATTATCGCATCAACCGCAGTCAGGATCAGGTTGGTTGGTGGTGGACAACCTGGTAAGTAGTAATCGACATCCACTGTCTGGTCCAGGGTCCTAACAGTATCATAGAATTCAGGTATTGTCAGTTCACCCTCCGGAACCTGAGAAGACACCTCGGGTTCGGTCCCATCAGGATTCTCTATGGATGCATTATCGTGATAGACGGTATCAAAGACACCTTCCCTGTTCGACATATTTGCAAGCCCTGGAATTCCTCCGGTCATCGCACATGAGCCGAATGCCACCAGTACCTTGGATTTCTTTCTCAATAAATGGGCCAGTTCCTCCTGCTCCGAGTTCCTGATGGCCCCGTTGAAGAAACAGACATCGATGAAACCATCTTCCATCTTCTCTACATCAGAGTATTTGGTATCTATCGCAACAGGCCAGAAGAGGATATCAGCGACAGCTGCGACCTCCAGGATCTTTTCATCTATGTCAAGGACCGCTATCTCGCAGCCCCCGCAGCTGGCAGCCCAGTAGAATGCGAATTTCAGTTTCTCTCCTGTCACTGGCATTCCCCCTTAAGCGGATTGGGACCCATTTCCTTGAGCTGTCCCACAAAATCCGTTACAACATCTGCGAACTTTTGACCCTCGGAAGCGGAGATGAACTCGAACCTCACCCTTTTGGGATCAATGTTCAATTCGAAAAGCATCTTCTTGATCAGCTTGACCTTCCTGTTGGTCTTGTAATTACCGGATTGATAATGGCAGTCCCCCGGATGACATCCTGCCACCAACACTCCATCGATCCCTTCCTTTATAGCATCCAGAACGAACACCGGGTCCACCCTTCCGGAACACATGACACGAATGGACCTGACGTTGGGAGGATATTTCAACCGGGAAGTACCAGCAAGGTCCGCTCCGGCATACGAGCACCAATTACACAGAAATGCGACCACCGAAGGCTCGAAGTCTCCCATCAGTTACCACCTCCGGAGCATGTACTAAGAGCTTTGATCATCGCAAGTATCTGATCGTCCTTGAACCCTCTCTGGTTTATCGCACCGGAGGGGCATGCTGCAACACAGGTACCGCATCCCTGGCATAATCCTTCATTGATCTGTGCATGGGTCACCTCCACCCCGTCGATCTCCTCCGTCACGGAATCGATGGCGTTGTAGGGGCAGAGCGATATGCAGGTCCTGCATCCGGAGCACATGTCGACATCAACGACTGCAATGTTGGGTTCCGCCTCAAGGGTTGGACTGGATAATATCGTGGCAGCTCTGGCAGCTGCTGCCTGGGCCTGGTAGATGGATTCACCTATGAACTTGGGTGTATGGCAGCTTCCTGCAAGGTAGACACCTCTGGTTGAAAAATCAACTGGCCTCAATTTGACATGGGCCTCCAGGAAATATCCGTCCTGGTTCAGAGGGACCTTCAATAACTTGGCGATCTCCTCGTTATCTTCGATCGGGTCCATCCCTGTTGCAAGGATCAGGTGATCCGCTCCTATCTCTATCTCTTCTTGGAGCATGGGTTCCATGACCTTTACGGAGACCTTCTCACCGATATCCACTTCCGGTTTACCATCGATCGAATACTGCATGAAAATGACGCCAAGGTCCCTGGCCTTCCTGTAATATCTCTCCCAGAAACCGTATGTCATGAGGTCGCGATAAAGGATGTATACTTCTGCCCTTGGATTTATCTCCTTGATCTTAAGAGCGTTCTTCAGAGACCCCATACAGCAGGTCCGGGAGCAGTAGTTCCTTTCACCCTCCCTGGATTCTACGCACTGGATCATGACGAAGGTCTCACCTGACCTGATCTCTCCCGGTTTTAACCCTCCGATATATCCCTCCACCTCAGATTGTGTCAGGATCCTGTCATCATCTCCATAACCATAGGAAGTGGGAACATGCTCCCTGGTCCCTGCAGCCACCACGATCGCACCGATCCGGTGTTCCTTCTCAACCTCATTGCTCTTGATCGTGACATCGTAGTTGCCCACGTATCCCTTTATTCCAGAAATGGAAGCTCCTAAAATGACCTCGATGTTCTCGTGTCCCTCAACCTTCCCTTTGAGGTCCTTCAACAGTTCATCGATATCGATCCCCTCGACAGTGAACCTGAGGTAGTTCAATCTCCCCCCAAGTCTATCTTCTTTTTCCAGAAGGACCGTCTTGAATCCCTGATCGGCAAGAGAAATGGCAGAGGTCATACCTGCAACCCCTCCCCCGATCACCAGAGCCGTCTGGTCCACATCGATCTTCATGGCAGGAATCGATTCCAGCAGCCTTGATTTGGCCACTGTCATGGATATTAGCTCCTTCGACTTCAATGTGGCCAATTCAGGATCTGAATGGACCCAGGAGCAGTGTTCCCTGATGTTCGTCATCTCCAGAAGATGAGGGTTAAGACCCGCTTCTGCCATCGATTTCTTGAAGAGTGGTTCATGGGTCCTTGGGGTGCAAGCGGCAACGATCACCCTGTTCAGTTTCTCACTCTTTATTATCTCTCCAAGTTTGATCTGGGTGTCCTCCGAACAGGTATAGAGATTGTCACTGGCATAGACCACGTTCGGTAGTGTCCTGGCATATTCCACAACCTTTGGAACATCCACCTGGCTGCCGATATTGATGCCGCAGTGGCAGATGAAGACACCGATCCTGGCCTCCTCCTTGCTCACATCCCTCTCCTTGTACTCCGGTCTTGCAGTAACAAGGGACCCTCTCGAATCCCTGAGGAGCGCAGCCACCTGTGATGCTGCAGCAGAAGCTTGCATCACGCTTTCAGGGATCGCCTGTGGCTCCAGGAAACTCCCGGCCATGAATATACCAGGTCTAACAAGGGAAACAGGGTCCTTCTGGTTCGAAAAAGCGAAACCGAAATCGTTCACATCGAGACCAAGGTCCTTCAATACCTTGGATCGATCCCCCGTCATGCAGAGTCCTATCGAAAGGACCACCATGTCATAGGTCTCCTCATGGAGTTCCCCTTCGGTATCCTCATACCTTATCTGAAGGTCCCCGCAGTCGTTCTCGTATATCTCCGAGATCCTGGACCTGACATATCTGATATCCTGCTCCTTCTTGGCCCTCTCGATATACCTGTCGAAATCCTTTCCGAACGATCTTACATCGATGTAGAAGATCGTGGGTTCTATCGAGGACTCGTGCTCCTTGGCGATCACAGCCTCCTTGGCCGTGTACATACAGCACATGGAGGAACAGAACTCCTGGTCGATGTTCCTGTCACGGGATCCCACACATTGGATCCATGCGATCTTCTTCGGATGTTTTCCGTCTCCGGGTCTGAGGATCTTACCTTCATAAGGACCTGAAGCCGAAAGGATCCTTTCGAACTCAAGCGATGTAACAACATTCTTGAACCTGCCGTAGCCCAATTCCCTCTTGATCTTGGGATCGAACGGAGCCGACCCCATGGCAAGTATGACAGCTCCAACATCGAGTTCTAGGTCCTTTGCCTTCATGGAGTGGTCCACGGCTCCGGCCTTACAGGCTTTTGTACAAGCTCCGCAATCGATACAGCCTCTGTAGCCTGGTATACCCTCCTTATCGATAACAAAGGAATTGGGGATGGCCTGAGCATAGTATTTGTAGGCCGCTTTCCTCATAACGAGCCCCTGCTCGAACTGAGATGGGATCTTGATCGGACATACCGACTCGCAGTCCCCGCAGGAGGTACATTTCTCGATGTCAATGTACCTGGGTTTCTGATGGACCTTTACCTTGAAGTTCCCAGCCTTGCCTTCGACTCCTTTAACTTCGGCAAGTGTCATGATATGGATATTGGGATGCCTGGAACAATCCACCAGTTTCGGTGACAGTATGCACATCGAGCAGTCGTTGGTGGGGAATGTCTTGTCCAGCATCGCCATGATCCCGCCTATTGCGGGACTCTTCTCCAAAAGGTAGACCTTGAATCCCATATCGGCCAGGTCCAGTGCCGACTGGACACCGGCAATTCCTCCTCCTACTACGGCAACCGCTCCTGTGGTACTACCTGCACTCATCAAGACCCTCCCTTGAATATCCTTCCTTTATTGCCAGTTCCCTGATCGCATACATGAGTTTAGGGATCTCGACACCCTGGGGACACTGCTCCAGACATCTGTAATGCGTGGAGCAGATCTCAACGAACCTGTTCTCATAGACCTTCTTTTTCATTCCCAGAAGCGATGCCTTGATGACCTTCCTGGGGGAATAAAGCGGGTCAAGGTCCCTTTCGGGGCAGCCTGCAGTACATGTCCCGCATGAGAAACAGTTGTAGATCTCCCCTCCGGACTCCCCTTCGGCTATCATGTATTTGAAGGAATCATCCCTTCCTTCAACTACAACCCCATCTTGATCATCTCTGATCCTCTGCTCCCTTATCTGGTTCATCAATCCTTTTACGTTAACCTTCTGGGGGCATTTTTCAAGACATCTGTAATGAGCCGAACATATCCAGATGAACTCCGAGGTCAATACCTCCTCCTTCAGGCCAAGCAATGCCTTCCTGATCACAGTTCGGGGATTCCATTCCTCCTTGACATCCATCTCGGGACATCTCGCAGTGCAGGTTCCGCAGGCATAGCATTTCATTATGCCTTCTCCGCCTTCCTGTTTGGCTATCTCGAACTTGAAATTCGGATCGATCTTCCTCGAATCAACGGCTTCCATCCATCACTCCCCCACATCCTGGAATTCCTCCTCCCTGTAGACCACCATGGGTACGGGGGCCTCCGGATCGGAACCCGGAAGGTATTCGAACTCCTTCTGGGCGTTTTCGGCAATTCCTGTGATTATATCCATGAGTGGGATGTTCGATGGGCAGGCCTGCTCACAAAGACCGCACTGCACACATGAGAGTATCATGTGGTTGAACCTCGTAACATGGAACAGAAGGGAATCCGTCGGTGTCTTGAATGCCCCCTTTCCCTTGGATTTGGACATGTATTTATTGGCTTCCATGTCGAAGACCGAAGACTCGAAAAGGCACTCCTTGCAGTAGCATATCGGGCATGCTCCCATGCAGTTATGGCAGTTGACGCAGGTATCGAAGAACTCCAATAGCCTGTCAATACCTTTGATATCTGACTTCTCCTTGAGGAAGGCCTCCCTGTTCTTCTGCTTCTCCTTCCTCACTTCTTCCACGGCCTTCTTTCTCTTCCCGGAGTCCTTGATCTCTTTGAGCTCCATACCATCAATTAGTCCATTTCCGGCATCTGTCAATACATCCAGAATTAGACCTTTCTTCAGGTCAGCGCCGTAGATCCCGATCACGATATCCGCCTTGTCCACCACCGGGTCCTTGCAGTTGAGACAGGCGGTCCTCATGTATTTACTGGCCTCACCGCCTTTTAGCACTGCATCAGTGGGGGATTCCTTCCCTGGATAGGAGGAAAATGTGTTCATGGGGAATGTCCCTGGACAGTCCACACCAACCAGGATGATATTCATCAGATCTGCCTGGTTCAGCTTGACAAGTTCCACCAGAGCCCTCAGTTCACAGGAACGGAGGACCACTGCCACGGGTTTCTCGAATCCTCTGACCTTGGTCAATCGAGATAACATCGTACCGGTGGAAACAGGTAGTAGGGGTGCGAAAACATTCGTTTTCAGTTTTGATGGATCGGAGACCATTGCCGGAAAGGCGGACTTTCCGGTGGGGGTTTCCTGCATGGCAATTACGGCATCAACCTTACCTTTGACCAACCAATCCTTCAACATCTCATTAACCGTTGTCGGAACGTCATCCTTTATCGGTAGTTCGTAACCAGTCATCATAACACCTCTAAACGTTCCACCTCTGGCCAAGAGGGTTCGGGCCCAGCTTCTTGGTCTCATCCACTATCTCCTTGACCGTATCAGCGAACTTCTGGCCCTCGGATGCGGATATCCACTTGACCCAGATCCTTTCCGGCTCCATGCCAAGTGTAGTGAGAATGTTCTTCAACAGCACCATCTTTCTTCTGGCCTTGTAGTTCCCGTTGAGATAATGGCAGTCACCCAGATGGCAGCCGCCGATAAGGATAGCATCAGCACCCTCGATCAGCGCCCTGTTCACATAGATACTGTCAACGGACCCGGAGCACATGACCCTGATCACCCTGATATTGGATGGATACTGTATCCGGCTCGTTCCCGCTAGGTCAGCTCCGGCATAGGAGCACCAGTTGCACAGGAACCCAACGACCTTCGGTTCAAATTCTTCGCTCATTTCCTCCCACCTCTCTCATCTCAAACTTGCATCGATCATGGACATTATCTGACGCTTGGTGAAGGAGGTCTGCTGGGAGGTGCCGCTTGGACAGATCGCGGCGCATGCACCGCATCCCTGGCAGAGTATCTCGTTCACGTTCACGACCTTTTTCTCCTCATCGTAATCAATAGCATCATACGGGCATATCTGAACACAGAGCTGGCATCCGGCACAGTTCCTGCTGGAAACCCTTGCAATATTACCTTTGGTCTCCAGGAATTCCCTCGATAGGATTGTCCCGGCCCTGGCTGCCGTCGCCTTCCCCTGCAGGATCGCCTCTTCAAGGAATCTGGGGGAATGCGCGGTTCCGGCGAGGAAGATACCGTCCCCGGAGAAGTCCACGGGTCTGAGCTTCATATGTGCCTCTGAGAAATACCCGTCCTGGTTCAAGGGGACCTTCAGTTTCTGGGCGATATCCGAATTGTCCTTCGGGACCATTCCGGTGGAAAGGACCAGGCGGTCCGGGTGGAATACCACATCCCTCTGAAGGACCCGGTCCCAGACCTTAACAGTGATCTCTTTACCCTTCACATCCACTTGGGGCTCGCCTTCGGGATCATACTGGAAGAACAATACCCCCAGCTTCCTTGCCTTCGAATAGAGACGGTCCTCCCTGAAACCGTAGGACCTGATGTCCCTATACATAACATAGATTGGCAGTTCGGGCTTCATCTCCTTCAATCTTACGGCATTCTTCAAAGCATTGGTACAGCAAATACGGGAACAATACGGATGCTCCTCGTTCCTGGATCCCACACACTGGATCATTACGACCTCACCTAGGTCCTTCAGATAACCAGATCCCTTGGCGATATCCTTCTCCAACTCCTTTTGACGTATTATCCGGTCGCTTTTTCCATAGGAGAACTCTGTCGGTTCATACGCGTCCGCTCCAGTTGCAACCACAACAACACCATGCTGAACCATCTGCGAACCATCGGAATTACCGATCTTGGAGGTGAAATTCCCAACGTATCCGGTTATCTCCATCAATTCCGATGAGGTATAAACGATAATGTTCGGATGGGACATCACCTTCTCCACGGTGGTCTTTAAAAGCTCCACGGGGTCCTCCTGGCCAGCCCCGAGGTAGATATCGTTCAGTAGTCCCCCCAACTTCTCCTCTCTCTCCACAAGATGGACCTTGAAGCCCTGATCAGCCATTGACAGAGAAGAGCTCATTCCGGCAACACCACCACCGATCACAAGGGCTTCCGGGATGACCGGGACCTTATGATGTTCCACAGGGACCATATCTGCTACCTTTATCACTCCCATGCGAACGGTTTCAATGGCTTTCTTGGTTGCAAGGACCGGGTTGCCTCTGTGGACCCATGAGTTCTGGTCCCTGAGGTTGACCATCTCGAATAGATGGGGGTTCAGTCCTGCCTCCTTTAGAGTGTCCTGGAATATCGGCTCATGCGTCCGGGGTGTGCAGGATGCAACAACGATCCTGTTCAACCCAAGGTCCACTATCCTATCCTTGATGCGTTCCAGTGAATCGGAGGAACAGGTGAACGTCTCATCATCAGCCAGTACTACGTAAGGAAGGGTCTTGGTGCTCTCAACCACCTTTGGTACATCAATGACTCCTCCTATGTTTATCCCGCAGTGGCAGATGAACACACCTATTCTCGGGAAGTCGTTCATGATAGACCTTTCCCGTGGATAGTCCTTGATCGTGACATCCGTTCCCCTTGCAGAGGATATATCCCTTGCTGCCTCGGCGGCTGCAGCGGAAGCCTGGGTTACGCTCTCCGGTATGTCTTTGGGCTCGGTTACCGTCCCGGATGCATAGACACCTGGCCGGCTTGTGGTCACATGGGAATATGGATCGGTCTCAACGAATCCGTATCCGTTCAGGTTCACATTCAATGCTCCTGCCAGGTCTCCGAGCGAACTGCAGGGTTCCAGACCCACCGACAGAACAACCATATCGTAATCCTCTGTCATTACCTTGCCAGATTCATCGACATACCTGATGGTCAGATCCTTGGTCTCCTTGTTCTGTTCGATCCTGGGGACCCTGGACCTTCTGAACTTGACCCCGTATTCGTCCCTGGCCCTCTCGAAATATCTGTCGAAATCCTTTCCGAAGGACCTCATGTCCATATAGTAGAGGTGGGCGTCGAGACCCGGAGCATGCTCCTTTGCGATCACCGCCTCTTTGATTGAATACATGCAGCAAACAGAGGAACAGTAAGGATTGTCACAGCTTTCATCCCTTGATCCCACACATTGGAGCCAGGCGATCTTTTTAGGTTCCATACCGTCAGAGATCCTTTTAACGTGCCCTTTGTAAGGTCCGGATGCGGAGAGCATCCTCTCGAACTGGATGGAGGTCAGAACGTTCGGATAGATGTTGTATCCGTAGCTTCCGCCTGTGGGTGGAACATATTCCTCGAATCCTGTGGACATGATCACAGAACCAACTTCAATTTCTATCTCCTCATCCTCCGAATCATGCCTCAATGCACCTGGTTCGCATACCGTCTCACAGAACTTGCAGCTTCCATTTATGAAATAGTTGCATGATTCCCGGTCGATCATCGGGACATTAGGGATAGCCTGGGGGAATGGAATATCAATGGCCCCCCTCTGGCACAGACCCTCATCGAACTTCCCCTTGATGGGGATAGGTTTCCGAGATGAGATCTCGGAAAGGTCAATTCTGCCTGTGGGACACACGAACTCGCAGGCTCCGCAGGTCAAACAATGGGCAGATGCCTCATCGAAGGGGGTACCGATCTTTCTTTTATCGCCCCTCCCTATGAAACCGAGGGTTGTGTTCCCGCTTTCCCTGCACACATTAACGCAAAGTCCGCACAGGATACATTTGTCATCCACCTCCCTATACGAGGTGAACCTTGTTGTATCAACACCAAGTTCAGAGGCGAATTCCTTGAGATCCTCCGAATCCGGACACCTGGCCAGATAGAGTTCAAGAAGGACCTTTCTCGATCGAAGGACCCTCTCCGAACCGGTTAGCACTTCCATTCCCTCGGATACCGGCAGAGAACAAGAGGCCGTGATCCTGGTCCTGTTCCCCTGTTTCACCTCTACGATACAGACTCTGCATGCGGAATATGGAGGTATGGCAGGATGATGGCAGAGAGTTGGGATCTTGATGTTGTTCCTCTTTGCAACCTGAAGGACCGTCTCTCCTTCCTCTGCCTGGCACTCAACTGAATCGATCGTCAATTTGATCATCAAACCACCTCCACAGCAGAGAAATTGCATACATCATGACACTGTCCGCACTTCACACAGAGGGCCTGATCGATGATGTGGACCTTCTTCTTCTCACCGCTAATAGCTTTTACAGGACATTTCAGAGCGCAGAGAGTGCATCCTGTGCACTTCTTTCCATTGATGGAATATGTTGTGAGCTTCTTGCAGACACCAGCCGGACATTTCCCGCTGTTTATATGGGCCTCGTACTCATCCCTGAAATATTTCAGGGTGGTAAGAACGGGATTGGGAGCTGTCTGTCCGAGAGCACAGAGTGAAGCGTCAGCCATTGTAGCGGCAAGGACCTCCAGTTTATCCAGGTCCTCAATTGAGGCGTTCCCTTCTGTGATCCCTGTCAGGATGATATCCATCTGTACCAATCCCTCACGGCATGGAGCACACTTTCCGCATGATTCATCCTTGAGGAATCTTACGAAGTACCTTGCGACATCGACCATGCAGGTCTTGTTGTCCATGACTATCATACCACCGGAACCCATCATGGCCCCGGCCTCTTTCAGAGAGTCATAATCAACTGAAAGGTCAAGCATATCTCGAGGAAGACAACCCCCCGAGGGACCGCCTGTCTGGATCGCTTTGAACTCGTTACCTGATGCGATCCCTCCCCCTATCTCGAAGACCATCTCCCTGAGGGTGATCCCCATGGGGACCTCCACAAGGCCGGAATTGTTGGTCTTTCCAACAAGGGAGAAGAGCATGGTTCCCGGGCTTCCCTTGGTACCTATTTTGGAATACCATTTGGAACCTTTTCCAAGGACTAAAGTTGCATTGGCCCACGATTTCACGTTGTTGATGTTCGTCGGCATTCCCCATAGGCCGCTCTGAGCAGGGAAGGGTGGCCTGGGCCTGGGCTCTCCGGCCCTTCCCTCGATCGAGGCCATAAGGGCGGTTTCCTCACCGCAGACAAAAGCACCGGCTCCCTCGTATACTTCGAGATCGAGGTCCATTCCTGTTCCCAGGATATCATTCCCAAGGAGTCCGTACTCCCTCATCTGAGAGATGGCATTCCTCAACCTCTTGACGGCTAGAGGATACTCCTTCCTGACATAAACGAATCCTTTGGAGGCACCGATGGCATGAGCACCGATCAGCATCCCCTCGAGTACATTGTGAGGGTTGCCTTCCAGGAGGTTTCGGTCCATGAATGCTCCGGGATCGCCCTCATCGGCATTGCAGACGATGTATTTGCGCTCACCATCGTTCTTCCTTGCTAGCTCCCACTTCGTACCGGTGGAGAAACCGGCTCCACCTCTACCTCTCAGTCCGGAGGACTTCATCTCTGCTATTACCTCCTCAGGTGTCAATGAAAGGGCCTTGAGAAAGGAACTGTATCCTCCTAATGACATGTAATCCTCTATCCGTTCAGGATCTACGTTCTCGGTGTTCCCCGTAATTTTCCTCTGCTGTTTCCTGTAGTAGGGAAGATCCTCCATTTTCTCAACGGGTTTCCCCGTATCAGGATCCTTGAAGAGAGCGTTTTCAAGAGGTTTTCCTTTCTTGAAGGTTGAATCCAGAATATCTCCCACCTTCTCAGGGTCCACCGATGTGTAAATGGTCCGTTCCGGGAGGATCAAGAGGAGAGGTTCCTGAGCACAGTAACCTATGCATCCGGTCCTTCTTACATCAACATCCTTGATCGAGAGCTTCTCAAGAGCCTCCATGACCTTATCATAGACCTTTCCGGCTCCCCTTGCATTCCCGCATGTTCCGCCCGGGACCACGATCGTCCTATTCTTGTTGGCATTTCTTTTCTTCGAAAGAGTGCCTATCAGTTTCTCAAGGTCAGTTACGGATCCAAGTTTGCTCCCTCCGGTCATTCTTTCACCTCCGGGGGTTCAATGGGTACAGCATTTCCTGTTTTGAAATCCTCAAGCAGTTTCAGGAAGGAACCGGGTTTGACCATGTGGTACTCCTCATCGATCATGACCACAGGGCCAAGTGCGCAGGTTCCCAGGCAGTTGACGGTCTCCAATGTGAACTCACCATCTTCTGTGGTTTGACCGGGTTCGATCCCAAGCTCTCTGGTGATATCATCCAGTACTCTTGGAGCTCCTCTTACATGGCAGGCAGTCCCGAGACATACCTTGATGGTATGTCTTCCCCTGGGTGTCAATGAAAAGGCTGTGAAGAACGTTGCAACGTTGTAAACCTGGGAAAGAGGAACATCCAGTTCCTGTGATACGAACCGGAGGGAGCTCTCAGGGAGATAATTGTAATCCTCATTAATGGCTTCCAGCACTGGTACCAGAGAACTCTGGTCCTTTTTAAAACCTGAAATGATCCCCTCAAGCTTTTCGATCTCATCTTTTCCGAGGACCTCTCTTATATCGACAATCTCCGGAAGCTGAGGGACATATCTTACCGGACAGTTCTCGACACAGACTCCGCACCCATTGCATATATCCTCATCAACGGACCTGGCATATTTCAAGACCTTCACCTTGAAGTTACCGGGTTCTCCCTGCAGGTCCTTGACCTCTGCAGCGGTGATGATCTGGATATTCGGATGTCTGGCAGTGGCAACCAGCTTGGGAGCCAGAATACACATTGAACAGTCATTGGTTGGAAAGGTCTTGTCAAGTTGAGGCATGGTGCCTCCAATGGACCTGTTCTCATCCACCAGGTACACCTTGAAACCGGCATCCGCCAGGTCCAGTGATGACTGGATACCTGAGATGCCTCCACCTATCACAAGGACCGACCCTCTCTTTTGGAAAGCTCCGGCAGGTGCGATTTCATCATTGGCAGCTGCCATCTAGACCACCTCGTCGATCATTCTGACCATCTGTTGTTTGGTGTAGTTCTTGTGTGTAGACGCATTGGACGGACATGCGGCGATACAGGCCCCACAACCCGCACAGAGCGCATCATCAACATCGGCTATGCCTGTCACCTCGTTCAGTGACCTTGCGCTGTATGCGCAAACTTCCACACAGACCCCGCATCCGACACATACCTCCGGGTCCACCCATGCTATCAAAGGATCGTTCTCGAGTTCATCCTTAGTAAGTATACCAAGAGCGCGGGATGCCGCACCGCAGGCCTGGGACACCGTATCGGAGATATCCTTGGGGCTCTGGACACATCCGGCGATGAAGATGCCATTAGTGAACGTATCCACCGGTCTGAGTTTGGGGTGGGCCTCCATAAGGAATCCATCCCCGCTCCGGGATAGACCGAGTATCCTTGCGAACTCCTCCGAATCAGCCCTCGGGACCAGGGCAGGGGCAAGGACCACCATATTGGTGCCTATCTGGAAAAGTTTGTTAGTGGTGGTGTCAAAGACATCGATGGTGATATCCTTGGGGTTCACCCGCACTTCTGAGGGTCTTCCCCTGAAGAGGTTGACACCTTTTCCCCTTATCTTCCTGTAGAACTCCTCGTATCCCTTGCCGAAACTTCTGATATCCGTGTAACAGATGTTGATCTCGGTCTCGGGTCCGAGTTTCTCCCTCAGTAGATATACATGCTTGAGGGCGGACATGCAACCTATCCTGCAGCACCATGTGCACTGGGTCTCATCCCTGGATCCAGCGCATAGTATGAATGTGACTGAATCCGGGTATTCGCCGTTCGAAGGGAGGACGATCTTTCCTCCTGTCGGACCCGAAGAACTGATCAGACGCTCGAGTTCCATTGTGGTTATTACATCCTTGGAACGGGTATATCCATACTCGAACAATCTGCTTGCATCGAGGAGGTCATATCCGGTGGCCACAAGGATGGTCCCGACCGTCAACTCCACTTCCTCATCTTTCTGAGTGAAATCAATTGCCCCGGGATCGCATGCTTTCTGACAAAGAGGACCGTCACCGCATTTCCCGAACTTCAGCATGAGGCAATGGTCTGGATCTATTGTCGCTTTTAGCGGTATGGCCTGTGGGAATGAGATATAGGCGGCAGACCTTTTTCCCATACCCATGTTGAAGGGATCCGGGACATGGCCTTTCAACCTGCATGCGATGGCACATTCGTTGCATCCGGTACACTTCTCCATATCAACATATCTGGCCTTCTTCCTGACCTTGACCCTGTAATTCCCAACACTACCCTCTACAGAAAGGACCTCAGAATAGGACATCAGATCGATGTTCTGATGGTTCTTCACATCCATCATCTTGGGTGTCAGGATACAGGATGAACAGTCAAGAGTGGGAAAGGTCTTGTCCAGCTGGGCCATCCTTCCTCCGATAGTGGGTTCCTTCTCCACAAGATGGACCTTGAATCCGGAATCAGCTATCTCAAGGGCAGCCTGTATCCCTGCGATCCCCGCTCCGATGACCAACGCCTCAGAGGTTACGGGGGTCCTTGATTTCTCAAGGGATTCCAGAAGGGCGGCCTTCGATACAGCTGCAGCCACCAGTTGTTTTGCTTTGGCAGTGGCTTCGACCGGATCATCGTGAGCCCATGAGCACTGCTCCCTGATATTGGTGATCTCAACATTGTAGGGATTCATGCCTCCGCTCTCGGCCACCCCTCTGAACGTATGCTCATGCATCCTTGGAGAACAGCTGGCAACAACTATCCCGTCGAGGTCATACTCGGCAATGGAATCCTTTATCAGCTTTGCACCAGGGTCGGAACACATGTATTTGTATTCGGTGGATACCACGACACCATCAAGCTTGGAAGCATATTCCGCAACCTCTTTCACATCCACTTTAGATGCGATGTTAACACCACAGTGGCAAACGAAAACCCCTATCTTCTTCATGGGGCCGCCTCCTTTGGTTCAAGGACCTTTTCAACCGGGCTCATGTTCAGTTCGAGTCCAAGTTCGGATCTGTCCAGACCGAAGGCGAGTCCCATCAATTGAGTAATATAGAGAACGGGAACCGACAGTTTTGCACTCACGGTCTCACCTGCTTTCTTCTGTTTGGAATCATACATCTTGTGGCACCACGGGCAGGAAAGGGCCATCCCGCTGAATCCCTGGTCCTGTATCGATTTCAATTTCTGTCCCGTCTTTGCCAGGGATGTTTCAGGATGGACAGGAAGAAGAGGTCCACCGCAGCAATCAAGCTTCTCAGCATAGTCCCTGGTCTTCGCTCCAAGCGCTTCCAGGATCCTTTCCATCTTCTGTGGATTCTCCGAATCAACCGGTCTTCCCAGTTCCGAGGGTCTGTGAAGATGACACCCGTAGTGCGTGGCAAAAACAAGGTCACCCAGCGGACTGGTAACCTTTTCCTTCAATGCATCCAGCCCAACTAAGTCATGGACCAGGTCGATGATATGGTATATCTTAGAAACACCTTTGAACTCAAGGTCCTCTCCAGCAAGCTTCTCATTGACCCTTGCCAACATCTCTCCATCACCCTTCAGGATCTTCTTGGCCTCGCTCAGGGCCAGATGGCACATGGGACAGGGGACAAGGATATCCAGACCTTCCTTCTCACAGATGGCAATGTTCCTCGCTGATAATGTCAGTGTCATCATCTGACTTATGGATTTCAGAGGTTCACCACAGCAGGAGAAACCCTCAAGGTCCACGGTTTCCACACCAATGATCGGAAGGACCTTCTTCATGGAGATCTCGTAGGCATATTGCTCGGTTGGCATGAGGCATCCAGGGTATATTGCCAGTTTCATTTTCTATCACCTATACTTTCTCCATTGCTACCGTCATTATCATACCCTGGAACTTTACCGGGTCCATGGGTTTGGAACAGGGGCATAGTCCCAGCTCCTCTCTATTGCGGGTCTCCCCTTCCCTGGTGGGAACGGATTGTTCGTTCTGCATGAGGCCCATGCCCATGACAGATTGGAGCATGGCCGTATAATCACCAGGGACCTGTTTTCCACTTGCAACTGCCAGGTTCTTCAAGGTGAATAAGATGTTAACAGGGGCCACATTCTGAGGGCACCTTTCCTTGCATTTGAAGCAGCTCATGCAGGTCCAGATGATCTCGGAATTGATCAACTCGTCTATAAGGCCCCTTTTCAAAAGGGCCACGATCCTGTGAGGTTCCAGTTCCAGCAGTTTATGGGCCTCACAACCGGAAGTGCATTTGGCACACTGATAACAGTGGTCCGAAACCTCCTCCGCCAGCTTCTGCAGCCTCTGGTTGATCTCCAGCCTTCTGGCCTTATCCGCCTCTGCCATAGAGGTCAAGTCTGTTATGCTCATGGGATCCCCCTCGGAACGATAGAATGATCATGATATGAGCCTGGACCCTACTTCCGGGTCTTGATGGCGTCTATGAGTTTGGGAAGGACCTTGTAGAGGTCTCCCACGATGCCGTAATCGGCGGAATTGAATATGGGGGCATCGGGGTCCTTGTTTATAGCCACTATGATGCCTGAATCCCTCATACCTGCAACATGCTGGATCTGTCCGGAGATACCGCATGCAACATACAATTTTGGTTTGACCTTGTGGCCGGATAGACCTATCCAGTGGTCCTCCGAAAGCCATTTCAGGTCCGCTGCGATCGGTCTTGAACACCCCAGGGTCACTCCGTTCAAGGTTCCGGCGAGATCTTCTATAAGCTTCAGGTCCTCACTGTTCTTGAACCCGCGTCCGCAGGATACGATTATTTCCGCATCCTCGACGTTGGCTCCTTCGGACCTCATCGTCTGGACCTCCAGTATCTTTGATCCATGTTCTGAAGGAAGGATGTCGGATTCCACGATCTCCCCTGTTCTTGAAGCATTCTCTGGAAGGGGATCGAACGTCTTTGCTGGAACTGTCACTATTGCAGGTGAGGATGTGAACATCTCTTTGGAGATGGCGTTGCCGCTGTAGACCACACGCTCCACTACGATGTTCTCTCCCTCGAGATCGATCTTGGTAACATCGGATGCAGATCCCGCATCAAGCCTTGCCGCAAGTCTGGGAGCCAGTTCCTTTCCGTTCTTTGTTGAGGATATCATCAATACGGAGGGACCTTCTGCCTTTATGATAGCTTCCAGGATGTCAGCTGACTCTTCGGCCTTGGGTTGATCCATACTTGTACCCGCAACAATTACCCTGTCCGCTCCGAATCTGATATATTTCTCCGCAACGGACCTTGCATCAGGTCCCATTACCACAGCTGTAAGCTTGGACCCTTTGGCATCCGCAAGCTCCCTTCCCTTCGAAAGGAGTTCCAGACCGTTCTTCTCATTATCTGAATACACCATAACCATGATATCACCCCAGGACTCCATCCTTGGCCAATTTATTGGCAAGTTCGTTCACTGCTTCGTCAATGTCATCCTTGAAGACTATGTTCTTCCTCTCCATCCCAATGCCGTTTACATCAACCACATTCAATTTTGGCTGGTCCCCTTCCATTCCAATATCCGCCAGGGACCAGTTGTTTATCGGTTTACTGGCTGAGCCAAGGATCTGCATTAGGCTCGGAAGCCTTGGTTCATTGATCTCTTTAGTGACCGTTACGACTGTCGGGTAGGAGGATTCCGTCCTCACCATCTTATCCCCCATGTTCCGATCAGCAACGATCCGGTCCCCTCCCGCCTCCAGTTTGAAGGCATAGGTGATCTGGGGGATGTTGAGATATCCTGCTATCCTTGGACCGACCTGTCCGGAGAACATATCGATGGAAGCTTCCCCGCAGAGGACAAGGTCAACACCGCCTATCTTCTCGATTCCTTTTGCCAGCGCCTTACCTATAAGGTGATAATCGGCCTTTTCCGGAGGCTGAACGATCACTCCCTCATCCGCCCCCATGGCAAGAAGTTCCTTTACCTTCTCCCTGGCGTCCGGAGGGCCTACGGTCAGGATAGTGATCTTACCACCTACCTTATCCTTTATCCTGATCGCCTCCTCCACGGCATTCTTGTCGATATCGCTGATCTTCTTTGGGATCCCGTCGATCACGGGTTTGTTGGTGGAGGGATTCAACTTGATCTCCCCAACATCCACAACCTGTTTTGCACATACCACGATGTTCATTTCTCTCACTCCGATTACTGGATCCGTTTTCTTTGATCTTCCATTGAGGTTTTCCCATCGACCTTCCATTATCTTACCTGATTGAGTTTTCGGTATTTCCTTTACAAACTCCATCTTTCTATATCGCTATTTCAGAGGGGTGTTCTCCTCCATGGTGTTCTGGATACCCCGAGGACCGCCTCCCTGCCTCGTTTCCTTTGTTCAGAAGGATGAAGGCCTTGACCATCCCGCTCCCCTCCGTTATCCGAAGGGAAGACTGCAGCGGTCTTCTGTGCGGCGGGATGTTCTATCAGAGTGGGATCGACCTCTAAAGGCAATACCCTGTACCATGCCGTCAATATAAGGTCCTTCCCTCTGGAAGGGAGTATGATGGAGGTATCATATAGATGATTCCGGAACTCGGAAAGGTTCCATCTCAAGATACGTTCTTCGTTCAAATGATCGAGATCCTCCAAAATGGCCCCCCAATGAATTTCAGATCTAGTGCAGAAGTGCTCCGGATATGACCATCTTCATGACCTCGGATGTCCCTTCATAGATGCCCGTGATCCTTGCATCACGGTAGAGCCGTTCCACGGGATATTCCTTGGTATAGCCGTATCCGCCATGGACCTGGATCGCCTTGTTCGTGACATCGACAGCGGTCTCGGCTGCGAAGAGTTTTGCCATTGCCGCTTGCTTGCTTATCCTCTTTCCCTGGTCCTTTGCGTACGCAGCATTCAACACGAGGAACCTGGCCGCCTCGATGTTCGTTGCCATCTCGGCAAGCATCCATTGTATTGCCTGGAACTTTGAGATCGGCCTTCCGAACTGCTGCCTGTTCTTGGAATATTCGATGGATTCATCCATTGCTGCCTGGGCTATACCAACAGCCTGAGCGGCGATCCCGATCCTTCCACCGTCAAGGGTGGCAAGAGCGATCTTGAAACCCTCACCCTCCTTTCCGAGAAGGTTCTCCTTGGGGACCTCCATATCCTCGAATAAAAGTTCGGAGGTGAGGGAGGCATTGATCCCGATCTTGTCGAATATTCCCCCTACGCTATAACCTTTGAAATTGCTCTCCACAATGAAAGCGCTTATGCCTTTGGGACCAAGCTCCTTGTTGGTGACCGCAAAGACGATTATGATCCCTGCTTTGGGACCGCTCGTAATGAATGTCTTTGTTCCATTGATGATGTATTTGTCACCCTTCAATTCCGCAGTGGTCTGCATTGCTCCGAGGTCAGATCCCGCATTGGGTTCTGTGCCTCCGAAAGCTCCTATCTTCTCCCCCTTTGCAAGGATGGGAAGGTATTTTTTCTTCTGTTCCTCGGTCCCATAGGTCATGATCGGCCATGAGGTCAGGGAATTATGAACGGAGGTTACAACACCTGTTGATGCGCAAGCCCTTGAGATCTCCTCTATAACGGTGGCGTAGGTCACATTGTCCAGACCTGCCCCACCATATTCCTGGGGAATTATGGTTCCCAGGATCCCGAGCTCAGCCATCCTCTTCAGGGATTCTGTTGGATACTCCTCCTTTTCGTCGAGTTCGGCAGCTCTGGGCTTGACCTCCTTCTCGGCGAACTCCCTCACCATGTTCCTGATCATTCTTTGCTGTTCGTTAAGTTCGAGAATCATGCGGCCGCCCATCGGGATTTTAAAAAATAAAGGTTTCTATCTAGCATACCAATGGAACTGATAAAAAACAGTTGAGATATGACATATGGTCTTCTTATTGAAGAAAGTAATAAATCGAATAGGACATTAGGGGAATTGGCCATGTCCTTCGAACGCGGTTATATCCAGGTATATACAGGGAACGGGAAAGGAAAGACCACAGCCTCTCTTGGACTCGGATTGAGGGCTTCAGGAGACGGATGCAGGGTCATCATGATACAGTTCATGAAGGGGAGAAGGTACAGCGAGATCGATTCAGTTGGGTTCCTCCCCGGATTCACCATTGAACAGTACGGGAGAGATGAGTTCGTTTCCAAAGAGGAACCGGAGATGGTGGATATTGAACTCGCGGAAAGAGGACTTGAAAGAGCGAAACAGGTCATCAGTAAAGGGGAACATGACCTTGTTATTCTGGATGAGATCAATGTTGCGATCGATTTCGGTCTGGTGAAGGTCGAAGATATCCTGGAACTGGCAGTCAATAAGCCCATTGGGATGGAGCTTATCTTCACCGGAAGGTACGCCCCTCAGGAATTGATCGACATCGCGGACCTTGTCACCGAGATGCGAGAAGTTAAACACTTCTACCAGAAGGGAGTGGCTGCAAGGAAAGGGATCGAATTCTGAGATCGAGGTGTCCGTATGTTCGACAAAAAGGTATTGAACGAATTGGAAAGAAGAAGGCGTGAATGGGAGAAGACCTGCTACATGCCGCTCAAGGAAAAGAAAGGTGAAATGAAGGAGAGTTTCGAGAACCTTTCCTGGACCGAGATTAAGGAGCTCTACACACCCCTTGATATCAGTAAAGATGATTATCTTGAAAGGTCCGGATTTCCGGGTGAATTCCCCTACCTTCGCGGCGTCCACTCCACCATGTACCGCGGCAAGGTCTGGACGATGAGGCAGTTCGCTGGTTTCGGAACAGCTGAAGAGACAAATCAAAGGTACAAATATCTTCTCGAGCACGGAGAGACAGGATTGAGTGTGGCCTTCGACTACCCCACTCTTTACGGATACGATTCCGATCATCCTATGGCAAGAGGGGAGTTCGGTAAATGCGGGGTTGCGATCTCATCACTGAAGGACATGGAGATCCTTTTCAAGGATATACCTGTGGACAGGATAACAACTTCAATGACCATTAACGGACCGGCCCCTATCGTGTGGGCTTTCTACATTGCAAATGCTGATAATAGAGGCATTTCCAGAGATCGGATAGGGGGGACCATTCAAAATGATGTATTGAAGGAATACATCGCACAGAAATCCTTCATTTTCCCTCCAGGTCCTTCAATGAGGTTAACCGTGGATACCTTCGAATTCGGATTCAAGGAGATCCCGAAATGGAATACTATCTCTATTAGCGGATATCATATCAGAGAGGCGGGATCCACTGCGGTCCAGGAACTGGCTTTCACACTCGCGGACGGATTCGCTTATGTCAAGGCTGCAATGGAGAGGGGATTGGACATCGATGCGTTCGCCCCCAGGTTGAGCTTCTTCTTCAATGCACATAATGATTTCTTCGAGGAGATAGCAAAATACAGAGCCGCCAGAAGGATATGGGCAAATGGGATGAAGGAACTGGGAGCAAAGAAACAGAGGTCCATGCTCATGAGGTTCCATACGCAGACCGCGGGGGTCAGCCTCACTGCCCAGCAGCCCGAGGTCAACCTTATCCGGGTAGCGATCCAGGCCATGGCCGCGGTATTGGGAGGAACACAATCCCTTCATACGAACTCCATGGACGAGGCTCTGGCCCTCCCCTCTGAAAAAGCTGTTAGACTTGCTCTTAGGACCCAGCAGGTAATAGAGGAGGAAACTGGAGTCACGGCAACAGCGGATCCATTGGGGGGTTCATACTATCTTGAATGGCTGACCGATCGGATGGAAGAGGAGACCATGAAGTATTTCGACAAGATCGAGAGCTTCGGGGGCGTGATACCGGCAATTGAGAGGTCTTTCTTCCAGAGGGAGATCGCCGAAGCGTCCTACAAGCTCCAGAAGGAGATCGATTCCGGAGAGAGGACCGTTGTCGGGGTCAACAAATACCGGTTGGACGAAGAGATAGGCATCCCCATCCTCGAGATGGACAAGAAAGGAGAAGAGATCCAATTCAATAGATTGAAGAAGCTCAGGGCGGAAAGGGACCAGTCCAAAGCCGATAAAGCATTGGAAAGATTGAGGAGGGCTGCCGAGGGTGATGAGAACACAATGCCGTATATCCTCGAGTGTGTTCACGCTTACAATACCCTTGGTGAAACCTGCCAGGTCCTGAGAGAAGTATTCGGGGAATACGAGGAACCCGCAATATTCTAGAGTCAAACTGGAGTGATGAAGATGGAAAGGAAGATCAGGGTACTGGTTGCAAAACCCGGTCTTGACGGCCATGACAGAGGTGCCAAGGTCGTTGCAAGAGCACTCAGGGATGCAGGAATGGAGGTCATTTATACGGGTCTCCACCAGTCCGCGGAAATGGTGATACAGACAGCCATCCAGGAAGATGTTGATGTCATAGGCCTCAGCCTTCTTTCAGGAGCACATATGACCCTCTTCACCGATGTAACCAACCTATTGAAAGAAAAGGGGATGGATGATGTTCTGGTCATGGGTGGAGGAATAATCCCGGAAGAGGACATTCCCGAACTTAACAAGGCCGGTATCAAAGGGGTGTTCGGACCCGGGACCCATATGGAAGATATCATCAAATTCATAAGGGAGAACGTGAAAGAATGATCGACCTCGCCCGGAGGGTCCTCGAGGGGGAACCAAGGGCCATTGCAAGGATGATCAGTCTTGCCGAGAACAGTTCTCCGGAGGCCATCGAACCGATGAAGGAACTGCACAAGGCCAGTGGTAAAGCTCAGGTCATCGGTATAACAGGAGTGATGGGAGCTGGAAAATCGACATTGGTCTCCGAGATGGCGCTCGAATACAGAAAACAGGGAAAGAGTGTCGGGATCATAGCGATCGACCCTACCAGTCCCTTCAGCGGTGGAGCTCTCCTTGGTGACAGGATCAGGATGATGAAACTGGCCACTGATGACGAGATCTTCATCAGGTCCATGGGGACCCGTGGTATGCTGGGAGGCTTGACTGGTGCTGTATACGATACCGTGGAGATCCTCGATGCATCCGGCAAGGATGTGATCATGGTCGAGACCGTTGGTGTGGGACAGGCAGAGGTTGATGTGATCAAGATCGCAGATACGACCCTTGTCGTTCTTGTTCCCGGCCTCGGGGATTCCATCCAGGCCATCAAGGCCGGAATAATGGAGATCGCAGATATCTATGTGATCAATAAAGCCGACAGGCCCGGAATAGATAGGACAGTTGCCGAGATCGAGAGCCTGGTGGACCTTACGACGGACAAAGGAGATAGGAGAGTCCCGGTCCTACAGGCGATTGCAAAGACTGGCACCGGGATCAAAGAGATTTCCGATGAGATAGATTCACATATGGAATACCTGATGGATACCAAACAGTTCCGGGTAAAAAGGAGGAGGAGGTACGAAGCAGAACTGGTGGAGATAATCAGGAAGCGATTGATGAACCTGATATTCGATGAAGCGGTCTTCAAAGAGAAGGTGGAAGACCTGATCGATAAGATAGAGAAAAAAGAAAAGGACCCCTATACTGCAGCGGAAGAGGTCCTTTCCCAGGTCCTGAAGTGACCTGGATATCATATCTTAGAGTTTCGAGGTGCAGTTCGGGCACCTTGTAGCATTGATGGGTATCTGTGTGTCACAGTGCGGGCAGGGTTTAGTCTCCGGAGGCGGCTCTTCGGCTTTCTTCTCCATCTTTGCGGCTGATTTGACTACAAAGAACAATATCAACCCGATAATGAGGAAGTTGATCAGTGAATTGATGAAAAGACCATACCGCAAGGTTACAGCGCCTGCAGCATTTGCTTCATCAAGGGTGTTGAAGTCCGATGTTTTATTACCGTCAACGGTTCCGTCCTTGAGAACAATGAAGGTGTTCGATAGATCCGTTCCACCCAGAGCAAGACCGACAGGCGGCATAAGGACGTCGTCCACAGTTGATTTTATAACTGCTCCGAAAGCTATGCCAATGATGATGCCGATGGCCATTGCCAGGACATTGCCCTTGACAAGGAACTCCTTGAATTCGCCTAGTGGTTTAGGCTTGCTTATCTTCAATTTATTTTCTGGAACTACCATATTGAATCCCCCGATAAAATCATCCGTCAATGTATATATTGATATCCGATAACATGTAAAGGACCCCAAAGACGAAGGATCGACATTGGTCCTAACTGTGCATCTTTCCTTGGAAATGCTGGGAATGATCCGGTTGGATCGTGATGTTCACCTGAGAAGATTGGAGGCGATCACCATTTTTTGTGCTTCTGAGGTCCCCTCATAGATCTCGGTTATCTTGGCATCGCGGTACAATCTCTCTATCTCCTTATCCCTCATATAACCGTAACCACCATGGATCTGGATGGCCTTATTCGTGCAGAATACCGCGGTTTCCGAGGAGAATAGTTTTGCCATGGCGGCTTCCTTACCGAACCTGACTCCCTTGTCCTTCAACATCGCTGCATTAATCGTAAGAAGTCTTGATGCCTCGATCCTGGTAGCCATATCGGATATCATCCATTGGATCGCCTGCAGTTTGCCGATCGGTTTGCCGAACTGTATCCTCTCCTTTGAATAGGATATGCTGTGTTCAAGAGCGGCCTGAGCGATACCAACAGCCTGAGCGGAAATGCCGATACGGCCTCCGTCAATGCTTGAAAGGGCGATCTTGAATCCGTCACCCTCCTTTCCAAGAAGGTTCTCTTTAGGGACCAGCATGTCATTGAAGAACAGTTCTGAGGTTTCTGAGGCTCTTATTCCCATCTTCTCAAAGACAGATCCTACCTCGTATCCCTCATACGATGATTCCGCGATGAATGCACTGACCCCTTTGTATCCCGCCTCAGGATCCGTAAGGGCAAAAACGATGATAGTTCCGGCCTTCGGACCGGCAGTTATGAAGGTCTTCGATCCGTTGATCATATAATTATCACCATCAAGGACCGCTGTGGCCTTCATCGAACCAAGATCTGTGCCTGCATTGGGTTCGGTTGCCGCAAAAGCCCCAATAACCTCTCCTCTTGCCAGAGGAGGGATATACTTGCGTTTCTGGTCCTCAGAACCATACTTGTAGATGATATACGGGGCCAGGGAGTTATGGACCGATGCAATGGCACCGGTAGATGCGCATGCTTTCGATATCTCCTCGATAATGAGCGCATAAGTGATCGAGTCCAGACCTGCTCCCCCGTATTCCTTCGGGATCAGGATGCCCATCAATCCAAGCTCGCCCATACGTTTAACATTCTCAATGGGGAACTCCTCTGTCTTATCATAATGTGCCGCCATGGGAGCGAACTCATTGATACACAGGTCCTTGACCATCTGCAAGACATTGTTCTTTTCCTCATCAAGCTCCAGGTCCATAGGGGTGTAGTCTGTACCCTTTAAATAATGGTTTAGTTTCAGTACTTCACTAAGTTCCTCCCAGATATGATGGATTTTCGTATACA
>CBDDUX010000051.1:0-7578 GCA_965234725.1 Thermoplasmatota archaeon | reverse complement strand
CATAAATAAAAGTTAACGACGGGCACATTTTTTATTTAACTGTCAAAGCTAGGTTGTATTAATCTTAACACTCATAACATCAATAAATGGTTCATTCTCCTCATTGTCCAATGATTCTTTATCTCTCTTTAGAGATTTTCCAATACATCCGTTAATCAACACAAGGGTAAATATTAATGCAAGTGAAAAAGAAATTTTCCGATTCAAATCAATTCACATCCAATCCAAATATTTCGAATTACATCCAAACCAGGAATTCATTTACTATGATTTTTCTTTTTCTATCTAAATCCCTCAATCAATAATCTAGCCAATGTTCAGTTGTAATTTGACTGAAAGACCCATCAAGACTTTCTATCATGAACAAAAAGGACAGGTAATATGGTTCATAATCTTCTCTGTCCATGAAGAACATCTTACTGAGGAAAAATGATCTGGAGTAATTACCTCCATTCAGGTCTGCTTCTACCTCGGCTACGGTTTCGAAAGATTCAATTTTATTTTTCTCCTGGAGTTTTATCCAATACTTCAGTGACCCATTGATCTGAGTAGCTGAAACATTTAGCATAAGGGATGGTATCGTTATTGCTGGAACGATCTGTAATGCATAACCAGTGGGTCCTGCTTCAGATTCTATTAATCCATTGGAAGATGTTTCGAAACCTCCTCGATCATCAGTTTGAGGTATTCTTATCCATCTGGAGTGATTTTTTTGATATTCTCCCCAACTTACATCAGCTCTCAGTAGCGCATATTCAGATTTCCTTGGCATGAAATAGACTGTTTTTCCATATCCAATGACTTCACCATTTAGAGTCCATGTGATGTTCGATCCTTCTGGCTCTCCTCCTACCTCAAGAAATTTACTTAAACCTGTTGAAAAGAAACATGTATGATTGAAAAACAGCTGTACTTCTTCGGGTAATGGTGATTCACTTTTATCTTCATCAGAACTATTTATGCAACCTGAAATGATCATCGAGGTAAGAAGAATAATTGAAGAAATGATAACAATATTATTTTTCATACTCTCTCTTCCTTCCTTCTCGACCATAGTAGGAACCTTTCCAACTACAATCATTGATCGGAAAGTGACTATTTGAAAGTATTGAGGTGGACAAAATGTCCGATATCTCCATGTTTATTATTCCCATGTTTTGTTTATGATCATATATGTCCGATTTTCGGAGAGGAAGGACAAATGACCGATCCCATGATCTCGATCATGGTTGGATTCTCTTTGATAATCCTCGGATTACATGGATCTGTTTTGTAAGACCAGAAGAGCAAGAGGATACTGCAAATTAATCCATAAATGTAAGTGCATCCTATTCATTTATGGACCGAGGTACATGAAATGGTGCTGCCTGCAGGTTTGAAAAGGTCCCTCTCCAGGATCCGTGATGACAATGTTCATGGGTCCATTGACATAGCTCTAGAATGCTGCAGATTGTTCATCTACAATGAATCCGCGGATCCCAAGGTATTGAAGGAGATGTCAATGGAACTCCTGAAGGCCCAGGGGTCAATGGCAGCGGTTGTGAACCTTGTGAATCAGGTTCTCTACTGCATCGACGATGAGGGTGATCTCAAGGGCACCATCGAGCATTACCTGGAGCATATTGTGACATCCATAGACCGGATTGCAGAGAACTCATTTCCGTTGATAGAGGGTAAGGAAACCATAGTCACCCATTCATCCGGATCGACAATAAGGAGGGTCCTCCTCAATGCTCATGAAAAAGGATTGACCCCCCGTATCATATGCACGGAATCCAGACCTATCAACGAGGGCAGGAAACTTGCAGAGGACCTCTCGGATTCAGGATTAAAGGTTACACTGGTTGTGGATGCTGCGATCTTCCAGGAAATAGAAGCTGCCGACCTGGTCCTTCTCGGAGCTGATTCCATATCGATCCAGGGACTGGTAAACAAGATCGGGACAAAAGGGGTCTCTCAGGTTGCAAGGAACCTGCAGAAGGACCTTTACGTCCTTGCCGGTACTGACAAGGTCATGCCCCTTGGAGTGAGGCCGTATGAAAAGGACCTCAGGAACCCTGAAGAGATATACAAGGGAAGCCACGGCCTCGATGTCAGGAACTATTACTTCGACCTCACTTCCATGGGCCTTATGAGCGGCCTTGTAACAGAGGACGGTATCTATGATATCTATCAACTCATGGAGCTGATAGACAGGAATGTAGCTCATCCCCTCCTGAAAGAACAGATGCTGGGTCGATAGGATTTAATCCCGTTATCACATTGTGTGGTTCGGATGAATAGAGGAGTCAAGGTCCTGCTTCTGACATTCGGGATCTTCATGCTGGTCCTGAGCACCATATTCCTGATAGCGAGTATATCACCTGACTTCAGGTTGGATATCCTTCTTCAAGGGTTGGTATTCCTTATTGTTGGGGGGATCCCTATCGGGATCGTTGTCTATCTGGAGAAGAAGGAATCCTCCAGACCAATGAACGTCACCCAGAACATCAATATCGAAGGATCTGACCTGATCGGAGGAGAGAGAAAGGTCCATGAACTCAAATGCAGGGGATGTTCCGGAAGTCTCTCCGATAAGGATGTCAGGATAACCGATCTGGGCATGGTGGTGAAATGCCCTTATTGCGGTAAAGGATACGTGATCGAGGAGGCACCTAAATGGTGAGAATTGGGAGATCATTGTCTTTTATCGCTGTTTTCATCCTTTTATCCATCACCCTCATTGTTTCGGTTCCGGAAGAAGCGGACGGCCAGGAATATGATTTCAGCACGGTTAAGGAAAAGGTCTTCATCAAGGTCTTGAAAGACGGAAGAGCCGTGATAACTTACAACCTGGTTTTCATGAACTACGGGTCAGGTTTCAATGTGGTGGACATAGGTCTTCCGAACTTCAAATATGACAAGGATTCTGCCAGTGCTTTTGTGAGGATCAAGGACACCAGCGGAAGAACGGTATCAACGGATTCCAATCCATCCATCAGGATGTCATGGTATGTTTACCCCGGGCTAGAGGTCCATGTCAATGGTGGAGCAAACCGTCGTATCGAACTCGATTTCACTGTGACATGCGATTGGATGGTTTGGGAGAGTCCCAACAATAAGAAACTGGCCTCGATCGAGTTCAGACCCACCTGGTTCAGTCAGGATTATCAGAGAGGATCCGCGGACTCCATATCGGTGGATGTCAATCTTCCCCTACCAATTGAAGAGCTGGACAGGATCGTCTGGGAACATGGAAAATACGATAGGGTCGAGGAGAATGAATACGGAGTCATATTAGGATGGGATTTCGGATCGATGTACCCGGCGGACATGGAAGATGGAAAAGCTGATGTGGGGGTTGCTTTTCCCAAACAATACGTTGATAACTACTACAAGAAGAACCTCTGGGTATCGATACAGTTCTTCTTCCAGGATATGTTCGGCACATTCTGGATGAACAAGTTCATCTGCTGTTTTCTGATAATTCTCCTTGTAGTGGTGGCGATCATCGTTTTGGTGATCGTGTCCTCTGCCAGAAGTAAAAAAAATTACTTCAGACCATCGATTTCGGTTCCCGGGGCTGGTCCAAGGTTGGGCCTTACGGCACCTGAGGCAGCCATCGTTTTGGAACTTCCACTCGATAGAGTGGTGGAGATGGTCTTTTACGGAATGTTGAAGAAAGGATCGATCAAGATCGTGGCAGTATCAAAACCTCCACTTATCAAGAAACTGGATGTGAATGTGCTTACTATGAGCTACGAGAAAGATTTCTTTGAAACGATCTCGTATGACGGGGCTATCAGTGAAAGCGACCTGAAAAGGTCCCTGGAAAAGATGATCAAAGCCACCGAGATCAAGCTGAAAGGATTCAGCCAGAGGAGGACCGAAGCATATTACAAAGGTATAGTCAGGAAAGCGTGGGATGAGGTCAAGGTCTGCGGGAATGCAGCAGAAGTGGATAATGTCCTCAGGTTCAATGATGAATGGCTGCCTTTGGATAGGAACTATGATGGAAAGATGAGTTCCCATGTCCATATCTGGTATCTGGGAAGGCCAGAGGGTGGTGATCGGGGCTTCGTCAACCCGGGAGGATATGCCAGAGCTTTCTCCGAAAATCTGACATCGATCTCCGGGAACATGGTAAGTTCCACTACCAAACTTACCCATGATGTGGTGAATACACTCCATCCCCCACCGCCACCCAGTACGGGTGGAAGTTCATACCATGGCGGGAGCTTCCACAGTTGTGCCTGTGCGTGCGCCTGCGCTTGTGCAGGGGGTGGGAGATGATGTGGCCCTTGAAAAGGAAACATGAAGGCGCAAAGGTCCTCCATTTCGAGGGAAAAGGACCTCTGGAAGGAAGACGGATCCACCTTAGAATAGACGGTCCGGACAGAGGAGTTCTTATCCTCGATGCATCAAGGATGCTTCTCCTGAACGGAACCGGTATCGAGTTCTCCAAAGCGATCCTGGAGGGATTGGATGACAACAGGATCATCAAAAGGGTCCTGAAAAGATACAAAGTGAAGAAGAAGAAAGCAGAAGAGGACCTGCTGCAGTTCAGGAAGGATTTCGAATCTCTCCTTACCTCTACCGAGATAATTTCCAATATGGAGGATGACCTCGAGAAATTGTATGATGATCAGAAGGCCCCGTACAGGATGGACCTCGCCCTGACTTACAGATGCAACAATGACTGCATTCACTGCTACAATGAGAAGAAAGGTGGAAAGGAGCTGAGCACCGGAGAATGGAAGAAGATACTGGATA
Organism: Thermoplasmatota archaeon; assembly: GCA_965234725.1. Taxonomy (GTDB): domain Archaea; phylum Thermoplasmatota; class Penumbrarchaeia; order Penumbrarchaeales; family Penumbrarchaeaceae; genus Penumbrarchaeum; species Penumbrarchaeum helgolandense. The sequence continues at coordinate 2,826 of CBDDUX010000051.1, read as the reverse complement.
AACTATGGAAAGCTGGCATCCCCCATATTGTGTTCACAGGTGGAGAGCCAACAATGAGGGAGGACCTTCCTGAGCTTATCGAACATGCGGAGGGTCTGGGGCAGATAACCGGATTGAACACCAACGGAAGGAAATTATCAGATAGGGCCTACCTGAAGAAGCTCCTGGATTCAGGACTCGATCATGTCCAGATCACACTTGCCTCCATTGAAGAGAATGTTCACGACACCATTACCGGGACCAAAGGGTCCTACAAAGAGACCATCAAGGGCATTGATAATTGCTTGCGATCAAAGATCTATCTGGTAACCAATACCACAATAATGGAGGAGAACAGGAACTCCGTACTGAGGACAATAGAAAGCTTGCAGAAGATAGGTATCCTCCATGTTGCGGTGAACTCCCTTATCAGATCAGGAAAGGGGAAGGATGCTAAGGGCCTCGATCCTGATGATCTTAAACCCATTCTGGAGAAAGGAAGGATGATGGGTCTGGAGACCGGGATAGAGTTCAGATGGTATACACCCACGCCTTACTGCAGGTTGAATCCCATGGAATTGGGATTGGGATTGAAACAGTGTTCCGCCTGCAGACTGAATATGGCGGTGGAACCGGATGGTGGGGTTATCCCATGTCAGAGCTACTACAAAAGAATGGGGAATATCCTGACAGATAATTGGAACGGAATATGGAACAATGATCTCTGCAGGAAAATAAGGGAGAGGAAGGAACTTCCAGTAGAATGCCAGGGATGTGACCTTGGGAGCGTTTGCGGCGGAGGATGTCCTCTCTCCTGGGAAAAGGGGGATTACATCTGCAGGAATGTACTCTCATCTTGAAGGATTAATTGCCACCCAGATGAACGGAACGTTGAAGAGGATCGGTTCAGGAACATCGAGGATCATCCCGTTTAGGTCAGCCTCCGCTTGAAGATTATACAAGGTCTCTTCCGGGGATGTATCCATGGGAACGGTCCCATATCTGTGGTTCAGCCCAAAACTCCGGGTCAGGTTCAGGACCTCCAGACCACTATCCGGGTCCCCACCTTCATCTCTGATCTTATTCATAGAACGAGAGTGAAGATCCTCTAGCTCTGATGGATCCATTATTGTCATGGACCAGATCGGTTCGGCAAGTATGATGACCTTTCGAGAGGCCACCCTGATCATCTCTTTCAGTGCCTGACCCTTGTCTTTGACCCACATGAGATAGAAGGAGGAAACGACCAGATCGAAAGACGAGTCAGGAAAGGGTAACGACATACCATCAGCCCTGATCGCATCAAATCCTCTTGCCTTTGACATCAGGACCTGGTCCGGATCGATATCCGCACCTTTTATATCCATCATATCGGAAAGGGCTTCCATCACCAGTCCTGCCCCGCAACCAACCTCAAGGGAACGCTTGCAGCCTTGGCCGAACCTGTCCAGAAGGTATCTATGGTGATCGGCCATCCAGGATATCTGCCTCTCCTGGACCTCTAATGATTGTGATCCGGCCATGTGATTCGCATTACGCAACTCATCTTTCCATTTTTCGCTCTCATGAAAGCTCCGGATCCGAACCTGTTTCCACCTTGATCCATTCAAGATATCTGGCGGAACCTCCGGTAGATTCGATGGTCCAGATCTCCGGGACCTCGTAGGGGTGGGACATCTCTATGAATGACACGAGTTCATCATATCTTCTAGAGGTGGTCTTGAAGATTACCAAGATCTCCTCAACGTCTTCCAATCTGCCTTTCCAGTGGAAAATAGACCTGATCTGAAAGAGTTGAGAACAGGCTGCAAGTCCCCCATTTACAGCCCCCTTCGAGATCTTCAAGGCCATGTCCGTATTTGGAAAGGTTGTCCGAACCTCTAAAAAACTCTCCATTTTCATAGTTCCACATCCAATTTCCAATGGAAATGATAGTTCAGATAGGTTACGGTTAAATATCTGTACTATCAATAATACCCAGGATGGGATAGCACTTGCTGGAGTATGATAACCAGAAGGGTTTCAGGTGCCAGAGGTGTAGCAGTTGGACCCGTGATGGAAACCTGTATTCGGGTGGAGACGGAACGAGGATCTGCTACCTCTGTCACATTGATGATGTATCCGGAGAAATGGCAAGAAGATATTCCTCACTTTCTGAGATACCACTCCAGCCGGTACCAATTGACCCGGAAATGGAGATCGAAATGGGTCAAGCAATGCCATATCTGGATGATGGACCGAACAGGACCCGGAGAAGGGGAATTGATAGATTGGCCAGATAAGGATCGATCAGTGGAATTGGAGATCCATCATTAAAATGATCTGAAAAGGAGAAAATATCGTGGAGCGGAGGCTGGGCTATTTGAAAGAATGGTCAAGCGGTCTATCTTCCAACCTGCCTTCATTGGGTAAGGTCCTCCGCTCCGATCGAATATCGGGGATTGGATTGATAAAGCAAGGTTTCACATGAACATCAGTAAGTGTACCTGAAAATAAATATCGAAATCAGTTACACAGGAAAGGGGAAGGGGGGCCCCTTTCCTGTCAACGGGTAAACGATGGATGGAACGAGGTTATTTCCCGTTAAATATTCATCCGATCGATCGGTTATAAAGATTCCATTCACATGAAAAAAATATCAGGACCGATGAAAAAGGTCGAGAGGCCGGGTCCGGTCTGGAGGACCGAAACTTGATCATGGGGATAGCATAGTGGGTTTGGGGGTAGGACCCGGCATCTCTAATTAATCCCACACATCCGCACATGGGTTATACGGTCGTGTGGCTCATTTTCAACCCGACTTTGACAGTTTAACCACTGATTTGACCACATTTTAATATTTGACAG
>CBDDUX010000050.1:0-40596 GCA_965234725.1 Thermoplasmatota archaeon | reverse complement strand
TTCCAAGCATGTGGAGTTATGAAATTAGATCCGTCCTAAATTGGGAGATGAATCAATTTTTTTAACATGAGATGGATTGTTCATACAACCATCCCGGTAGTGATAGGGTTCATTATCGGGTTTATCTTGCTGACCCAATTCGTGAATGGAGAAGGATCAGGGATCGATAGAAAATGTCTGATAATTGTTTCAGGTCATGATGGCTACTCACAGTATGAGCTCGGAAAAGCATCATCTTTCAGGGAACATCTTCTGGAAGATATTTCTGATGATAATATCATCTATCTTACTGATCCGAATGACCCAGACTCTGATGGTCCTGCAAATGTCACCAACATCGAGAATGCTTTCAATTGGCTGGAAGATGAAAGTGGTTCGAATACTGAAGTGCTGGTCTACATCTTCGATCATATTGTCATAATAAACAGTGAAGAGACTTTCCTTTTCAATGATGGGAACATCTCTGCCTTCGTCATCGATTCCTGGCTGGATGAAGTGACATACTCTTCAATGACCATCATTCTCAACGGAGAGAGATCCGGTTGTGGGGGTTCCGTCCTTTCAGGACCTTTCAGGGACGTCATGTGTTCGATGAGATCCTATCAAACATGTGATCCGGATCTTTTCAACATTACAAGGAGCCTTGAGGACCTTTCAGCCGATCTCGACAATGATGGTGTGGTGAGTTTCGTCGAAGCTTTCCGGAAGGAGGTTATCATTCTCGGAGGAACGGGTCAGGACCCTGTTCTATTCAATTGAAGATCCATGATTCATCATGGGAAAAGTTAAGGAGGTACAAAAAATCAGAAAGACGTATGCAATATTGGCATTGATCCTGGCCGGGATACTGATTCTGGTGCTACCTGGACAGATCTCTGCCTGGAGATATACGGGAAGTTATCCGGTTACGCTGGATAATACGAATACGGACTGCAGATATCCTGCCACGTATATGGTTAATTCCAAGGAATTCACTGTTTGGCAGCAGGTTGATTCCGACAATGGAAATTGGGAGATATATCTTAGATGGGGAAATGGAGTCACTTGGTATCCGGCAACTCCAGTGAGAATTACAAATACAGTTAACTGGGATAATGAAGACAATGATAATGAACATCCCGATGTTACAGCAACTTATCACGAGGGAGAAGGTGGAGAAAATGCTGAGTTCTATGTCTATGTTGCTTGGCAATATATGAATCCTGATTCCAGTAAATGGGAAATAGAAACATGCAGAGTGATCATCGATGCAACAACTAATACAATCACAGCCATTGGATATAGAAGAGCTAGCGATGTTCATGACACAGAATCACATTCTATTTTACCAGCTATTGATACCGGAGATTATTACGGTGAGATCCACCTTGTTTGGGAGGATTATCAATATGATCCTACGAAACCTGAAATTTTATACGATAGATCAATTAGCGGAATAAATTGGGGAACAGATATTAATGTATCGAATATTGGTGACAACGCATATTCGAAAGACCCAACTATTTGTGCATATTATGTTTCTCCGACTCTAAGCGATACTATCTGTATTCTTTGGGAGGAATATCACCCTAATTATGGCAACAAACCACAGATTTTCATTGATACAAGGATATATTTGAATCAAAATCCACAGTATCTATATCGTCATGGACCTGCACTTGTCCCTAATGGTGGAACTTCATCATCCGAAGTGGATCCTGATGTGAGATTTATGGAAGCTGAATTCTGTTATGTATGGTCTGATGACAGAAACACCGACTGGGAAATCTATTATCAAAAGGTATACTATAACTCAAATTTGATTCCCACTTTCAGTAATCTCCTCAGAGTCACCAACGATGACGATGAAGACCAACATCCAATGATCGATCTTGCAAAGAATTTTGATCCTCAACCAGCCCAAACTGAGATTCATATCGTATGGGATACCGATAGGAATGGAAATCTTGATGTATATGCCTGTAAAGGAATAAAGAATGCTGGAGGAGGAGATGCTATCTCATCCTCAGGTCAAGGAGGATCTGACAATCGGGTTTCTTTTACTGATGATGACGAGGATTTTCCGGATGTGAATGCACATAGCAGATACGGATACTGTGTGTTTGAAAAGAACAGCGACACACCGTGGGAGATCAAGTACACAATGGACCCATAGACAGAAATCTATCAGGACCTGATGTTTTCCCCATCAGGACCTGTTATTATTTCTCCTGTGAAGAGAATAAATAAATATCCATTCAGGAGCTATGAAAAATGAGGACGATGGTGCCATACAGGAAAATTAGCATAATTATCATTTCTTTATTGATTATTCCAATTTTCACATTGTCTTCACATGCCTTGAATAATTCATCAGGCAATTCCAAATCAAATATACTGTATGTTTCAAAATCAGGATCAACATACTATAATATTCAGGATGCTCTGGATAATGCTAGTGATGGAGATACAATAATTATTGGAAATGGAACATATGAAGAAGAAAACTTAGTGATAAAAAATGACGATATCATTCTGAAGGGCAACTCCTCATTTGATACAAATCTTCTTTTCCATGGATTTTTTACTATCTTTATAAAAACAAAATCTGATAATATTACTATAACGGGATTAAACATCACTGTAGTTGGAAATAACAATACCGTTTTAAAATTTTCTGGAAACCGATCGATTGTTCGCGATTGTCAATTTCACACATATTCCGAATGGTCATCAGTTGTAAAAACTGGGAATGAGGTAAATAATATCACAATAGACTCTTGTTTTTTCTACACAGTTGGGAATTATTCGAGTAATATCAATGTCTCGGAGAAGGATGAATTCATCAAGGTGAATAACTCGGATTTGAATATGGTCGGAATGGAATCCTCATCTTGTTTCCTGTTTGATTCAAGTAATATTTTAATAGAGAACTCGATATTCAATTCGACATATCTTAACTGGTGGGGAGATACAAAAGAATACAGAAACATAACAAAAAGTTACATGTTGTGTGGTATAAAAATGGAAAAAGTGAAATCAATCAGAATGTATAATATTTCGTTCTTCCTTGAAGGAAGAGATTTACCTCACGGTTCTATTGATAGTATTGGAATTTATTCAAAGGAATATCAAAGTATTGATTCACCGATCTATCATTCTTCAAATATAAAAATAGAAATTTTTAAAGGAAATGTGAAAAGGGGGTACCTATTTGTTTTAAATAATATAATGAACATAGAAATTTCAAATGGAATGAAAACCAAAGATATTTTAAGGGAAAGTATCACTATTAAAGATTGTAGCAATATTGAGTATTTTAATAATAATATCTCAAACCTGATTATTTACAATGTTGATGAAAAATGTAAAGTGGTGAACAATCGTTTTCTTCGATTGAAAGTTACATCATCACATTTTTATGATCAAAAGGATAAAAATATTGATATTGTTATAAAAAATAATCTTATTTTGAATAATTATGGCAATTTTGTATCTCTAAGCGTTATTGGATCCAAGATAAATATTCTGAACAATACCATACGTTCAAAATCAAATGGAATGTGGATAGGTGGAAGGGATATCAACTTATCTGGAAATTATGTGGATTTTGAAAGCTTCTCCTTCGGAGATTATGGCATATTTATAACAAGTTACTGGAAAGACAATGAAGGAAAAAGAATAAAATCGAACATAAATGTCTCTAATAACTTTGTCAGAGGCAAAGGAGAGATAATGTATCGAACCGGATATGCTCCTGCTCCGATCGCTGCAATTGGAATCCAGCTTTCAGGTGTTACAGGAGGTATTGTATATAGGAACCGGATAAATATATCTGGAAATGGAACTATGGATACTGACAATAGAAATATTGGTCTATGGATGCACGATACCGAAGATATCGTAGTGAGTAACAATTTCATTCATACCATTTCGAACGGTTCAACCGGCCTTCTTATCGGTGAAGGAAGGATGGGAAGTTATCAACCAAAAGTAAATTTGAAAAACAAAATAGTCGACAACATAATAATATCTGAAGATAATAGATCGAGGTGCATGGAAATAACGAATATTTCCATCAACAATACCTACAGGGAAAATATACTATCTTTAAAGAATGGAACGGATATGACATTCCTCCATGCTGCAAACAGAGTGGAGGGAGAATTTTATTTCAATAATGCAGAAAGACACAATTCAATTGGAAACGATGTTGTCTTGATAAGGGGATATCCATTTCTTCCAGATTATTTCGAAACTAATTATTGTCCCAATATCACTGTTTACAATCTGGAAGTGAAGAGAGCGGACATCATGGAGAGATGCAAACTCGAGGTGTGGCAAAAGTATGAGGCGATCTCGTACGATTCAATGAACTGGACAATGCCCGACATGGATTATTCCATTTACAATGATGGAAGATATTACAACACAACCGGTTACAATGGAACTTTCGAGGTCGGAAATGAAGATGTGTTCGGTCCTTTCTGGGTTAGAGATGCCTATTACCAGGGAAATTATCCCACTATCGAATATGATACCACGATCAAGGCGAAGTATCTGATGGATACACTCTGGGAAGAGGAAAGAACGGATAATATTGGAAAAAGCACAAGAGAGGTTTTCCAAGTTCCAGATTTCTACAAACCTCTTGTACCATCTGGTCTCCAGGCCGAAGCGCTACCCAACTCGCAGAATGTCAAGGTATCCTGGGATCCAGTCTTGAACCATCTCACCCACTACGTTATGGAAGCGGACCTCGGAGACGGATGGGAGGTCCTTATCAAACCGGATAGAAATGAAACCGAATTCCTGCATGAGGACCTGGTTCAGGACCTTGTTATAAAATACAGAATAACCGGATCGAACAGAGGTTTGAATTCTGATTTCACTTCACCTGTGCAGGTAACCGTTGGAGATATCACTCCCCCGTCACCTCCAGATGATATTGAGGTCCTCTTCGTTAATATGAGCACCATCTCGATAAAATGGAAGGTTCCCTTTGATGAAGATGTCATCAATGTCAAAGCAGAGATAAGAATATCCGGCAGTGATGATATCATTGAAACAAAGGACCTGCAAAGGAATGAGAATTTCACCGAGTTCAATGATCTGGAACAGAATACCGAATATATCATTAAAGTAACATTCTTCGATGATGCTGATCACCTCTCCTTTGATTCGATATCTGCAAGGACCTCTGTGCTGACAGGTATCATTCACATCCAGGTCTGGTTCGAGGAAGGTTCACCTGAGGGGGGGTACGGTCAATTCGTGAATGTTGAACTCATCGGATCCAATTTTACACAGCCGAAGGGAAGAACTGACCCGCTGGGAAGGATCAAACTGGTGAATATCAAGCTTCCCGATACTATGATCATCAAGCTCACGCCATCCGAAGATATGATTGGTATTATGGGAGTCAGATCCGGATACATTCCCATGGAATCCGATCCGATCCGTATCGACCCCGACAACCACGAACTAACAATAGAATTGAAAATGGAATACTACGAACTGGATCCCGGAGCACCCACCGGAATGATAGAGGGGATCGTATCATATCCGCTTTCAGGTCCCAGGTCCGGAAGCGTGTCCCATACCAACATTACATTGTTATCCGTCAACGGATCCGTATATTCCAGAACGAGAACGGACAGCCTTGGATATTTTGTGTTCAATGGTGTCAAGCTGAAAAGATATTTCAAGGTCCAGGCAGATCCGTTGAAAGAAGACGGGGACAGATATCATTCCACGGTCTCGGACCTCATTTACATGAATGAATCCGTGATGAGGAAACAGATCGGTCTAATCCTCGGATACGACCAAGGAGATATCGAACAAAAGGTTGTGGATATCGTCGAATATGGTCCTGTCGGAATGGACATCGACCATTCTCATGTCATTTACATCAGGTTCTCCCACGAAATAAAAACAGAACAGCTCGAAGGTATGATAAAGCTCGATCCACAACCCTCAGGTCCTGAAATCTACCTCTCTGAGGATAAAAAGACCCTGTTTTTAAGGCATGATGGACTCCAACCCTCGACAAGATACAACGTATCTGTTTCCATCATGCTTGAATTCAAGGATGCACTGGGTTTGAATAAAACATTCAAATGGTCCTTCTGGACAGAGGAACAGATAAACGATCCTCATGAGAATGATGATGAAGAGAAGGGGATCAACTGGTGGATACCTGCGATAATGATTACTGTCATCCTCGGGACCGGAATTTTCCTCTTTTTAAGAAAACGCAGCGGCAAGAAAACGAATGAGATCATGGAATGATCCATTTCAAGATCAATTCAGATCACAACTATCATGCATCTGTAACCGGTGAATCCTAGGTATTTTTCAAACCTCTTCCTGGTATACCTCTCTTTCCTGGCAGTTTCAGGATTGTTTATCCAGAAATATCTTTCATCATATCCGACGACAACCACCCAGTGAGGTATTCCCACAAGCTCCCTCATCATCTTCGATGATATCAGCACTATCGGGAACCTGCCCTCATCGATCTCCTTTTTGATATCTTCGATCTCAACCTTTTCCTTATCCCAGACGACTCCCTCTTTCAGTGCTTTGTCCCTTGTATGATCGAAGAGCATCTCCATGAACTCCACATTGATCCTTGGGAAATGGTTCTTCAGCCTGGAAGTGAACCCGATTTGATCCGAATCGGTCCTGACCTTTACATCGAAACCTCTTCTCCTCGCCGCTAAGGCCAATCCGAAGGATGATGTGGCCTTGGATTCCATCAGGGTTGCATCCCTCCAGATGTCCAGCTCGAGGTCCCTGTCAAGGACCAGATCCTCTCTTACTCCTTTCATCACCATCATCAAGGCAGCAGGTCCGCAGGAGAATCCGTAGGACTGCATGTAGAACGGGAGGTCATCCATAGCAGGTTAACCAACGCTGGATATTTTAGGAGGACCCCGATAATATCAGTCACACGTTCGAAAAATGAACATGATCGATCAATTTTATTGGCCCCGGTGACTCCCCTATCAAACATATTACAACCACCACTATTTTTATAAAAGGTCCAGGGATTGGCGATATAGATTCCACGGAGGAAGTTGTATGAAAGGAAGGATCGCCTTACTAGCGACGATCGTCCTGCTGGCAGGATCGTTGTCCATGCTGGCATCGAGCGAAGGATCACCGACAAGAACAATCACCGGGAAGGATTACCGATCCAGCGGACTCCTTTCAAGTGGATCATTCACAGCTGTAGAGGCATATGATCACGACAATGATGGAAAGGATGAGATCTACCTTGGCGGTGCCGGAAGGAACAATCCGAAGACCCAGGGTATCAGAGCCTATGAATACGATCCTTCCGCAAAGACGTGGTCCGCATACGGTTCCGGTCTTCCGGATGGTTCCTCGGGGGATTATTATGGTGCCTTGGGAGTAGGGGATGTGAACAAGGACGGATACATGGATATCATTGCTCCCAGTCAGACCAAATGGTATTCCACCAGTTCAAATAAAGTAGAGGTCTTCACGAGCAATTCACAGGGTTCATTCACCCTTTCACATACTTTTTCACCTGGTAAATCAACAACCGAAGCCGAGATCGCAGATCTGGATGGAGATTCCAACATGGATATTGTCTATACCTACGACGGTGGTGTCAAGGTCCAGTTCGGGTCCGGTTCCTCAACCTCCTGGACTGATAAAAGTCCAACCTCAACAGGAATCGAGATGGATGGTGTTGGCATAGGTGATCTGAACGGCGACGGTCTCCTCGATATGGTTTCCACCAATTACCAGAATTCGAACGTGTATATCTACATCCAGGGATCATCAAGGACCTGGACATCCATTACCAAGAGCGCTGGAAGTGTCTCTTTCGGGGCCAAGATCGCTGACCTGAACGGTGATGGTTACAATGATATTGTAGTCGGAACAAGGTCCGGTGGGATCAAGGTATGGGGAGGTAATGGAGGCGGTTCGATAGGGGGGACCTCCTTCTCATGGACCAACAACAATTCGGGACTTCCCTCCAGTGGAGGTGACTGGTCGCAGATCGAATTGGGTGACATTGACAGGGACGGAGACCTGGATCTCATAGCTTCAAGGAGCAGTGAGAACAGGACCAGGGTATACATGAACCATCTGCCGAACTCATGGGCTGAACTCTTCTCATCTTCCCCTCTGTACCTTGGTTCAGGTGCTGATGCATACGGTGCTAATTTCGGAGATTGGAACGGAGATGGTCAACTGGATATTGTGGCTTGTTCCTGGGGAGGCGGAGCTGATGCCTGGATCGTTACAAATACCAGCACACCCCAGCCAGAGAACCAGCTACCCATGCCCCATGCCGGAGCAGATATCCATGTGATGCTTGGAGGAACTGTCAGACTTGATGGAAGGAACTCGACCGATCCGGACGACGCCCCCTCTGGTGACACGGCAGGTTCTATCCTGAAATATGAATGGAACTTCACATCTGCCCCTTCGTCCTCGGCGATCAATGATAACCACCTATCACCTAGCGACAATGTAGCCAGACCTTCCTTCACTCCTGACAGTCCCGGTACATATAAAGTTACACTTGCTGTAAATGATGGAGAGGAATGGTCGAACGAATCGGATGAGGATGAAATAACCATCACAGTTACCAAGCCAAATGATCCTCCCATTGCCCGAACAGGGATGGACCTATCCGGATATGTCGGAGATACATATGTATTGGATGGAACGGGGTCATATGATATCGACGGAACGATTACCGCTTATGACTGGACATGTACTAGCCACACTGTATCTTTGAAGGACCAGACCACCTCCACACCGGAATTCGTTCCTTCCCAGGCCGTGACATACAGATTCACATTGAGAGTAATGGACAATAATATGACATGGTCCCTTGGAATGGGGTTGCTGAACGTTACCGCAACGATACTTGGAGAGAATCTCCCCCCTATAGCCGATGCGGTTAGCCATCCTTCAGTATTCCGGGGGGATATGATCAATCTCGATGGAAGCGGCTCCATGGACCCGGATGGGACCATTATCAGCTTTGATTGGATCTGTACGAGCCACTCGGTGACGTTCACTGGTCAGAACACATCATTTGCATTCTTTGAAGCGGAGGAAGATGGCATATACGTGGTTTCTCTCAGAGTGGAGGATTCCAATCATACCTGGTCAAATCCTGATACTCTCGAGGTCCTGTCCGTTGAACCCTATATCAATATTAGACCGGTCGCGGATGCTGGAGGTGACCTCGAAGCCTTTGTATTGGACTCGGTGGTTCTTAACGGGAGCGGAAGTCTTGATCCGAACGGTCAGATAGTCCATTACAACTGGACCTGCACATCCCATGAGATCGAGCTTTCAGAGAAATTGACCGCAACCCCCTCCTTCATTCCAACACTCATGGGGATCTACGTCTTTACCCTGGCCGTTTCCGACAATGAGGGAGCATGGAGCCCCGAGGATGAGGTCATAGTAACGGTCTCCGAGAAACCGGTTGTACTTGTTGACATCAAGTTAGGTCCCTTCCTCTATACTGATAATACACCGGTAGCCAGCACCCAGCTGAGATTATACCCTTCAGAAGGGAACCCGCTTCTGGGAGTAGTGATCTCTGATGGGACGTCCTCGTTCTCTGGATTACTTCCGGGACCTTATACAATCGAACTGTTGAAGGATGGTGAAGTGATCCTTGGACCGCTCAATATCACTGTCAAAGAAGACGGATCGATCCTATATTCGGACGGTCCGATCCCACGCTTGGAAAAAGATAATGGTCCTGGCCCCACAGATGACGATGATGATGACGATGGCGACGATGACCTAACCGTTGACGATGATGAAAACAATACCAGCAAGGATGATAACGGCCCGTGGCCTGTGGTCCTTCCGATAATCTTCGTGTTGGTGGTGGCAGGGGGTGTGGTGGCCTTCATTGTCCTTACAAAAAAGAATGAGAATGACGCCGATGAAGAAGGTTCCGATATCTGTCCGGATTGCGGAGCATCTATGGAATTCAAAGTTGATTTCAATAAGCATTACTGTGAGAAATGCGGTAAATACCACCGCTGAAGGTAAGATCGATGAAAGCGTTCCATATCTCTCTCATCCTGGGTTTTCTGACCCTATCGGTCATGTTCGCCATTGCTGATGAAAGTAGATCATATGGTGAGCTTGAAACCATTTCTCCGATGATTACACCCAGATACAATCATACCTCGACAGTATTAGGAGATCTGGTATTGGTCTGTGGTGGGACCTCTGATGGCAGGGATTCGCTTTCATCCTGCGAGTTGCTAGATCCATCCACGGGAAATTGGATGGAGGTTGCTCCCACGGAGATACCGAGGATGAGGCATACATCAACACTTCTGGAGAACGGGAGTGTTGTCATCGCCGGTGGTTTCATCGGCGGAGGTTATCCTTCACTGATCCGTGATTTCAATGGTTCGGGCAATCGTTCTTTGGATTCCTGCGAGATCTTCGATCCTGTAAAAGGATCATGGTCCAAATTTCCATCATTGATGTCAGGCAGATTTTGGCATGCAGAATTGCTCCATCCGGATCTCGGATTGATGGTCCTTGGGGGGATGAACATCACATCAGGGGCACTTTCCTCATGTGAGGTCTTTTCAGAAGGAAAATGGGTTTCTTTTCCACCACTACCAGTCCCTCTGGTGCGCTTTGCGCTCTGTATACTGAAAGATGGTGATATTCTTGTAGCCGGGGGTCACGATGGGATGGAGAAAAGGTCAAGTCCAAACACTTACAGATACGACATCGATTCCGGGTCCTGGTCCGAGGTCTCCCCCATGCTCCATGGGAGAGGTTATCCGGGATACTGCCTCCTTGAGGATGGCAGGTTTGTTGTCAGCGGGGGTTTCAGCGATCAAGGATCTCCTGACCGTTCCGATGCTGAGGTATATGATCCTGATACGGATGTTTGGTCTGAATTCGGTATACTCCTCTTTCCAAGACACGGTCACGGTCTGGTGGAGGTAAGCGGTCAATGTCTTGTTATGGCCGGAGGTTCAAATTGCGAAACAGGAGGATGCCATTCAAACATTGAGATATTCGACCTATCATCTGGGAATTGGGTCGATTCCGGGCATCTGATAATCGGAAGAAAATGGTGCGGTGTCAACTTGGTTAACGGTAACACGGTGGTGGTCACTGGTGGTAAAGCCTGCAACTATCCAACCGCGGATACCGATGTGCTCAGATTTCGCTCCACCGACGATCAGATCGACCCGGTCCATGCGGATATCGATCCTGTAGTATGGACCTTGGTCCCTTTAATACTCACCATCCTGACATTGGTATTCTTTCTATATCTGAGGAAAGGGAGTGGTTGACCTGTCAGAGAGCGGAATCAGGTGGTCATGGGATACGATCCCCCATCTACTGACCCTCTCACTCGGAACAATTCTGATGTTGAAGATCAGTATCTTACTTGGACTGATCTACGTCCTCATTGCAGCCTCCGGAATGATCTGGTTTTTTGCATTCATATGTACCAGATGCAATGCCTACGGCCATAGGTCCTGCCCAAGCGGATACGGACTGATTTCTTCAAGATTCTTCAAGAAAAGGAAGGGAGATTTCAGGAGAGCTTTCAAACTGAATATAATCTCAGTTGCATTACAATGGTTCATACCAACCGGATTTGGAGTATACTTCCTGATAAGGAGTTTCGATCCGGTCTTACTGGTCCTGTTCATCATATTCATCATTGTAGCCTATGTATACCTTCCCCTGGCAGCCAGAAGGAAGGGATGTGATGCATGTCCCCAGAGACAGGATTGCCCCTGGAAAGGATGAGTTTCAGTTCCATTCCAGTACATGGTCGTCGTATTCCAACTCGAACCTGAGTTTATGTTTTGCCTCTTCCTGGGCTATGTTGATGAACAGTTCGACCATTGAGGGATCGGCAGCCATATTTGAAAGGTCCATGTAAAGTTTAAAAGCAGCCTTCTCCTTCTTCATGGCAAGGACCAGTGCGTCCTGGTAGTCCATGTCATCACTGGGTTCCACATCTACGAGGTAATCAACGATTTTCAGATCTTCGACCTTCCTGGCCTGTCCAAGTTCAAAACTACCTTTTTTTGCCATTTCGAGCTTCTCTTTATGTCCCATTTCCTCCCTGGCGAACCCGGTGAAAACAGCTTTCATGGCCGGAAGATCCATCTTCTCAGCCAGATCCATGTAGAAATCGTGAGCTTCTATCTCCTTTTCAATAGCAAAATCCAAGACGTCGTCAATTGTTTCGAATTCCATATAATTGCCTCCACACTGAAAGAGAACCGGGGAAGTGTCATATAAAATTCTCCCCTTTCATTGATGGATACCACCGTTTCCGGGATCGGGATACCAGATGATCTCCTTGCATCGGGAACATCTGAACCTGTATCTGTGGAACCTCCCCTGTAGGTTCCACTTATGAAGGGAAGGAAGTTTCCCATTGGATCTACATGAGAGCTGGAGCGGAAGGGCGAGACAGTATATGGTCTCTTCACAGGAGGAGCATCTCCATATGTTCAGAGATTCTCTGGATCCCAGGCCTGGATCCGGGAGCCAGATATGCCCGGATGGGTGAGCGCATCTATTCTTTGAAGGGTAGGTCTGTAGACCATTGACTCCTCTTTCCCCCTTCAAGATCTCCTCGATGGTATCCATGACCTCCTGGCGGTAGGTCATATTGAAATGGTTCACCATTACACGATCAATAAGATGGTTATATGCCCCTGGAAGGACACAGGTATGCTGGGGTTCAGCAACGGTGTCACCATTGGTCCATATCAGATGCTGTTCCACATGGCTATCGATCCCATTGGAATTTAGTTTAAACAGGAAATCCGACCCAAGCTGGATATCCCTGTAGCAGGGTGTTGTCATGAAGTAATTGTGCTCCTCCCCCTTGACCATACCGTTCTTCCAGGGAAGGACGAAATCGGCAATTGTGGAGAAGAATCTGGAGATGATGTTGAAGTGTGGAACGGATGTACCGTGGTTTGGAGTTCCAAGAGAGATCGTCCTTTCCACTCTCATCTGGCCCTCCTTGAATTTTTCGCTATCCAGACCCAGATATGTCCTGGACACTATACCGCCCATGGAATGGCCGATTATATCGATACTCTCCAGATCATCCCTCTCCCGGATGACATGACCCAGATAGTTGGCATACCAATTGAAATCCTTGTCCCTATCCAGATAGAGGCCCGGGAGCTCAAGGACAACAGGTTCTATGTCCAAACTGCGGAGCAGGTTCAGCATTGGAGCTTCATTGTCCAACATCCAATGCTTATGCCAGACATGTCTGTCCGTGCCCCATCCATGAAGTAGGATAGCTCCTTTCAAATCCTATCCTCCCCGGAAACCATGTAGGCCAGAATTCCCATTGCGGTTGCTGTTTCAAGCGGTATGTTGGCCCCGGTGATCTCCAGATGGTAGGGGACGCTAGCAAGCAGTGATTCCGGAAGCCCTCTCCTTCCAAGACCCATGATCAAACAGATGCGCCCCAAAGGATGTTCGGTCTTGGAGATCTCCTTTGCACGGATCAGATCGACTGCTTTTTCATGGTCCGGGTGGGATGTTGTTGCAACGGGAAGCCCCAATCTTGACCAGTCCTGTGGTGGTTCTTTTATGGTACAGTGAACAAGGTGTACCCTGCCAGAACTGTGAAGCTCCCTCAAATATGATCCGCCTTTTCCGATGTTGGTCTCTGTTGCTGAAAGCTTGACAACCCTATCGAGGTCCTCAGATGGGAACCCCATCAAAGCAAGGTCCAGATCGAATGCCATGCACAATGGTGCCGCCCTTGCTACAGCTCTTGAATGGACCTGCTTCAGTCCCCCCTCATATGTATCGTAGAGAGCCAGAATATGACGTTCCTTCTCTTCACCAGGTGTATTTTCTTTCTCAATTTTTTCAGAGGTGGCTTCCCTCAAACCATGCTTGATCATCTGGGATTCGATCTTGTCCTTCGGCATCATCTCCCTGTCAGCACATTCAAGGGCATTTTCAAAGTACTCCCTTGCGATCTGATCATGCCCCAGCCTGGCCGAACCCGATGCGATGACCATCAGGGCGGATACCTTCAATTCATTGGATCCGATCTCATCAACAATTGACCTTGCCTCGTCAAGGAAACCTGAGGCCTTTTCGGTTGCCTTCGTTCTGTCCGCTGCGGTGGACAGGTTTCCAAGTGCCTTGATCCTCTGGAGGGGGTCCTTGAACATTACAGATACCTTTTCAAGTTCATCCAGGTCCGATGTGGAGACACAATTCCGGCATAGGTAGGAGAATGTTATCATTGCTTTCTCCCCATCCAACTCCTTCAGGGCAGCCAAGGCTTGATCCAAGGCAAGAGATGGGGCGTTGTCACCCATGACCTTTCTTGCCTGGAGGTGGAGGTACCAGAGCAGATGGGCCCTTGTTTCAGGGTCCTTGATCTTACCGGACCTCTTGAGAAGCAGTTCGTATGCAAGTTTTCGGTCCTTGCCAGCAAGGGTCGATCTCATTACAGCTTTAATATCCCCGTTCTCGAAACCTCTGTTATTCGAAGCTGTATCAAGCAGTCTTGGCCATCCTCTTTTTTCAATGAATGGAGCGATCCCTCTCAATGCCTGGGAAAGACCGCTTCCGGGTTCCATCCTTTCGATTATACTGATCGATAGGTCTTCCGCTCTTTCCTTTATTTCAGGGTTACTTTGGGAGGTCTTCTTCAGAAGGCTTTTGATAAGCTCGCTCCTCCTCCACTCCTGTCTTACGGACCTGGCTTTATCGAAGGAAAGTTCAAGCCATCTCAGTCCTTTGGCCGGTTCGGCCTTTGGAGAAAGGGCGAGATGGAGGTAGGCCAGGGATTGATGGTATGGGTCACGGATTTGTTCCACATCGTTCTTGAGTTCAGTTGGTTCGCTCCCCTCATTAATGCGTCTGTGGACCGACCTGGCCCGGGATGCATCGTTCATCCGTCCCACGCCCTTCATGGACGTTGAATGAACGTGCATGTATATGCCTTTTGACCTGTTCCTAAGGTTCATTGGACGGGTCCCACCCCGTCCTTAATTCCTCGTGAAGACCATCAAGGAGCTCCATTGCAGACCGATCGATCTTGAATGTGAGGGCCTTGAGGTTCTCCTCTATCCTTTCGGGTTTTGTGGACTTTGGTATCGTGACCAGACCATGATTTATGGACCATCCTATCAATACCTGGGCAGGTGTCATCCCCTGGTCATTTGCAATATCAATCAATACAGGGTCCGAGAGCCTTATTCCCTTGGTCAATGGGCTGTATGATTCTAAGACGATCCCTTTTTTACTACAGTGGTCAAGCAGCTCCTTTTGATAGAGGAATGGTGAGAACTCGACCTGATCGACCGCGGGAACGATATTGGCTTTAAGAAGTAGTTCGTCCAGATGTTCCACTGTGAAATTGGATACGCCTATGGACCTTGCCTTTCCTTCTTCTTTCAGTTGTTCCATGGCCTTCCAGGATCCCTTCCATGTACCTGAAACAGGCCAGTGGATAAGGTAAAGGTCCACATATTCCATCTCCATCACCTTTAGGCTCCTATCAATTGCCTTGATGGTTGGTTCGTAACCCTGGTCAGTGTTCCAGAGTTTGGTCGTTATGAACACCTCTTCCCTTTCAAGACCGGAGAGCCTGATCGCCTCTCCAACATCCCTTTCGTTCCCGTATACGGAAGCCGTATCGATATGTCTGTAACCAACCTTGAATGCATGTAGAACCGAATCCCTGGTCTGCCTCCCGATACCTGACCTGTAGGTTCCAAGGCCCAGCATGGGGATCGAATGACCGTCGTTCATCTTCTTCCATGGAATATCCACTCTTTCCATGGTCATGATCATACCTTGATGAGTGTATATATATGACCCTTTACAGTTTAGGAGACCCTGCGGGGGTATAGTATTGGAAATGGCATATCATGGGATGAAAAAAGCTGAAAAAGAGATCGATTCTTTGGAGGAGAACAGAAAGATCCTGAAGAAAGGGAGGTTTGCTGTTATTGCCCTATCATCCATGGACGAACCTTACATCGTCACCCTGAGCTATGGTTTCGCAGAGGAACCGGACCGTCTGTATTTCCACACGGCAATGGAAGGGCTTAAACTGAAGATAATGGAAGAGAACCCAAAATGTGCTGCTACTGTGATAGAGGACCTTGGTTACATTCATGGTGAATGCTCGCACAAGTTCAGATCCGTAGTTCTCTTCGGGAAGATATCCCCGGTGGAAACCCTTCAGGAGAAGAAGTTCGGCATGAGGACCATGTTCCATCACCTTGAGAAGGACCCAGATGCTATGAATGAAAGATTCCTTTCCAAGGACAGTGCATATTCAAGATTGATGGTCCTCAGACTGGACGTCGAAGGTATGAGGGGAAAGGAAAGTCGCTGAGATCTACTCTCTCTTCCTTCTATGTGCCAGGAAAATAGATGAGAACAATAATATGATCACCAATATGGGGATCACAGGTCCCATTCCAACATCATTCCCTGAGCTTCCATCATCTTTTAGGAATGTAATGGAGAGTACGGAGTCATCATCTTCAAGATCCCCGAGGTCCTCTCCATCCATTAGGATCTTCCCGTTATCCATTCGATCCTTCAGGTCCTTTGGTGATAATGTATCCGGATCAACTGTCCAACCATCAGGGAGCATTATTTCTAGCGTTACAGGAAATAGGTCCTCAATTATTTCATCCCCATCATCATCTCCGTCATCATCTGAGGATTGATCTGGATCCTCCGAAACCGGATCGATCCTGAAGGTATGTGAATCGAGGTCCTCGAGATCGAAGGTCAACATCATGATCTGGACCAATTCGATGGATGCATTGCTGTCAGCAGGTCCCAGCAGTCCTGTGTAGACGATCTCGGTCTCCACAATGGGATCCTTTCCATCCATTGTGAATGTACCCGGATCGAATACCTCCTCCATATCATCATCTTCAAATGATTCATCGATCTCGTCCTGGGTGATTGTTCCATCTCCATCGGTGTCCATTCCCGATCTCATCATTTTTGTATAATTACCAGCCCCGTGGGTAGTTTGGAATCTGATCTCTATCTCATCGATATCCTTGAACATGACCTTGATGGAGATCTCCATGTCGAACATTCCTTCCCATCCATCATCCCACCAGCTTTCCATTCCTGCCTGGTCAGATATCCAGGTGCCTTCTGTCATATCCGTGAAGCTTGCATCAGCGTTGATGTAGGACATATCCGAGATCCTCGATCCCACAAGGACCACCCTGATGGTATTCTCAGAATGTGTGACGGCCGTTGTCATTCTTCCTCCATCATAGTAGAGGATCTGTCCCTTTCCACCTGAGTAATCTATTGAGGCATCTGTCATGTATATGGAATATGAGACGTTATCATCGGTGGATACAGCCCCGTAAAGTTCCATCTCCACGATGATCGATCCATCCCCGTTGTCAGTGACAGAGATAGAGATGATATCCAATTCCGGATGGTTCGATACCGGGGTCTCCACGTTGGTGGTCTCCACAACATCCCCTTCGGGATCCTCGATCTCCCTTGCGAATAGATCAATAGGACCGACCCTGGTGATATCATCCGTGTCATCATCGAACATGTCCTCTGAGATATCATCGCTGTACGTTGACATTCCTTCTTCCATGAACTCTTCCCAATCATAATACATTGTACTAGCAGCGAGATAGAACCATGCTGGCTCCAATTCTGTCTTTGGAATTAAGACCTGAATGGTGTTGTCGACAACCCCGCCGTAGGCTGAGGTTGAATCAGAATAGCTATTGATCTCCAGATCTCCCTCGGAGTAGCATACATAGAATCCACCCACATTGATATCGTATGAATAACCGCTTTCGGAACTGATATCATCCCTGGTGGTAAGAGTGATGAAAACTGTGGTCAGGTCCTCTTCAGCTTTGAGAGAGAGGATGTCTATCTCCCCAAAACCATCAATGATCGTCTCAATGGTCTCGAACATCATGACATCCCCTTGATCATCCTCTATGAACTGGTCTTCCATCCCTGATGCAGGGACCGAGATCAGGATGGAAAGAACCACTATCAGACCGGAGATTAATGCGAATAATGATCTCATGTGATGACCCCATTATTTTCTTCAGGTCTATCAGGAATAGATGTATATTTCAACCTTTTCTGTCCAATTCACATTCGGTGGGTTCGGTTCATCCATTCTTGGGTACTTCTTACTATCTTTATCTTTTCAACAAGAGCCACCTGGAGAGACAGCCCTGGAATGTTCCGAGCAGATTTACGAGATGGAGTGTCCATGTCAAGAGAAGGAACCCGAGGACCCATCCAACTATTGCCTGTGCAAACAGGAATACCGGGTCTCCCGGAAGACCTACCGGATATCCAACCACAATTCCGAACAATGCCAGTATCGGTGTTACAAGAAGGAACAATGATACTCCGAGCAGCGTGAATACCAGTGTGAAATATATGATCCCGAGAGGGAACATCAGCAGCAGATACAGCAGTGAGGAGTAAAGCCTCGGGTCCTTGAAGATGGTCTTGACCCTGTTCCATGCTCCTCCTCTCGCCCTCAGCTTCCTCGGTTTCTTGGGCAGTTTGATTCCCAATGTGAATTCGGTCAACCTTCCATGGAGCCATGAGATGGGGTATACCGAGAGTAGGAAAAGAACCAGGAGGGGCAGACCGACGATAGTGATCGCAAGTCCGACTCCCACTGCCAACATCGTAACTATGTATGTGAAGTAGAAGATACCCAATGGGAACAGGAGCAGGAAGTAGAAGATCCCAAGATAGCTGTAAGGGTCCTTGTACACATTGAATATCGATTGTAACAGAGTCTCTTCCTTTCTCCTTCTCTGTTTAATCTCCCGTTTTTCCTTCAGCTCGGAATCGTTTGCAATGTATTCCTTAGCTATCAGTTTGGGAGACCCATATCTTTTAATGGCTTCTTCCACTGCTTTTGATCTTGGGGTGACCTTCTCTGTCTCTTGGATATCTTCCAGCATCATCTCCAGGTGTTCGGTGGCATCATCAACCGCATCCACAACGATGGCCTCATCGATACCTTTCAGTTCGGATCGAAGATCCGATATATACTCCCTGATGGTCTGGTAGCGCTTCATCAGTATTCCCCCTTCATGACATTCTCAACAAGCAGGGAGGTCCTCTCCCATGCTTTGGTCCAGACCTTCAATTTCTCCTTTCCTGCACTGGTGATGAGGTAATATTTCCTTGGAGGGCCTGATTCCGAGGCCTTTATCTCGCTTGAAAGGAGACCTTTCTTCTCCATCGTTCGAAGGACCGGATATATCGTACCTTGTTTGAGGTCTATTCCGGTCTCGTTCACTTCCTCCATGGATTTTGCGATCTGATATCCATACATAGGCCCATTGGATTTTTTTATAATGGCAAGCAGGATGAGGGAGATCAATCCGGTGATGATGTCCTTTTCGAACTTTACGTCCCTTTCTTGTTTCTTCGACATGCATATCACACCCCCTCAAGGATTATCCCGCCATTATCAGCCCTGAGCTTGATCAAAGGACCTCCATTATTGACGGAACCTACCTTCTCTTCTTCGTGATCTATGGCATAGGAACGGGCGCTGAAATCCTTCAGCAGGACCTCTCCGTTCTCTACCCTCATATCAAAGTTCGCATCGGTCTCCTCCGGGATCATCAGGATGATCCCGCCGTTCTCTGTTGTTAGGAGCATACCTTCAGGGAGGATGTCCTTCACCTCGATATGTATCCCGCCATTCTCGGCAGATGCTTCGATCAGGTAGCTTGTATCACTTACAGCTATTCCGCCGTTTTCAACTTTTACATACCTTACAACTTCGCAGTCTTCGATATTGATCCCGCCGTCATGGGTGCTCACGGTCCTGACAAGATCGCAGTTGGTCACCTCAATGCCACCGCTTTGGGAACTGATCTTCTGGACATTATCAACGTTGTTCACTCTTATCCCACCGCTTTCTGTTTTCACGGTCAGGTTGCCAGAAACACCATCAATGACTATCCTACCTAGCTCATTCTCAACATTTGTCACATTGATGAATGACGGGACACGGATCTCGAAATCCGTCTCTATCCAGTCAATGAAACGTTCCCTTTTCAGTCCCAGAAAAAGGTCGCCATCGTTCTCCACCTTCAGTTCCACCCTGTCGAGTTCATCCTTTCCGAACCTGGTCTTCTTGATGAACTTCAATTCAACGGTATCCCCTTCCCACAGATCGATCTCGGTCTTACCGTCATAGTTCTTGACCGATAGATTTGCTCCTGGATCCAAAACAAAGGTCCTTGAGATCTCCTCACGTTCAAGTTCGAAGTATCCCATAGCACCGATAAATCCCAGCCAGGCAAGAGTAATGACCATGATCATTCCTGTAATGGCGAGGAATCCTTTCCATCTCATCTTCATACGTTCGACCTCCCATACAAGAGCGTTCCCATCCCCTCTGGTAATGTAAGGGGCACAATAGTGTATGGTTCTTAGTAGTGTAAGGTCTATATTAGTATATAAATGTTTGGCATTTTTAATGAAATGAATAACGGTACAAGTAAGCATATGCCTTAAAGTTGGGTTGGTGATTACGGGGAAATCAACCGTACATAGGTCCGTCGTAATCCACAGCGGGAGGTGTGGTATCTGTATTACCTTCCCCTTCTTCCTTCAGGATCCTGGTGACCTGATCGTAAAGTTCCTTTGCAACATCCTTATCAAGGCCGCCCCTTTGAGTCAGGAAATCAAGTATATCCTCTTCAGTCTCACCGGATGAGAGCTTCAAAGCTATGAACTGCTTGAACCTCTCCACCATGAATATCTGGACCTTATCCTCAAGACCAAGAATATTGATCAGGTTCTGGGCCCCCATAATCAGAAGGGTAAGAGCGTCATTGAACTCCTTCTTGGAAATGGATTCAAGGTCCAGGTCAACCTGGATTATCGGCTGATCATCGTAACCCACCAATCCGGCCTTCATCAGATTGAGGTCTGTATTGAGATGGAGGAGCTTCTTGTACATTCTCATCCTCTCCTCTGCAGGAAGTGCATCCGTTGGTATGACGGGATTGACCACAAGATTTGTGAAATGCTTTGATACGACCACCTCTACATTGAAAGGGATCTTTGGATGAGTGGCCACTACAACTTCCCTCTCGATGGGTCCTTCCACAGGTTTTACCTCGATGTCCCAGGGATAGTCTAACAACATCTCCGCTCCTTCCTCTCCTTCTTTGAGCCAAAGTGAAATAATCTCTGTCCATTCCATGTGTATCGTTCTCCTTTACTTTGTACATAATCTTATACTTTGTTGCGGAATTTGAATTTCATCCATTCATGAGGTATGGATGGCTCAAATATTTTGGTCAGTTGAGATGATCGAAAACATGAGCCCATCATATCTCCTGCCATCTTTGAGATATCTTTCCCTCATCTTCCCCTCATAAGTAAATCCAACCCTTTTCAGGACCTTCTTTGATATATCATTCGGTTCGAAGATCACTGCCTGTATCCTGTGAAGGCCCATTTCGGTGAATCCGTACCTGATCAAAGCCTTAACAGCTTCTGTTACCAATCCCTTCCCTCTATGCTCCTTGGAGATCCAATACCCGATCTCCGCTGTTTCATTGTTACTTTCGATCTTGTGGAGGCCTATGCCTCCGATTGCACTACCATCCTCACGTAAGTGCAGACAGAGGGTCAAGGAAGACCCATTCTCCTTTTCTTTTCTTATCATCTCAAGAAAATCGAAGAAGTCCTTCTTCTGGTATGGATAGGGAATATTGAGGGTATATCTGGTGACTGTCTCATCGTTGATCTTCTCCGCTATCTCTTCCATATCGCTTTCCTGATATTCCCTTAACTCCAGCCTTTCCGTCCTTAGGTTGATCATTGTCCCACATCGATGTCCATGAGTATTTCTTTATTTAAACTTTAAATACTAACATGCTATAGCCTTTAAAAAGGGAGATGGTCCATGGGCGGGTAGTACCGTCCAGAGAAAAGGACCCTTCCATAACAATTTACAGGGTGATCCTTTGGACATAAAGGTTGAAAATGTTGTTGCCTCCGGCTCTGCCGGAACCACGCTTGACCTGCAGAAGATCTCGATGGCCTTGGACGATGCAGAGTACGTCCCGGAGAAATTTCCAGGTCTTATCTACAAGTTGAAGGAACCAAAGACCGCCATGCTACTGTTCACCTCAGGGAAACTTGTGTGCACTGGTGCCAAGAACATCGAGATGGTGAACGAGGCGGTGAGGATCGTCCTTAACAACATCAGGAAGATAGGGATCGATGTAACGGATGAGCCTGAGATAAAGATCCAGAACATCGTTGCCACTGCGGATATGAAGAAGGAGCTCAACCTGAACACTATTGCAATATCCCTGGGTCTGGAGAAGGTTGAGTATGAACCGGAACAGTTCCCCGGACTCGTTTACAGGGTTGATAAACCCAAGGTCGTCATGCTTCTTTTCGGGTCCGGAAAGATAGTATGTACCGGTGCCAAGGAGATAAAGGATATCGATCTGGCACTGAAAGAGGTTGTAAAAGAACTCACAGATGCCGGTTTGATCTGATTTCACATCAACGGATACATTATTTAGTTGGTTGCCCTCATTTATTAAAGGATAGTCTTCGATAGAAGGTCGTTATCAACGATCCTATTGTTCCAATTCATTCTTTGGTCCATATTGATCTGAAATGATAGGAGTAAAATGGGCCTTAATATTCCCATATGATGATAATTATAAATAATATTGCCCATATGGGTGAATTATGCCTCGATCTGGAGATGGAATAGGTCCTGGACGGAACCGATGTCCTCGGACCGTTGGATTCATTCCCAATTTCACTACATTCAAACCTGTTGGAGTCCCCATGATAGACCTGGATAGGGTTATCCTTACTCACGAAGAGCTGGAAGCCATGAGGCTAATTGATTTACTGGGACTTGACCAGGAGAATGCCTCGAAAAGGATGGGCATTTCCCGGAGATCATTTGCCACCGACCTTAAAAGCGGGAGGAAAAAGCTCCTAGAAGCTTTGACCGGTGGAATGGCCATCAGGATAGAAGGCGGAGATTTCAGATATAAAAAGGATGAAGGACCAAAGGAGGAATAAAAGATGAAAATTGCTATACCAGTAAAAGGACCCGTGGGAGAAGAGGTCCTGGATGAAAGGTTCGGAAGATGCGAGAGGTTTCTGTTCGTAGACACTTTAACAGGAGAGAGGACCAGCAAGGAAAACGAGGCTAAGGACATGGGAGGTGCCGGGATCATGGCAGCTCAATCGGTTGTATCCCAAGGAGTTGAAGTTCTTATCGCACCCGACCTGGGACCTAATGCTTTCAAAGTGATCTCTTCCGCCGGTATTGATGTTTTCAGGTCACAGGGCGGAGATGTGGATCGTTTGCTGAAGGACCTTGATGAGGGGAAACTGGAACGGTCCAGGAAAGCAACGGTCATCGGACATCACGGAGAATAATGAAGGAGTAATGGATCTGTTTATGGATGATTATTGGGTTCAATTCCCGAGGGAAGGGAAGGGGACTTGAGGGACATCAAAGACAGAATGGATCTGGTCCAGGCCAGGGGAGTTCCGGTTATCCTGCACTATCTCAGAAACCGTAGTGAAGATCTGGAAGATTATCGAGGACCGCTACATTAAAAGGAATGCGGGTGATTAAGAGACCATGGAACCTTCCACGATCGTCGGGACCGTTGGTGTCTCTCTTCTACTTTTGGCTTTCCTGTTGAACCTTTTCAATATCATTTCACAGAGCAGTCTACCCTATCTCATCATGAACATCATGGGGGCTGCCATCGCATGTGTTGCCTCGATATTGATATGGTTTATTCCTTTCATATTACTAGAATTGATCTGGGTATCAGTGGGGATCGCAGGTTTCTATAAGTATTTCAAAGATAGGACCGATTATATCTCAGGTTCAGCTCCTTTCCATTTATAGGATTAATACCATTATATAGATTGGATCCAGGTCTCTATTCCCACTAAATCGGTGGAAGATCTTGATATGGAAAATCTGTCAATACGTTCTATTATAAATCTAAATTAAACTAAAAAAAATATCCCGATCCCAATAAAAAATTGTTAGATCGGGCAGACGATTCTTTTCAGACAGGCCGATATTGTTGATAATCACTCCCTTGGGAGCTTTCATTATTCTGTTATTCGAATCCTTCCCTTAATATCTGGGAGGTCTTCTCTTTCTGTAGCAATCCCTGCAATAGACAGGCCTGTCCGGGTCCGGTTTGAAGGGCACCTGCGTAGTCTGTCCGCAATCTGCACAGGTCGCATCGTGCATCTCTCTTGGAGGACCGTCCCTGGGACCACTGCTTCTTCTTCTTTCGTCATACATATATAGATTCCCTAGGCTTGAATGATTCAAGCGCTATTAGGTTCACATCCCCCAAGGATAAATAATTTACCCTTCCTTTCTATGAATTACGTCCTTTTGGCACAGTATTATCTAATTTCGAAGAATATCCAGCTCTTAACATTAATTATTAACCATTCCTTTCCGAAGCAAGAAGCGCTGCTCCGGTTGCTGTTACTATCTGTGGATTATCAGGCACATACATCTTCCTTCCGAGTTCCTTTTCCATGGCTCGGACCATGCCTATGTTCTTTGCTGGCCCCCCATCAAAGAACACGACATCCTTCACACCAACCTTCTTTGCCATTGCTACCAATCTCCGTGCTACAGCTTTGTGAATTCCCATTATGATATCTTCCTTGGGAACTCCCTGGAATATCAGGTTGGCCACTTCTGATTTTGCAAATACAAGACATGTTGTTGTGATATCAACCGGGTCCTTGCTTGTCAATGAAAGAGGTCCCATCTCATCCAATGGTACTTCCAGGACCCTTGCGAGTACCTCGAGGAATCTTCCAGTCCCTGCAGCACATTTATCGTTCATAGCAAAATTGATCATCTTGAGGTTATCGTCCATGGCTATGACCTTGGTATCCTGTCCACCAATGTCAATGATCGTCCTCACGCCGAGTTCCGCTCCCAGCCACTGGACACCTCTGGCATTGGCCGAGATCTCGGAGATATTATCCTGGGCGAGGGTCGTGACCCTTCTTCCGTAACCCGTGGATGTAATGTGTTCAATGTCACTTATTTTCAATCCTGCCATTTCAAGGGCCCGATCAAGGACCTCTCTTGAGGATCGATCATGATCGTTGCCAGTGGGAGCGATTCCATATCCTACCCTTTTCATGTCATTTAGAACGACAGCCTTGACATAAGTGGAGCCCAGGTCTATCCCTGCTGTGATCAAGCGGGCCACCTCAGGAATCTTTTCAAGAAGGGTTCTTTATCATCGTTTTTTACCATTTGAGATGGAATACATACCTTGGGAATCGGTCTCGGGGCGAGGAGGGCGGCTCCCAGGGCACCTACGAGATGGGGATCCTCTGGCACGACCATTTCCCTGTCTATCTCCTTACCGATCTCCTTTATGACCCCGGTGTTCCTTGCAACACCACCGCAGATCAGGACCTTTCCCTTTGACCTTGTGGTGTTTACAAGGGATATTATCTTCCTCGCAACCATCTGATGAAGCCCTGTCAGTATGTCGTCTGTGGCTTTCCCTTTTGCAATTAGGGATACAACCTCTGATTCAGCAAAAACCGTGCAGGAAGCGTTCACATGCTCTGCAAGCTTCGAATGGAGAGATCTTTCTCCAACGTCTCCAATTTCAACCTCCAGTGCCATTGCCATGGTGTCCATGAAGCATCCGGTCCCTGTGGAGCATTTATCATTGGTCTTGAAATCTGCGATTATTCCCATCTCACCCATTCTCATGACCCTTATCCCATGACCGCCGATATCGACGACTATCTCGCAGTCCGGATCGATTATGTAAGCTCCCCTGGCAAACGCCGTGATCTCGGTCCTTGCCAGATCAGCTTCAGTGACGGACCTCCTCCCCTGCCCGGTTGCAACTATGTGCCCGATATCTTCTCTCTTGATCCCATTATCAACGATCAGGTCCACTAACATGTTCCCGGCAAGTTTCTCCGGTTCCATCGTGGTATTCCTGACAGAAGAAGCAAGGACCTCTTCACCATTTCTGAGGATCAGGACCTTGGTGGCGATGGCTCCCACATCCATCCCCACATCGTAAGGCTTGACATCATCCCCCATCTGTCCCCCTCCTGGCCTTCAGCATTTCCACGAAGGCCTCCACCCTTGTCCTCACCTGTTCTATGTCACCTTCATCGTATTCGCTCTCGATCTTGACCATGGGCATTCCGATATCCCTAAGTGCCACTTCGATCTTTGTAGCTTCCAGATTGTTCAGATGGCATCCCCTCAGAGTATGGAAAACGACCCCTTCAACTCCGAAGACCTTGATCGATTCCTTCAATCTCCTTATCCTCTCGTCATTTGGAGAGAAGCACGGGCAGGTGCAGGGGAAGAAATATCTCTCTGCAAGGGCCCTCATGATCCCCTTTTTAGTGATCCCATCGAGCATCACAGGATCGGACATCAATCGGAATCCTGAGCAGAGCTCATCGTGAACGATAGTGCCTCCGCTTTCTTCCACTATTGAGGGTATCTTGAAGTTTGGGTACATCATCGGGGAACCTGCAAGCAGTATCCTTGCAGCTCCTGCCTCTCCTGCAACCTTGCCATCCTTCATCATTCCCTCGAGTTCTGTAATGAGTTCGGATGTCTTCTTGTTCCATCTTTCGATATCATCCACCTGTGAGGCCTGTATGATAAGCATGGCATCCTGGCCAGAGATCGGATGGTCCTTGGAACTTCTGAGCTTAAGCATCTTGGTCCATAGTTCATGGGCCCTGTTCCATTTCTTGATCTCATTGACAAGGGCCTTCCTGCTGACCTTCTTACCGGTAAGGTCTTCCAGTTTCCTTCCAAGATATTCCAGCTCTTTGACCCAGAGCTCGGACCCTGTCTCTCCGACCTTCACACGTGGTATGTTCATCATCACAACAGGCACCCAATCTTCCAATACCTCTGCCAGCTTCATCTTGCCATCACATGTAGCCGGACCTACCACCATGTCGATATTATCTGTTAAGGGGTTGGCATTCACCATCTTGGAACCCAGGGTAGCCTTCACCATGGGGCAAAGACCCGCATCCCCTAGCAGCTCGTTGGCAGGGTGAACGGGTTCGTAGTACCCTGAGCATAACCTGACATTCTTTGCATTTGCAGCATTGATCAGTTCCAGTGGTACCATCACGCACATGGTACCAACGACCTTCCCCCCCTTCTTCCTGTACTCCTCCAGCTCCTGGGCCCTGACACCTGAATATCTCATGACCTCATCGAAATAGGTCAACGTCTTTGCCCTGACCTTCTGTGATGTCAATTTCTTTCGGGAGTTCTCCTCCATCTCCTTGGACCTCTTAATCGTCCTTGTTCTCTGTTCCTCGGAGAAGTATCCTTCCTTATCCTTCAGGTATCTGCCCTGGGTCATGTGTTCCTTCCTCCTTTATTGATGAGGTCTGTCAGACCCTTTCTTGTCTTTGGTCTCCTTGATCCGACCAGGGTCACGGGTCCGTAATTGAGGGACAGGCATCCCTTTTCGGGACAGTATTCCACGCATTTTCCGCAGAGGGTACAGTCCTCACCACCTACATCGTCATTCTCCATTTCATCATAGACCCTATCATGGTCAAGCGGGCATACCCGGGTGCAGATCCGGCATTTCGTGCACCTTTCAGGGTCCTTCTTAAGAAGCGGCAGTGAGGTCCTGCCGAAGAGGGCCATCAATCCTCCCATGGGGCAGATCCTGCAAAATGACATCGGGATGAAAAATGTGGAGATCATGAATACGGTAAGGGATATAAGAGCCAGGATGGGGAGCTCAGTGGACCACGGTTCCAGGCCGAATATCTGCTGGGTGATGGTAAAGAAACCCTTGGCAGGGCATATCTGACAGAAGGGCAGGGCCAGAGTGGATTGGTAACCCGAAAGCCCGAGCGCTGATATCCCGATGGGGATCGAGATAAAGACGGTCAGGAAGATCAGGGCGTATTTTATCCTCCTGAGTATCACCCTTGTTTTGAATTTCAGGCGGACCCTCGGAACATGCAGTAATTCCCTCAACTTGTCCATACCTTCCTGTACCAGGCCGAAGGGGCACAACCAGGAGCACCAGAATCTACCAAGAAGAACTATCATCAGTAGTATCACGGCCAGCATGATGGCCACGCTGATGTAGTTCTCCGACCATCCCGTTGTCATACCGTCCTGAAGTTGATAGTAATAACATGAGGTAGGTGCGTCGTTGATGTACCTGCAGGATGCGTTGGGAAGGAAGATCCTGCGAAAAATCGGATAGGTACCGAAAGGAGGAAGGCCCCATAGCTGTCCAAGGACGAATGCAAATGCGGAGAGCTGGACGATGAATCTGAATGGTCTTATGTTCCTCCCCTTGAACATACTGCTCAACCCCAGATCCTCCTTTTCTTTAGCCAGATCCTGGTTAAGATCGCCACCTGAACGAGGGCCAGTACAATACCGATTATTATGGCGAAACCCAGCCACTGCTTCGTCTCATCCACCTCTCCCAGGACCGCTTCCATCGCTTTCGTATTTCCATCTATGATGTATATGTGGGGTGTGGTGTATCCCGATGTGTAGTCCCCCTTGCCCACATATCCTCCTTGACCGGCAATGATCTCCACCTGTCCGTCACCGTCCACGTCCTCTATGACAAGGCCCAGTATGTCCCTACCAAGTTCCTTGGACCTCCATTCAAGGTTCCTGGTTGTTCCGTCATATACATAGATGAAACCTCCCATATTGGACAGGACTATCTCCAGGTTGCCGTCACCATCGATATCCTTGACATCCATACCATAGACCTTGGGTCCTATGTTATCGCTCTTCCATTTTCTCTCGTAGGTCTCTCCGTTCCATGAGTAGATATAGCACCAGCCTTCACGGTATCTGTAACCATTTGACACAATGATGTCAAGGGTGCCATCATTGTCCAGGTCCCTTACCTTCATTCCCTCCACGCATCCCTGCAGGTCCTCACTGGTCCAGTGATCGTTGAGGTCATCGAGCTCATACACCCTGAAGTAACCCTCTCCCTTCACATCGCCAAGGGCCGCTCCCGAACAGACAAGAAGCTCTTCTTCACCATCATCATCAAAGTCCGCAATCTCCAGATCCCTTAGTCTGGAGTTCCATGCCTTCGGAAGTGTCTGATAAGGTTCGGAAGAGTTCTGCTTGAAGAAGTATACTTGGCCCCACCCCTGATCGGTCTTGAAACCGGTGCCGACCAGGAGTTCGTTGTCTCCATCCCCATCGAGATCATGAAGCAGGAGTCCGTGGGCATCCCTATCGAGAGTGATGGACCTCCACTGCTCCTCCTTGGTCTTGCCATCGAGGACCCTTACAATTCCGTCTCCATCACCTATGATCAGCTCCAGTCCGCTGTCATCGTCGAACTGACCGGCAATGAGACCCCAGGCACGAGTCCCATATTTGTCAGAGACCCAATCAACCCGGTAATCTCCACCTCTGTATTCCACTGAGGTTATGTATCCATCGTAGGATCCGAAGACGATCTCTTTTCTTCCGTCCTCGTCTATATCATCGCAGATGATGGATGAGAACCTCCCGATACCTGTTGTGAGGTCATCCGGAGAGACCTCACCTACTGCTGGCCTGATAAGAAGGATCAGGAGAATAATGAATGCCAGAAGGGCAAATTGAGACCTCAATCCCTTCTCCTCCTTATCTCCCTGATAGCGGGATATATTATGGCTGCAACCCCGAGGACCCCCAGGAATATGAGGATAATGATGGTGATCAGTGTATTATCAATGCCATCTTCGGAGAATGATGAACCTCCGAATCCGTACATTATTATCGTATGGCTTTTTCCCAATCCGGCAACCAGCTTCGTTCCGTCCGGCGACCATCTCGAGGACATCACCATTGCTTTCTGTTCAACACCGTCCTTTATCACCTTTAGTTCAGCTCCGGAACCCAGGTCCCTGATCTTCATCGTCAGGTCCACGCCGGAAGTTGCGATATAATCTCCATCCGGATGAACCTGTACCGATCTTACACAGTTATAGTCCGGCCAGGACATTACCTCCGAGGCATTCCTCCAATCCCACACCTTGATCTTGTAATCCCTGGAACCCGTATAGAGTCTGGTCCCGTCAGGAGACCAGTCCACATCCAGAAGACCAGATGTATGCCCTTTCATGGAATGGAGTATCTCTCCATCGGGAAACGACCAGACCTTGCATGTCCTGTCATCTGACACTGTGGCGAGCATAGTTCCGTCATCTGACCACTCGACTGCAAGGACCCCATCCAGGTGTCCTTCCAGGACCAGCTCCTGTCTTCCTGTCTCAAGGTTCCATATCCTGGTGAGATTCTCCCCCGCATTCTGGGGGATAACCTTGTCCGTGCCGGATCCGGATGCCAGGTATTTCGAATCCGGGGAGAAATCCAGACATAATATCGATCCGCTGTGTCCGAGGAAGGTCCTTTTAAGCTCCCAGGTTGCAGTGTCGAACAACCTGACCTGGAGGTCATCACCTCCAGTTGCCAGGTATTTTCCATCAGGTGAGAATGCGCAGGCTCTGAGAGGAAGGGTTCCATCGGGTGTAAACCCGTCACATCTTGTGGTGTAATTCCCCATATCAAGTTTTTCCACAAGGGTCCCATCATCCGCGTTCAATATGAGGCAGATATTGTCAAAGAACGTGGCAGCCACCAGTTTGCCGTCCGGCGACCAGTCCAGCTTCCAGAATGTCGCTTCGGAATCACCTTTGGTATAGGACCAGAGGACCTCGATGGAGTTAGGATCGATCTCCTGGCCCCGGGATCCAGCAGAAAGAGGTATGGTCAGGATCAGTAAGAAGGTGATAACAATGACCCTTGCATGGTTCATCTTGTGGCCTCCCTTTGAGTATTGATGTCCCTTATCTTGAAAAGGACCAGGACAAGCAGAAGGGATATGTTCAGTATCACAACGATGATCAGACCAATGACGTAGGGTCTCCTCTCCGTCGTACTGTCGATCACATCCGGGGTATCTTCCTCTGTTCCTTCACCCGGTTCAACAATAAGCTGAATTGTGGAGAACCCCATTGTAAGCCCTTCTTTTTCTGCTGAGATAGTGATATCCATTGTTGACCTGGATGAGACGAAGAACGGAACGAAATCAAAATAGGTCTGCCCCGATCCAAGAACGATCCCTCCCGTGATCGGCCTTTCATGATCGAATGTCACGAACCCGGCTGAAGTGTCGATGTAAACTGTGGAATTTTGAACAAGGTTCTCGTCCCCATCCGTTACATTGATCCATATCCGAGCAGTCTCTTCAGTTGTTATCTCCAACGGGTCCATGGTCACTTCCAATTCTATCCCCGGAGGTCTTTCTCCAACGCAGTAAACCGACCTATCATTGGATCCGAAATAGACCGATCCGTTGTAAAGTGCCGGAGATGAATAAACATATCCTTTAGTGGGAAAGGTCCATTCTTCCTTGCCTGTAAACTTGTTCAGGCAGTATAGGTTGTAATCGTCCGATCCGATGAACATAAGGTCTCCGGCGATCAGAGGTGAGGAACCTCCCTGGAAATCATGGGTGGGGTGAGACCAGATTATTTCATCCATCTCGATGGTCCCGCTGTCATCAGGATCGTCCAATGGAAGGCACCATGAATATTCGAAAGAGCCGAAATAGATCCTATCACCGTTGATAACAGGAGTAGAATACGATGGATAACCGACATCAAAGGTCCACCCTCTTCCTCCTCCTGTGAGGTCCTCCGCTATCAATCTTCTACCTTCACCATCGGTGATATAGAGCATATCATCTTTTAGAAGGCCTGAGGAATATAGTTCGGAGGATTCCCCGTATGAGATGTTCTTGATCAAGCTTCCGTCTTCGAGGGAGAAGATCACAAGGTTATCGAACTCATCTCCGATGATACCCCTTTCATTCTCTGCATCCACAAGTGGAGTTGACCAGTAGTCGTTACTGGAATGGGTCCTATTCCAAACAAGGTTTCCTTCTTTTGTTATTCGGTGAACGAATCCTCCCGTATCAGCTACTATCAGAGAATCCTTGTAAGGGTGGCAGGAGGAGATCACATCCCCTTCCAATTCTAAAGACCAGAGCAGTGAAGGTCGTCCTCCTTCTTCATCCGGAAGCTCCAGACAGTATAGGTTCCCGTCGAATGAGCCGAAATAGGCCCTTCCGTTCTCTATTAATGGAGTTGATTGGACCTCTCCTTCTGTTTTGAACTTCCAATTGAGCTCTCCGGTATCTGGATCGAGACAGTAGAGGTTCCAGTCATCGGAACCGATCAGCATTCCACCCTCGTAAAAGACCGGTGAGGAATAGATCTGTCCGTTGGTATTGTATTTCCAGATAAGCTCCCCTATCCCGGTTGGTATGCCTTCTTCCACAGCCTGGTGAAGAGGGTCTCCCCTCCATTCTGACCAGTATCCTGAGCCGGATGGAAGAATGATGATCAGTAAGAATATCGAGGGCAGGAGGGCGGGAAGGATCTTCATTATGGGCCCTCCGGATATCATTCAATATTCCCCCTGCCGCATGCTGGATGCGGTTCAAAGCTCATTCAATATGATAATAGATAAGAATTGTGGGTGGGGTCCCGATAATTGGTCATTCTTCCCTTCTGATCCTGAGATATCCCACGTAAAGCAGGGAACCGATCCCCAGAAGGATAATTATGCCAATGAAAATGACAAGGATATCCCTGTCAGGATCATCCTCAACACCAATGTCCACCGTCTCCTTTCCGGGGTCCTCCGAAATGGTCAGACTCCTTACATACCCAAGTGTATCTCCGAAAAGGATATTTTCATCGATCACGGATGGTGAGGATTCGGAGGAGTCTCCAAGTTCGAAACCCCTTACCCTTGAACCATCCTTCAATGACAGGATGGTCAGACCGGAACCATAGGTCACCAGAACGTGTTCTTTTAAGAGAACAGGGCTAGTTTCCAGGGATGAATCGGTGATCTCAATTGACCAGAGAAGATCACCATTGATGGGATCAAGAAGATGGAATTTCCCATCATCGGAGGCCGCGCAAATATAATCATCCGTGACGGAAGGAGATGAGAATATGGAAGAACCCAGTGTTGTGTTCCAGATCTCCTTTCCATCCGATGCATCAAGGCAGTAAAGCCTCTCATCGAAGGACCCGAAATAGACCTTCCCATTTCTCAGTGAAGGTGAAGAAGGAATGTATTCAGCCTGGAAGGACCAGGCCTCTGTCCCGGTCTCCCTGTTAAGGGCATAGAGCTTCCCGTCACAAGATCCGAAAAGGACCAGGTCCTGATCGTCATTTTCGTAGAATGCTGGTGTGGTATGTATCTGTCCTCCGCATCCGGTGAAGTTCCATATCTCAAGGCCTGTGTCAGGATCAAGACAGTATACGTTGGAATCATAGGAGGTGACTATCAGTGTGTCTGCTTTCAATTTCGGAGAGGAATGGATTGATGGTCCCGTCCCGATCGTCGTGTTCCATACTTTTAAACCATCTTTCATGGAATAGGAGATGACCTCCCCGCTTCCCGTGGCAATGAAGACATTGTTACCATTCTCATCCATAAGAGGAGAATTGAACAGTCTTCCCTCAACCTGGCGTTTGTATTCCAGCTTTCCATCCATGTTCAAAACATAGAGAGAACCGTTAAGAGTATTGAATGCAAGATATTCATCATTGCCAATGATCGCTCCCTGGATGGCCCCATCTCCCTTGAATTCCCAATCCACTTCAAGATCGGACATTTTCCCGATATCATCAGGGAAGCTGCCTGAATTCTTGCTGTCCCCTCGAAAGGAGGTCCAGGATCCGGATGCACTGTTTATCGTGAGAACAAGGAGAATGAAAAGGACTGGTCCGATCTTCCCCATCATATGAGTAAATTCCATAAGGGGGGATAAGTAATCTTTGTCCACCTATGCATCTCCCCTGGGTACCTGATGTTCGTAATCCCTTACGGAGTACCGTGATGAGATGACCGATGAGATCACAGAAACCGC
Organism: Thermoplasmatota archaeon; assembly: GCA_965234725.1. Classification (GTDB taxonomy): domain Archaea; phylum Thermoplasmatota; class Penumbrarchaeia; order Penumbrarchaeales; family Penumbrarchaeaceae; genus Penumbrarchaeum; species Penumbrarchaeum helgolandense. The sequence continues at coordinate 6,538 of CBDDUX010000050.1, read as the reverse complement.
CATGAGCAAAAGCAGGACCGGTGCGGATCCTTTAATGATATCTCCCCACGCTGTCGATCCACTGATAATGCTTCCCGTGATCGATATCGAGATGAAAGCACCAATGATGGCTCCTGTGATGGAAATGAGGAGTACTGCAAGATCCTCGATCAACAGGTAAGATCTCGCTCTTGAATCAGCTACACCCAAGGACCTGTAGACCACCATCTCCTTCCTGAAGCGCAGTGTGCGATTGTGGTTGAACATCACAAGCGCCGCCATTGCGACCATCACACCGAATATCAGGAAATCCCTGAAAAGTGATAGGTAGGACATCTCATAATCCAGGTTCTCCCTGGCAAGGTCAGAAACGGTCCTTACTTCAGGTCCGTAATCTGAAAATGCATCATTCAGTTTCAGAATGTTCTCCTTTGATGGTTCCCCTTTGACAAGCATCAGATCAAGGGATGAAGAGGAGGGATACAGGGCCTTCAACGCTTCTTCGGACATTACAAATGTACCAGTGAGTATGGAGGGCCCCAATATTCCTATGACCTCCAGTTCGACGACCTTTCCGGGTACAGGTTCCAATTCGAATATGGAACCCACATCCCCGAAGTATATCCACTTCAGAGTGTTCTCATCCACCAGGATCGGGATCCTTATCCTTTCATTCGATCCCAGCTCATTCCAGATATCCTCATTGCTCGATCCATCCTTCTTTGCCTTGAGATCGAAATCGTTCTCCTTCCGTACTTTTTCTGGAAGACCCACCAGTCTGGGTGGGTAAACAGCATTGATATTGGAACAGGTCCCGCCCTCCTTGCCGTAGGTGAGGACCGGTACGATCTCCATTTTTGGAATATTGATATCGGATCCCTGGATCCCCAGAGATGTTTCCAGGACCATATCAAATCCCCCGCCGTAGCTATCCTTCTCTTTCTCAAGACCGGATACCAGCAGGGTTCCCATTCCGGAAAGTGAGAGTGCCACCGTGAGTACAAGTGCAAGGAAAGCGATACCCAGTCTTGTCTGACCCGGTCTTCTGGAAAGGGATGCTGTAACCATTAGAGTGAGATCAGTTCTATCAATTGTAGTAGGTAGAAGTGATATCATGATAAGAGCTGACCCCGATCCTGAGAGCATGGAACCGATAACATAAGGACCGGCAACATCGAAGGTCCCACCTCCCTTGGTCGTAAGAAGAAGGATCAATAGACCTCCTAATAGCATGACAGCTCCGATGGAAAGAGGGATCCATCTGTTCGCCCTTCCTTTCAGTCCAGGTTCCTCTCCCCTTGTGTTGGATACCGGTACCTTCAGGACCTCTCTGATAACCACTGCGACGATGATTATCGTGGAGATCAAGATCCCTGCGGAGATGGAGATCAGAACTGTCGGTATCGAGATCGTAAGAGGGACCTCGGATCCTTCCACGGTGTCAGACCAGATCGTTGATAGGGTGAGGTTCAGGAAAAAGGATATGATAAATCCAAGAAGGACACCAAAGAGAGACCCCCAAATGAGAGGTCGGAGGTTCTCATAGATCCCAAAAAGGATCACTTTCTTCCTACCGGTTCCAAGGGACCTGAGGACTCCCCATTCCCCTGCCCTTTTAAGAGAAAGCTCTTTTGTGATAGCGAAGAGGACCAGCCCTGTTGATGCCATCAAAGCTGTTCCGAAGGTAAGGAACATGCCGGGAAAGATCGATACAGCCCTTGAAGATGAGAGAGCATTTTCTCTTACTGGAATCATGGATACCTCAACTGTCTCCAGTGTGAGTCCTTCCTCAACAGCTTTCAAGGTTGCATCCACATCCTTGGAAATCCATAGAGCTGTTGTATCTCCCCATTGTGATGACCACATATCCCTTGCATCTTCCAGTGAGATGAAAATCTTGGGTGTGGTCCTGTAAATCTCCCAGTAATGGAGGTCCTCATCCTCTATTGAGCCGATGTCCACGTGGAAACCAGGATCCCAGGATGAGCATGACAGCTCATCTGTGATGCCTTCTATGGGGGGTAGGAGATTACTTTCTGCAAAGAGGCCGGAGATGTTCACAATGCCAATTATCTTGAATGTTGTGGTGGAAGCTGAAAGCCGACCTGAGGGATCAGCGGTCCTGTAGTCCAGATCGATGGTATCACCGACCTTCAAACCTATTTCGTCAGCGGTCCAGTTGTTCACAACAGCTTCTCCGATCCTTAAAGGACCGCCTCCTGGTAAGGAGAGGTCCTCTATCCCTGAGACCACCGAGTAGGACAGGTTCCCGGTGTCGGTGTGGATCGAATCCACGAAATATGAAAGTGTCTGAATGGTCCTGTTGTTCGGGTCCAGATTTCCTGAATCGAAGAGGAACTGATCGGAAATCAACAACGATCCACCTGCATCTTCAGCTCCAATGACATTGAACCCAACATCCTGGAAGGTGAGTCCATTCTCGATACTATTCCTCAGACCTTCTTCGGAATATCCGTCCCTCATATCCAGAAGGAACCTGTTAACTCCGGGTTCACCTAACATCTCTCCCAGCCTACCAAGTTCCATGAAGCAGGTAGGAAGGACCTTATCCAGAGCATCTTCCCTGTACCTTCCTAGTCCTCCATCCTTTACGATCCCTGAGACAGTGAGGTTGATCCGGATCGATCCGGTATCGGTCATTCCAAGGAGTATATCCTCGCTTTTCATGTGCGGATCGAGATTTACAAGGACCCAATCCCCCACTTTCAAGGAAAGGTCCCTTGATGCTCTTGAATTTATTAGTATGTTCAATCCCGCGGGAGGTTCCTTCACTTTCGTCCCGTCCCTTAGCTCCAACCTTCCGAGATCAAGGAGATCATCATCGAACCCGATCATCCTTATTTTCGAGGACGTGGTGAGTTCCGATCGGGCCGCTCCGTTCAAAAGGATAATGGGAGCCGATGTCCTCACATCTTCCAGATCATTAGTTATGAGGTCCCTATCCACGAATCCAGGGGCCTCAAGGACCAGATCCACCTCGGAGAGGTTTCTGTTGGTATTCTCCTCTACCATCGAATAGAGACCATCTCCCACTGAAAGAGAAGCGAGAAAGACAGCAACCAGAAGGGAGACCGGAAGGACCCTGCCAAGGGCTTCTCCGTGTGAGCTCATGGAATGCCTCCATCCCAGTCTCAGAAGGACCCTGTTCTCCCTTCTTATCAACGGGACCATCAAAAGAACCAGTATGAGAATTGCAATGGAAAAAGAGGTTATCCCCAACCACCATGGAACAGTCCCCATGACCGTTTCAATCATCTGTAGATTATTTAATCGTTGTGAGAGCTCAATTACCATATTAGGATCTATTTGGCAGATCATGTAGCAATAGTTCGTCGATGTCAGAACTTCTTGCTGATGATCATTATATACTGTTGATGATTCACATCTTTTACTCAATGAATCGGTTAATTTCCCGGTAGGTGATCATCTGACTACTTTCGATAGGGATACCAGAGAACTGCTCATTGAGATGCACCAGGTCGGTATGAAAGGATCAGAGATCATAATCGCCATCAACAAGGACCCTGATGGAACAATTTTCAAAGTGGCGGATCACGGGATCGTCGGTGACCTCTTCGAGATAGTCCCTGCCATCACATCAGAGATCAGAAGAATGAAGGAATGATTCAGGTCTTTTCCGAATCGGTATCCTCTTCTGCCAAGGGTTGATCCTTAGGTCTTAGGTTCTCGGGCTGGCTGGTATCAAGCTCCTGATCATCGATATCCCTGGTCATCCTGAGGTAGAATACTATTGCTCCGGCAATTACGATGATAGCGATGGCCCCTCCAAGGAGGACAGCGTTCCTTGTTCCGTAGTCCTTGCCATTATCCTCAGGTTCACTTTCTTCCTCCGGAAGGATTGCAACTGTCAGAGGTGTTGAGGGTTCGGAGTCCAGGTCTGAATTGAAGGCCACTACCGAATAAGTGTAATTGGTAAACATCTCGACGCTTGTATCATTATATTCGAAGAGATCCTTTGACAATGTGGCGATCTTCTCAACGTTTTCCCCTTCTTTGGTCCTGTATATCTTGTATCCGAGGAGGTCACCGCTTCCGATCCTCAAAGGAGGGGACCATTCCACAACAATGTAGATCTTACCCGAAGTTGCCCTGACCTCGATCGGTGACGATGGAGCTTCGGGGCTTACCGGAAGGTCAAATATCCTTTCATTGGATGACCCGGATGGACCCTTGTCATTTACCGCGATCACTCTGTAAGTGTAGCTATTGCCTTCCAATACGGACAGATCAAGATAGGATGTGGCCTCACCTGGTTTGGTCCCAAGGTTCTGGAAAACACCACTTTCATCCTTTCTCTGGATCGTGTAGAACTTGATCGGGAATCCGCCATCGTCAGTTGGTGGTTCCCATGTGACGTTCAATCCCTGGCCATCTATCCTTATACCAAGGATATTCGGAGCCGAGGGTTCTCCTCCGGGGGCGGCTGGGAAGGTAAGAGAGAGAGCCTCCTCCATATCCACACCATACAAGGCCGCTACAGCATAATTGTAAAGTGTGCCGTCCTCCACGGTTGTATCATTGTATGATGTCTTGCTTGCTCCTTCAAGTTTCAAGGCAGCAAGGTCCCCTTCCGCTGGGCCTTTGTATATCCTGAAACCTGCCAGGTCCATTGTGTTCGTCCCTGCAGGGAGTTCCCAGGTAACAAGAACATATCCACGTCCTTCTTCGATACCTGTGATCAGAGGAGCTTCCTGCCCCTCCTCGAGGGCCTTTTCACCCGGGAGAAGGGCTGTAAGGAATAGTGAGATGAGTATAAGAAAAAAAATGACCGATCTGAATTCTTCCCAGCGGATCCCCATGATACCATATCCCCCTATTTGCGATTAAAGGGTTTTCCTTCTATAGGGCCGTTAATGGATAAGTTTGAAGCGGAAGTTCAGGACCGGTTGCTAGTTGTTATCGTTACAATTCACAAGCGACAGATCAATTGCATCGTAATTATTGTGAAAGAATGCAGGACCTTTTCCTTCCATCCAGTGATATTTGTCCTTCTTCCCCGAATATCGGACATTAACAATCATCAACAAATTATTGTAATAAGAAACATGGAGATATCGGACATATTGTCCACCCAAATAACTTGAAATAGTCACTTTCAGATTATTAATTGAGGTCGGAAAGGTTCCGACTCTGTACGAAGTTGGCAAAAAGTTACTTGGATCTCAAAGAAAAAAGCTTGGGTGTGGGGTAGGGGATTAGTGTGGGGAGATGAAGATAGAATAAATAAATCACCCAAGCTTACATTAATATTCATATTCAAAATACTTAATGCTATTTGATTGATTTAGCAATGATAATTTTAGATCCTTTTCATGATGATACTTGTGACATCATCCAAAATTCCATTTTAACATCATAGGGATCTTATCCAGTTTACTCTATCTTGAAACCAGAAAGGAAATTCTTTACCACACTCGCAGGGAAAGGTAAAATCTCAATGGTGAGAGGATGTTTCCCGAAGTAGACAAGAAATGCAAATCGAGTCCACTTTACTATACTATAAATTAAAGATATTTTGAAGATTATTAACTTCTTTACCTTCAGGAATGGGAGGCGGTATTAAAGGAAAGCTTTTTAACGGAACCTTGATCCAGTTATTTGATCCCCTATAACTTTAGAAAATTATTAACAGAATATATATTTCATTTAAATGGGGTATCCATTTCAAACCACAACACACAGAATGTATAAACTATGGTGAATTCTCATAATATCATTATATAATTATAATACTTGATTATTCTTGATATGTAAGTAATTCTTGTGGTCTCAAGTGGATACCCAATTTTCATTTATATTTGTATTAAAAATATAATATAGAGTTTAACCGAAAGGCCATATTTTATATATTAATAATTTCCTTTAACACAGAGAATTGTATATTCTCGGAGGTGAGACGTATGGTTACTAAAATTGATGGAGGGAAACCTAAAATGAAAATATTATTCGAAGGACAGAAAGTGGATGCGGTTGAGGTTAATTTCAATGTAATCTCGGAGCCTTGGATGGAGATAAAAACGGAGGAGGAGACAATCATAAAGATCAGGCCAACAATAGTTAAAGTTCTAAGACTTGATGTCTACGATCCAATCACCGGTGAACCAACATACCTTGTGCAGTCCCACAATCAGCTTCAGACAAAGGATGTCCCCCAAATTGTCCGCAGGTGATATTGAACCCTCCCGGATAGGAGCTGGAAAAATGGTTGAAAAAGACACACATTTAAGGCACTGGGCCCTGATAGACACACCTCAGTATCAAATAGATTTCCTTCGATTCAATGTTGATCTGATCGTGCCCAGTGGTCGAACAATAACCTCTGAGAGGTTGGATAAGAACTTCCCATGCAGATGGGATACAACTCCTGCGAATTACTTCATTTACGTCCCTACCGATCCAAACTGGAAAGACCACATTAAAAAATGATCAAGACTGGTCATCTAACCTCAAATATTTTCACTAATGGACGGAACGTGTTATTAAAGACTATCGGCGAGGGGGGTTGGTTGTTCAAGGT
>CBDDUX010000049.1:0-13244 GCA_965234725.1 Thermoplasmatota archaeon | reverse complement strand
TACCATCCAGAAGATGACAGTGACTATTTGAACCAACCTATTTTCATAGCAAAGACCAAAATAGGATTCGCATTTTTCGCTTCATCCATTGTCGTGATATCCGCCGTTGTCATTCTGAAGGGGCTCATGGATTCAAAAGAAGGGAGTATAGTTCTCGAGATCAATGATGTTCTCGACCTTGTATCTAAGAGATTAGAGGGTGACTATGACCATGTGATCCTGGAAGAAACCAATAGGATGGATGCGCTGGTTGCCCTCCCCATCGCCTGCTGGTATGATATATCCGATGGTTCTTCCGGCCTCCTTCCCTTGTTCATGGGAAGAAATGAAGGAGTGAACAGATTTATATCTTATACGGAAAAGGAAGAACCTCTAATCATAAGGGATAATCCTGAAAGTGGTTCGGATCGGGTTCAATACTATTCTGACATTGCAGGCTTGGTATTCTCGGCTTCTTCTGGATTCATGCTAATATCCGATACCGATGAAGGATACGAATTGGGCTTGACCTCAGCACCTATGGCTGCATACCTCAATATACCGATCCTGGTGGTAGATGAAAGTGTCCGCTATAATGAAATAGAAGTGTTTTCGGATCGATTCGACTGTAGTTATGTGATCGCCGTGGGAAATGATTCGATCGAACTTGCAAAGAAAGCTGGGATAGATAGGATCGAGATAGAGGAGGGAACGAATGCATTCTCCGCCACTGCATTAGTGATCAAAGACCGATTCTCCAGGTTGGATTATATTACCATGACCAATCCTGTGGATACTATCCCTCCGTTCCTTGAAGACGAATTCATTGATGTTAAAGTTCAAGATATCAACTCAATCCTGATAGATACTGGATCTTGGGATGTTGATCTTCTTGGTGAATCCGTGATCGTTCATGATATAGAAGTGATGGAAGGGATCGTGGACCTACGTGTAAATGTCAATTTTAGCAACATCGAGACCAATATCCTTGACCCCTTCAAGAAAAGATTGAACATCGATCCGATAAGCTTTTTGACTTTGACGGATACCGAAGGAAGGCTCGTGGCATCTTCTCCCAGTTTTGCATTTGAGTATGGTAATAATTTTGTCGAAAGCCTTGTCATCGATCATCCAGGGACGTACAACCTCGAAGTCAAGGTTTTTTATGGGGTTAAAGGGCTCTCTACATTATTGGGCACCTCCTTGGGGATCTCGAGGATAGAAGGCTCATATTCTGTAGAGGTGAACAACAGATTACTCTCCACACCACATCTTCCGATGTATGAGGATCTCTCTATCATGGCACCATATATTTCAGCATCCAGAGGAGGACTGGTCTTATCCTCCTCTAGCCTAAACCTCTACAGATCTGATGATATTGACGAGCTGAAAGGCTACACCACAGGGCCCTGGTACGACCAAAACCTTCTGAAGTATGGAAAAGAAAGGGCAGCTTCAAATTCTAAATTGTTGAGGTCACACATAGATATTCTCCCAGAGGATCTTAAAAAAACATACCTTGAAGATCATGGATGGATGGCAATTCTGGGTGGGGGCAGTATGATACCCATGTCCTATGAGGAGAAGGAGCCGGAATGGGTTGAGGATGAAGTGTGGGGAACAGGCTGGGCAACCGATCTACCATATTCTCTCAACCTCTCCCTTTCCGTTGGAAGACCCTTGGGTAGGGATGTCATAGATGTGTCGGCACTGATCGCCAGAACACTTTTCTATGAGCAGTATACGGAAGGTCATGTAAGGAATATGATCGAAGAATATGGGGACAAAGGCAGTTTCAAGGATCATTTCCATTTCCTTGCAGGTGAAGGGGGAGGAAGGACTGGTTGGCTCTTCCATCAAAGGGAATTCTCAACAACAGCCGAGGAACATGCTTTCAAAACCGAGATTTACATGCAGGACTATGAAAACGGAAGGGAATATCTGATCTCTCAGGGTGCTTTCGAGAGAGCTAATTATTTCGAAATGGTACTTCATGGAGACTGGTCTTGGTTCTCTCCTGAATTAAATGGGTGGGATAGATATTCAACAGGTGTAAGGGTGACGGATGTCTTGAGGGAACCTCTCGATTGGCAGCTTGGACCCTCTGTTTTCAATTCCGGTGTATGTCTGCTTGGGAGACTTGGAGGGCTTAGGCCTGAACAATCAATAACCCAGACATTTTTCCATGCAGGGATCAACGCTTTTTTCTGTGCAACAAGGTCAACTGGTTCGGAGGCAAAGGCAGGCCCTATCGAGGAAGCCCTGATTTTCCAAGACCTTTCTACAGGTGAAGCAATTAGAAAGGATAAGAGGGATAATCCTGAAAAACCTACTTTCTTAGTGAGAACATTGTACGGAGATCCTGCATTCGATCCCTATGAACCTGAGAATGGATATGGAACCCAGGGTAGACCTGAATATGTCAGATCACTCATATTGGAAGACAAATAGAAAAAATGAGTTTACTAGGTGATATGAAGAGGGTAACCTTTTTCGGAAAAGGGTTCAAATAGGAGAGGAACATAGGAACCGATGCGAACGGTGTATAGACCCTGAGGGATCAATTTACTTCTACTTTGTAATCCACATCACTCTTTCGCCGTTCGTTATTATTTGATTTATACTTGATAAAATTATTTTATCATAATGGAAGGGACCTCTGAAGGTCCCTTTTTCATCATCAAGATATGAGAATGTCTATACTCAAAACCTCAAGCCAAGAATAATCAGGGCTTCCTTCTTCTGACAAGTATTACCATTGTAATGATCAATCCCAATGCTATAATTGAGAACTCGAATCCTGGACTGTCATCCTTTTTTTCATCATTGGTATCGTCATCAGTAGTATCGTCATCAGTAGTATCATCATCAGTAGTATCATCATCGGTGGTATCGTCATCTGATGAGGACGATGGGATCCCAGTATACTCCTCTGTTATATCCTCGGAATCCTGGTCCCATGTTCCGTCTTCAGCATATCCCCTTATGTACAAGAGCATATGATCTATCGGTCCCCAATATGATTCCGGATCTTCGAATCTGGCCCTATTGCTGTCATCGATAGGACCAGATGAATGGAACTTCCATTTCCAGGTGGACCAGGACCCCTCAGGTCCGGTTCCGAAGAATTCTTCCTTATACTCATGACTGCCGTAGGAATGCTCCTCATCAATGGGGCTGGCTTCCCAGGACTCCTGAGCACCAGACTCTCCATCACCACCATACACCCAAATTGAATAGTAACCCTTTACGATATCTGCGGAACCTGTTCCCGCAGCCTCAATTGTGTAAGTGTAAGTTGTCTCTGTGGATGACATGGTCATCGAGAAAGTGTCAATTGTCATTCCAAGTGAAGTGTTGGTGGGTGTCTCGGTCCCCGGGTCAATATCGTTGGGCGGAGGTGTGATCTCCGCATTGACTGTAAGGATGAATACCGTTGAGATTAGTACAGTGCAAGCCAAAAGCGCCATTAAAGCAACGTTGTTCTTCAAAAATTTTACCCCCTACACGTTCTCCATATATCCATAGATATTATATATTTTTCTGAAATATTGAATGAAAACATTTGAAAATCGATGAAACAACCATGGTTTCGTTAGAATCCTGGAATTCTCCACAGTAAACTTCTTTTTGATCATTTCATTTTTCCAACCGGAGCAAGATAGATGGTGAATTCATCATTTCCATCAACCCCGATGAGGGAATCAACCGCCTCTTGATCATAGGCACCAATTGCACAGGTTCCGCATCCGATCCCTTCCGAGGCAAGGTAGAGGTTCTGGCAGACATGTCCGATATCTATTGCAATCACTTTATGGGCAGCCGGACCGTACCTCCATTCCATTCGATATGGTATCGCTGTCCAGATGAAAACCACCGATCCGGTTCCTACGAAGGACTGATCAAAGCTCGCTTGCGCTACCTTCCTGGAAATATTGCTTTCCTTCCTGATCATTAGAAGTGAATGGTCCAAGGGAAGGTATCTATAAAGCCCCTCTTCCAAACCAATTGCCTCTCTGACAGTTATATAGGTTTCAAAAGAATGCCTCGCTCCGGCTGATGGAGAGGTTCGGAGGAATGGATCGTTTGGACTTTTCATACCTTGTGTGGCCCATAATAAAAAAGATAATTCCTCCAAGGTTAGAGCTTCATCTTCAAATGATCTCCTGCTCCTCCGTTTACCTAGGATCTCTGCAAGTCCCGCTCGACAAGTATTGGACCAGTCATCTGGAATTGGAAGATTAAATACCACATTGCCCTCATCGATCGGTTTTTGGACCATTGGAGAAGGAACTCCCATGTTCTGATCTGCTCTTGTGAAATCAAATTCCTTTCTGATCGTATCCTTGAGGAAGTATCTGCACCTATTCCTTTCAATTTCTTCTTCCTCTGTGCCTGGCCAGTGTGTTTTCATGAATGAAACCCCCTATCGAAAAATCGGCGAGATCATCTTTAACATATTATACATTCTTGAATCTTTCCAGGGATCAAGGTTCTCATCGGATGAATTATAAAAAAAAGAAGACCCGACCATATTATGGGAAAGGTTAAGAAACTACATCTTGATAACAATGGGAGGTATGATAAATGAGCGGAGCAGATGTGATAGAAAAGATCGGTGTATCAACCGATAGCTATTCTGATGCAATAAAGAAGGTACTAAAGGATGTAGGAAGGGAACAGAGGGTCAACTGGTTCCAGGTAATGGAACAAAGAGGACGGGTCTCCAGCGATGGAGAGATAGAGTTCCAGGTGATAGTGAAGATGGGCGTTTGAAGAACAATCACTTATTGTTTCTAAATTCACTCTTCGAAGGAATCACCTTTTCCTTTCTTTCTCATCACCAGTAACATCACTACTACCAATATGATGACCAGGACAACAACTATACCAATGCAACAAAGGTAGAATGGCGGGTCGTCACTGCTACTTCCAGATGATGGCTCTTTGGGCATGGTGGATGTACCTGAGAAGGATGGTGCCATGTCAGGACCTCCCTCTGTCTCTGAGAAATGATGATCATATTCCTTTTCCCATTCGAATTCCTCATATGGGATCAATACCCTGTAATAACCAGGCGCATCCTCTACAACAAGGAAGGACCCAATACCATCAATCACAATGTAAATTGTTTGTCCCTCTGGGGCTTGGATATTTACATCCCAGGTACCGCTCTCTCGAATTTCCACGGTGGCTGATGTTATGGTCCACACAGATGGAGTATAAGGTTCCTCTGGGGTTCTGATGGTCCCGTTGAATTCTCTAGCCCTATCCAGACCACCATAGGAATCAGTGAAGAAATAATCATATTCGGTATCCCAATCAAGTAGTGTACCGTTTATTTCATATCTGTATGTCCCGGAAGTACCTTCGGTAAGTTTGAGGTAGTCGATGTTCAAAAAGAAGATGAAGATGTCCAAGTCTGGAGGTGCGGTCACTATGATAGAAACGTTCTTACCCTCATCCACGGTAACATCTGCAGAATAGATATCCCATGGATCGGTGTTATTCCCCGTCATGAACCACCATTCAAACTCATCCCAAAGAGGGAATCCTTCATAGGAGATAACTGTTGATAGGATCCTAATTGAATAATTTGTATCTGGCTGGAAAGGATCATGGTTTAAAGTAACAATCGTAAGTGAACCATCCCAATCAAATGTAACATTTGCAACCTCAGGTGTGATAATGATCCCATTGGATACTGAGCTGATATTCATGGTATGGCTGAACTCGATCATTATCGGAGAGTCCAGGTATACTCCCTCTCCCTCAGGAGTGTTATATGTAATGTTAACGAAGGATGGGGATGAATTTTCTATGAATTCAAGAGTGATGTCCAGATCGAAGGAAGCAACAGACAAGGAAAAATTCTCTGTTTTCTTTTCCAGATATCCTGACCTCAGATCTTCTACTGGCTGAAGCTCCTCTGGTGGAACTGCGATTATACTGTAAGTACCAAAGGGGATTTCCTCGAAAAGGAAACTACCAACAAGGGTTGCTTTTGTCCATGAGACAGTTCCTCCATCCTGGATCAGAGTGACATTAGCTCCGGGTATTCCACTCTGGAATGGCCCTCCATCACCGATGATCTTTCCCATGATATTACCACTTGTCAAATTATCCAGTATTAAATTTTGGATAATAGGATTCCAACCATCTGTAATAAGAGGATCACTTTGATATGGATCATAGAGAGTTGTCCTTTCAACAATTAACCTGTACTCACCCATATTTACTGTGAATGTGTAGAAACCTGTTGCATTTGTTGTTGCCTGTCCAAGAACGATAAACGTACCCCCGTTCTTCACCTGAAGTACAACATTGATGCCAGGAACTGCATCCCCGGTAGTATTGGTCACTATTCCTGCAATGAATGTGGAGGGTTTAAGAACAAGCATTAGATCGTTGATCTGTCCTGTTACCATCACATCTGTTTTCGAGGAAAGGGTATTGTTGTAGGCAAGGAATGAATAATTTCCAGGATACATTAAAATTGAGAAGGACCCATCAACTCCAGTTTCTATTGTATAAGTCATGAACAGAGGATGGTCATTGTCAGAAGCTTCTATGTACCCATGGATACCAGTACCTTCCTCATCCACCAGGGTACCGTTCACCCAATACTGGATATCGCCTATAGGATCAAGGTAAATATCATGTTCATTTGAAGCCCTTGTTGACAGATCCATCTTATCCTCTTTGGGATAATATCCCACCCTGCTAGCCCGGAATACTACGTGATCCATTCCCCAGGTCCTGAAGAACCCATTTAACATCGAACCTGTATCATAATTGAACAGAGTGATCCCTTCAGGATGAGGGGGGCCCATCATCATTCTTGAGGATCCAGTTGGATGATATGAATAGGCGCTAATATGAACACCTCCGATCACTTCACCTGTATTGGAATTCCGGGTGAAACCGATAATCTCATCCGTTTCTCCTCTGGGGTAGAGAGTGACCTCTCCCATACTTCCAGGGGTCATCGGGACGACAATAGAGTCTGAATTAAACACCCATGGATTGTATAATTGATTTTCCGGGTACAAGCTAGTACTAATGTAAAGGCTACCACCCGGATTGGCTTTAACATAGATCCGGCCCATGGGATCTGTGAAGAAATAACCGCTTGTAAAAGACCCTCCCGCTTGAGTGTTGAGCCAGATCCGAAGACCGTTTACCGGGGTTCCGGAAGGATCCTTGAAGGTCAGATAATAATCACCTGGAACCGGAGGTACTTCCCAAGTATCTCTATCTATCCGGATCTCGATCGGGTCGTTGCTTCCGTTTACCACTACAATATTTCTAACCTTCCCTTTTCCATAGGAGCAGCTGGCCTCTATCTGGGAGTATTTTCCAGCATATAACTCGCCTTCGAACACACCTGTTCCATTTGCATCCACGAAATTGGAATAATAATGTCCATCTGCCTCAGCAACTCCTGTGATCTCAGCATCTTTGATCGGGAGACCCGTCAGGTTGTCTACTACGACGATCTTCACAGTCCCTGTTGGAAGGTTCGGGAAAGAAGGTTCATATTCCTCAAGAATGATCTCATAATTGAGAGCTCTGACAGGGCTTGTATCGATTACTATACTACCGGAATTATATCCACTTTGATAAGCTTGGACAATTATTTGCTGACCGATTGGAAGTTCAAATTCCAATGAACCATCCGGATTGACATTGGAACTGAGATAAAAGGACCATAATCCATCAGGGAAGAAAAATGAATTTGACCATGATATCCTTGCATTTTTCAGAACGCTTGTCGAGTTTTTCACAGTGACATTCACGGTTATTGAGGATGGAGGAGTAAGTTCGAATTCCATATCCTCTGGAGTCCCATTCATTACAATGTTCCGTACGACAGTGATATCTGTATCAGGATATTCAATGAAATCAGCATTTAAATCTAGTTCCGTCTCCCCCTTTTTACTATCGATCTCATACCAGCCATCTGTGTCAGGGTAATGGGTGTCATATTCTCCTCTGTGAGCATACTCAGCAGGATTCAAGAACACTTGCATATCTCCCTTATTGATCGGTTGTCCGTTGGATGTGTTGATGAACCTTACCCTTGACTGGCCGTCAGATATGTAGAGGGGGAGGAGTTCGAAATCAAAATTATAGGTGGTCTGGCCCTCCCTTGTAAAAAACGTTCGATAATAGGTGTAATATCCCGGAGCATTGCTTGTGGATAGGGAAAGGCTCCTGGATTCTGTAAGGGGAGCCATGAGGGAATACCTTCCATCGACACCTGTGATATTATTTCCAGATACGTAATTGCCCAATGAATCCTGCCCCAATATTGATACCAAAACCCCTTCAATAGGAAGTGAGGAGCTTAGATTCCTTACAATGCCAGTAATTACCCTGTCGTAGGCTGGAATAGGATTTATGACAATATCCTTGTATACGATCTCATCAGGGAATACTGCCGAATGTTCCATGAAAATGTCATCATATGAACTGTCTTCGACCCTTATTTCACCCTGGCCCAGTTGTTCCCATTTGATATCAAAGGAGGCCTGGCCAGTGGAGTTCAAGGCCATGGTTGAATAAATGTAACTATTTTCAGGTTGCCATCTCACATATAGACCCACCACCGGAGTTCCATTTGGATAAGTTGCATTCACATTCAGGGTTCCATTGTGGTAATCTGATACAGGTGCTTTCCCATTTCCCATGACATCGTTTAGATCAACGATGGAAATTGATGATAAGATCATAACGAACAATACTATGATCGAAATTATCCTTGTTTGCTCCCTCATAATGACACCTTCCTACCCCTATGTTTTATCGAGACAGTATATTTCTTATTTTAATGGCTAGGTTGGTTCGTCGAATCAACCATTGGGTTGTTCAAGATCCTGAAAAGGACTATCCAATTGACCGAATGACTGAACCAGTGGGAGAGGGGACTATCTCGTACCCGGTCCTGATCTGCCTCTTCAATTCTCCCACATGGGATATTACCCCTACCATCCTTCCCTGTCTCAATTCCATTAGGACCTTCAGAGCTGTCTGGAGTGTCTCCTCATCTAGTGATCCAAACCCTTCGTCTATAAAGAGGGCATCCATCCTTATACCTCCTGACCGGGATTGAACAACATCGGCCAGACCGAGGGCAAGTGCAAGGGATGAAAGGAACATCTGACCCCCGCTCAGTGTATTTGCTGGCCTTTCCAGACCGGTATAATTATCAAATACATTCAGATCAAGACCTCCTTTTGATCTTCCTCCTGTCTCGGATTCATCAGCTCTCCTTAGGAGGAACCTATTTCCGGAAAGTATCTTGAGTCTTTGATTCGACGCTATCAGGACCTCTTCGAACCTCTGGGCAAGGAAGAACCTTTCCAGGGACACTCTGGGATTTGAATTGCCTTTCACCTCCTTGGAGAGCCTTCCGACCACTTTCATGGTTTTCTCAAGGTCCTCTATCTCCTGGGAAACCCTTTTCACCTTCTCAATTTGGCTTTTTGTCCAAAGCAGATCGGATTCTGTCCTTGCCCTTTCCTCGGTTATCTCAGAAAGCAACTTCTTTGCCTCTTCTTCTTCCTTGCTGAATTTCTCCAACTCCTCCATAGTTGGAACAGAGGTATCACCCCCTGTCTCGATCAGACTCTTCTCAAGTGTATGGATCGAATTATTCACCTGGATCTTTTTCTCTTTATGATCCTCTACCTTTACAACGATCAGATTCTCATCATCTTCAGAAAGAAGAGATCTCCTGAGATCATCCTTGGTTTCCAATCCTTCATGTTTTGCTTTTTTCAGATTGTTCTCCAGTTTCTCATTTATCTCATCAAGCCTTTCGGAGATCTCCTTCAGACTCTGCTCCCTTGAACTAAGCTTTTCCTCTAAAGATATGTGTCCTTTCCTCAGTGTCTCTACCTTAGTGGAGATGTTATTAATCTCAATTTTTAATTCGTTTTCTCTTCCTTCAATATTTAATATCTCTCTCTTCAAAGAACCAGACGGGTCCTTTTCATCTATCTCGATGTCCAATCCTTTTATTGTCGAGATCTTCTCTTTTAAAGTAGCCTTACTTCCCTTGATATCCAGAACCAACTCTTGGATCCTTTCCTTCAGAGGTGCCTTCAACCCCTCAATGGATTGTGATTTCTTTTCAAAATTCACCCTTTCTTTCTGTAAAGCGATCTCTTTTTCATCTCTACTTCCTTGTATTGAGAGCCTACGTCCAAGATCATGGACCAATTTTCTCATGGTTTTGATATCCTTATCAGAAAGGTCCGGGTAGGTATTACCTATACTTTCCATCCTCCCCACAAGGTCCCTGATGGATGTCCGGATAGTGTTTACCTCCATCCTTGACATGTCGAATTTCTCCCTGGCCTCCTGAACTGACAGAATGGCTGAATTAATGGTTTCCAAAGTGACATCGTCAATTTGTTTCTCCCTTGGAGAGGGGTGTTTGATAGAGCCGCAAACAGGACATTCCATACCCTCTTCAAGGTCCTTTGCGAGCTCCCCTGCAATGGAGATCTCTCTTCTCTTCCTAAGGTCTTCCAAATCCTTCGAACGAGAGTTTAAATTCATTTCAAGATTTGTACATCTAGATATTGAATCCTTCATTTCGATCTCAAGGTCTTGCTTTTCTAAGATGATGGAGATCAGATCCTTGCCAGCTTTTTCCAATTGGCTGAGTTCAATGACATTCTCTTTTTTGGGGAGCAGTCCAAGCTCCATCTTGATCTTTGATATACCATCTTTGCATTCCCCCTCCTCCTTCAGCAGTTTATCTTGATCCTTACCGAGAATACTAAATTCACCCTCAAGTTTGGAAATTCGACGGGAAAGGTGTTCTATCTCCAAAACACTAGGTTGGAAAGATCCAATAGTGTTCCTCCTAGTTCCGATGATCTCCAGTTCCTTCTTCTTGAAAGGTAACTGCTCTTCAGACCTTTGGATCCAGATATCCAATTCTCTCTTTGATGCCGAAAGCTGATCCTTTAGGTGAATTGTCTCCTTTTCCAGTTTTTCCCTGTCGGTCAACAATAGGTCCATGGTCTCAAGGTCCGATCTCATCCTCTGCCCTTTTCGATTCAATTCAAGGGACCTATGGAGGTGTGATATCTCAGTTTTCTCAATTCTTTCAAGTTCGACCTTTTGTTCTCTGGCTTTTTGAAGTTCATCGGAGATCCTGACAATGGTCCTGGCCTTTTGAGTTCTTTCCTGATATATCCTACTTCTTTCCTTCCTTTCTTCCTCAGACTTCCTTAATTCCTCCATTTTTTGATCAAGTTCGCTTATTGTCTTCAATGACCATTCCCCAAAGGTCACACCCTCACCAGGTCCCTCTCCAAGGTCCAGTTTTTCGACAAGGGTCGAAATTACAGTATATAGTGTGGTTCTCTTGTCCTTTATTTCACCATAGAGTCTCTTTGACCTGACCTCGATCGAATCGGAAATGTCCCTGTATTTTATGGAATTGAAAAGCTTCCGGAGCAATATCTCTCTCTTTTCTGTATCCGATCTCAGCAATTCCCTGAACTCTCCTTGTGGGATCATCATTACTCTGGAGAACTGTTCCATTTCCAGCCCCAGGACCTCCATGATCCTGTTCTGGACTTCCCTCTTCTGAGTGGCCAGGATATTCCGGGTATTCTCCTTTGCCGATAGGTCCTGTAACACAATGGAAAGAGAGGCTTTCTCCGGTCTGATTGTGGTACCTCCCCCTCTCTTGGGAGCTTCATATTGAAGGACCCTCTCGACCAAGTACTTCCTTTCCCCTACCATGAAACAGAACACGATCCTCGGTTCACCCCCCTCAGTGGCATGGTCGCTTACCATATTCCTATCTCTTCCTGAAGGGGTCTTTCCGTAAAGAGAATAGCAGATGGCATCGAAAATGAAGCTCTTGCCAGCTCCAGTAGGGCCGCAGATTAGAAAGAGACCATCCTCCTCCAAACTATCCAGGTCTATCCTTGCTGTTTTCACGAAGGGTCCAATGTTCTCCATCTCCAGATATAGAGGTAGCATCAGGACACCTCCTTCCCATTATCTTCAAATTCCTTCCTGACTTCCTCGAAAAGTTCTATTGCTGTGTCCCTTTCTTCCCCATCCTCCCATTGGAATCTATCAAGGAATAGAGAGAATAGCTGTCTGGGATCATCCGCCTGCTCTCGGGTGATAGTACACATTTTATCCAATTCACGGTGCAATGCCGGTTGGTCGATCTCCAGTAAATAAGGGTATTTCTCCCGGAGCTTTCTGTGGGTATCAATAAGGTACCCCGTATCTGTCAAGATGACAGAGAGGTAATGGGAACGGTAGATCTCGAGATCTGGTGAATCAAGCAGATCACCCAAGTTTCCCGAAACCTTACTGAACTTTCTAAGGGGAACATGCTCGAATTCCGAACTCTCAAGTCTGCCGTTTGATAGCTCCAGTACAATAGATGATTTTAGGTGCCCCGTCTCGGAGAATGAATATGTCATCAATGACCCTGAATAATGAACATTGTGGGTCCTGGATGATACCTGTGGTCTGTGAAGGTGACCAAGTGCAACATGGTCGAATCCCCTGAACACATCAATATCAACCAGACCCTGATTGCCGACAAGTAGCTCTCTCTCACTGTCTGATCTCAAAGGTTCCCTTCCGGTG
This sequence comes from Thermoplasmatota archaeon, assembly GCA_965234725.1. Taxonomy (GTDB): domain Archaea; phylum Thermoplasmatota; class Penumbrarchaeia; order Penumbrarchaeales; family Penumbrarchaeaceae; genus Penumbrarchaeum; species Penumbrarchaeum helgolandense. The sequence goes on along the minus strand of CBDDUX010000049.1, from coordinate 626 downwards.
TATGCATGTGCCATAAGAATCGATGGCAACGAATCATCCCTGGCCTCCCTGATCCGGTCTAATAGAAACCCTGTAGCCTCCTGATGTGTCCTAATACCCTCATCCGGGTACAACTCTTTAACCAACACCTCGTCCACGAAAGGAAGAGCGAACACCTGGACTTTATTCCCTTCATCATCTGTGACGATCACTGGCTCTGTAATCCTTTCGTACCTGCATCTGAAATGGATCCCATTCTTCTCCAGAATTCCGGATGCGAAATCCAATCTGGATGGTGAATCGTGGTTTCCAGGGATCACTATCACAGTGATCTGCTGTTCCACCATTTTTTCGATGAAACCAGAAAAGATTTGTATGGATTCTGAGGGTGGAACCGCCCGATCATAGACATCTCCGGCTATTAGAACAGCATCATATCCGTTTTCAAGTTCCTTTTCGATCGAACGAATTGCGTATCTCTGGTCCTCCAGAAGGTCCTGTCCATGAATGGATTTGCCAAGATGCCAGTCTGAGGTGTGAAGTATCTTCATCAGGTCCCCTCGTCCTCTTCGAATTAATAGCTTCTATAATATAACCTAGCTTTGACAGTTAAATAAAAAATGTGCCCGTCGTTAACTTTTATTTAT
>CBDDUX010000048.1:0-35676 GCA_965234725.1 Thermoplasmatota archaeon | reverse complement strand
GAGGGTAACGATGTGTTGAGCCTTTTAGGGTAAACGATGTGTTGGACCTTTCCAGTTATGCAAATGGATACGTTATTGGAAATGAATATGTTGGTGGACTCATTGGATCGAATGGAATAACTTTATCCTACTGCTATTCATCTGGAAATGTGAACGGGCATTCGAATTTAGGCGGACTTGTGGGATATAATTCTGGAACAGTATCAAACAGCTTCTGGGACAAGGAAACGTCGGGTCAGAATTCGAGCTCGGGAGGTTCGGGAAGTACAACCGGGGAGATGAAGACAAGGAGCACGTTTATCGAAGCCGGATGGAATTTCACGGGAATCTGGGCGATCATCGAAAACACCACCTATCCTTTCCTGAGATGGCAGGACACCCATCCACCGAAAGCGGATGCAGGTCCCGATCAGATCGTTGATAAGGGAACTTTCCATACATTTGACGGAAGCGGAAGTACCGATGACCTGGAAGTTGAAAACTGGACATGGACTTTGACCGATTACGAAAACCAGGTAACTCTTTTCGGATCAAATCCTACCTATCTCTTCGATAATCTGGGGGAATTCAACGTTAGACTGAATGTGAGTGATTTCGGAGGGAATTGGCATACCGATACCATGAACGTCACGGTCCTGGATCTTTCTCCACCCGAAGCCAATGCGGGACCGGATCAAACAGTGAACGAGGGAACCGAAGTCACCCTGAACGGAAACGCCAGCAGGGACAATGACATGATCATCATGTGGGCCTGGACTTTCACAGATAAATATCCAATTTCCCTGTATGGTGAGAGAACGACATATCAATTCTTTAATCCCGGAATCTTCACAGTCACACTGAACGTAACCGATGAGACGGGGTACTGGGACAAGGATACCATGAATGTGACCGTATCAGACATAACCTCGCCACTTGCTGATGCCGGACCGGATCAGATTGTGAATGAAGACACGGAAGTGACATTCGACGGAAGCGGAAGCACTGACAATGGTGAAATTGTCAACTGGACATGGAAATACAACGACGGACTGGAAATGATATTACAGGGAGCAAAACCAACTTACATATTTGACCAACCGGGAGTATTCGATGTAACACTTACCATAACCGATACGGGAGGCAACCGGAACTCGGATACCATGGTTGTAACCGTTCTTGATATCACATCTCCCTTTGCGGATGCTGGACCTGATCAAACAGTGGACGAAGGGACAGAAGTGGTATTTGACGGCGGGGCAAGTTCCGACAATGTCCGGATCACGGAATGGACATGGAATTTCTTTGAGGGAAAGCCGATATCATTGATCGGACCAGAAACAACATATCTATTTGATGATCCGGGAGTATTCATTGTGACACTCAACATGACTGACGGAGAAGGTAACTGGGACACGGATACAATGACCATAACCGTTTTGGATATTACAGCACCTGTTGCAGATGCTGGGCCGGATCAAATGGTCAAGGATAACACGGAGGTCACCTTCGACGGAAGAGCAAGCACTGATAATGGAATTATAACAAATTGGACATGGAACTTCAATGAATTGGATCTGATCTATCTTTACGGAAAAGATCCCACATACATTTTCGAGGACCCGGGAGTATTCGTTGTTGAACTGACCGTTACTGATTCTGAGGACAACTGGAATATCGATACGATGATCGTTACCGTCCGGGATGGAACCAAGCCGACGGCGGAAGCCGGAGAGGATCGGGACGTTCCCGTTGGAAGCGAGGTTATACTGGATGCTTCTCTATCGTCCGACAACGATTTAATACAGGACCATTCCTGGTTTTTTACCTATAGGGGAGAGGAACGGAATATTCGGGGAGAGAAAGCAAGCCACACCTTCGAGGAAGCTGGAGTCTATGAGATCACTCTGATAGTCACGGATAGAGCTGGAAATATTGATCAAGACGTTATCACAATAAACGTTGTTGATACCGGGAGAGTAACAGGAACGGTCCTCTACGATAATGGTTATCCCGTATATGGCGCAGGCGTATGGATCACTGGATCCGATGGAAGGACATACCTGACAGGAACAGATCCCAACGGAATATTCTCAATCGATGTCATCGAAGGTAATTTCAATTGGAGGATCACCTTGGAAGGATATGTGCCAATATCAGGTACCTCCTCTGTGAAAGCAATGGAAGAGACGGAATTGGACCTTTCCGAAACACCGCTGAAAAAGGAGTCCGAAGAAGGGCCAGGCATATCGATCCCTTTGATAATCACTCTTATTATGGTAATTCTCGTGGTGATTGGGTTATCCGTTCACTTCATAACGGGAAATAGAGGAAACGCAACATATGGCATCCGGCATGAGGAATAGAAGAATTCCTCCATTATCATGACACCTTTTAGGGTCCCTTCTTCGATAATCTGATATACCCATAATCCCTGGAAGTCTGCATGAAGGACCTCGTTCTCAAGCGAAGGACCAAGTTAAGGTCCAAAGATGCCAAGAAGATAATTTCCTGGATGGAGGATGAATGGGGCATAACCATGGATCCTGGGACCGACATGGAAACAGGTACACTTGGCGGCAGGGCCTCATACCTGCTGGGAGGAAGGATAATTGGAGTGGAGGAGGAAGGTGGCCTCCTGTTGACCCTCCATGGTATAATGGACCTCTCTCCATCGAAAAAACATGTAACGGTGGATATGGGTGCTGTCCGATTCCTGGCAAACGGTGCCGATGTCATGTCGCCCGGAATTGTAGATGCGGATCCAACCATCGAGAAGGACGATCTGGTCTACGTCAGGGATGTAAACCATAAAAGACCCCTTTGTGTCGGAAGGGCATTGATGGGAGGGGTGGAGATGGTGAGATCGGATACGGGAAAAGCCATCAAAACACTCCACTACGTAGGTGATGAGATCTGGAATGCGGCTCTTTGACCAATTCCATTCTCATGGTATTCTAAAAGCATCACCTCAACGTCAGTTGGTAGACCTATTTCAAGCATTTAGGCTTTATAAAGGGTACTCCAAATCTATCTGGATGGACCGATATATTAATGGGGTTATTCGGAATACCCCTATCTATCAACTTGATCCCACTCAATGGAGGAAGATAAAATGGTATCACCAATTTACGAAAGTCTTTTTTCACACAGAGCCAACAGGATGAAGGCATCCGTTATCAGAGAGCTTTTAAAACTTACCCAGAAACCTGAGATCATATCTTTCGCAGGCGGACTCCCCAACCCTCTTGCATTCCCGGTGGAGAAGATCAACGAGATCGTCAACGATCTCATTAGGGATCAGCCAGAAACAATAATGCAGTATGGTTCGACAGAAGGTGTCCCTGCCCTTAGGGAAGAAATAGGGAAACGGCTGAAGAAGATATGGAACATCGATGCCGACCATGAGAACATACTCATAACAGTGGGATCCCAGCAGGGGCTGGATCTTTTAGGGAGGGTGTTCATAGGTTCTACCTCATCGATAATAATGGAAGCACCAACTTACCTGGGAGCCCTGAACGCATTCAATGTATACGATCCAAGCATTATCTCGATCCCCCTTGATGATGATGGAATGATAGTAGATCGTCTGGATGACTACCTGAAGACCGTCCAGAAGCATTCCATCCATCTGAAGTTCCTCTACACTGTCCCTACCTTCCACAATCCTGCAGGTGTTTGCATGAGCCAGAGCAGGAGAAGGAAGCTGATCGACCTCTCCCACGAATATGATTTCATGATCATAGAGGACGATCCCTACGGTGAGCTGAGATATGAGGGAGATACCCTTCCACCCCTTGCATCACTTGACAACGAGGGAAGAGTGATCTATCTGGGAACATTTTCCAAGACCCTGGTCCCGGGTTTCAGGATCGCATGGACCTACGGACCCAAACCGGTGATAGAGAAGATGGTGGTCGCCAAACAGGCGGTTGACCTGTGCACTCCTCCCTTCACACAGCACATTGCCAAGGAGTATCTGAATAGGGGTTATATTGATGAACATCTGAAGAAGATCATCGAGCTCTATGGTCGGAAGCAGAGGATCATGACCAAGGCAATGAACGAAGAGATGCCCAAGGAATATATCAGATGGCCAGTGCCTGAGGGTGGAATGTTCCTCTGGGCCACCCTGCATGAGAATATCAATACCACCGATATGTTCCATGATGCAATTGCAGAGAACGTTGCATATGTGATCGGAAGCGCCTTCTTTGCTGATGGTACCGGAACCAACTGCATGAGGTTGAACTTCACCCATGCGGACGATGAAAAGATCCTCATAGGGGTCAAGAGGCTTGCTGGGGTAATCGAGAAATGGGGCAAGGAGATGGTGGATGAAGCCCAGCCAAGTAAAGAAAAAGAGGTTATAACAGGAATATAAGGAATCAAGGGAGATCCATCTACTCAACCGAGGCAATCCTTATATCTTTTCCATCTCTTTATAGAAAGTGTATCATTCTTATGTGGGGGCATAAATATGGTGAAAGCTAAAGGGTCCAAGAAAAAGAAGGAAGAAAAGAAAGTGGAGGATGAAGATCTCCAACCCGAGGAAGCTCCAATTCCTCCGGAAGAAGAGAGTGACGATAAGCCCGATGAGGAGAAAGATGAGAAATCCTCAGATGAAGAAGAGGGCGATGAAGATACCGAGGATGAAAAGGAAGAGGAAGCCGAACCGGATGAAGATTCCGATGACGAAGATGAGTCCGATGAGGAGGAATCCGAAGTAAAAAAGAAGACAAAGAAGAAGGCACCAAAGAAAAAGGATAAGAAGAAGAAACTGAAGGTATCCGATGATGATTCAGGGAAGGGAGAGAAATTCGCTTCCTTTGCGATGTTCCTTGGCATCTTTGTCATTGTTGTCACAATAGTAGGAATAATCCTGAACATCATTCCATTTGGGGGATGTTTTGCTTGCCTTCTATGGCCCGTCTTCTCCCTTAATGGTCTTGCCTTTTTCGTAGCCATCGCATTAGGTATCATTGCGTTGGTCATGGGAGCAGGTTCAAAAAAGATACAGGCGTGGATTGGGATCGGTCTCCCTGTTGCGTCAGTCTTCTTGTGGATCATCTATTTCGTGGTCAGGCTCATTATTAATTTATTCAATTAATAATGAATTTTTCAATAGGGAGGTCCTAGACCTCCCATTATTTTTCTTTTTCTTGATTCAAAATATTTATAATAGACCTACATTTAAGGGAAGTCTAATCAATGGAGAGTTGAAAAATGTCCTGGACCATGCAGCAGGTGAGAGAGCTCAAGGTCAACAGATACATCGTTATCGATGACGAGCCGTGCAAGATCATCGAACTTACCACATCCAAACCCGGGAAGCATGGTGAAGCTAAAGCAAGGATCGTTGCCACCGGCATCTTCACCGGTAACAAGAGGTCCATGGTGGCTCCTGTCACCCACAAGGTCCAGGTCCCCATGATAGAGAAGAAGAATGCTCAAGTGGTATCCATCCAGGGAGACGAGGTCCAGCTCATGGACCTTGAGACCTTCGAGATGTTCAACATCGATATACCCGAAGAGTTCAAGGGGAAGATCGAAGCAGGTCAGGAGATCTCCTACCAGGATGCCATGGGCAAAAGACAGATCACGAGGATCTGATGGGAGGGACGGTCCCAATGGCAGACAGGGACCTTGAAATAAAGCAACCTGAAAAGAAGTTCGCTGATTGCGATAATGATTTCAGGACAGGCAAATACGTGGTCTATGGCGTCCCATACGATGCAACGGTCTCTCATACCCATGGAGCGGCATTGGCTCCAAAGTCGATCAGGGAGGAGACCTATAATTTTGAAACATACCTCATGGACCTGGATGTGGACCTCGAGGATATACCTATGGTTGACATAGGGGACCTCCTCGTTGATAATTCGGAGGAAGGACAAAAACAGATGATGTCGGATACGAGGTCCGTTTCCTCCTTCATCCTTGAAGAGAACAAGTTCCCTTTGATGATGGGAGGAGAACACTCGGTTTCCGAAGGGGCGATCGACGGATTCATGGAATTGTACCATTCGAAAGGCGGGATCGTTGTCATAGTCGATGCACACCTGGATTTCAGAGAGGATTATCTCGATAATCCACATTCACATGCTTGTGTTACAAGAAGGCTTCTCGAACGGTGGGGGAATGACTCTGTAGTTGTGGTGGGTGTGAGGTCAGGATGCAGGTCAGAGGTCCTTGATGCGGATCGATTGGGACTAAGGTATGTAACATCAAAGCAGGTAAGGCAGGAAGGGATCCACTGGGTCGTGGAATCCTGGGATGGAGCACTATCCCTCAGGGACAGGCCTGTTTACCTCTCGATCGATATAGATGGTATAGATCCGGCCCATGCACCTGGAACGGGTACTCCAGAACCCTGGGGACTTACATCGCTTGATGTCCTCGAACTGCTTGAGGAACTGAAAAGGAACACCATCGCCATGGATGTGGTGGAAGTATCCCCAGAGGTTGAACGGTATATCACTCCAGGACTGGCGGCCAAGCTTATGAGGCAGATGATAGGTCTGAAAGAGATGGTGGACAAGAATCCCACCTGGCTTGAGAAGGTTTGAGATATCTTCGGCCTCCTCTCCCCCTGCTCCCTTTTTAAACCGGGATATTGGATGGCAATAGAATGGGCGTGGACTACGAGAGGGAGCTCAAGAAGCTTCTAGGGGGAGACATGGCCGAGCTCACCAGGATGAAAAAGACCTGCGATGCTCGTCAATGTGAAGGATACGAGGTAATGGAGACCTATCCGTTCATGGTCATCAGAGGGGCTGGTTCCTTCGGCACTGATCTTGTAGCCTTGAGGGGAGAACTTTCATTCCCCATCGAGGTGAAATCATCAAAACACCCCAAGATGTACCTCAGCCAGCCCAGATTGAAGGAACAACTGGAAGTGTTCCTTGATGAATGCAGGAGGTCCAATACATTCCCCATTTATGCATTCAGATATAAAGGTCACAAGGGAGACCCATGGATGGTCTTCACCATAGAGATCGGGGGTTTGAGATATTTTTCAAGGATCCTGAACAGGAAGATACCATCCCTGAGGGAGACACCGGGAGGCAATTATGTAATGGAATGGGAACATGGAATGCCTCTAAGCGATCTGCTCCGAGAAATTGGCAGGATCTGCTCATCAATCAAATGAAGCGTCACCCTTCTGCCAATGGTTTTATATCGATAGACCTCAAATCCTTAAAGACTAACGAGGTCTGTCCATGAAGATCAACCGGCCATTGATGGCCATTCTTATCCTCATTACGGGATCGGTGAACATTCTCGGCTCATTTTCAGATGGAAATGAACCGATTTTCGAACCTCAGATCGAGGATCATATCGTAAGAAGTGATGTGGAACCCATCGGTCTTTACGGGGGCATCGTCACCTACGAGGATGTAGCTCTGATAGTGAATGACAACTCCGAGATCTCAAAGGAGATCGGCACATACTTTGCAGAGAAGAGAGGGATCGATCCATTGAATATCATCAATATTTCCGCTCCTGCTCAGGAGACAATCAATCGGGCCCAGTTCGATGATATGGCAGGACAGATCAAGGAGAACCTTTCCAGAAGGGGACTGACGAACAAGATCAATTATATGGTGACCACAAAAGGCGTACCTTTGAGGGTATCAGGATCGAACTGGAACATGGCCTCAGTGGATTCGGAGCTGATGCTTCTTGACGGCCAGTACGAGGGACAGATCCATTCATCATACTTCTTCGAGAATCCTTTCTTCCAAGACGTTCCCCCCGAAGAGATGACTGCTTTCTCCCGAGATGAATTCGATATCAGGCTCGTTACCAGATTGACAGGTTACACGAAAGAGGAAGCAATGAGGTTGGTGGACCTTGCCGAGGATACATTGAACTCAAGGGGCAGGGCCCTCCTGGATATGGATCCCCGGAAGGGTATCAGTTCCGGAGGATACGGCATAGGAAATCTCTGGATGTACAATGCCAACACATGGCTTGATGACAACGGTTGGGAAACTCACCTGGATAATAACAATACTTTCGTTACCGGATGGAACGAGACCATGGCATATTTCTCCTGGGGCTCCAACGACGGTGACTGGGGCATCTCCCAGATGACCAACACCGGATTTGAGTCCGGTTCCAGTGGTGTACCATCATCATGGACGATCCAGGATAGGGGAGGGGTGGTGGAAAGGACCAGAGATGCTGCTTATTCCGGAAGCTGGTCCCTCAATATGACAAGGACCGGTGACGGAACACTAAGGGCTTACCAGGACATCACCCTGAACTTCCAGGACCACAGGTTCATAGCAGATGGTAAGCTCAACGCCGAAGGTGTCACCTCCCCGGGAGCCAGGATAATACTGGAAGGCTACGACATGGGAGATTCACTTGTCTGGGGCCATGAACTTGCCAACAGGACCGGAACATTCAACTGGGCCTCCTACCAGGACCCCTTGGAGAATGATAGCAGTGTTGTCAAGATAAGGTTCATCTTGGAGCTTTTGGGAGAAGGTAATGTATTCTTCGATTCGATGAACCTCAGGGTGATCAGGCCCCATAACGAGTGGATCCCGGGTTCTATTGCCGAGACATGCGTATCAACAGGAGGCAGGTCCCAGACCTATGGAACATGGTATGGGCAATCCCTGATCGCTGACCTGATCCGCGATGGTGTTACGGGGGTCAAGGGGTATGCATGGGAACCTTTCCTTTCCGCCATCTCCCATGCTGACATCCTGATGCCGGCGTATTACAGCGGATTCAACCTGGCCGAATCCTTCTGGATGGGGTCCGAGCTTGCCTCATGGATGGGGTATGTTGTTGGTGATCCAAAATGCGCTCCTTTCCTGAATGAAAGACCGGATATGGGATTCATAGAGGGGGTGGAACCCGTGGAACCTTTTGTGGATGAAGAAGGCATCCCTCATCTCTCCATCAGACTCCATAACAAGGGTAACAATGATGTGGTTGATGGAAAAGTGGAGCTCTTCATCGAGGGAGATAGCATATGGAAGGATAATGTGGACATACCAGCCCACGGGGACCTGATCATCAATATCTCATCAGATGATGAACCGATAGCAGGAAACCATGAGTTCTCGGTGGTCCTGAACGGTGACGCATCCATTCTGGAATATGATACCAGGAACAATCTGTTCGTTGGGAACCTGACAGTGAACTCGATACCGGATCTCAATCTTGATATTGAGAGGACCTCCCTCAGGAGGACGGAGGTCCTGAACATCACCGCAACCATCAAAGATGAGGATCGGGACATATCCTTTGATAACCTGGACCTTTTGGTCGAGAGCCCTTACGGCCGCAAATTTGTTCCTGACCTGATAACATCCGACCTTGGTGATCAAGTTGTGGATTATCATATTAGTTTCACTCCTCCTTGGAATGCAAGCCTGGGATTCTATTCATTGAGAGGAACCTATACCGATCCGGATGGATCCTTTTCAACGAGCATCCTCTCTTCCTCCTTCAGGGTCCTCAACTATGGACCTTCTCTCCTTGGAAAAATAGGATCATTGGATGTTGAAAGAGGGGGGACTTTCATGGTGAATCTGACATGGGATGATCCTGATACGCCTGACGGGGACCTAGAAGTTACAATGCATGGTTCCGATGCCCTGGGGGGTAGATTGGAACCTTCAGGATTTACAAATATATCATCCCATCAAGGTCAGTTCGAATTTACGATCCCTGCTGATGAGGGGTCCGGGAACTGGATGCTCTCTGCCGAGGTCAGGGATAGAGATGATGCTATTGCTACCTGGTCCGAGACCATCCGAACCTTCAACCTCCCTGCCTCCATGTTCCTGATATATGGAGGCGGGATGACGATCACAAGGTTGGAAGATGCCACATTCACAATTGGTTACTCCGATCCGGAAGGTCTTCCATCAAGTTCGATCTCGGTGCTTGTTGTCGGACCAACAGGGTCTGGTGGAGGAACACCGATCCTCGAGAAAGATATCGAACTCGGTGACGGCGAGAACCATACCATAAAAGTAGACGGAAAAGGACTTGCAATCGGTGATTATACTCTGAGGGTGGATTACCAGGATGATGAAAGGGAGGGCGGGACCCTCACCATATCACCGATATTCACAGTGATCCCCATTGCTCCTGAGATCTCCATACCTGTTGTCACTTATGGAGGATCGAACGGTGACCCCGGAGGATCATATCTGAGAGGAGATTCCATCTCATTTTACGTCCCTATCGAGGATAAGGACGGAGGAACATTACCTCTCGATGTTGAAGCTTATCTGATACGACCGGACGGAGGATCCATAGATGTCTTCTTGGAGGCCAGGGGTAACAATGAATACAGAACCAGGATCTCTACGGATGGCTCTTGGGGGATCGGACCTTATTCGCTTAATGTTGAGGTCATAGATGGAGACGGGCAGAATGCCACCCTTTTCCAGGAGGTCCTCTTCGTTCTGGATGCGGATCTTCCCCTGTTCGATCAAGGAGAGGTCTATGTCCGCTTGAACTCAAATTTCACTTGTACAACATCCATTCAGTCATTCCCATCCTCATCCAGACCTGTTTCCGTAACCCTATTTCTCTTTGATGAGAATGGAACGGAGGCAGCATCGATCGACCTTCTGGAAGAAGGCGGATTCGGATCCTGGAAGGGTGAAGGGACTGTTATTGCCGCTCCTGAAGCAGGATCCCTATGGGTCATGGATGACCTGGGAAGGAATTTCTGGTTGAACGGTACATTCGATATTGAGATCGAAAAAGAAGATAAACCAATCGATACTGGAGGGGGGGATGGAGGAAATGATAACTCCTTGGTGATGGCTGTCATCATTCTATCCTTGATCATCCTTCTTATCCTTATTTCCGTAATGATCTTTGTCCTTGCAAGGAGGAGGCGTTCTTCAGGGATGATACCCGCCCCTCCCATGGCCACACCCATCAACGGACCACCAACACAGACCGGTCTCAGTGGTTATGTTCCTCCCTCACTACCATCAATGGACCACTCAAGACCGGATCTAGGGCCGAGGGAGACCCCCACTCTTCCACCAGGATCGATCATGCGGGACGGAGGATCATACCATCGACCGATGGCAGGAGCGAATGATCCCGGCGGAGTAAAGGCCCAGAATATCGATCTGAATTCTCAGAGTTCACAACCTGCAACGGAGGGGACCCCTGCTCAAGTAGTGACAGGAAACGGACCAACTCCTTAACAAGGTTTAATTACGAGTAACATGTGGCGCCAATCGAGATGTTCGAGATACCCACCATCATGACATCCGAGGAGCTACTTGGCAAGGCCTTTCGCAGAGCGCAGAAGGTGCAGGTATCCGATCCGGATTTCAGATTCCGCATGCAGAAACTGAACAAGTCCAAGGTTGACAGCCTTGCCTCTGTGATCGATACCACATTGGAAAAATATGTCAAGGCCTTCCCCTCTTTCAACAATCTTTCTCCATTCTACATAGCCTTGATCGACATTCTAGAGCCGATAGATGACATCAGAAGGATGCTGGGTCGTCTGGATGGTGTCAGAAAGGAGGTCAATACCATCAAGGTCAAGACCATAAGGCAGATCACCAGGACCTCCAAACCGGATTATATGGACCTGAAACGGCATGAAGCCTTCGGAAGGATCGCCTCCATGGTAAGGGCCCTTGATTCGGACCTCAGACGATTGAACGAGGTCAGGGAGGTTTTCAAGACACTCCCATCCATTTCCACCAAACATCCCACAGCGGTAGTTGCAGGATATCCGAGCGTAGGAAAATCCCAACTTGTGAAGATGCTATCAACTGCTGACCCGAAGGTTGCATCCTACCCTTTCACCACCCAGGAGCTTACGGTAGGCTATTTCGAATATCGCAGGAGCAGATATCAGATAATCGATACACCCGGGCTTCTGGACAGGCCCTTCGAGGAGCGTAACTCCATAGAGAGACAGGCCATCCTCGCAATCAATCTCCTTACCAAAACCTGTATTTTCATGATAGACCCAACAGGCCACTGCGGGTTCCCACTGGAGCCTCAACTCGAGCTCCTTAGGAAGACGGTGGAAGCAATTCCGGACATGGACATAATAATAGTGATCAACAAATCCGATCTGGAACTCCCTGAGAATGTGACACTCGACCCCTTGGATGAGACATTGAAGTTGATCGGTAGGAAATTCATTGGCAAATACCATGTGTCAGCTGATTCCGGAGAGGGATTGGAGGAACTTAGGAAGGCCGTTGTCGATGCTTTGATCCTGCATGAGGATAAGCCATGGGAGAACTTCGAGGAGGATTAAGGTCCGCCCAGGAGCTCTTCGATCTTCAGGTTCTCTTCCAGATAATTGATTATTCTCCGGAGCATTTCTCCAGATATCTCCCCGTCGATCCTTATATCGATATCATGGCCGAAGTCCGTATGGACCCTGTCAACTTTGATCCTGGCCTTGGTATCTCCCTCTTCATGCTCCAGGATGAGCGCCTCTGCTTCTTCGGCTTTGGAGAAATCGTGGTCCAGGTCCTTGATGTTCTTCAGGACCTTTCTGAGATCGAAATCCAGCTCCGGATGTTCATAGACCTTCTTCCCGTCGAAATTCACCTCGGCAAGGTTCTTGAACTGAGCTTTCGCGAAGGCCCTCAGGACCTTCTCCAGAACCGAAAGGACCTCGAAATCCGCCTCCTTGGGGTCCAGTCCAATGATGTGGAGCATTTCCTCGAAAGCACCACGGTCCTTCTTGAGGTCCTCGACATCAAGATCTATCTTGAGATGGGGGTCCTTGATCCCTTTTATTATCATCCCCCTCTTTTCAACGCGTCCTTCACGTGTCTCTATCTCCAGGTCAGTGGAGGGGAATATGCCGAGGAACTGGCCTTCCAATCTGGCGGAATGCCTGGATGATCCACCTCGAAGCGTCTTCAGGTCCTTTTCCATACCATAGGGTTCCTGCGTTGTCATACTGTGGCCAATGCTTTTCATATATTAATGGGAAACCATTGTAATCGTACCATAAATGGGTCGATTTTATCAACCACAAAGAAATAATAATAGATAAAGCGATATTGAGTTGATATAATATGGCTGAGATTGGGGACAGTTTACATCTTATCATAATTGCTCTACTTTTTACTATCACGATCGTGATGTTCTCTGTGATCCTGATCAGGATAATAAGGAGGAAAGTCCGCATAAGAAATGCTTCCAGGGAGATCGCCCTTTTAAAAATGGACCTGCTCTCAAAACAGGCCCATCTTGAGAATCTGATCGAGGACTCTGTGGAATGGACCCAGAAGGACCTCAGGGATTTCGATGAGACAATTGAGAATACAAGGATCCTGAAGGGAAAGCTTGACAAGGGAATGGTATTGGCAGATGCCAGGACCAAGAAGCTGGAGCTGATGAACGAGACCGTGGACCTTTTCGAGACCCTCCATAAGATCAAGACATACGAGGACAAGATGGAATCCGGTCCGGGAAGGGGGTCCTGAGCATGACCAAGGTCGTAAAGAAGGTTAAGAAGACACCTGTCAACAAGGACCATGTGGAGGTGTCCGGACCTTCTGCCATGGCAGTGAGAGAATTCACCCTGGCCCACAGGGAAGGCCATGACAGAAAGGACCTCGAGGCATTGAAGATATACCTGATAGACCTCTATGACATCGACCTTTCCGTTGAGGGATTGCATGCCCTTGTTGAACAGGCAAAAGTAGAGATCAGGTCCCAGGCTGTTGCAGATGAGATGGAATCCATACTCTTCTCATCGGAAAGACCCGCACCCAAATTCAAATTGGGGGCGGCCTTCTGCCCCAAATGTTCAAGGTTCAAGAACTACAGAAAGGAATGTCCCTTCTGCACCTATCATGAAATGACTCTGTGAGGTAAGGTAATGTTTGACCCAATGTTGAATCCGTGGCTCCTTGTCAACGATGCCATCTCCGACAACATAGTCCTATTGCTCCTCTCACTTTTCATCTCCATAATCATAATAGCCGTTCTGATGGTGATAGATCAATGGTCAAGGCTCTCCAGCAGGACCAAGCTGGATGAACTGGAAGCAAAGGTCCAGAAATTGAAGAGATATGCACAGGACCAGAAGAGGAAAGCTTTGAGGGATTCGATCTCGATGCTTAAACCCAGCGAGAGGGAACACCTCTATGCGATCTGGGAAGATAGCTCCGTTGTTTCAAGGAAGGCAATCTTCAAATTGAACGAACTCGAGGACCGACTACGCAGGTCTGAGAGAGGTGCGGAACTCAGATGGGCAGAAACCCGTATTGACGAGATCAAAGATACCGAAAAGAAACTTTTTCCTCAATCCGGAAATGGGAGTAAAGGGAGGAGGTGAGCACCATCGTAGCCAGGAAGGAGCCCCTCTACAACAAAGTTCTTAAAAGGATCAAAATCGTCAGAAAACAGGGAGATCCCCCTGAAGAGGACCTCGAGACGATGGAAGGATACATCTGCGACCTGTGTTTGAGGTCCGCCGGGAGGGCGGAGATAACACAATGTCCTTTCTGTGGAAGATGGATCTGCAGATCAGGATGCTACAGCAATGAGGAACTCACCTGTGTATCCTGTGCAGGGGTCATCAGATTGATGAGGGAGTCGGTCGTTCTCGAGGACCTTTCCAAGCCAGAGGATAACAGGAAGGAAAAGAAGAAGAAGGAATGAGCCCTCATTTCCATTCAATAGCCGGAAACTTTAAATTCAGAAATCACTGGAAAATAACCATGGATCGACAGAATCTCTTCCGAATCGGTATTATCATTGCTCTGATCGTAGCCATATCGGGAACCGCTTTTTCGGCATATATCATGATAGCGGATGATCCGTTCTCAGAAGATATTACTGTGAATGAGGATATCATTCCGGAAAAGGATCCCTCATCCCCTGATCAACCAGCTGAAATCAGGACCGAAGAGGAGATCCCCACCTGGATATTGGGGCTGGTATCTGCAAGCCTTATCGCTGCTACGGTTTTTCTGGCATTGACCGGAATGGTCTACATGAAGGCCAGGAGGGGAGAGAACATCGTTAGAATGGACCTGCTGGACCTGATAACAGTGAATCCGGGCATCAATCTTACCTCCATAAGAAGGGAGCTCCAGCTTTCCCAGGGAGCCGTATCATATCATATCATGAAACTTGAAAAAGGGGGGAAGATCCTTTCAGAGAAGGGATCCAAGGAAAGAAGATACTATCCCTCCTCAATGGGTTATTCCAAGGCGATGGCAAAGGCCCACAGCGACGAGGTCTCCTCGATCCTTTCGAATGACACGTCAAGGAGCATTGTCGAACTCCTCAGGGATGGTTCCAAGAGCCAGAACGAGATCGTCCAGGCCCTGGATGTATCGCCCTCCACTGTCCACTGGCATATGGAGAGGATGAAGAAGGCCGAGATGATATGCAAGGAACAGAGAGGTAGGTCCGTCTACTATGAGTTGCTTGACCTGCCTGATATCAATACATGATCAGTGTTTTCTCTGATAGTTCACAAATTCATTTGTCGTTAACCCCAAGAAAAAGGATTTAAGTAAGAAGGTCCTAGGTCACTTCGGTGAAAAATTGACGGTCATTGTTCAGAACCCACTGGATGTGATCATTGCCCTCGATACGGAAGAAGAATTGACCGGGGAGCAGATGTTCAATCTTGCGGATGCCCTCGACGGATACGAGATAGTGAAGGAGATAGAGGACAAACTGGTCGTTGACATCGTGGAGATCTCTTCTGCTGCAGTTTTCGCCGTCCATATCATACCAAAACAGATGCTTACATACAAGGATCTGATCTTCTTCATAAACGACATGGTCAGCAATGCGCTCAAGAGGGAAGACGTTCCCTTCGATAGTTTTCATGTGAAGAAGGTCCTCTTCAGGACCGCCGAACCGGGCAAACCATCAGAGACCACAGAGGATCTGACAGAGATCAAGGAAAAGGTCGCAAAGATGTGGAAGGGATTCAAGAAGGATTCCATGAGGTCCTACGTTTAGGACCCGGGGTGCTTCTATGGAATCTTCCCCATGGAGATACAGGACCGACATAATGGACGGACCCACGATATGCGGACAGCTTGAAAGGGAAAAGGAAAGGATCGACCTTCCCATCCTCATAGACCTTTCTGATGAATGCAGGACCCTCTACCCCTTTGATCCTGAACTCAAGATCGAACATGATACACCGGAGGATCTGAACAGAAAAGGTCCCATCCAGGAAGAGGTTCAAAGGGCCCTGAAACTTGCAGGTGCGATCGACCTTGCAACTGGTATCGGCCTTTCCCGGAACAGGTTCAAAATGGGAAGGAATGAGGACCTGACCGAGATCCCTTTGACATCCGAGAGACTCTCATCGACCATAATGGATGACCCTCACGCGATCACAAGGGTCCTGGAAGAGATGAAGAGGATCGGACCATCATCATCACCATTATATCTTCCAGGAGCCGGGGGTTCCGAGGACCTTGAGGTCCTCTTCTATCTGGGTGTTGAAATATTCGACACATCACGGGCGAAAATGGAAGCCTTTTCAGGCCGTTTTTACACGATGTCGTCCTATATCAGCACTGAGGCTGTTATCGGTATAGGAGGAGTGGAATCTGTCTGCTCTTGTAAAGCCTGTCGGGAGAGTGGAAAGGATGGTATATCCCCCAGATCGGTATCGGATCACAATGTTGCAATGATGGTCCGAAGATTGGCCATGGCCCATCTCAAATTGAAAGAAGGCAAGCTCAGGGAGCATGTGATGGGAGTCCTGTCAGGGAAACCGGCCTGGATGTCCGTCCTCCGAAGGATGGAGAGAGGTGATAACTGGGATATCTTATCGCATACTCATTCCTGGAGGAGGAACGAACAGGTTCCGGTCACATACAGAGATGATCTGAATTCCCCTGATTTCAGGTTATGGAGGGAGCGTTTGAAGAATGATTTCACTCCCCTGGAACATAAGAAGGTCCTCCTGCTCCTTCCCTGCTCCGCCTCCAAGCCCTATTCAGGGTCCAGGACCCATACCAGGATAGCAAAGGAGCTTTCATCGGTAAAAGGTTGGAAGGCAATATGCCAGAGACTTGTCCTGACCTCACCGATCGGAGTTGTCCCTATGGAGCTGGAGAGCCTGTATCCAGCATCCCATTACGATATACCAGTAACAGGTTCCTGGTTCCATGACGAGATCGAGATCATCAGGGGCCTGACCTCCTCTGTGATCAAAAAGGGTGATTTCCGGACCATCGTATCCTTCCACAGGGAAAGCAGGGAATTCTTCCCGGAAGGATCGGATGGTATCTTTGATGGGGTCGAATTCGTCGATGTTCATCTCCTTTCCGAAAAGGAGGGGAGAAGACCTGAAGATGTTTTACGCGAGGTCCTTGCATCAAAGATGCAGGACCAGGTGATCATGGAGGGGAGAAGGAACGAGATCCTTGAGGCTCTGAAGCTCATAGAATTCTCACTCAAGGTCCATCTTGAACCGATGGAGGGTTTCCGGATAAAGAGGAGCTGGCGAGGAATAGAACTCATGAGGGGAAAAATATCTCTCTTCGACCTACAGAAAGGTGGTCCGGTCCCGACACTTCAGGGAGCCGAAATGATGTGGAATTCAGAGGGTCAGGGAAAAAGGGTGTTGACCGGTGATTTCACACCCAAAGGAACGCTTTTCTCACAGGGTGTTATGGGAACATCAGGAGATATCAGACCCATGGACATTGTTCTGATAGGTCATGGAAAGGACCTCAGGGGAGTCGGCCGAGCCCTTATCCCTGGTAATGTGATGACATCCGGGATCAGTGGAAAGGCCGTCAAGATGATCAGTTACAAGAAAGAAAGTTCATAGATCAAGATGTGAAAGGAATGCAGGGATGGATTCAATATCCTTGATCCACTTCCCAGTGAGAGATGCGATCTCCCTTCTGAGGTCCAGATCGAACCGCACATCAAGATGGAGACAGGCCTTTTTCAATCTGGAGGCAAGCATACCTCCCTTGCGGTCCCAATCAGTTAAAATGATCATGGTACCTGCGAATGGTGATCTGGTCTCACGAAGATCTCCCGTGGATATGGAAGATATGAGATCGAAAAGGTTCACTCCTTTGTTCATTATCAATATTTCCTGTGAAATGCCCAGTTCCTTGAGGGCTGAAAGGTCCTTTTTTCCCTCCACCAGGAGCAGGGTTTCCCCGGGGAAGGAATTTACTGATTCTGTCCATTCAAAGACCGCATCCATCATTTCCCTTCCATTGGTGGGGAATCCAGTATCAAATGCTCCCATTGCCTGACCTCCTGCTTGTTGTTTCCAACTAAAAGTAAAAACTCCGAAAGTGATATATCATTGTTTTGTGATGTTTCGAAAAGGACACTGGAGGGACTCACTTGATTACCGATTCAATAGAGGGAATGGACAATATATTCTACTCCGACATATTCCAGGGAGCTATCGTGATCGTTTACGGGCCTCCCGGATCACTAAAATCAGGTATGGTCTTCTCGATCATGTCCAAGTATCTCCAGACAAGCGGTGAGTTCGGCATGTACCTGACCGTTGAGGAGAATACCATCTCACATCTGAGGAACATGGATTCCCTCGGGATAAAGGTCCCGGAGAACCTCCTTATCTCGGATTACAGTGATATCAGATCCCGGTTCGAGACCCACGGAGACGATCATCCTGATTTCCTTGAAATGGTAGATGGTGTCATCAAGTTCTTCAAGGATAAGGAAGGAGACAACTTCACCTGTTTCGGCCTGGATTCCCTTGGTGGTCTCTATTCACTGATCGAGACTGAAAAGCTCAGATCGAAGATGTTCCACTTCTTCAAGAAACTGAGAGAATACAATCTCACATCCTTCATAATCATGGAAACCCCAAGATTCTCCAACATCATCGAGGGCCAGGGAGCAGAGATGTTCCTGGCCGACGGAATAGTCGAGATGGGCCCCATAGAGCACCAGCATGATATTCATCTCTATATGCAGGTCCTGAAGATGAGGTCCTGCCATCATTCCAGGAAGAAGCACCTTATCGATATCGGAGAAACAGGCATCTCCATTCTCAGCCCCGTTGTGAATTAAGGGGGCAGGGGTAAAAATTTTTGATTTTTATTTAGTATACCCTAATAGTACTAGGGTGACAAAATTAATTAATAGGAACCCAACCTACAGGATTCGAGAATGCCAAGCCAAAGGATAAGGGTCGCACTCGCGGGAAATCCCAACGTTGGAAAGACAACGCTGTTCAATCAATTGACTGGAGAGAACCTTAAGGTTGGGAATTGGCCAGGTGTAACGGTTGAGAAGGTCACCGGGATTAAAGAACATAAAGGGAAGGTCCTTGAGATTGTTGACCTGCCAGGAACATATTCCCTTACCGCTTATTCAGAAGATGAGGTCATTTCCAGGGACTACATCATCGATGAAGAGCCTGATGTCGTTCTTCATGTGGTAGACCCTTCCAATCTTGGAAGGAACCTCTATCTGACATTTCAGCTGATGGAGCTCCAATGCAAGATGATCCTGGTCCTCAACATGTGGGACCAGAAGGAGAAGAACGGATCGGAGATAGATATCCAGGGTCTTTCCAGAGAGCTTGGTGTTCCGGTACTGACCACATCATCTACCACGGGTGAGGGGATCGAGGGATTGCTTGATGCAATAGTCAGCGAGGCAGGTGCCGGAGCGACCTGTGGCAGGATAATCTCCTTCGAGGACCCTGTTGAAAAAAAGGTAAGAGAGGTTTATTCCGCACTGAACGGAAGGTCTCCGATGCCGGGACATCATTACAGATGGATGGCGATCAAAGCCCTTGAAGGCGATCAAAGGATCTGGAACAGACTGAAGGATAATGGATTGGACAGGGAAGCAAGGAGGGCAATTGGAGATGCCGATCCCTTGGAGATGGAGATCGCCATTACTGATGGAAGGTATCATGAGGTGGACAGGATCCTGAAGATGGTGACATCAGGAAAGAAGACCAAAGAGAAGTTTTCTGACCTCATTGATACCGTTGCCACCAACAGATATCTGGGGATCCCGATCTTCCTCGTCATTATCTGGACCATGTTCAGATTGACCTTTGAGTTCGCCCAACCCTTCTCGGAGATGATCGATATCCTCTCTGCAGGTCTATCGGACCTGATCCTCGATAATGTGGGTCCGGAATGGTTTGCATCACTCCTGGGGGAAGGGATCGTTGGTGGTGTCGGCTCTGTCCTTGTCTTCCTTCCCAACATTATGGTCCTGTTCCTTGTAATATCGTTAATGGAAAGCTCAGGTTACATGGCACGAGCGGCTTTCGTAATGGACAGAATAATGTCCCGGATCGGTCTTAGCGGCAAATCCTTCATTCCAATGATCATTGGTTTCGGTTGTAATGTTCCTGCCATAATGGCGGCAAGGTCGATAGATGATAAGAAGGACAGATTGGTAACCATACTTGTCAATCCCTTCGTTTCTTGCGGAGCCAGACTTCCTGTTTACATTCTTCTTGCAGGAATATTCTTCAAGGGATCCGGCGGTCTGGTCATTTTCGGTTTATATATACTAGGAATAATCGTTGCAATACTTTCGGCCAAGCTTTTCAGATCAACGATACTGAAAGGAGAACCTGCCCCCTTCATCATGGAGCTTCCAAGATATCGAGGGCCGGATCTCAGATTTTCTCTCAAGTCCACCTGGGAAAAGGGTTTCCAATATTTGAAAAAAGCAGGGACCGTAATTCTGCTGGGTTCGATCATTATGTGGTTCCTTGCGAGTTTTTCCCTTTCCTTCAACAGGGTGGATTACGGAAGTACATCATCAATTGCCGCATCGATAGGCAAGTTCATAGCCCCTGCCATGGCTCCTCTTGGATTTGATTGGAAGATCTCCATCGCACTTCTCTTCGGATTCGTTGCAAAGGAGATAGTGGTGAGTTCACTGGGAGTATTGTACAATGTTGGTGATGACCACAATGCCCTCACCGATAGGATCGCTGCCGATTCGGGGCTAACCTCACTTGGAGGTCTCTCACTGATGGTGTTCGTTCTCCTCTATATCCCATGCCTGGCCACGGTGGGAGCTATCAAGCAGGAGACGGGATCGTGGGCATGGACCATATTCTCCATCCTTTACACTATGTCCGTGGCATACATTTTGACCTTATTGATCTATCAAGGGGGGCTTCTACTTGGTTTCTAATAGGAATTTCCAACCTGTTGGGGTGCCTCGGATCCTTAAGATCGTCTGTGTAATTCTTGGCTCAATATACTTGGCCCTGGGTATATTGCAGATCATGGTTTCGACAGAGGTCATCAATGATCCCTCTGGCGTCCTCGATAACGACCTGGTAGGAGCTTTTGTTCTGCTTGTTATATCCTCCACGTTTTGGGCCGGTGCCCTCTTTTCCGGAGGAAAGGCAGGGGATATCAGGTCCTATTTCATGGTTGGGGCTTTCCTTGCAGTGGTCCAAGGTATTACAGGACTTCTGATCTCTCTATCAAACCTGTTTTCTGAACTGATCGGTACCGGAAATGGGGGTTCCGACTTGCTGGATTTCGCGGAACCTTCAATAATCCTTGCGTTCATTATCATACTGTCTGTGTTAGTATGGAAATATGTCCGCTCAGGACCTGACATAAGGAGGGCAAAGTAATGATGGCCAAACTTCTGAAATATATCCAAACGGGAGGGAAAACACTTTCACAGATAGCCGGAGAGATGGGATTGGAAAGAGAAGAGCTCCACTCAAGGGTACACATGCTGGAGAGGTCAGGATATATCAAGGAGACCTCGATCGCCAGTACCGATTGTGGAAGCAGATGCTCGAACTGTCCAGTAGCTTCCACTTGTCATGACGATGGGTCCCATCCCAACTATCTCGTACTTACGGATAAAGGAAAAAGGTACCTTCAAGGTCACGGGGAGTAGACCTTCTTTTATTTAGAGAGATCTCCCCAACACCAAGTGGTGAATTATGAACATATTCACACCTCCCGGCAAAAGGATTTTAATAGATTCCCTGTATTGAGACCATAGCGATTCAATATCGTGGAGGTTTGAAGATGGCCGAGATAGAATTCTACGACGTGAAAGCCAAAAACAAGTTCAAGACCGAGAAGTTCGATATCAGGGAAAAAAAGGGCAGGTACTTCGCGGTAGCAAAGTCCCCCTCCGGGCCCCATGAGTGCTGGAGGATCCTTTCCGAGAAGCAGGCAAAGGAACTGAAATAGAACGTTTTATCATAATATCTGTATCGGGCGGAAATTCCGCCCATTCTTCTATTATAATCTTGAATTTTCCAATAATTTTTTAACCTCTTTTCGATTCCCATTCTTGGAACAAGGTGGTACTCTGACAGTCGGAAAGGGAGGATCAAAGTGGATCAAGGTCCCTTTCTATCCTCTTTTTTTTAGTCATCGTTGCCACCTTGATCGTGATCGGACCGATCAGTGCTCTGACCTTATTCGAAGGCATACCCTCAAGGGGAGTCGATTCCTGCGACAGCTGTCACGGTGGAAAATATGATCTTGTTATCAATGATCCGGTGATCACCGCACCCGGGGATATCGATGTCGGAGAGGGTGATAAGGTAACGATATCCATCGAGGTGACCGCAGATGGTACAGACAGCCACTGGCAGTTCGATATGACGGTCAAACTCGTATCGGTCAACTCCAGGGTAGATGTTCCGTCACAGGTCACATTCAACAATCAGAGACCTTCCGGTTCATCCCAACCATATAGATGGACCAAGGATGTGGTCTTTGACATTTCTGGGTTGAAAGGCGGTCCTGATACTCTTCGTGCAGAAGCTACCATGAAGTCGGACCATTATGGAAATGCAATCAAAAGAACAGATACTTCATCCATAACAGTAAACAATGATCCGCCTGAACTTTCTGAGGGGGGAGTATCACCCGGATCAGGTGATACAGATTCTATCTTCACTTTCGAGGTCACTTACCAAGACATCAATGGAGATCTCCCAGACCGGATCGATGCTTTTATCGATGGTACAGCCCACTCACTTGCACCGAAAGACGGATCACAGGATTCCATCAAGACCGGAGAAATATATTCAGCATCGCTCAAGCTGGCAGTAGGGGACCATCCGTTCCACTTCGAAGCAACGGATGGTTCGGATACAGTAAGATTCCCAGGGACCGGGGAGATCTCGGGGCCTACAGTTGAGAGGGCGAATACGCCACCGGTCCTATCGGACCCTGACCTATCTCCCGAATCCGGGAACTGCAATGATACCTTCAGATTCTCGATAACCTACACGGATGGGGGAGGTGATACCCCTTCAGGAGATGGATTGGTCCTGATCATAGAAGGTAAGAGGATGAGCCCATCCATGTCTCAGGTTGGGGGGAACTCCAATTATCTTACTGATGGTGATGTATCCAATGGGGAAAGGTATGAGATCGAACTAATGCTTGACTGCGGTGAGTATGATTTCTCCTTCAATGTTTCCGATGGCAAATTCCAAACAGAGGTCGGCCCATTCCAAGGGCCTCTTGTAAGTGAAGAACCGGTCATTTCAGCATCCATAACATCCCCGGAAGATGGAGCCATCTTCCCTTACAACTATACAACAGTGTTTGATTCCTCCATGGATTCCAATGTAATTGTGACCGATGCTGTGTACTTGTGGACATCGAACATATCCGGTATATTTGGGACTGAACCATCCTTTACCAGTATATTGGAACCAGGGCCCCATACCATCATTCTGAATGTGAGCTCTTTGGAGTGGGGAATATATTCAGAAGAGAGTATCACATTGAAGGTTGAAGAGGAGATCATCCTGAATGATCTGATCCTTGATTTCTCACCCGAAGGCAGACAGACCATCGACGAGGGTATGGAACTCAGGTTCGAGGTACTGATAGATAAGGAAAGGTTCCATGAGATCAATGCAACGGAATGGTTGGTCGACGATGAGGTCGAATCCCTGGGAGGAGGGGGATTCATGTACAGACCGGATAACGATGATGCCGGAGAACATATCGTGACCTTCATAATGCTGGACACCGATTTCGAATCCGTTCTTGAAAGGATAGACTGGATAGTCGATGTTGTGGATGTCAAAGTTGAGATCATCATCACGGGTGAGATAGATTCTGAAAGGGGTGAGTTCAAGAAGAATGAGTATCTCCACATCTTGCTTCCGGTTAAGGACCCATCCGAAAGGGAACTCAATGTCGATTGGTCCGTGGGCAACAGGATAATTGACACCCATGACATCTCCCTTGATCTCCAGCTTCGTCAGGGACCCTGGGGGCAGATAGGAGAACATAACCTCACTGCAAGGGTGACAAATCCCGATGGGGATGTGAAATGGTTCAATTTCACATATACGGTCCTGGAGGAGGAGATCATTGACCCCAATCCCATAGATCCAGATGATGGAGATGACACGGCAATACCTCTTTCAAGAGCTAAGGATGATAATGAGAAAGGTTCATTTTCATTCATTAAGGGCGATATGGGAGCTGGGATCATCCTGTTCATTGGTGCGCTGGCATTACTTGTAAGTATCAGCTGGTCAGTGTTTGTTCTAGTCAGGCCCTCCGGACCTAAGGTGAAAAAAGAACCAATTGTCGCCATTGTGCTCGATGAAGATGATGTGGAGGAATGGGATTGAAGGTCCTAAGACTGATCTTTCCTTCAATGATCCTGGTTACCTTGATCATGATCCAGGGACCAGTTACTGGAATATCCTGTGAGGAATGTCATTCTTCTTCAAATCCCTCCGAGAATTGGGTCTACCATCCACCCATTTTGACGTTGATCCACGATCCTTTCTATCCCCCCAATACTACATTTACATTGAGGCTCAAGGTGACCGGGGCAATCGATTATCAGATCAAGGACCTTACTGCGACTCTGGATGGACGCATGGATAATCTGGAGGTCATAGGAGATCTCCAGGGGATCACTGGCACGGATTTAGATGGAGGCCCTATCGTTGAATGGGAATTGAGAACCCTGGATGAAGGATGGTGCAATGTTTCTGCAGAGGTCGGTTACAAGGTCTACTACAAACATAGTTCACCAGGGGCGATCAATGAAGCATCCTACCTGGAAAAGACCTCCACATCCCTGCTTTCTGCTAACTTCGATCTCAGTGTTACTCCTGGTACTCTTTTCTTTGATAGTCCAGGGGAACAAAGGGAATTAACTCTGAACGCATCGAACAATATAACAGATATCAGACTGGAAATGAATGGAGGAGCGGATGGTATATTTTCAATAGAGGTCCCCCGATCCGATCTTTCCAAGGGAGAATCCATGACCGTAATGATCACCCTTCAGAACATGACGGACATGTATCTTGGATTGACATTGAAATGGAAAGAGGATCAGATAGAAAGGAAATTGCCCATACAGATATTGATATCCGACCCAGGCCAGGGATCAGGTGGGAAGGAAATTCTCTGGGAGGTTGGGAAATATACCGGAATAACAGCTTTCATTCTCCTTGTCGTTGGTTATTTCACAGGAGGAGCGGTTCTAAAAGAAAAAGCGAACAAATTCTTCAAAGGAGCAAAAAGAAGGGTTGACTTCCATTGTGCTCTCTCTTATGTACTTCTCGTACTGGTCCTGATCCACCTCTCCACCCTTTTCTATGGGCCCTACCGGGAGCTTATCCTTCAGTGGGAAGTGGTACTTGGGTGGGTGGCCCTTGGAATCATGCTGATAATAGCCTTGAACGGTATCTTCCAGAGATGGCTTGTAAGAAGAATCGGATTCCAGAACTGGAAGAGAATGCACTCATGGGGATCCGCCACTTCCAAAGTGCTTGTGATAATTCACATGCTTTTATTCGGAACGCATTTTCTCTGGTTCAGGGACCTCATCGGTTACTAGGTGATCTGAATGTCACATGAGCTCGATTCCATCCTGATCCTGATACACCCTCCCATTGCCATCCTTGGATATATTTTCACCTTCATAGCATTCAAGAAGATAGGGGATATCGTGATATTGAAGAAGGAGTCAAATGTTACTGAGAAGGACCTCAAGATATCCTTGACAATAGCATGGTGGTTGACATTTGCCGGACTGATAACAGGTATGATCTGGGCACAGCTGGCCTGGGGGACCTTCTGGAGC
Source organism: Thermoplasmatota archaeon (assembly GCA_965234725.1). Lineage (GTDB taxonomy): Archaea > Thermoplasmatota > Penumbrarchaeia > Penumbrarchaeales > Penumbrarchaeaceae > Penumbrarchaeum > Penumbrarchaeum helgolandense. Next base: position 9,627 of record CBDDUX010000048.1, on the reverse strand, counting down.
TGGGATCCAAAGGAAACCGCCACACTCGTTGTTTTCGTCACACTTACTATTGCTTATATCATGAATCTGAAAAAGGTCCCGCTCAAGGTCCAGATTACATTCCTGGGGATCAATATCCTCTCGATCATAGGAACGATCTTGGTCTCGTTCCTCGACCTGGGTCTTCATTCCTTCGGCTGATCCAGGACCTTCCCGGCCAGTTCCAGACCGCTAAGATATGCACCCTCTATCCCGGATCCGTATAACCAATCCCCTGCAATACCAAGCATCTTTTCCTCATCCAGAAGACACCCAATGGATAGCTTCTTGGGAAACCTGGAATACTTCCACCTTTGGGAAAAGGTGATCTCCGGTTTGTCGGATCTATCCACTGCCTTGAGGAATGATCTGATAAGCTCCTTTTCGATCTTCACTGGCTTCTTATCAAGATAGCGAGAAGACCAATCGTAGGACCCATGCAGGACCCATACATCACCTTGGGGTCTCCCCGGTTTCGAGGAATCCCTTGAGGCCCATGCCAGAGGGTGCCCGTTGAAGAATATTCCATCAAATGGGACATCCAGAGGAGCGGGGAATCTCGCCATTACTGTCCAGCAGGGACCAGGTTCAACGGACCCTACCAATCCAAAGGAGGAACCATACGGGTCTATCATCTCCCACGATTGTGGTGGAGGAGCGGTGAAGACAAGTATCCCGAAGGGGCCGAACTGTTTTCCATTATTATCTTTCAACAACCATAGGTTCTCGATCCTTTTTATGGAGGTGATCTCGGAACCAAAGCTGATATCAAGGCCATTTGAGAGATATCGGGTTATGGAGGACATGCCCGGAGTACCAACATATCGTTTGACTGAGCTCCCTTTCCGGTAAATGTTCCCATCCTGATAGACCCCGATCCTAAGGTTCCATTCGGAGACGATCCCTTTTTCGATCAGGTCCTTTACAAGGACCTCGAAGCGTTCGTCCTTGACTGTGAAATACTGTGCACCCTTGTCATATTGAATGGCCCCTTCCCTTCTTGTGGCCATACGGCCTCCGGGACCTCTTGCTCTTTCGAATACTGAAACATTAAAGCCATTCTCTTTGAGGATCTTTGCTGTTGTCAATCCTGCCATACCGGCTCCGATCACTGCTACATTACGCATTTTCCTCAGGAGAGTATATGATTGAAATATCTATTAAATTAACTACCATCAAACTAGTGTGATCACGTTCATTTCTCAGAGAGGTCCATTCTTCGAAATACCTTGAAATTAATAAACATAGAATGGACCGGTCGGGGTGTAAACTATAAGTTGTATACAACCCCCATTGAAATAATACGGGTTTTATAGATTGGGGGTTAGAAGATGAAGATTGAGATATCGATCATTCAGTTCCCAAAGAGATCTTTAATTTCGGTGAGGTCCTCATCCTTCTCCATTGACTGGGATTGAATGTTATTTCCATTTTGCACCTTGAGGGTGGATAGGTCCACAGGTCCTTTTTCTCTATGGTCCCTGGACCTTTTTCTCGTGAACAGGACGATCAATGCGACCATGAGCAGAACCAGTGAGATGACTGGGGGAAAGAGCATCCATGTATCTGAGCTTTCTTCGGTTTCATCGATACTATCTCCCTTAACACGTAAAATGAAACTGTATGATGCTTCATTTCCCTGGGCATCAACTGCTTTCACATCGATGAAATAGTGGCCCGGTTCATCAATGTAACCTCTAATCCTTCCGGAGACCGGTTCGATAGGACTACCGGATATAATGAGGCTCTCAACACCTATATTGTCGGTTGCCTCAACAAGGATATTGATCTCGGTTGTTGTTGATATGGTTAGTACAGATTGGGACGGTGGTGTGATCTCAGGGAAAATGGTGTCCACTACGGTGATCTCCCTAATGTCTGTGGCGATCATATTTCCGGATGTGTCCTCTATCCTGAACCTGTAGTTCATTGGGGAGACATCATCTTCTTTTACAGTGACAGACCAAGAAAAATAGCTGTCATCAACCTCTCCATCCATTAATGCGGTTTCAGATATCTCTCCGGACCATCCGTATTCAACCTTTACCAATTTTATAGCGGAATTGTCCGAAACCTTCAACTTGAACAATATCTGCCCACCTGTTTCCGCCGTTCCAACTGTAAAATCCTCTAACATCTCCGGCAGCTCATTATCAAATATCTCCAACATGGCAATCTCTGATTTCACGTAATTTCCACTTGTGTCCGAAACCTTCACACTGTATGATATCGATCCTTTGTATCCTGACGATATCTCCAGTTGACCGGTGAAGATGGATGCCCCAAAGAGTTCCAGATATCTGTGATCTCCCGTTCCAAACCAGTATTCAACAACAGCATCTCCCACCTTTATATTGTCATCAAGCTCGAATTCAAAAAGTACCTGATGGCCTGTGGGACCTGTGATGTTGGTTCGGTCTACAATTATCGAAGGTTTGACCATGTCGATTATCGGTATTTCCTTTTCAGGCAACCATCCGATATTTCCATTCTCATCTAGTGCATGGAATGAATATCTAATTCTGCCAAGCGTATGGGGAACCAATATGGTATGCTCAAAAAAACCTCCCTGTTTCTTCTCCATTGTAGCATTTTCATATGGTCCGTCATCTACTGAGAATTTGACCCATGTCTCGTTGATCCTCTGATTGTCGCTGACAGATATCTCGAAGAGAAGTTCTTCACCTGTAAAAGCCTGAAGAGGGGTCCGGTCATAGGAAAGGACCGGTGAATCCACATCAAGAATTATCACGGTCATCTCTTGGGACTGGTTCCAGTGCCCGGAGGCATCCATTACAAAATACTTGTAGCTGATTGGTGTAAGTGAATACCTCTTCGTGGGAAGCTTGTATTCGAATAAATTCGGGCTGACCATGTCCATTGTGACATTGTTGTTCAAACCGCTGTTAGATTGATAATTCAGATGCACCGACTTCACCTCATCGTTGTCAGATGCCTCGACCTTAAAATTCAGGACCTCACCCGCTTTTATCGTGGAGGGCGTTAAGTCCTGAACGATAGATGGCTTAACCTCCCCTGTAACATTAAACGAGAACATCCGGCTGTTGAACCAGTTATCCGATGTGTCATTGAAACGGAACATGTAACGCATCTCGAAGACCTGATCCGGATGGTCCAGTATAAATGAATGTAATTGATCATCCCTTTCCATTGTCCTATTCATGTTTCCGAATCGGTCCCCGATCCAGTATTCTACGTATGCACTGTCAATGAATGTGTTGTCGCTAGCAATTATCTTGAACGTAGTAGTTCCAAGCGGAGAGTGATCCGACTGGGTTAAGTCCATTCCAAGCCAAGGTGCGATGGTGTCATGGAACCTGATGCTGTTTGAGGGGGATGATAATCCGATGATATTCCTTCCAATAACATAGAACAGGTAATCACCGTCAGGTTTGAGTCCGGTTACATTATATTCGAATGTGTTCAAAGAAAGGGAAGTAGTCAATTCGGGAAGACCTCCCTTTTGGACCGTGTGGAGTTCATATCCAAGGATCGGTCTGCCCCCGTCATCCTTTGGAGCTTCCCATTGCAGATGGATCCAATCGTATCCTTTTGTCCCTGTAAGGTTCATTGGACTCGTTGGAGCTGAAAGGAAACTGAACTCCGTGATGAATATATCAGGACCACCACCAATTGTTGTATCATAAGCACCTGCCGTTACGGGGAAATCAGGGGAATTAGTGGTACCCGTGATTACCACGTTGAAATCGGATACAAGAACGAAATCCCTTGTGTAGGTCCTTCCGGACCCTCCGAAGAAGGTGGAATACATCAGATATTTTCCTGATTCGTCTATCTTTGACACGATTCCGTTCACATTGTTGGTTCCGTTGTAGGTCTCATCGTATGCTCCTGGGGTGGTCGGATAATCCGTGGATTGAGTGTATCCGGATATGATGAAATTGTCTTTGCTATCGATGCTCAGTTTCCCATTATCATCCGCTAGTGAACCCCCAACATATGTGCACATATCAAGTGTTGTTAGGTTAATATCCAATTCTGCCAGGACGAAATCATTTCCCCCGTTCGAAGAGGGGTTAAAAGTACCGCTAGTGGTTGGATAACCTGTACCATAGCAGAGAAGTGCCACATTACCATTGTTTTTGATCTCAAGATCGATCAGGCCATTTCCAATTCCAGATCCGAACAGGGTTGCGGCATTTATTTTGGAAATGTTGATATCCATCCTAATTACCAATCCATTTCCTGATGAAGATGCGGTTGAGTCATATGAATCCGAAGGAAAATACAGGTCGTTTGACAAGGTCCCGCCGTAAAACATTACATCTCCCGAGTCGAGTATCTCTACGTCATAAAGATTATCGAAATTATTTCCACCGAAGTATGAGGAGTAGACAATGTCGGTACCATTTGGAAGCATCTTGAGAATGAATGCGTCATAGGAGCCATTCTTGGTTGATGAATATGCATCCGAGGTTACCGGAAAGTCATCGGAACCTGTGTAACCAACGTATATGATGTTACCATTTTCTTCTATATCGATCCCATATCCAAACTCATCGGAGGAACCTGTGATAATAGTCGAGAAAATAAGTCCCGTACCCGAGCTGTTGATCTTCAAGAGGTAGGGATCCCTCCAACCACCAGCGCTCTCGTTCTCGTAACATCCCGGGGTTGTCGGGAAGTCATCCGATTGTGTAAAACCAGATGCAACAGCCTGTCCATTATAGATCTCAAGATCTCCAAATTCCTCAGCGTGGGTCCCACCGAACATGAAGGAATAATCCCGGGTCTTAAGGGACTTGTTCATCTTGATAACGAACATATCTCCCCACTCTCCCGAATATCCCTGTTTTAGGCTTCCTGGAGTTGTTGGAAAATCAACAGAATAGGTTTTACCTGCAATATAATAATCTCCATTATCATCTGTCTTTATCCGGTGACCCGTGTCACTTCCCGCCCCTCCGTAGAAAGTCGATGTGACTATCGGATCGATCACAACAGCCCTGGAAAGGTCTCTGTCCTTGAGGGCGAATCCTATATGTGGTCCATCCTGGATAAAACGTGCTGGGATCACCGTTCCGTCATCCTGATAGTAGGCAAGAAGACCACTATCTCTGAATTCGATGCCATCTTCGAAAACGAATGTGGCACCATCACCTCCAACATTCATAGATGACTGTCCCTTGAAATCCATTCTTATGGTATCAACATCGATGCACGGTTGCAGAGTAAAAGTGTATTTCGGCCTGGCTTCAGATATGATGTAATCCAGGTCGACTCCTTCCCATATTCCGGAATAGTGGACCTTCTGATAGCTCCTGGCTCCGGAAACCCATTTGGTAGGGTCATTTCCCCTGAAGAAGCTTGAGGGGAAGGAGAGTGCTTCCGATCCCACCGGGACTACATCATTTGATCCCACCATGTCCACCTTGAGAAGATATCCGATTAAGAGGTTCTCGTCATGGTCCACTTCCATCTCCCTATCCGGGTAATAGGTTCTCAGTTCATGAAAGATCGAATGTGTCCCGATACCGATCCTTCCGGTATTCGTGTCCCCCACAAATGAAATGGATTCATCCCATTGACCGAGATTCTCGGTGAAATGACCCGATGGCTCCATTTCCATCAAGGACGGATCACCGTAGGTCCATTCTTCCTCGTTACCCTCACCTTGTATCAAACTCAAGAAGGATACAGATATTAAGATAATGGCAGTGAGGGGTATCAATATTTTCCCTGTCCTCATGATATCACCTCCTCGATCGGAGCCTCATGAACGGAACGGTCCGTTCCCGGTTCAATTGGAATTGCAGGATCACCATCGAAATGCGGTTCAATATCCTGAAGTAAAGGGCCGAGATCTTCCGATGATGAAAGAGGTCCCACTTCACTTTCCATACTCACATCCACTGGTATATCGGGTTCCACTGGAGGCTGCTGATACATATCATTAGGTTGCATGATCTCATTAACAATCCCGTTCTCCACCTCTCCTTGTTCATACCGTGATATCTCGATAATTTCATCTTCCTTTTGCTGTTCCTGTGGTTCTATCTTCTTTCTGATGGCTAAGAAGAAGACGATGCAGGCAATTACCAAGAGAAGGATAGAGGAGATCAACATTAATACGAACATCCCAGTCGATGTCCCCTCTTCACCCACTTCAATTGAGATCGAGGTAACCTCGAGGATCTCAGATTCACCTACAATATTTCTTGAAAATATCCTGTAGTTGTATTTGACACCGGCCCTGATATCAGTATCTGTGAATGTTGTTTTGTCTTCAGGGAGGTCCGCTATTTGATAATACTGACCTCCATCCACGGACCTCTCGAGAATGATATGGACCGCTCCCGTTGTTTCATTATTAACGCCTTCCCATGAAAGGTCGATCCTATCCTTACTTGTTGTAGCAATAAAATTTCCCATGATGTCCGGCTTTTCTATCGCTTTTGTTAAAACAATGACGGTTGATGGTCCTGATCCTCTGATATTTTCAGCGGATATCCTGTATCCATATTCCTCACCAGGGGATACTGTATCATCGAGGAATTGCATTTCATTGGGTTCAACCGAGAACATATCCACATTCTGATCATATATGGTTGTTCTCTCAATAGAAAATGACCTTATCTCTGAACCTCCCGTCATAAGAGGTTGGTCCCATGTAATTGTCAATATCCCGTCACCATGTGATACTGCAGGGTTTAAGGGTTCTGAAGGGAATCCTATGGTTTCCACTGAGACATTTTCCGATAACATCGATCCATCAATGCTGTTATATGCAGCAACAGAATAGCTGTACTGGACCCCGCTTTCCACATTTGAATCATTGAATGAAAGGGTATTTGCATTCACATCGCCAATGATCGACGGAATCCCAGTCTGATATCTATATATTAGATATCCGAGAATGTCTGTCCCGCCGGTGATCGTTACTTCTGTCCAACCTATGTGAACAAATCTGTCAGAATATCCCAACAATTCCACCGTTGGTTTCCCGGGTGGTGACAGAGGTGTTATCTCTTGAACAGGAGCCCATATAGAGAAGCCCACTTCCGAGACTGCTCTGATAGTATAATTATAAGCCGAACCATATGCAAAATCGCTATCGATGTAAACATAAGTACCAGCCTCGACCTCGATCGTTTCTGAGTTGCCTCCGATATCCTTTCTTATCTCATAACCGGTGATCTGCGAACCACCGTCATCCATCGGTTTTTCCCATGTAATGATGATTTCTTCTCCATTCTGATAGAGATCGAAGAATAGGGGCTCTAAGGGAACGGCCGTGGGAGTAACCGTTATCTCCTCGCATGGAGGTGATTCTCCAACGCTGTTCACTGCGGTTAGATAATACGTATACTCATATCCATTTACGACCTTTGTGTCATTGTAGCTTAATGTGTTCAAGGATACTGTCTTCAGAAGTCTCACCTGATCTCCTTCCATGGTCCTGTAGATGTTGAAATTGTTAATCTTGGAACCTCTGTCGGTCAATGGTCTCTCCCAGGTGAGAAGATCGTATCCGTCCCCTGATTCAATTATTAATTCTTCAGGGGGGGAAGGAACATCAATTGCAATTCCGGTTTCCTCGATAGATGGTATAGAATTACCAACAATATTCTTCGACATAATGGAATATGTATATTCCAGACCCGGTACAACATCTGTGTCGATGTATCCATGATCCATTGTTCCGAATTCCATTCTTGACATTTCGGTTGTGTTCCACTTCCTCTGTATGATATATCCCGTTATAGGGGTCCCGCCGTCGTCTATTGAGTAGTCCCACTCAACTGTTATCGTCCTAATGCCGGATAACACATTGAAACCAAGAGGTGTTGAGGGAAGACCAAGAGGAATGGTGCTAATTATCCCGGTGAAGAGTGAATTGGCTGCAAGATTAGAGGCTCTCAACCAGTACCTGTATTCCTTACCATTTTCAACATCCGTATCATTGTATTCTTTAACAAGATCAAGTTCTAAGACGTCCACATTTCCTGTCCCATTGGTCAATTTGAACAGATCGAATCCTGTCAAAGGCTGTGACCCTTCATCCTCCGGGTCATCCCAAGTGAGATGAACGAACCCATCCCCTGATACCGCTTCGAAGTTAAGTGGTACTGATGGAGGGGTGTCAAGCAGGAGACCCATAACGTATACATCCTCGAATCCGTTATTTTCTCGGCCATAGGCATCTTGAGTTGTTGGTATAGTCTCATTATCAGTCCATCCGCAGAAGGAAATATGACCGTTCAAGTCGGAACAAACAGATGTAGTCGTGTCAAACCATCCATCTCCTCCGATATACGATGAATACAATAACTCGGAGAGATCGCTGGATATGGTTATTACGAATCCATCGCTGGTCCCACCGTTATATGAGGATTGGAGGGCATCATCCGATACAGGTAAGTCATCGGAGGAGCAGTCTCCGACAATAGTAATCCTTCCGAATGCATCAATGACCATATCGATCGGTCCGTCTCTTCCCGAACCTCCAATGAATGTGGACTGTTTGACAGAGAAATCAGTACCGTCCAATTCGGTAACGAAAATATCCCCGTTATCGTTATAATTTGATTGATAGACACCTGTTGTTACCGGGAATTCACTTGAATAGGTGATTCCAGATATCCATATGTCTCCCTCATCATCCAGCTGCAGGCCGTACCCTCCCTCACCTCCAGAACCCCCCAGGTAGGAGCAGTACAATATCTGATTGCAGGCTGAGTTAATCTTCATGATGAAGGACTCGCTGGATCCTTCGTAAGTGTTGTCGCGTGGAGAAGCTGTTAATGGGAATTGATCAGACCTTGTCATACCCGTTATGAAGACATTTCCCTGATCGTCCACATCGAGACCAGATATCCTATCATCCTGGAGTGTTGAAACGTATGTCGAATAGGAAAGAATGGTCATCATCGGATTTGTCTTGAAGAGGAAGGCGCTGATATCTCCTCCGCCGTAATCGTCATCAATGTTGTTGTTCGTGATAACAAGGTCCTCTGAAGTTGTCCAACCTCCAACATAACTATTCCCGTTCTGGTCGACAACGAGATTCAGGGCTGCATCCGTTCCGTTGCCTCCGTAATAACTACCTGTAATGAATGTTGTCATTGTAGGATTTAGCTTAAGGAGGAATACATCCCATGAACCGCTAAATTCGTTATCAAAGGCACTTGAATGCGTCGGAATATCATCGGAAGTTGTCCTTCCTGCGATTATAATATTATCGTTTGGATCAAGCTGGACCTCGAATCCCGTATCATCTCCGGTCCCCCCGATAAATGTGCAGATGTCAAGTGATGTTCCATCCGGGTTGAACTTGGCCACGTAAGCATCGAGTCCTCCCAGCTTTTCTATCTTGTAGCTTCCTGTAGTTGTTGGAAATCCCCATGCCGAGGTCTGTCCTGTGACATAGACATCTCCATTATCTTTCATCGTAATGCCTTCCCCGTGTTCAGATGTTGTGCCTCCAAGATAAGTGGAGAAAACAACGGGATCTATCACAATTGTCCTTGACCTATCATAATGTCCCAATTCGAAACCATATGTAAGATCATTTAACACCGATTTTCGCGGAGGGTTTAAGTCGCATAAGTGAACCCTGATCAAGGC
>CBDDUX010000047.1:0-57019 GCA_965234725.1 Thermoplasmatota archaeon | reverse complement strand
TGATCTAAAGAGCCGTTAGGCTCGAGCATTCCGTAGGAATGCTTTTTTTGTAATTCTTCTTCAGGAATTTTTCTCCAATTGGTTACTGATCGTGCAGGAAATCTTATTATTGAATGTCGAGAGACCTTATCTTATCATTGAATCAGTATTCAATGGGAATTATCGAATATATTATTAAATTGTAATGCGATCGATATGTGGGAGCCCATGAAAGTGCGAATAGTGCCATTTCTTATGATATCGTTACTCCTGGTTTGTTGCTTGATACCGGGATGTTTGAATCGTAGCGATGATTAAAAGGCCGATGATGACAAAGGGATAGATGATCCGAAGATCAATATTACCATGCCTGAAACAACAAAACAGCTTGATGAGGACCTGATGGATTCCTTAACATCCATTTCCCCTGATGCAAGGGAGATAGTGTTCGAAGGATCCGATCCGGACCTTTCGGATATCGAAGAGGGAAATGTCCTATCCATGGGTGTGGGGGAAAAGACCCCTCACGGACTTCTCAGAAAGGTAGTCAGAATAGAGCGTTCCGGAACCTCAACGACCCTTGTTACGGACCAGGCAACCATAGAGGATGCAGTTGAAGAAGGCAGAGTGGAATATAAACAGATTATTTCGGATCCTTTGAAGATCATGCAGATCGATGGTAAATGAGATCGGAATCCATGGTGGAACAATAGAGGATCGATCAATGTCCTTTCCCTGGAAGGTTTGCCGAGAATGCAGTGTTTATGGATCTGGCCCATAGAGGATCGGATCCCGGTTTCATCCTGAAAAAGAAGGAGATAGATCTCGTCATATCATCTATGGGTAAGGTCCTTTTGATCAATGTGTCCCATGGTGAATACGATACCTGATAGGGAGTTCGAAGGATTGAAGGATCTCATGGAAACCTATCCGAAGGTGAATTTCGAAACGGTCCTTATCACAAAGGACCTTGAGGGGATGTCGGACGATATCCTTCATGTTCCAATTTCATATTGGTCATACCTGGATCGAATTGATCTTTGCCAATGTTTATCTGAAATTCTCGGTGGTTCAAGGAGGACCCTCTTCCATTCAGGTATCAAATAAATGCGAATATGTTGATGGGGATGGGGTTTGACCGATGATCGATCATATCGGAAATCAATACAACAGCAATAATAAAGAAGTATGAGACAAAGTCACCCGACATGTCCGGGATCGTCCAAACGATCATCCTGATCATTCAACTTGGACTTTCAATATCGGCCCTGTTGTGGTATCCGTTCGAGATCGCTTACAGGTTCTATCATTCAAAGAGACTTGGTATCGGCTACTGGGATATCGATACTCCCCTATGGCACAAGATAGTGATCTGGCCGGTCATTTTCGGTCTATTCATTATCTTCACCTGGAGAACCTTCTTCTGAAATCAATCAGATAGTAACTATTCGAACCAGAAAAAAATATTGAAAGGACCCCGAAGGGCCCTTGAAAAACATTCCGGATCAGATAATACCGGCTTTCTTTCCGCCTATCTCGAATGCCGCAAGGGCCTCATCGAGCATCTCCATGGTCAATCCAGCATTTACCTGGACCCTGACCCTTGACTTGTCCCTGGCAACCATAGGGAAGACGATCGGCAGAGCAAAAACACCTGCATTGTAGAGTTCCTGGGATAGCTGTTTGGCCTTGTGGGATTCTCCGCACATCACAGGGATGATTGGGGTCTCTGTGTTCCCTGTGTCGAATCCCATGGACTGGATCCTCTTCTTGAAATAATTGGTGTTCTTCCAGAGGTTTTCCCAATGCTGGGGTTCCTCTTCCAATACCTGTATCGCAGCTAGCTGTGCCCCAGCGACAGCCGGGGGATGAGAGCCGGAAAGCAACCATGTCCTGGATTTGTTGTAGGCGAAGTTCACCAGGTCCTGTGACCCGGCTACCAGACCGCCCACTACACCGAAAGCCTTCGAGAATGTTCCCATCTCAATATCCAGCTTGTCATCCACTTTGTAATGGACCCCGATACCTGCCCCTTTCTCTCCAAGGACGCCCTCTCCGTGAGCATCGTCGACATAGGACATTGCCCCATATTCAACGCAAAGGTTCACGATCTTATCGAGTGGAGCTGTGTCTCCATCCATAGAGAACACACCATCTGTGACCACAAGGACCCTCCTCTTGTCCTGGGTCTTCCTGAGCAGGTCTTCAAGGCCGCCAACGTCGTTGTGGGGATATACTCCCCTCTCAGCCTTTGATAATCTTACACCGTCGATAATGGAACCGTGGTTCAGCTCGTCGGAGATGATCATGTCTTCCTTACCGGGAGCAAGCTGAGAGATGAGACCTGCATTAGCTGCGAATCCTGTCTGATAGACAAGGGAAGATTCCCTTCTCTTGAACTTCGCAAGGGCCTCTTCCACCATGAAATGGATATCCATCGAACCTGCGATCGCCCTTACTGATCCTGATCCCGCACCGTTCTTGTCAGCCCATTCCTTGGCTGCTGCAATGAGCCTGGGATGGTTCGATAAGCTGAGATAATTATTGGAGCAAAGCATGATCAGCTCCTTTCCATCCACCTTGCACCTGGGTGTCGAGGGCCCCTGAAGCTCTCTTAGCTGCCAGTTGAAACCGTTCTTCACCAGTTCATCATATTCTTCCTTCAGGAAGGCAGTGGGATTCCTTGTCATGTAATTACCTCCGATGGGCCTTATGGACAGCGGGTCAATGAAGTCCCGATTTATTACAGTTACTGGTATGTGCCTGTTTTCCTCGGGCAAGGTTTATCTTGAAGTACACTCTCTATGGCATGGGGAACCGATTCTACCCCAGGGGAAGAAGATGGTCAAGTATGTCAAACCCAAGAAGTCCGAGGGAACGGACATCTCCAGTATCCTCAAGCAATTCTATCAGATAGACGTAGCAACCATCATGAAATCCAAGATGTGGGACATGTGCTTCGTCACACCTGACACATCCATTGAGGAGGTCATCGGGATCCTCAGTTCCAGAAAGCATATCTGGGTTGTCGAGAACCTGAAATCGATGAAATTGAGAGGATTGATCACCGAAAGGGACCTTGTTGATGTGATAGCTCCGAGGAAGTTAGACCCCTACCAGTTCACGATATCAGGTCACCATTTCAAATCCCTGTTGTTCGGAGGTATCGAAACAGCAGAGGACATGATGACGACCGATCTTATCTCCGTGTCTCCAAAACAATCGATAGGTTCAGCTTTGACCAAGATGAAGAGACATCACCTCAAGAGACTTCCAGTGGTTATCAAGGGGAAGCTTATCGGGGAATTGACAATGAAATCCCTTATCATCCAATTCAAGAAGATACTCCGTTGGTCAGCCATTTTGGATGAGCATGAGAAGGCATTACTGGATGTTGGCAAGGAGTTAAGAAAGGAAAAGAAGAATTGACGGTTGGAAGGGCCTTTCTATGGTCCATTGGTTCTACTCAAATTGTATCTAAACCCAACCCTTGTTCCTGAACTTCTTGTAGAAAATTTTGAGGAGTATTGGTGTAAGCAGGGCCATTATTATTGCGTTCAGGACAACCGCCGAATACAGGTCCCTTCCGATAATTCCTGACTGCAGTGCAACGCTTGCAAGGATCAGATCCACCGCAGCTCTTCCATTCATTCCCAATCCAACCAGGAATGACTCTGCCCAGTTGAGACCCGAGATCTTGGCACCTAATCCAGAGCCTACCACTTTTCCAAGGAATCCCAATACGACGATCAACGGAACGAAAAGTGATATGACCGCTCCGGAAATCGTCATGGAATAACCCACCCAGGCGAAGAAGATGGGTGCAAAGAATCCATAGGACCAACGTCCCAGTGATTCACGCGTCCTGCTGTTAAGGGAGTCTCTGATTGCCATTCCACCGAGGAAAGCACCGATCATCATATGGAGTCCCATCAGGTGAGCAATCAATCCGAATAGACCAGCAATCAAGATCGTGAAACTGATCCCTTCTGTAGCCCTCATGTCCTTCAATTGGTTGTAGGTCCCTTTCAGGATATTGGGCATTATAAAAAGGGCAACCAGAACGAATCCTACTGCAAGTGTGACAGTAACACCCAATATCAAAATACTTGGAAGGTGACCGGTGGAAGAAATGGACAGGAGGACAGAAAGCACGACTATTCCGATGATATCGTCAACAATGGCCGCATTGATTATTGTCATACCGAAACGGGTCCTTATCCCGTCTATCTGGATCAAGGTGGAGACCGAAAGTGCCACAGCGGTTATTGATAAAGCCCCACCAACATAAAGAGCAATAATTGGGTCCCCCAGATAAAACCAGGTTCCCAGGAATCCAAGTGTGAATGGGAAGATGACCCCCAGTGAGGCTGTAATAATGCCTGTTTTGAACGATGCCAGGAATTCTTTGATACGGGTTTCCATCCCCGAAGAGAACATCAGCATCACTATGGCGAACTCCATTAGGAAACTGACATCGTTTTCCACGACCTCCGGGCGAAGATCGTTCACCACATCTTTCATCTCGCTTATTGAAAGGATGGTGCCAAGGGTCCTCAGGATTATTATCAGAAAAGGACCGAAGGCCAATCCGCCAAAGATATTTCCCACGATGGTGGGCAATTTCAATCTCTCCGCAAGCTTACCGAAGAAAAGTGCTGCGATAAGCAGAAGCAGCAGATAGATGAAATTGAACATACGGGCCCGTTGAAACGACAACTTATGTTTAAAACCTTCCATGGAAAATGTCTGATTTGTTATGTATCAATGATAAGATCACTGCACGATAACTGTACAATTGGAGACATCAAGGTTCATGGAAGATATTTTTGACAGCTTTGGAACACAAGAAAATGAGATCAGCTACCAGATCATGATAGTTGGTCTGTTCCATACTTGTTTCAGAACATCTAATCTATCCGGTCCTCGTTGTTCCCTCATGGAGATCAATAACAGCATACTCGAAATGATCGGGAACACCCCTATGCTGAAATTGTCCAGAGTTTCACATGAGCATGATATCATAGCCAAATGCGAGTTCATGAATCCTCTCTCACTGAAGGACAGACCTGTAATGCAGATCATTGAGGATGCACAGAAAGAAGGGAAGCTCCGACCCGGGCAGACATTGATAGAATGTACATCAGGGAACACTGGTATGGCAGTGGCGATGGTGGGAGCCATCAAGGGATATCCAGTGGTTCTAGTGATGTGTGAGATCCAATCATTGGAGAGAAGGAAGGTCTTGAAAGCATTAGGGGCTCGATTGATCTTGACCCCAAGGGACCTGGGGACAGCTGGTGCTAGAAAGGAAATGAAGAGGATGATATCAGAGGACCCTGACCTTTTTTATGTCGGCCAGCATGTGAACCCGTCCAATCCAAGAGCCCACTACCTGGCCACAGGACCTGAGATATGGAGGGACACAAGTGGTAAGGTCGATATACTGGTAGCTGCCCTGGGAACAGGAGGGACAATCTGCGGATGTGGAAAATATCTGAAGGAGAAAAAAAGTGAAATTCAAACCATTGCAGTGGAACCAAGAGAATCCCCTTACATCTCCCAGGGTATTTTCAATCCCCATAGAATGATGGGGACTGCTCCCGGATTCGTTCCTGAGACACTTGATCGGGACCTCATCGATGAGATCTTATTAGTGTCGGAGGATGAAGCTTTTTCCATGTGCAGAAAACTGGCAAAGGAAGAAGGTATCCTTGTTGGCATTTCATCAGGTGCCGTGGTCCATGCTTCCATTGAGATCGCTAAAAGAGAAGAGAACAAAGGAAAGAGGATCGTCTGTATCCTTGCGGATTCGGGACAGAGATACCTGAGTGTTGAGGGCCTTTTCGATCAATAGAGAGGGAAGGTGACCTTCAGGTTTATAATGTTGATATTGTCAAACCATTCCTAGAGGTTTGTTCCACATCTAGAACGGTGTTCCAGAACCGGTATTAATAGAACACCTTCTGATTCCTTCTCTCAAGAGATTGAAATCACTCTTGTTGGAGGGAATGATGTGAGATCTGAAAAATTCCTTTTGGGGTCTTTTGGCCCGATTATTGTTGCGATGTTGATCCTTGCTGGATCATTGACATTCATTTTGAACGATGATATGACCGCAGAGGCCAGAAAAGGTGATTCACTTGGAACACTTGAAAGGGTAACATATGATACTGGCGACCAGCAAGAACCCGACATATATGGGAGGACCATCGTATGGCAGGATGACAGGAATGGTAACTGGGACATCTATACCTTTGATCTCGATAGCATGGTTGAGAAAAGATTGAACACGAACCAGAATGACCAGATGTATCCTGTCGTCCATGACGATATCATTGTTTTTCAGGATGACAGGAATGGTAATTGGGATATCTACTATCTAGATCTTTCAATTGGGTCCGAGATCCGCATAACAACAGACACATCGGACCAGCAAATGCCAAGAATCCATGGGAACATTGTTGTCTATCAGGACAACAGGAACGGTAACTGGGACATCTACTCATATGACCTGGCAACGACCACAGAGAGAAGGCTAACAACCGATCCCAACAGTCAGACAATGCCGAAGATATTTGGGAATACCGTGGTATTTCAGGATGATAGGAACGGTAACTGGGATATCTATTCCTACGATATTACCTCAAGTGTGGAGAAACGGATAACCATTAACGCACTGGACCAGGAGAATCCGGATATATATGGTGACAGGATCGTCTGGCAGGACCTGAGGAACGGTGTCATGAACTATGATATATATCTTTACAATCTGACAACAAACACCGAAAGGAGGATCAACTCCGAATCAAGCAATGAAAGGGAACCCGCAATTTTTTCTGAGCGTGTTGTTTGGGAAGGGAACAGTGACACAAACTGGAACATCTTCACCCATGACATCGTCACTTCCATCGTGGATCCGGTAACCACCAATGTACTCGAGCAGGGAAATGTGGAGATCCATGGCGATATTATGGTCTGGGAGGATAAAAGGAACGAGAACTGGGACATATATATCGCAGTGATGGACCTCGATAATGATGGAGTATCCGATTCCAATGATAAATTCCCCGAGAATCCATATGAGTACATTGATTCGGATGGGGATGGTATCGGTGACAATGCGGATCCGGACATGGATAATGACGGACATCCCGATTGGAACGACTCCTTTCCCCTTGACATCCTTGAATGGTTGGATACCGATCATGATGGTGAAGGTAACAATATGGATGAGGATGATGATAATGATGGGATACCGGATCTAGATGATCCGGAACCTCTGAATCCCCTGAACTTCCTCACTATGGATATGGATTCCATCTTGCTACGAATGGAGCTAATGGAGGGGAACCTCACTATGAGGTTAGATGACATTGAAATAAATCTCTCTACAAGGATCGATGCCTTAGAATTTGACCTCCTCACCCATCTGACCGGGATGAACAGGAGTCTTGATGAGAAATTGACCACAAACCTATTGTCCATATTCGACCGCTTTGACCAGCTGGATGGATCTGTGCGGGTGCTAGTTGAATCCCAATGGGAGGATATGAACGAATCCATGCACCAAGTGATGTTGGAATTGATCACCCAGAACGAGGAGGACCGAAATTGGATCCAGGTGATGGAATCGAACATTACTTCAGGTCAGGAAGGGCTTGAGGATTATATTACCACCAGAACTGAAATGCTAAGGGGATCATTGGCCGCATTGAACCTCTCTCTTTCCGGATCGATCCGTTCCCTTTCGGAGAATGTTGATGATCTAAGATTCGAGACGCTATCCGATCTTGCAAGGATCTGGGAGCATGTCCTCTCACTCTGGGAGAACGATTCCATAATACGGGAGGATATTTCAGCGATCATCTCGGACATTTCAGACATCTCTGCCACCCTTTTAGCCCTATCAAAGCTAGATGAGATCATAACGGATGTAGATGAGGTCTCAACCGAGGTTGAGGAGAACGGATCCGAACTCGATGAGAATGACAACGTTATCACGATACTTCTGGTGATAGTGATGATCCTTGTCATCATCTCTTTGACCGGCATTATTGCAACCGGATACAGGACGTATCGTGTAGAGAAGAGTGATCCTGAAGATAATGAAGAAGGGCGGAAGGACGGAAAGTCATCGGATGGGGTCAGGAGATCCGCAAACCTTTCGGATTGAAGCAATATTCAATTGGACTGGCCAAGCATATAACGGGAGGCAATATCCCGGAATGTGTCTGGTCAGGCCAATCATAAGATCATGAATTGACGAGACTGAATTCAAATGTGCTGATACCTGGAACTTCCTGCCCCCATATGAACAAACATAGTTCTTCATATCATTTCCATTGGAGATCTAATGGACAAGGTGGAAGGGGTCCTGCTCGATGTTAAAAACTATCTCACAAAGGTGATATCAATTGAAAAACATCCATGGATCATGAACAAGGACCTTTCAGATCTGAAACGTCCGATCCATCCCATGCCCGATTTCGTGGAAAAAGCACTGAACGGAAGAGATCTAATGGGTGAATACAAGAACCGACCACCATATCAACAGAACGATTACATCGGTTGGATCAACAGAGCAAAAATGGATGAGACAAAGCGAAAACGGCTTCAGCAGATGCTCTATGAAATGGAAAAGGGAAATGTGTACATGAAGATGAAATGGAATTCGAGATAGGATTGAGATATCGCTCATATCAAAGGAACAATTAACGAGGAATGATCATGAGAAAGATAAGATCAATTATAGAGAGCAGACAGACCATGGAAGGTGCCGGTGTAAGATTGAAAAGGGTATTTGGTTTCCATCAGGTCCCTTCTTTCGACCCGTTCCTACTTCTGGACCATTTCGGTTCTGATGATCCTGCAGATTACATGAAAGGATTTCCCTGGCATCCCCATCGTGGAATAGAGACAGTAACTTACATGATCAGAGGCGAGGTGGAACATGGTGATAATATAGGAAACAGCGGAGTGATAAGATCAGGTGATGTCCAATGGATGACCGCTGGTTCCGGAATAATCCACCAGGAGATGCCAATTGAATCAAAGGAAGAAACCATGGGTTTTCAGTTATGGGTCAATCTCCCCAGGAACAAGAAGATGACAGGACCCCGATACATGGGATTGACAAAGGATGATCTCGAATCTGTTGAATTCGATGGAGGAGCTGTCAAGGTGATCGCAGGGTCCTATGATCGAGTGAGAGGACCGGTAAAGGACCTTTTCATTGATGTCGATTATTTCGATGTCCATCTGGATGGGACCTTCGATCACTCAACCAACAAGAGAACCTGTTTCATCTTCGTCTATGAAGGATCCATCTATATTGGTGATAAGGCGGTGGATTCCGGACACTGCACCCTACTTGAAGAGAAGGGGGAAGTCCAGATCATAGGAAAGGGGAAATTCATCTTCGTTGCGGGTGACCCATTGAATGAACCTATAGCCTGGGGAGGACCTATCGTTATGAATACCGATGAAGAACTTGATACCGCTTTCAGAGAATTAAGGGAAGGGACCTTCATCAGGAAATGATCGAATAACCGTAATTGATCTATCTCTTCCCATTCAGAATGAATATTCTGTTTTCGTGAACCATTTCTTCATCCCGGCCCTTTTCACGATGAGGGCATCCTGCCCAACAACAAGGCCGACGTTTTCCTTTTAGGAGATCTTCTTTAACCCTCTCAATATGATTTTTCCTTGTCTCCTCTTTCTTGACAGAGATTACCCAACATATCCACTCGTTGCGAGCAAGCGGTGTAAGGTCATTCCATGAATCCCGAACCGATTGTGAGGATAAAAGGACCTTTCTCAGATCATCCGGAACTTCGTGTACAACACCGGTTGCGAACTCCTCTTCGACCATATTCTTTCCATGATATCCTTTGATATAATTGTTTATCCAGAAAATTGAACTCCGAAACACCTGTACTATCATTGATCTCATTTTTAATATAGCTCTCACACTTTGATCATCATGATAACATATACAAACATACTTAGAATCGTGGTTCAATATTCAACGGGTTGCTTGTCAACTCATCGTTGCTGTTCTCCTCGCCTCACTAAAGGTCGGTCGTTTTACTCGCAACCATACGGCTTGCGAGCCAAGTCCGCTCGAATAATATTCCAATTCTAAATATAGCTGCAGACCCATTTACCTCAATATTCGGAATTGATATCCGGATTACAATTATTAAAAAAGGGGACTTCATCATGAAAGAAGAAAGCAAATGCCCGGTAACGGGAAGGACAGGAAGTCCATCATCGAGTGGAGGAACATCAAACCGAGACTGGTGGCCGGATCAGTTGAACCTGAAGATCCTGCATCAGCATTCCAAAAAGAGCGATCCCATGGGGGAGGATTTCAATTACGCCGAGGAATTCGGAAAACTCGATCTGAAAGCGCTCAAAGAGGACCTCTATGCCCTGATGACAGATTCACAGGATTGGTGGCCTGCAGACTACGGTCATTACGGAGGCTTATTCATAAGGATGGCATGGCACAGTGCGGGGACTTACCGATTGGGAGATGGAAGGGGGGGAGCCGGAACCGGAAACCAACGACTGGCACCTCTCAACAGCTGGCCCGACAATATCAATCTGGACAAGGCGCGCAGACTCCTATGGTCAATCAAACAGAAATATGGAAGTAAGATCTCATGGGCAGATCTGATGATTCTGGCGGGTAACTGCGCCCTTGAATCCATGGGATTCAAGACATTTGGTTTCGGCGGGGGACGCGAGGATATTTGGGAACCCGAAGAGGACATATACTGGGGAAGCGAGGACAAATGGCTCGGTGATAACCGATACAGTGGCCAACGGGATCTGGAGAATCCTCTCGCCGCTGTACAAATGGGCCTGATCTATGTGAACCCCGAAGGACCGAACGGAGTACCGAATGCGGTTGCTTCCGGTAAGGATGTGCGAGAGACATTCGCCCGTATGGCCATGAATGACGAAGAGACCGTCGCACTCGTTGCCGGAGGCCACACCTTCGGTAAATGCCATGGTGCGGGAGATGTGTCCCATGTGGGTCCTGAACCAGAGGGAGCTCCCATTGAAGAACAGGGACTGGGATGGAAGAGCACCCATGGGTCCGGAAAAGGGGATGACACGATCTCCAGCGGCATAGAGGGTGCCTGGACACCAAAACCGACCAGGTGGGACATGGGCTATTTCGATATGCTGTTCGGTTATGACTGGAATCTGGAAAAAAGCCCCACAGGTGCATGGCAGTGGGTCCCGGTCAACCCGGATAAAGACCATATGGCACCTGCCGCCCACGACCCTTCGAAGAAGGTAACAACGATCATGACAACTGCCGACCTCTCCCTGAGGATGGACCCCAAATATATCGCGATTGCAAAGCGGTTCCACGAGAATCCGGATCAGTTCGCAGATGCATTTGCAAGGGCATGGTTCAAGCTGACACACCGCGACATGGGACCCCGCTCCCGTTATCTCGGACCTGAAGTCCCAAAGGAGGAGCTTATATGGCAAGATCCCGTGCCTGAAGTTGACCACGACCTGATAGATGAAAAGGATATCACTGGGCTCAAGGAAAAGATCCTTGCCTCGGGTCTCACCGTCTCCCAACTTGTATACACCGCATGGTCCTCGGCATCCACCTTCCGAGGCTCTGACAAGAGAGGAGGCGCCAACGGGGCACGGATCCGGCTTGCACCCCAGAAGGATTGGGAGGTCAACCAGCCTGTTCAGCTCGGGACCGTTCTGGAGACACTTGAGAGGATCCAAAACGAATTCAATAACACTCAGAAAGGCGGCAAACGCGTCTCACTTGCAGACCTTATTGTCCTGGGTGGCTGCGCAGGTGTGGAAGAAGCGGCAAGGAAAGCAGGCCACGATGTCACGGTTCCATTTTCACCCGGACGTACCGATGCGGCTCAGGAACAGACAGATGTGGATTCCTTTGCCGTTCTCGAGCCAAAGGCGGACGGATTCCGCAACTACCAGAAGGCCAGATACGCAGTCACGCCAGAGGAGATGCTCGTTGATAAGGCTCAGCTTCTTACCCTGACAGCTCCGGAGATGACCGTTCTCATCGGCGGAATGCGTGTCCTCAATGCAACCTTCGGACAGACACCTCATGGTGTCCTGACCGACAAGCCCGGGGCCCTCACAAATGACTTCTTCGTCAATCTGCTCGATATGAATACGGCATGGAAGCCCGTATCCAAGGAAACGGACCTGTTCGAAGGCCTGGATAGGAAGACGGGGAGATCGAAGTGGACAGGCACAAGGATCGATCTGGTCTTCGGTTCGAATTCACAGCTCAGGGCTATAGCTGAAGTATATGCCTGCAAGGATTCCGGGGAGAAGTTCGTCAACGATTTCGTGGCAGCCTGGACCAAGGTGATGAACGCGGACAGGTTCGACCTGGCATGAAAATAGGTCCTTAGACATGTATTGTTCAGGCTTTGAGATAGGGATCGTCCGAAAATTGAGACCTTCCTCATTGACACTGCCCTTTCATTGGATCATATAATAGGGTAGACCTTGAACATTACCTTAATTGAAAAATTGTAAAAAATGAGATAATTGCGATTCATGTTATTTCTTCAATAATATGGATCCCATGTCCAATTCCATTTCCTGGAACCTAGTTCTGATGAAGGTGATGGAATCCTCGACACCCTGGTTGTAGATCTCGATACCGATAGTGTGGAGGAAGAAATCCAAGATACTTTCAGCCCCGATCATACCGATCCTCTCGTCCCTCTCCTCCTCAAAGAAGAAAATGAGGTCCCTGATGATCTTTTCTTTTTTCTCTTCCGGGATCATTTCCCAATTTCGCTTGGTCTTCATTTTACCGGCCAGGTTCCAATGATGGATAACTCATATTAATGAGTACGGTAAGGGGACTTGACAGAGCATTCCGGTAGTTCTGGAAAGGGGATTGTATCTTATGATCATCAGGAACATCTAAGTTGGATCGTTTTTATCGATCCCTTGAAAACTCCCTGTATCTGAGAGAGCCTGGTCCATCAGAAAATCTTTTTATGCGGTGAGTTTCCGGTTCCCTTTTGATTTGAGTACCCGAATTCCTCCTATTTTGTCCGTTTCGATCCCTTGAATATGCTCTTGATCTTCCAAAATGGTCAGATCTTTTTGGAAGAGATCTATTATAATCAAAATCATCAATGGTGCGGCGTTCGATCTTTGAACCCAGTGATCTCTCGATCGAACGGACTATCTGTTCATCCTCATCCGTTACCATTGTGAAAGCATCGCCTGTTTTTAGGGCTCTTCCGGTCCTCCCTATCCTATGAGTGTATGCATCCGGTGTATCCGGTATATCATAGTTGATAACATGAGAGATGGAGGAAACATCTATTCCGCGGGCTGCAATATCAGTGGCTATAAGGATCTGATAGGTCCCATCCCTGAAACCATTCAGGGCATTCTGTCTCTGGTTCTGCGACATATTGCCCTGCAGCGATGCAGCCTTGTATCCTATCTTATCCAGATGGATCCCGAGACGCTTTGCCCGATGCTTTGTACGAGTAA
This sequence comes from Thermoplasmatota archaeon, assembly GCA_965234725.1. GTDB lineage: Archaea > Thermoplasmatota > Penumbrarchaeia > Penumbrarchaeales > Penumbrarchaeaceae > Penumbrarchaeum > Penumbrarchaeum helgolandense. Next base: position 43,495 of record CBDDUX010000047.1, on the reverse strand, counting down.
ATACCAGGACGGATCCTGTATCTGTTTTGCTCAATAAATCTATAAGCATATCTGTCTTCAGATGTCCTTGAACAGGATATAGAGCATGGGATACCGTATCTATGGGGCTGGTATGATCGATCGTGACCGTTACCGGCTGATACATGAAATCATTTACCAATCGCCGAATATCTTGAGGCATTGTTGCAGAAAATAGCAGTGTTTGCCTTTTCCTTGGAACATATTTCATGATCCTTCGAATATCTGGCAGGAAGCCCATATCGAACATCCTATCGGCTTCATCAATAACGAGTATATCGATCTTGGAAAGGTCGATATTCCCGCTTTTCAAGTGGTCAAGCAATCTTCCCGGACAGGCGACAACGATCTCCACACCTGACCTCAATCCTTTCAATTGGTTATTTGCACTGACCCCGCCATAAATTGTCATACTTCGAAGTCTTGTTTGACTTCCCAGAGCATTGATCGAGTCATTGATCTGTTCTGCCAATTCTCTCGTTGGGGCAATGATCAAAGCACGAAGTTTTCCCAAAGACCCTGTTCTGAGATGTTGCAGGATCGGTAAGACAAAGGCAGCTGTTTTCCCAGTGCCTGTTTGCGCCAGACCAAGTAGGTCCTCTCCCTGCATAATGTATGGTATTGCCTCTTCCTGAATTGGAGTTGGTATTCGATATCCAAGGTCTTTGACCCTCTTTAAAATACTGGAATGTAAGTTGAATGATTCAAAATCCATGATAATTCCTTTCTTATGTCAATTTTATTGACAAAGGGTCCTAAATGGAAGTAGTATATATGTATATGTGATGATTATGCTCAAGTGTCACTACTTTATTCCATTAAAAGGAATTCAAAGTGCTAAGTTCTCGTCAATATGGAGCATTGGATCCAGAACAGTGGAATGGGTCGCACTAATGATCAAGAGCGGGAAAATTTCCAAGGCAATGAGATCAGAATACACGAAAATAATGATAGAAAGTCCATCCATTCTATCCGTCGGAGAGATCCCCTGAATTTCGGTACAGCTCCATTAGGGAACGATAATCCGAAAGTATTGAATGCATTATTTATGTGGTTGAAAAACCAAATGGACGATAATAATATATGTACTTAGAATAATGGACATTATGGGCTGATAGATGAAAACAGGATCGAACGAGTTAATTCTTTTCTGCATAGGGTACTTTCGCGGAAGGAAGAAAATGATCCCAGCGATCAACAAGGGTCATCTATCAAAGGCGTTGAATATTAGAGTCGATACTCTGAATAAAAAATTGGCCCATATGAGGGAAGAAGAACTTCTTGAGAAGGACCGGATGGCAGGGATATGCGGCCATATCCCCACCGAGAAAGGGAGGGACCTCTATCGTGAACTCCACGATCGGATCATGAAGCTCGATCTGGATCCCGATCTTCATTCCGTATCAAACCTCTGTAACCTCGAGGATGTCCTAGATTACATGAGCGATCCGTTCAACATAGCCAAAGTGACATATCACGTTTCCAGATCCAAACCCCTTGATGTCGTTGACCTCATAAGGTTGGATAAGGCCAGGAGGCCCGATTCCAGGGAGAATGAGATTATAAAGGAACTTCTGCGCAATCGGGGAAAGATCGACCAGCCCATCAATGATCTGATAGAAGCTGTTCATTCGATCCTTTAAAAACGAATAAATAGTCGAGAAAAGGATCTCAAAGAATTCAATTGATCCCCATAGGAATTATTTTGAACTCCGAAACATATCCATCCCCATTATAGAAGTATGATGGATGATGAGGACCTTGACAGAAGATGGAAGGATATCTGGAAGGAAATTATTCTGGATCCGCTTGACAGCCAGAATATGGGGGTCCTTGATTGTTGCATTTGTTCTCCTCTTTGTCATTGGAATGATATATAATCTCATCACTTCCGGTGAAGCGGACCCCAATGCGGAAGATGACATAGCTTTGATTGAATATTCGGGTCCAGTCCTGATTCTACTTAGTTCAATTGGATTGGCAATAGCGTGGAGATCAGAAGCTATCGGAGGAGGTCTGGCAGTTGCTTTTCAATTGATATTCCTCATTCTTTTACCATTTCAGGACACCATATCCCTCAAGATGTCATTCATCGGTCCTCTGATCATTTCCCTGATAATGATGATGCCAGGATTGTTGTATCTCGCATACTGGAGGAGATCAGGATCCGGGTCATCGGTCTCAGGATAATGAGGGCGTTTCCATAAATACGGCACAATCTTTATGTCCTCAATCAGGATGGAATGGATATTGGTTTAAATGCCTGACAAGAAGAGTTCATGCAAAGGGTCTTTGTGCAAGCTCAGGAAGAAGCTCCTGGATGAGGACCAGGAAGTTTATATGGCTCTTGTAAACGAACCCAATTACCTCTGTACGAAATGTGGAAGGGTGGCAAACAGCAAGAAGAATTTATGCAAACCCGTTAAACTCCAGTTTTAAATCTCATAGAAGACAGTTTGGTATGATGGTGAATACATGGAATGTACTATATGCAAAGAGGAAATAACAAACTACGATCCCGTTCTGAATGAAATGACGTTGGAGGATTCAAGATCAGTGGCTATTTGCTCGAAATGCATCAATAGATTCCTCAGTTGGCAGCAGGAAAGGTTCGCAAGGCTCTTCCCCACAGGAGCTGCAAAGAGGAGATATGGAAAAAGTTGACTTCTCTCTGACGATACCTAGGGAATGAAGGACTAAGATCTCATGAATAAATATCTCAATAAATGGATCGAAGCATTCCCGAATGCAAAGGTCGTAAGGTTCAAGGATGCAGGACATTTCATCGCAGAGGAAAGACCGGATGAACTCGTAAAGGAGATGAGGGTTCTATGGGAATCTTTATCTAATCCTCCCTTTTCACGAGGTCCTCATGGCAATCAAGATCTTCATCACCGGAGGGACCTTCGATAAGGAATACAATTACATCACAGGTCAACTCTACTTTAAGGATACTCATTTCAAAGAGATGCTTCAACTTGGAAGGTGCAACCTCGATGTCGACATCAGGACCCTCATGATGGTGGACAGCCTCAGCCTGACAGACGAGGACCGTCAGATCATAGTCCACAACTGCCAGAAGACTCCAGAGAACAGGATCCTTGTCACACATGGAACGGACACTATGGTCGAAACAGCAGGAAAACTTGCAGGTTCGATCAAGGACAAGACCATTGTCATTACCGGAGCAATGATCCCGTATACCTTCGGTTCTTCTGACGGACTCTTCAACCTCGGAAGTGCTTTGGCCTATGCTCAATCAATGCCCCCAGGGATATATATCGCTATGAACGGACGTTGCTTCGACTGGGATAATGTGAGAAAGAACAGGAAAACGGGATTCTTCGAGGAATTGAATATGGATAAATAGAATGATACGGAATTGGTCAATATGTTCAAAGAATTGGAAAAGATGAGATCCAGACCGGAACCATTCGAATTCTATACCGCAGATCAACTCTGGACCGATGAACACACATCCGAACAGATGCTGAAATATCATCTGAACGAGAATATCGATGTGTCATCGAGAAGGGGATCATTCATAGGGCCATCAGTCGAATGGATCGTTTCCCATTTCAAAATAGATAATGGTTCGAAGATAATTGATTTCGGGTGCGGACCAGGATTGTATACGGCAAGACTCGCGAAGAAAGGAGCAGATGTCACTGGCATAGATTTCTCGAAGAGATCTATCGAATACGCGAGAAGGACCGCAGAAGACGAAGGTCTTTCAATAGAATACTTCCACAAGAACTATTTCGATTTCGATACGGATCAAAGATTTGATCTTATAATAATGATCATGTGTGACCTCTGTGCTCTGGCACCGGATCAGAGAAAGCAACTTCTGAAGAAATTCAGAAGTTTGCTAAAACCTGGAGGATCCATTCTTCTCGATGTCTATTCAATTCCGGCCTTTGAAATGAGGGAAGAATCCTCCACATACGAGAAGAACCTTCTCAACGGTTTCTGGTCGAAGGATGATTACCATGGATTCCTGAATATCTTCAAATACAATGATGAGAAGGTCATTCTTGACAAATATACGATTATTGGACCTGAAAGAACAAAAACCATATACAACTGGTTGCAGTATTTTTCCCCGGAAAGATTGAAAGAGGAATTCCGTAACTATGGACTTGAGATAACGGAAATATTTTCTGATGTGGCAGGTAACGAATTTGATGCGGGAAGTTATGAATTCGCAATCGTTGCAAAATCAAATGCGGATGATTTCAACAAACAAAGGTTGTAAACAAAATGAAGTTGAAAGACCTCGAATTCGATAACGAATTCATGAAAAAGAACATGATGGGACCAAATTCGATAAGGATCATCGAGGAAATGGTGAGGGACCTGCATCTCAAAGAAGGCATGAGGGTTCTGGACCTCGGTTGTGGAAAAGGTTTGACCTCGATCTTTCTTGCGAAGAAATTCAATGTGACCGTATATGCTGTTGATCTCTGGATTAGTGCTACCGAGAACTTCCAGAGGTTCAAGGAATTTGGACTTGAAAACCTCATAATACCCATTCATGCGGAGGCACACGAACTACCATTTGCGGAAGAATTCTTCGATATGATAATAAGTGTGGATTCATACCACTACTACGGCTATGAGGAGGGTTATCTTGACAAGCATCTGTCACCTCTTTTAAAGAAGGGAGGACAGATCTCGATCGGGATACCCGGCCTCCAAAAGGAATTCGACGGTAATGTCCCTTTTGAGATGAAACCCTACTACAAGGAAGAATACAATTTCCACACGTGTTCTTGGTGGAAGGACCTATGGACCAGATCTGACATTGTTCAGAATATCAAGTGTAAGGAACTGTCATGCCACAAGATTGCCTGGGAAGACTGGCTTGATTGCGACAACGAACACGCAAAACAGGACATCGATATGATGAAGACAGAAAGCGGGAGATACTTCAACACGGTTTGCATTTCCGCAATTCGAAAATAGGACGGTAATAAGGTGGGAGATGAAAGGAGCTTCTCGGGAAAAGGAGTCTTTCCTTCCAGGTATGCATTCACCTTGCTTCTACCATTCCGGAAACTCATACTTTCACCTAAGAAACTCCTCAAACAGATCAAGCCGAAAGCCGATTCCATCATTCTGGAAGTTGGACCAGGACCGGGATTCTTCAGCATTGAGGTTGCAAAAGCAGTCCCTGAAGGGAAACTCGTCCTTTTCGACATCCAGCGCGAAATGCTGGATAAAGCTGAGAAGAGATTGAAGAGAAAAGGGATCAACAATGTTGAATTCGTGAAAAGCGATGGAGAACAATTCCCTTTCCCTGATAAGAAATTCGATATCATCTTCCTTGTAACGGTCCTTGGAGAGGTGGAGAACAAGGACCTATATCTAACTGAATTCAGACGGATCCTGAAAGATGGAGGGATCGTATCCATTTCCGAACAGGCAGGAGATCCTGATCTGATGACAGTTGAGGAATTGAGAACGATCTTCTTAAAAAATGATTTCATTCTCATTGAAAAATTCGAAAAGAGATCCCATTATACATTGATCTTCAAAAAGAATTGATCTTCAGGTCAGATCCCTTTTAACAACTTCTCGGCTTTCTTTGAAGCCTTTGAAAAACCAATTTTGCTTGCATCCTTGATGATCCTTGAAAGAACCTTTTTGGCTTGGGTTCTATCCCCAATTTCCAAAAGGTCCTCTGCGATCCAGAGGGAAACCACAATGGAAGCATGGATGTCACCCCGTTCTCTGAGTAGCTGGGATGCAATATTGAGAGATCGTATCAGGATGGAATGATCAGGACACTTCCCTCTTATCTCACCCAATCCCTTAACAGCTGTTGTGTGCTCTTCCCTATCAAATATCATTTCAAGGGAATATCTTACACCATCGACGATCCTCGAAGGTATCTTCACGTTTTTCAAAGTGTGAACATTTCTAAGAAAACACCATGCGATATCCTTGGTCCATTTCTCCTCTTCCCTTGCACCCTGCATGAAAGGTATGAGATTTTGAAGGTTCGATACTGCCGAGGTCATATCCCCACTTTTAATGGAAACTTCCACCATCTCACACATCGACAGAGCAGCTCCCTGTCTCTCCCCTCCATCCACACTGCAGGAATAGGCTTTCTGAAGATCATCAATGGCACCATTCCAGTCCCTCATCATAACCTTGATACGCCCTGTCTTCCTTCTCAATCTTGATTCGATCTTCGGTGACCTGATCGAGATACCTTCAACTGATCTCAAATGCTTCCTGGCAGTCTTGATCTCCCCTTTCATCACCATTAGCTCAGATAGATTTGCTTCAACCATTGCCTGAGAAACCGAATCATCGATCCTCTTGAAGATCTCAGATGCTTCGACCAGTGAAGTCATTGCTTTGTTGAGTTGACCGGCATTCTTGTATGCAAGAGCAAGATTGTTGAGTGCTTTTCCCAGAGAATGTTCATTTCCATGTTTTCTGGTCCGGGATACGTTTTCAATTTGATGGGAGATCACTTCTTTCTCTTTTCCCTCCAGCCTGGATAGCTCCGCTCTGAGATTGTATATTCTTGTGATCTGTTCGAAAACCTCCTCATCGTTCTTTTCTTCCGAACTCAAAGTACTGCTCAGATCCAGGGCCTCCTTCAATCTTGTCCTGCTCCGGTTAATATCTCCGTTAAAGATATCCAGATCTGCTTTCAAAATGAGGAACTTCATTCTATCCAATCCGGAAAGGGAAGAACCATCCATGAGTTTCAGATGATCCAAGATCAGTGAGTTGCCCCATTCGATCAATTCCTCACCTAGGTCCAGAAACATTCTATTGATCTCTTCCTTCTTTCCGGATCTTTCCAGGAGAACAAGATAGTGAAGGACCTCTCTCTCCGAGCCCCTTGTCGAAAGGTGTGAAAGGGCGATCTCGGTATACCTTGTGAGATCCACCTCTCCCATCCACATCCTCAGATTGTAACGGAGTAGAGCATGAAGGTCCAATGTTCCATCCGGGTAAGACCTCAGGATCAATTTCTCCTTTAGAGAATCCAGGACAGATCTGTTTGAACCGGGAAGTATGAGCAAACCATCCTGGACCACGGGTTCCTCGTAAACAGCGGCAAGACATAGGACCTCTCTTTCCTTCTCATCGAGACCGGATAGTAGTTCCTTTCCGAGATAATCCTCGACCTCCCTGGTCAATCCCATGGGGTCCTTCAGAGAGGACCTGCAGATCAATTCGAGCGATAGAGGGTGTCCCCTGGTTATATTGAATATACGTTCCCTTTCAGGCAGAGGGACGCTCCTCTCCTCAAGCAGTTTCATGGAGCTTTCACGATCAAGACCTTCCAGTGTTATCTCTGAAACGCATTTCCTTATCTGAACATCGTCTTTCCCGTAAAAACCTGGCCTTTCTCTGGAACCGATCAATATCGTGTGATCGCTTTTCATTGACTTTGATAGGACCATTGATAGTAGATCATCGATCCTGCTATCGGATCTATGATAATCGTCCAGAACCAGTATGGCATCCAATCCCTTTAGATCCTCGAGCAATCGATCAACAGCTTCTTCCGGATCATTGTATCCTTTATATCCAATAAGGTCCAGAAGGGACATTCTGCCATGCATACCAAGGAACCGCGCCCACTTGGAAAGTATCCTTTCAGGACCTGTCCACTCGGTCAGGGAGGTCCAGTCGGTATTTTTCTTATCAGAAAGGACCTTTCCCATCAACGTGGTCTTCCCCATCCCTGCGAGTGAGACCACAGATACGACTGCGATCTTCCTGTCATTTATAGCTCTATTAAGATCACTGATCTCCTTGTCCCTTCCGAAAAAATGTCTGCTTACCGGAGGTTCCTGTGATGAAGGGGTTTTCTTTCCCGTGACAATATTGAATTCGGAACCATCATAGAAAGAGGTTAGTAGCTGGTAATAAGAAGGTTTAGTCCCGGACCTCTTTGTAATCAGTTCCAATATCTTAGGGATCGAAAATAATTTCAATCCCCCGTCTGGAAGTCTGACAGGGAACTTCCTTTGCTGAAGCGATCGGATATAATCATTGACCTCCATCACTCCCTTTTCCTTCAGGAAATAGATATTCCGTCTTCTTCCCACACCCATGATGTGGGCTGTCCTAACACCGACCAGACCCTCATCCTTCAATTCGGTAAGTGCTCTGGAAACATGATTCTGTCTAAGGGATAGCTTCCGACCCATCCCCTTCTGGGAAAGGACCTCGGGAACCTCGAAATCATCGATATACTTCATATTCTCCAGTAAAAGAAGAAGTATTTTCCTCTGGACCCCTATACGTAGGGGTCGGACGGATCCCTCCTCCATTTTATCGAACTGGGACCTCCTAATAGCGTTAAATATGTTTTCCGGCACATGGGATAATTTCTGCATCTTTGGTATAATTTCAGGGTAATGTCCCGTGATGCTTAAGTAAATCAGTTCTCAGTTCCATCTTATCAAGGAAAATGAGGTGCTAAAATGCGATCAAGCAAATCATTATCGGCCATACTGATGACGGTTCTACTACTTCTCGGATCATTAATAGTCCTTAATTCCACAGAGGCAGGACCCTCGAGAGATTACAATTCATATATATGGGATGGAAAAGTGACTCCAACAACCGGGGAAGTGAACACAACATTCAATTTCACATTGAGTTATCGTGACGACCTGAATAACACACCCAATGGGATTCTGGTCGCCGTGGATGGTTTCTTCTACAACATGACAAGCGAGAATGAAACCCTCCTCCATATCAGGACCGGGGAAACATTCTTTTTCAATCATACGGGTTCTATTGCACCTGGAACTCATGAATTCTACTTCAATGCCTATACCGTCAATGGAACCCGCCGGTATCCCTCCAGCTCGAATCTGACGTTCTTTTTGAATGGATCGGTTTCCAATGATCCGGAATTGATCGATCCGCAATATCATCCCGACAGACCTACTGCGGAGACTGGGGTAAATTTTACTGTTAAATACAGGGACCTGGACGGTGATGCTCCAGAGCATGTTGTGGTGGAGATATATGACGGATACAATATCGAGACATATGGAATGAATATATCATCTGGAAATTATACGACGGGAGTCTGGTGCAGCATCATCAGGTTGAAGCTTGATGAGGGTAATTATTCCTACAGGTATTTTGCCATGAACTTCAAGAATGAAACTGTTTACAATCCATCCTCCGGATATTATCACCTATACATTGCCTCTCCTGAACCAATCGATCATCCACCGATCCTCTATAATAATTCCATATACCCATCACATCCGGATGAGGATGAGACAATATATTTCAGTGTCAATTACAGGGATATCGACAACGACGCCCCTCTAGGGATAGCTGTTTACATTTTTGACTCGGAAAAGAGTTATTATAAATCTCTGAGTCTTGAAACCTACCAAAGCTACAGTTACAACATTGGATTGACATACACTACTAACACGACATTACCCAGTGGCACCTATTATTACAGGTATATGGCCTACAATACCTATAATGCAACCCTTCCGGAAAATGATTTTTATCAATTGGTCGTAGGAGAAGGATCAGTTATCCTTCCCACAATCTACAGTCCTGCAGTGAGCCCGACATCCCCTGTTAACAATCAGACATGCAACTTCACATTATGGTACAAGGAAAAAACCTCAGGCATCGAGCCAGATAATGTAAGACTGATCCTGCGCCCTTCCGGAGGTCCCATTTTCAAATTAGACATGTCAACTTCCGGGACGGATTTCTTTCATGGGGTTCAATATTACAAAGAGATCGCTCTTTGGGAGGGGAATTTTACCTACTATTTCGATTGCACGGTAGGTAACTACTCAATGACATCTGACAATAACTACACTCTTTACGTGAGACCCCAATCTGCACAAGATCATGCTCCTGTCCTGGAAGGAGGGATGCATTCTCCCTCATCTCCAAAAGAGGGAGAGAATGTCACCTTCTCAGTGTATTACAAAGATATCGATGGAGATGCTCCAACCTATATCATATTGAATCTGATACCAAAATCTGTAAACGGATCAAAGGTTATACTTGCATATCTTATCGAATTCAACATGACATGGACTGGGAGCTCTTATTCCAGCGGTGTCACAGCAAGATATACTGTTCCATTTTTCGAGGGTGACTACGCATATCATTTTAAAACCGTTAACGCAAATCATGGGAGCAAGGTATGGTATCCTGGTAACAACTCCTTTTTAAATTTGAATGTCAGCAAATCCATACCCACGCCTACTGATTCACCACCAGTGATACATTCTCCAGCAGAAAGCCCATCAAGACCCACTGAAGGTCAACTGGTCAATTTCACAATACTATACAGAGACATTGATGGAGACGCTCCAACATATATCAAGATCCACATTGGGACATCTTCAAGCAATGGTACAAACTATTCGATGAACATAGTCGGAACCTCCTATACGACCGGAGTCACAGCATTCAAGGTCCTGAACCTAAGCGCAGGCAATTACTCCTACCATTTCCAGACCTCTTCGACCAATTATACCGTGACCTATCCAACATCAGGTTCGTACATGCTATATGTGGCCAAGCCTGGAGGAGGAACAACAGTGAAGGAAAATTTCAGCGCAAGTGCTTCCCTCACTTCCGGAACTTCCGGTGACGTGGAGATGGATGTCATCGAACTGGAGGATGGTCTTTCTCTGATAATTGAGGATTACAAGCAGGGTAAGATCTCGATCCTCATCGAATCCAATGAGACCAGGGACAGGATCGTATCCCTCGAGATCGATCAGGACCTTTTCGGAGAGTTGACAAAGAAAGGAATTGTTATCAAACTTGACGGGAACGAATTATCCTCCACCTCATATGATGAGCTCGTCAACTCTACCGGTGATGATCCTCTATATTCAATTCAGTTCAAGGATGGAAAATACCTTCTTCAACTCTACATCCCGGACGCTGGATCCAATCACCTGGAAGCTTCAATGGGGAAAGATAAAACGAATTCTGGAACACCTATCATACTGTTCGTCTCTCTGGCTATCGTGGTCATCATAGCTGCTATCCTCGTTCTCGGGATCTGGGGTTTCACCACCACCCAGAAGAAGAAAAAGAGAGAGCAGTTCTATCATGATTTCGATCTTGATATGAGCGAAAATGAAGAGAAGACCATTAAAAGCGGCAGTCTGGATGAAGAAGAAATGGACTGGGACATGCTGATCGAGTGAAGTTGTTTGCCAAACCCTCCGAAGGAACGAATGGGGCCCTATTTTCAGGGCCCCTGATTTCTTCAATACAAAAGGTAAATTATCGACAAAGCTGTCCAGAGTATATGGATGATCTTCCGAAAAATGACCAAACTACAGGTCCCTTTAACAAACCCATCCTGATCCAGGAATTCCTAGATGGGATCCCGTACAACACAAAAGGAGATACGAAATCACCTTCAAGGGTCCTCAGGGAAAAGACAGCCCATTGCTTCGAAGGGGCCCTTTTTGCTGCCGCACAGCTGAGGACAATTGGTTATCCACCTTTGATAGTGGACCTCAGGGCTGTTAACGATGATGATCATGTAATAGCCGTATTCAAGAAGAACGGTTTTTGGGGATCCATAGCAAAATCCAATTTCACAACATTGAGGTTCAGGGAGCCTGTTTACAGGAACATTAGAGAGCTCGCCATGTCGTATTTCGACCTTTATTTCAACACATCCGGTGAGAAGACTCTCAGGGAATATTCGATTCCCTTCAACCTTTCGAAGTTGGATGAAAGGAACTGGATGACAACCGAGGAAGACCTCGAATACATCGGGGACATGCTTGAGAGGTCCAGACATTATCATTTGATAGGGCCAAAACAGGAAAAGGACCTCTCATTGGTCCCGAATTATCTGAAGGAAGCCGGACTCCGGGGATCCGATCCGGATGGTTTATTTATACCAAAATGAGGGATTATGAACGATCCACCATGAATGAGTCCACACCGAGAGGTTCTGAGGGCATGGAGATATATCATATAGCTCCCTGTGGAATGAACTGTGCTCTTTGCATCGGATATCTGAGGGAAAGGAAACCTTGTCAGGGATGCCTGGGTGATGATGAGAACAAACCTCATCATTGTGTTGTTTGCAGGATTAGGAACTGTAATGAACGTAACCCGGAAGAGGGTCTAGGATATTGTTTCCAATGTGATAAATATCCCTGCCAACGTTTGAAGCAGCTGGATAAAAGATACAGTGGAAAGTATCATATGTCCATGCTGGAGAACCTGGAAATGATCAAGGACCAAGGAATTGAAAGGTTCATTGAAAATGAGATCAGGAGATGGACCTGTCCAAATTGCGGTCAATTGGTATCTGTTCACAGGGATAACTGCATTCGTTGTGGAAAGAGATGGATCGATTCAAGATCAGATAATATCATCAATTAAGAATTTTCATCTTTTATTTTGCAAATAAAATGATCCCGTCCATATCCTTGAAATCCGAATCACAAGTAACAATGGTGGAATCCGTCATCAATGAAGATGCAAGTATTATTGAATCGGCCATGGGGATCTTTCTTTCAAAGCTAAGGTCCGCTGCCTTCAACGCAATCGATTCAGTCATATCAATGATCGTTGTCAAGTATTTGATATGGGCGATCGCTTTCATTGCTTCTTCTTCCGAATATATGGTCCTCAACCGTTTGTATACCTCATATATGACGATCGAAGGAGTGAAGTATTCTTTCGGGGTAGCCTGTTCAATATATCGAGAAAAACTATCTGCAAGAGGGCCATCAGATAGATACTCGATCCAGCCACACGAATCTATAATATAATGTTTGATCTCAGATAGCATCTCTGTCCCTTTCATCTCTTAACCCCTCTGAAGTGACCTTCTTGAACTTGCCTCTTAGGGTCTTTATCTTCCCTATTCTGACCATATGGATCACCCCGTCCTTTTCCATGACCACCACCTTCTCCCCGGGGAGGATTCCCAGCCTATCCCTGATATTGGAGGGGATGACAACTTGAAATTTTGGTGATACGGTTACAGTATCCATAAGATTACCGTATTACAATATATCTATCGATATAAAAACGTATGGTTTATTTTGAAATAATTACCGATCACAGGTCACCAGATTAATACCTGGACCTCCATTGAGGGTCATGAAGAGGCACTTCACACCAGTTCTCATCTTGATCCTGATCCTTACAGCTGGATGTATTGAAAGTAGTGACGATGATGAAGACACACCCCCCTCTGGAGAATATAAACAATACATGCGAGATCTCGTCATCAACATTAGTTCGTATGGCAAGGGATACAATCCGGATCTCATAATAATCCCCCAGAACGGTCCTGAACTTTTGACGGAAAATGGAGAAGAGGACGGGGCACCCGCTCAAGATTATATCGATGCCATCGATGGTGTAGGTAGAGAGGACCTTTTCTATGGTTTTGAGGATGACAACAAGGCCACTCCTGGTTCGGAGACGGAATACATGATCTCATTCCTTGATATTGCAGAATCCAACGGAGTTGAGGTCCTCGTTACAGATTACTGCTCAACTCCATCCAAGATGGACGACTCCTACTCCAAAAACTCACAGAAAGGATACATCTCCTTCTCGGCAGACCACAGGGACCTGGATGATATCCCATCGCACCCTGAGGATCCCTTCAATATGAACTCCGACAATATCACGTCTCTCTCGGAGGCAAAGAACTTCCTTTACATCCTGGACCCGGATGGTTTTTCCACTCGAAGCGAATATCTAAGTGCTTTGGGGGATAACAATTACGACATCATCTTGATCGATGTGTTCTATGATGGGGATATCCTTTCCTCCAGTGAGGTCAATTCATTAAAGACCAAGGAGAATGGAGGAGAACGGCTGGTCATCGCTTATATGAGCATTGGTGAAGCTGAGGATTACCGTTTCTACTGGAAGTCGGAATGGAAGGATAATAAACCATCATGGCTGGAAAAGGAGAATCCCGATTGGGAAGGGAATTACAAGGTCCGATATTGGGACCCTGCCTGGCAGGATATAATCTTCGGCAGTACGAATTCTTATCTTGACCGGATAATCGCCGCTGGATTCGACGGAGTATATCTGGATATCATCGATGCTTTCGAGTACTTCGAGTGAACAGGGTGTATAGAAAATGATCGTCAGAAAGGAGGAGAAATGGAAATGAACATCAAATTCGACCTGATAGGTCTCTTCGTGAAGGACCTGGGGAAGATGGTGGGATTCTACCGTGATGTGATAGGCATCGAAATAGAATGGAATGGGGAAGGACCTTATGCCGAGTTCAAGCACGAGGGAATTAGGTTCGCAATGTATGAGAGGGAGAAACTTCCCGGCCTCCTGGGGAAGGATCCATCATACCCGGAAGGTATCAACGGGACCTTTGAACTTGCAATAAACGTAGGTGAAAAAGAAAATGTTGATCTCTTCTTCAGGAGATTTGTCGATCAAGGAGCGAAACCCATCTATGAACCCCGGGATGAACCATGGAAGATGAGGTCCTCCATGATCGCTGATCCTGAGGGGAACCTTATCGAGATAGGTTCCGACTTCTGGTAACAGGACTGGGACAAGAAGTTCCACTTGAAACTCAATTCTCCACCAATCCCATCTCAGGAGCGGGTCCTTCGAAAGGTCCTCTTCCGAGTATTGTATCTTCCATTTTTTTCTCTTTTATTGAACATGCAAAGAGAAGGTTCCTCCTACCTTCCTTCCTCTTCTCAACCAGACCAAGGACCTCCAGCTGACTGACATGATAGCTGATCATCATTGGATAGAGGTCCAGTTGATCAGCGATCTGTTTCTGTGACGAACCCGGATATCTTCTGATCTCATCCAGGACCCTCTTCTGTGTGCCAGTGACCATGGGAGTGTCCTTGTAAAGTCCGTCAACATAGAATCTCCGGAACTGGCGGTCCTGTTTGGAGAAGATCAGTTCTTGGGTCTCCATGATGTTCAAGTGATGTGTCAGGACGCCGTGGGCGAGGTCCAGTTCCTTCCTCAATTCAGTGTAATAGGTCCCGGGATGGCCCTTGATAAAATCCATGATCCTCTGTCTTGTCTCGTGGTCCAACAGTTTGTCCTTCTTCAACTTGGAGTAGAAACCAAGGATCAGGAAGAATACCACAAAGAATACAATGATGATCATCACGATGAGGCAGAGAAAACTGGATGCGGCACTCCCGTCATCTGCTTTTTCATTATCGATTGGTGTATCATCATCTCCTGGATCATAGCCATTCGTTGGATCTGATCCATTCATATATTCCTCAAGATCAGAAAATCCATCCCGATCCGCATCATTATCAGCCGAATACTTCTTGGGATCAAGATCGTAATCCACTTCCCAGCCGTCCGGCATACCATCTGAATCCGAATCCGGATCGAAGGGATAGACACGATACTCATATTCCCTAAGGTTAATCAGACCATCACCGTCAGGGTCCTCAGAGGCATCCGAGGGATCGGTGATGTTCAATCCGTAGGTCTCTTCCCAGGAATCGGGCATTCCATCCGAATCCGTATCCAATTCTTCTTGAGCGGATGTATTGATAATGAAAATAGTGAATACCAGGAAGCAGACGAGGATTTGAACTGATAAGTAATTCAGCCCAAGGTTCCTCCCTGCTTCCCTTTCCTTCCTCATGTCTCTCCTCTCCCTTATTGTCCCTCATTCATATATTCCCCTTCCCTCAGGAAGGTCGCTCTCAGGGTCCTCATCTTCTCTGTGGCCCTCCCTTACTTCCATAACAAAGGGTGGGGACGGAGCGACCTCCTTTGAGGGGAAAATCGAATCCCTTACCCTCTTGGGCCTCTCTTCCTTCAATTTTGGATTGGCTTCCATCCTCCTTCTGGACATGACGGCTCCGATTATCAGGACCGCTATCACGCCGATTATAAGGAGGAGGAAAAGACCTGCTCCCAATGCAATGGCGGAACCATTGTCATCTTTCTCAGTATCAAAGATCCCGCTGATTGGAGTGTCATCACTTTTACTAGCCGAATTCTCTTCAGCCGGGGTCCTGGTAGGATCCCTTGACAGCTTGTATTCATCAAGGTTCGTCAATCCATCCCTGTCCTTATCCTGAAGGGCATCCCTGGAATCCTCCGGGTCGAGACCGTAATGCCTCTCCCAGCTGTCAGGGAGCCCGTCATAGTCCATGTCACCGGTGGTCCCTCTGACCTCTACGGTATTGAACTCTGCACCCCCATCCCCATCTGTTGAAACAGTCGCCCTTCCCTTTACAAGCATCTTTCCCGAACCGAAGATCAGGATCTCCACGGAATGGATGGTCCCTGCCTGTAATTTGATGTTCTCCTCACCTTTCAACGTTTGATTCACACCGATCCTGCCGAAGTTCACCTCTACCATATCCGTGGCAATATTGGAACCTTCAACGATGGGCCAGATATGCACCATCACTTCTCCGGCATCCGCTGTCCCATCATTTGTGATATAGATGATGACATCAAGAGTAACGTCCACTGTTTCCCTGCTTCTGAAATAGACATCCTCGATGTAAAGATGCGGAAGAAGCTCTCTCGGAGCCTCTAGCTTCTCCCTCTCATTCGAACCGTTATCTCCTGCAAGCGCCACTGCAAGGACTGTAACACATATCAACGACATTGCAGCCAGCAGTGCATATACGGCCCCAACTGGGACCTCGAATCTCTTGGATCTCTTCTTTGCCATTATCTCACCTCGATGCGGGTCCTATCCCGCTTCGTGGCAAGAGTATTCGAGTCCTGTATTAAACCAAAGATTGGAACCATTCTTTTACTTTTCAGAGTTTGACACGGCCCTTCCTTCCACATTCATTACAGCTGAACCTGCCGTCTCCGGAAGATGAGATCTCTATCTCGTTGCCGCATTTGCATGTGACGACCAGTATGTCCTCTTCCTCCTCCTCTTCCCATTCGTCGTCATCATCTTCCAGTTCTTCGAACTCTTCCCAGGCCTCTTCCTCCTCGTCCCATTCCTCCGCCTCGGCCCAATCCTCAGGTTCATCCTCCGCTTTGGAAGGCATTGCACCGGCTGGGAGTTCAACCTCCAATGAAAGTCCTTCCCTTTGCTTCCTCTGTTTCTTTTTGGGAGGGGCCTTCTTCTCTTCTCCGAAGATATCCTCCAGGAGATCTGTCTTCTTTCCCGGACTGGTATCTATCTCATCAACATCCGACATGAATGCTCCGGCATCCTCCGAGGAATAGAATGGGACGGCCGTAACGGGTGCTGGTTCATCAGAGGTTTCCGATCCCCAACCCGGTGGAGAGTAAATCTCACTCTTTCTTTCTTGATAGTACGAGGGCGCCTCCTCTTCCTTTGGTGGTTCCATTACCTCTCTTGGCCTGATCTCCTCGATATCGGTGATGGAACCTTTCCTCTCACTGTTGCTCCCTCTCCAGATGAACAATCCGACAACAAGCAGGACGACCACGACAACAGCGATAAGCACCATAATGGCAAGGAGACCTGGATCTATGGACGATCCATCCTCGTTCGGTCCACTTCCTCCTCCCGTAACTCTGTTCGAAACCGAATATGATACAACCGATCTCCACACCTCGCTCTGGGCATCGGGATCGGTGTAGGTTATTCGGATCTCATAGCCAGGGCCGTCGGGGAACAAAGGATTTCCGAACTCATCCTCATCCAAGGTGTTCCAATCAATGTAGAAGCTGACGTTCTTTCCGGGAACGAAGACCGCCTCAGGATCCGATCTGAAGACAGGCACGATCTCCACCCATCCGGAAAAAACGAAGACCTCGACAGTTATGTTTTCGATGGATATGGGTTCATCATCAGTGATATTGAAGAAAATCCTCCTCTCTCCTTTTATCGGACCTGAGGACGTGAAAAGTTCACCCTGGACCGTCGGTGGTATCAGGTTCTTTACAATGACCCCCAAGACCTCAGTGTAGGCAGAGAGATTGTCCCTATCGGTCACTTCAGCCCTTAGATCATAACCTTTGTTCTTAAGATAGGTCGTATCCCAGTCAGCTGTGGCATTCGCTCCGATCACAAGGACCGGAGATATCCTGTTCCAGATCCCAACATCGGGATCCCTGTAGAACAGCTTCACATCGGTCTTGTTGAAATTCATATCCCTGTCTATGATCTGGATCCGGATCCGTGGAGTCCCGGACAGGATCGAGCCCTCTTCGATATTGACGATCGAGATGGTAGGTGTGTATGGATTGTGGATCCTGACGTGTCCTGAAAGAGCCTCTTGTGCCTCATTGAAGGTCATATCCATAGCCCTTGCCATGAGATCATATTCTCCATTCTCTACTCCAGTGGTATCCCAGTTGTAGTAATATGTCCAGTTGCCTATTGGTCCTATAAGGTCCCCAAGGAGGTCCCAGGCCAATACATCCGGGTCCTTGATGAAAAGTTGAACAGGTGGATCCAGATCAAGGTCCTTGTCGTACGCCCTGACAGATACATTGATCACACCTGAAAGATTACCTGTATATTCTCCCAGGAACTCGATCTCCGGAGAATAATAATTATCAATGATACAGGGTTCAGAATTACTCTCTTCCGCCCCCAGTCCGAATTCGGTGGAAGCATTGATCTTGAACCATATCTCCCCGTCTTCGAGGTTTTCAGTATCCAGGACGGTTGAGTAATCCACATCGGAACCCGGAACTGTCGAGGACCTGTTCGCGAATTCGGTCCAGTTCTCCCCATCTCTGCTCAGGAGAAACCTTACAGGCATGGCGAGGTATTCTTGGGGTGGTGGAAAGACCCTGGCGGTTATCTCGACATTTCCGTTAAGCTCTATCCCATCGGCAGGATAGGTGAGGAATATATTGGGGGCTCTATGATTCAGGACCTGGATCGAGTTAGAGTATCTAGCAAGGGAAAGGCCGAAGGAATCCGTAACCTCAACCTTGAGGAAATAAAGACGGTTCTCGAAAGTTTTTGTATCCCAATATTTAATGGCTGACTGGCCCTCCACCTTGTCAGGTGTCCCGTTCCCCACGGGTGACCAGGACCTGTTATCGATGGACCTGTAGAACATGATATCCCAAGGAGTAGCATCTAGGTCCTTATCGCTCATTGTGGCTTTGATCTCAATTGTTCCCGAGAGAGGTACTCCACGAGGGGGTGAGTTGAGTCTGAGTTCCGGATAGTTCGGGCCCCTATCGTATTTTTTTACCATCAATCTATTCGATCCATCCAGGAGAATGACCATGAAATCCGGGTATCCATCCTCATCAGGATCTCCGAGGGAGATCATTTTCAGACCGAAGGCATACTCGCTCTCATCATGGTGTACCAGGAAACCCCCATCAAGAGTGTATTCCCCTTCTTCCATCGGGAGGTCGAATATGACAATCGCACCGGTTCCGTTAAGTGATCCATCTGACCAGGCCGGGAAGGAAATGAAAAGACCCTTCATGGGTGTGAAGGGGGAAGTCCCGATCACCATCAGGTCCCTTCCAAAGTCTGAACCAGTATCACCAGTTATGGTCATATTCGCTTTTTCCTCGTTGAATGCAGAAAAGGAATCCCAGTAAGGATCATTCCCCAGGTAGATCCTCACCTTGTCCTGCTTAGGATTTCCCGAAGCAAGGTCCAATGATCCATCCCCGTCGATATCCTCGGCCATAAGTGTGGAGCCTATACCGTTTGCACCAGTCATTGTTGTGATATCCATCTCCAGAGATCTCAATGCAAGGGTGATATTATCGAATCCAACCGCTCCGCATTCGACAGTGTTGGTCCATCGTGATATCTTCCCTCCGAGTTCAAGGTAATGTTCTCCGGATGGACCTAGAATGCTCAGAACCTCTTCCTCGTAATGTCCTATTCCGCTCATGAAGATCCCGCTACCCCCGGAGTTAACTCCCTTCAATGTCCAGATCTCCGGAGTCGTATCAGGGGCTGGATTGAAATCTATATTGGAGCCGAGCCAATTCGAGTCCCCATCACCGTTGGTGATCCTTCCCTTGATCCACATTCTCTCATTATCCTCGAATCCCCAATCCTCCCAGATATAATCGAAAGAAAGGAGAGCCGAGTTCTTTCCCACCAAGTCAGATGGGGAAAGTTGAAAGCTCACTCCATATGCGCCCGACTCGGGAGATCCAGAGGTTGAGGGGGATACTCCGCCCATCTCGATCTCCAATCGGCTCACATTCTCAATAGAGCGGTTGTGACCTCTGGCATTACCTGTTGCCTGATTGAACCTCAGTGAATTTGGGATCAGAGGGGGATCGAATACATCACTCCCAGATGTATCCCAACCATCATCTCCTGCCCCCCACCCGTAGGTATTGCCGGATGATTGGATCGAACCCTGGAAATCCACAACACCAGTGGAGTTCGCACCAGGGAGAAGGAAGAGTGTCTCCTCAATGCCATAATAAATAACCCTCATCATACCCCTGTCCGGCGTGGAATAGATAAGAGCATCCATCCCCCTTCCCATAAGGTCAAGGGAAACGCACTGGGTAGTGGGGGAAACGCTGAGGGCTGGAAGGGTCATATTTACACCTAAACCTGGGACTCCACCTCCCATGAAGAGATGGACCTGAGGTTCGGTGGTATCATTTCCCGAGGAGAGGACCGCCAGATCATCGTATTCGGATCCAGTGTAGTTTCCTTTACACATCCATCCTCCGAAGGAGTTTGTGGACTGGCCGATCAGTTCTATATATGCCCATTCGGGCCCATAGACCGTTCCAGCATCAGCATCGTTGACCTGGACTTGATTGAAGATTAATACCTTCCCGGAACTGGTATTTGCCCCAGGACACCCTATCACGATCTCTTCCCAACCATTACCCTGAACGTCCCACGATGTAACTGAAGCTCCGAACCTATCTCCATTATTCCCATGAAAGATGATATCCGCATTGGAGGGACTAAGATCGGAGAAACCTTCATCGTCTCCCCAGAAAAGGTAGACTGTCCCTGCTTCGGGTCCATATGTCGGGTCATCTGGCAGTGAGATAACAAGTTCGATATCTCCATCCTGATCCAGATCTCCGATGGATGTGACATTGCCAAAATGGTTCCAGATGCCAGAGATAGTCTGGGGATCGCCAATGTCCCTTAAGCCCACTCCGGGTTGGTCAATCATAAAGAACACTGAAGAGAACATTATGATTATCGAAATTAGAGCTGATGCTCTGGTCCTCTGAAACCCTCCTGGACCTGTATACATATCTTAACACCTTACCGCCATACGAAACGCGTGCTCCTTTAATGGAAAAGGAGCACTGTTGATAACTGTTGGTTTACTATATAATCTATATTCCGTCATGGAATACACGGAGATCCCCATATTCAACTGAATTCCGCTAGGAATTCCTCAACAATATCCTGGCCTCCCTGGCCCTGAACGAATCCGTTGTAAGGTTCTCTCGGAGTTATCTCATTAGCTATTGGATTCAGCATCATCTTGTTAACTGCCTCTGGTTCCTGGACCTGGCCCAGGACCCATCCCAATTTGCAGTATGCAACCTCAGGCAGCATGTTCCCCAATGGGATCACACCTCTTGCCATCAGGTCCCTGCCAGTGTCGTAAACGAACATCTGAGTGTATCCGTAGAGGGTCTGAACTGCCATGAAAAGGTGAATACCTTCTTCGTGGGCTCTCTGTAGAGGATCGTAGAGGGGTTTGTTCACATGGCCCAAGCCCGTCCCTGCAATGATGATCCCTTTGTAGCCTTTGTCTATCATGGATTCAAGGATATCCGGATGCATATTGGGGTAGTAGTAGAGTACTGCCACCCTCTCCTCGAAATCGGGATAGATATCAACATTCCTGTCCTCTCTCCTTCTTTTGTAATCATCTTTGAAATAGGTGAAATTGCCATCCTGCACCTTACCTAAAGGGGTATCCCCAAGTGATTTGAACGTATTCCTGTAGGAAGAATGCATCTTCCTTACCCTGGTCCCCCTGTGAAGGAAGCAGTACTTATCGGATGTCGTTCCGAACATGCATACCGTAACCTCTGCCGCATCTGAATGGGCCGCAGTCGTTACCGAACCGATAAGGGTCCTTGCTGCATCTGAAGAGGGCCTATCCGAGGACCTCTGACTTCCCACACATACGATAGGGACCGGACTATTCTGCACCATGAACGAAAGGGTCGCGGCAGTATAGTGCATCGTATCAGTCCCATGACCGATCACGATCCCCTTCACTCCCTCCTCGATCTCCTTTTTTATATTCTTGGCCAGGATCTTCCATTGATGCGGGCCCATGTTCTCCGAGAATACACCAAAAAGCTTGTTGGTCTTGATATTGGCAATATCTGCCAGTTCTGGAACAGCCCCGAAAAGTTCCCCGGGAGTGAAGGCAGGTATGACAGCTCCGGTCCTGTAATCAAGCCTGGAGGCTATCGTCCCACCTGTTCCCAGGATCGTTACATTCGGTTTTTTCTCATCGAAGGGGAATTCCTTCTCAGGGATCTTGTAGTTCGCTTTCTTCGATCCCAGATGCTTTATCGAGACCACATTATCGAATCTGACACCTATGTTGTAACCGGTGATCATCTTCAAGACGAGATGCTGGTCATCCCCGGCTGACCTCGGGAGAAGTATACCTTCCATCTCGGCATCCGGGGTCTTTATCCTTATCATATCCCAGACAGCGACATTCTCTCTTTTCAGGACCTCCAGGGCGGGCCCCCTATAACCCTGATACTTCTCATCTGTCAAGCGAACACCTGAGCGCCCAATGTAGCGGTGATAAATAATCGTTTCTTATCCTGATCAATGCATCATATGGTCGCATCCACCAATATCAGGCATAGGATCAATGAGCCAGTACCTACAACGTCCATTATTGCTGTAAGAAGAGGGATCACCACATTGTCAGGGTCCAGACCGGTCCTGAAGGAGAGATAGGTGATGTAATATGCTATTGTGGAGGAAAGTAATGTTATCATCGAGGCTCCTAGAAGGATCGTCCCGGCTAGTACTATGAAAGGGGGGGATCCGATACCAGCGAGGGTTCCCATTATCAGACCAGCAACGCCTAGAAATGAGAAAACGATCAATGATATGACCCAAAGCGTCACGAAGGAGGACCTTCCGGTATAGTTCGGGATCAGTGTGATCCTGTCCTGTCCGAGGTATCCTGCCGAAGATAGACGAGACCCGATTATGGAACCGATGGATCCACCCTGACCGTTGATCGCAGGGACCAGCAAGAGGAATATCGTCCCTTTGAGGAAAGTATCGAAGGATGCGGTCAGTAAAAGTCCGGAAAAAGTGGAGATTGTAATAGCCGTAAATGCTAGGGGGAACGTTCCGATAAGGATCTTTCTTACCTCTATTCTATATCTTGATAGGATGAAAAGACCTGTTACTCCTATTATTATCAGGATGGAAAGGGAGAATATCTCCATCAGTAATAAGGAGATGTTCAAGGAGACCCAGGCCGAAAAAAAGAGTATCGGTATCGTCAATATATCTCCTGAGGATGCGATTATAGGTGCGGAAACATTGTCAGGGTCCAAACCTTTCCTGAAGGATACGAATGTGATCCCGAGTGATATGACGAACATCAGAATACCTGATAGGAATCCCGCAGTAAGGGAAATGAACAGAAGAATTGACAATGGTGCGATCTCCATATGGAAAAGCAAGGAGACCAGTCCGCCAACGAGAGGTATCAATGATGAAAGCACCATGAGCTGCAGGCCAGTCGCGATAACCTGATCATTCAGGTCGCGGTTGTTTTTGATATTAGATCCTAATGTACCTAAATGCAGTTTGGAGCTGAGTCTCGATGCAAGGGCTCCAAATGTATTTCCACGGAGACCCACTGTGGGTGGAAGGAGTATCAGCAATCCGGGGACAAGAATAAGGTATCGTTCCATGGATCCCAGGAAATATCCGGGAAACAGGTCGATCATCGCACATATGAAAAGAACACCCATTGATTGGGTAAAAAGGGTTGGTTCAAGATGAAGGAACCTGGCAATGGAAAGGAGTGATTTGCCGTACATGGCCCCTGCTGAATTGGTACCCCCTGGGGTTTTGGCCAAATTCAACATTGCCAAGGCTGTTTCCTCCTGTTATCCATCGTTGGTGAGGGTCTTCATCGATCATGTCGGATCTACCTCGTTGTGGATCATATTCCACAACGTCATCTCGGACGATATTTAGGTTATTTATCATTTGCTATCAAGAGGAGCTGGAAAGTCCGTCCACAAAAAAGAAAACATTGCCCAGTAGTTAACTTGCAGTTTAGATATGTATTTATAGAAGTCGCCATATATAGAAAATAATTTATAGAAGTGTGCGATACAGAGGCACCGACTAAGGAGGTAAGATCAACATGTATGCAGGAGGAACACCCATCCTTGTATTGAAGGAAGGAACCGAGAGAAAGAGCGGAAAAGGAGCACAATCCAACAACATCGCAGCTGCAAAGGCCATAGCCGACGCGGTAAGGACCACCCTTGGCCCCAAGGGAATGGACAAGATGCTTGTGGATTCCATGGGAGATGTAGTCATCACCAACGATGGTGTGACCATTCTCAAGGAAGTCGATGTGGAACACCCGGCTGCAAAGATGGTCATCGAGGTCGCCAAGACCCAGGATGAACAGTGCGGTGACGGGACAACCACGGCCGTTATCTTCGCAGGAGAGCTCTTGAAGCTCTCAGAGAACCTTATAGAGAAGAACATCCACCCCACCCTGATCACAGAGGGATACAGGCTGGCAGCCGCAAAGTCCATGGAGGTCCTCAACAGGATCGCAATGCCCATCGAAGAGGGGAACGAGTCACTCCTCAACATTGCAAAGACATCCATGACCGGCAAGGCCGCCGGGGACATGAAGGATGAACTTGCCCAGATAGTCGTGAAGGCAGTACAATCCATCACGGAAGTTAGGGATGGAAAGACCACTGCGGACATCGACAATATCAAGGTCGAGAAGAAGCAGGGAGGTTCCATCAAGGACACCGAACTGATAGAGGGGATCATCGTGGACAAGGAAAGGGTCCATGAAGGCATGCCCAAATTCCTGGATAATCCTAGGATCGCACTTATAAATGCAGCTTTCGAAGTGAAGAAGACCGAAGTGGATGCAAAGATACAGATCACCGACCCCAGCCAGTTTCAGCAGTTCCTTGATAACGAGGAGAACTACCTGAAGAAGATGGCACTCAAGGTCGAGGAATCAGGAGCCAATGTGGTATTCTGCCAGAAAGGTATCGACGATCTCGCCCAGCACTTCCTCGCCAAGAAAGGCATATTCGCGGTCAGAAGGGTGAAGAAGTCCGATATGGAGAAACTTGCAAAGGCAACTGGTGCAAAGATCATCTCGAACCTGGAGGACCTCACATCGGAGGACCTTGGAACTGCGGGCGCAGTAGAGGAGAAGAAGATCGGCGGAGACCAGATGACATTCGTAACCGGATGCACCAATGCCAAGGCTGTTTCAATCCTAATTAGAGGTGCTTCAGAGCATGTTATCGATGAGATCGAGAGGGGAATGCATGACGCCCTTTCAACAGTCGCAGTCGCAATTGAGGACGGAAAGATGACAGCTGGTGGTGGAGCAGCCGCCATCGAGATCGCAAGGGAGCTCAGGACCTTCGCCATCCAGACAGGAGGCAGGGAGCAGTTCGCGATAGAAGCTTTTGCCACCGCCCTTGAGGTCGTCCCCAGGACCCTGGCAGAGAATGCTGGCCTTGATCCGATCAATACTATAATATCCATCAACAAGGCCCATTCCGATGGCAAGGTCTTCCATGGTGTCAACGTCTACTCAGGCCAGATCGAGGACATGAGGGCACTGAACGTCCTTGAGCCTCTAAGGGTCGGAACCCAGGCGATCCAGGCAGCCACAGAGACTGCCAACATGATCCTGAGGATCGATGATGTTATCGCCTCCAAGTCCGGCGGTGGAGGCGGCATGCCTCCCGGCGCAGGCGGAATGCCACCTGGCATGGGTGGAATGGGCGGCATGGGCGACATGGACTATTGAGCACGGATATAATAATTCAATAACAACGGGGCCCTTTCGGGCCCCTCTTTTTTTCTATTTTTTTTTAAAACTTTACAATTGACTTTAGAAGATATGGATCCCATTTTAGAATCATCTTAGAGAAGACGGTGAAGGGTCGATCGGCCTTCTATCTGGGAGATATCTGAAAACAGGAACAACATCAACAGAGGAGACTCCCTCCTTCACCGCCTTCATAATATAACCAGGAATATCTGTTCTTAATGATTGTCCTCACATGTGGTCTGCGTTCATCTTTAATACCTTTCTGACATTGCGCCAATCGAGGTATTCCAATGTATGATCCAAGGATGAAGAAGCTTGCAGATGTACTGATAGACCATTCGACCAGACTGAAAAAAGGTGAGAAGGTCTACATCGAAGCGTTTGACATACCCAATGAGATGGTGGAGCTTTTAGTTGATAAGGTATATGAAAAAGGAGCAACCCCCATTGTATCTATTAAATCCGCAAAGGTCCTTAGAAAGGTCTTCAAGGGATGCGATGAGCCCACGATGGAAACTTTAGGGGCTCTTGAGATGGAGAAAATCAAGAGGTCCGATGCCTATATCGGTCTCAGGGGTTCCTTCAACATCACGGAACACTCCGATGTTCCCTCGGAAAAGATGGAACTTTACAAGAAACACTGGTTCGGACCCGTCCACATCAATTACAGGGTCCCGAACACAAAGTGGGTCGTTCTCCGCTGGCCCACACCATCCATGGCCCAGCAGGCGAAGATGTCAACCGAAGCATTCGAGGAGTTCTATTTCAATACGTGTACCATGGACTATACAAAGATGTCTCTAGCAATGGATCCCCTTGTGGATCTGATGAAGAGAACGGACAAGGTTAGGATAGTATCACCCGGGACCGATCTGACATTTTCCATCAAGGATATACCAGTCATCAAATGCGACGGAGAACTCAATATACCCGATGGGGAAGTCTTCACAGCCCCAGTGAAGGATTCTGTGAATGGTGTCATACATTACAATACCGAAACCCTGTATGAGGGCAAGGTCTTCTCCGACCTTAGATTGGAATTCAAGGATGGAAAGATCATCAAGGCAACAGCAAACAATACGGAGGAACTGAACAAGATACTGGATACCGATGATGGTTCAAGGTATGTTGGTGAATTCGCGGTAGGGGTCAATCCCTTCGTTACCAAACCCATGCTTGACACTCTATTCGATGAGAAGATAGCAGGGTCCATACATTTCACTCCGGGGAACTCGTACGATCTGGCTCCCAATGGTAACTCATCCAAGGTCCACTGGGACATAGTCCTTATCCAGACGAAGGAATGGGGAGGTGGGGAGATCTATTTCGACGATGTCCTTGTGAGGAAGGATGGAATGTTCGTCCTGGATGAACTGAAGGGACTGAATCCCGATCATCTGATGTCCTAGGACCGTATGAGTTAAATCGACATAGGTAGGTCCTCACGGACTGTCCCTGTCACACCACCGTGCATACGGAACCGTACACGGCGGTTCGATATGATTGTGCGAAACTACTTCGACCGAGGAGAACCAAGCTCATAGAGACCGAGGGACCTGAAGTAACCGTTGGGTAATGCATGGTTAACTGCTGGAGACGCACCCATCCGCCAGGGACCTTTCCCACTTGAGGCCGATTTCAGAGACTTGCCTGAAATGCCACGGGATCTCAGTTCCTTTCGACGATTTCGGGGGGTCTTCCACTGTTTCCATGAAAGACTGCGAAGACGTCGCCTTATCCAGCCATCCAGCTTTGCCAGTATGGATGGAGTTTCACAGAAACCAAAATAACCATGCCAACCCCGCAAATAACGATTCAGGTCCTGGATAACATACTCAAGGTTCCAACCACGATTACGCTTGGTTATTGCCCTGACCCGGGACCTGAACTTCTTCAGGGATCGTGGAGCTATTCGGCGCTTGACTTTATCTCCAAGCAAGAAACTGAAACCGAGGAATTTACGAGCACCGGGTTTGCCTACTGCGCTTTTCTGTTCATTAATCTTCAGTTTCAACTTCTTGCCCAGAAAACGAGTAATATTTTCCATCACTCGGGAACCCGCCCGTTCGCTCTTGACATAGATATTACAGTCATCTGCATAACGAACAAAGCGATGACCACGACGTTCAAGTTCTTTGTCAAGAACGTCAAGAACTACATTGGACAGAAGAGGGGAAAGTGGACCGCCCTGGGGAGTGCCTTCAGTCTTAAAGCTTGTCAGTCCATCGGACATCACGCCGGAATTCAGAAAAGCTCGGATGAGCTTCAGAACCCGTTTGTCCCTGATGCGTTTGGCAAGAAGGGACATTAATACATCGTGATTGACCCGATCGAAAAACTTCTCCAGGTCAATGTCCACCACCCAACGATATCCTGCCTGTATGTGTTCCTGCGCCCGGGCAATCGCCTGGTGAGCGGATCGATTCGGACGAAATCCAAAACTACTGTCCGAAAAGGTCGGATCGATATACCGTTGAAGGACCTGAAGGACCATCTGCTGAACATATCGATCCAGAACAGTGGGAATACCTAACTTGCGAATTCCTCCGCTTGGCTTGGGTATCTCCACTTGCCGGACTGGAGATGGCTTGTATGTCCCCTGGAGAAGCTGTTCCTCAATATCTTTCCAGTTTTCCTGGAGATAAAAAGGAAGTTCCTTCAGGGTCATTCCATCCACACCTGGACTCCCCTTGTTTCGGATTACTCGTTTCAAAGCGTCCTGTCTGTTCTCATACCCTATAATCTCCTCCATCAAATGGTCATGTTCTATCACAAAACCGCGTTTCGCAGGGTTTTCGGTACCATTGCTCGTCAAAACAGGTTCAGCCCTATCCGGTTCCATCCGAGTTTCACTCGTCCGGTTACCAACGGAGGGCGTATCAAAATCGGTTTTCTGCTGCTCTCCTGTCATGAGAACCATATCCTACTTACCACTTCATATCGTTCGGGCCTTCGGTTTATCAGGGTAATAGCCCCAAACCTACTATGCCCTCTGCTGACTTCTGCAACGCAATAGGGCAATCTCGCGGTTGCCTCAGTCCTGTATGGACACGTTGCAGACCTCCCGGGGTAAGTCTGACCTCCTTCCTCGTAACCTGCTGGATTTACAGCGGCAGAACTTGGTGGATGGTGGACTTTGCGGTGATTTGCACGCTCGTCCGTCTGCAACTGCCTTGTATCCAGTTCCTGTTCGTCAGGTCACGACTTTGCTATCGCTTCCTTCAGACAGCACCTCACGATGATGCCCTTGCGAGTCGCTAATACTTCGCCTCCACCAGGCTGTATAGGGGACTTGCACCCCCAAGATGCCAGACATGCCCGGCACACTAATCGAACGCGAATGAAAATACATTCGCATTCGAACGTACAACCCCCACCCACACTGACTCAAGT
The DNA here is from genome assembly GCA_965234725.1 of Thermoplasmatota archaeon. Lineage (GTDB taxonomy): Archaea > Thermoplasmatota > Penumbrarchaeia > Penumbrarchaeales > Penumbrarchaeaceae > Penumbrarchaeum > Penumbrarchaeum helgolandense. The sequence goes on along the minus strand of CBDDUX010000047.1, from coordinate 14,099 downwards.
AGTCTTCTAATGAATGGGATTATTTAAAGAGCTGATCGACAATAATTTGAAATTCCCATATGATAAATAATCATAGATCCTTACCATGGCCATGAGGGTCTGCTGCCTCTTCAGCGGGGGAAAGGATTCTGCCTATGCACTCCACAGGATGCTCCTTTCCGGATTCGAGGTTCCGGTACTTTTGACCATCAGGTCAGAGGACCCGGATTCATGGCTTTACCATACTCCAGGTCTGGAGGCCTCACATCTCTTCAAGGACCTGACAGGAATTCATACTGAGGTCGTCAGGTCCCCCTCTGAAAAAGAAAAGGAGCAAGAGGTATTGACTGAGGCCCTTATCGACCTGAAGGAAAGGTTCGATCTGGAGGCAATATGCTCTGGGGCACTATTGTCTGATTTCCAGAGGATGAAATTTTCCCATGCTGCCATGGATGCGGGTATGATCTCATATACCCCCATCTGGAGAAAGGACGGTTGGAAATATATGAGAGAATTACAGGAACAGGGATTCTCATACATGCTGGTATCCTATTCATCTCCCGGATTCTCGGTTGAGGACCTGGGAACCCCTGTGGATGATGCAATGGTTTCGAAGTTCATGAAAAACGCAAGAACGTGGGGGTCCCATCCGGCTTTCGAGGGAGGAGAAGCTGAGACAATGATACTGGGTGGCCCATTATTTCCTAAAAGGCTGGAGGTCACTGGAAATGTTGAGGTGAAGGGAGAATATAATGCAAGGTTCATTATTCAGGAGGCAAAGGTCCTATGAAAGAGCCCATTATTCTAAAAAATGCCAGATTCATCCTTACAATGGAAGGTAACAGGATCCTTGAAGATGCAAGTGTAAGGATCGAGGAAGGTGCGATCTCCCAAGTTGGGGATATCGATCCACAGAGAGGGGATGAGGTCATCGATTGTACCGGGTCCATAATTATGCCTGGTCTTGTGAATTCGCACACACATGCTGCAATGGTCCTTCTAAGAGGATTGAACGATGATGCAACTCTGCCTGAATGGTTGTCAAGCATGTGGGAGGTTGAAGGAAGGCTCACACCGAAATTGGAGGAATTGGGAGCCGAAGTGGGATTTCTGGAGATGATACGGACAGGGACGACCGCCTGTATTGATATGTACAGCGCTTTTCGATCAGCCCCCGCGGCAAAGAGGGTTGGAATTAGAATGGCGAACGGCCCTCCCTTGATCTCTGTTTTCGGATCAACGGATGAAAGAATGGAACAGGCGGTTGACTTCATTGAGGAATATAGGAGAGACGAAAGGATCATTCCGATGGTTAACCTTCATTCCATATACACCAATGATGAGGATGCGATGAGAAGGGCAGGGGAGCTTTCCAGAAAAGAAAAGATCCCGCTGCATGTTCACTGCTCCGAGACAAGGAAGGAGGTGTTCGACAACAGAAAGGAGAGAGGAAGACTGGCCCTGGAGGAGCTGGATGTGAACGGTTGCCTCTGGGAGAGGACGATACTCGCTCATCTGGGATGGACCTCATCCTGGGAATTCAACAGGATGAAGGAAACCGGGGCGAAGGCCGTTCACTGCCCAAACTCCAACCAGAAACTTGGTACAGGCGGTTTCTTTCCTTACAGGGACCTGAAGGCACAGGGGGTGACCGTCGGTCTCGGGACCGACGGGGCCGCGTCCAACAATTCACTGGATATGTTCAGAGAAATGAAGGCAATGGCCGTTTTACAGAAAGGCCAGTACTGGGACCCTGTTGCCGCAACAGCTGAGGATTCTCTCCTTTGTGCCACGATCAACGGTTACAATATCCTTGGTCTGTGTGGAGGCAAGGTGGGTGAAGGCATGGTTGCAGACCTCACAATAGTTGATATCGACCCCCAGATCATGCCTCTCAGAAGGGACAATCTGATGTCTGCCCTTGTCTATTCTGCAACTGGCAACCTTGTGAGAGGGACAGTTGTTTCCGGAGATGTTGAATATCTTGATGGTGAACTGCCTGACCAGACGAATTGGAAGGAAAGATGTTCTGAGATCATGATGGAAATAGAAAGTGAACTCGGTCTTTGACCTCTCTATACAACTTTTAAATAGTTTTCAATATCATACATTGTCGGGGATCCAAAATGAAAGAACCGATCAGAGTACTATCCATCGATGGAGGGGGAATTAGAGGGATCATACCATCACTTGTGCTCAAAGAGATAGAGGGAAAGGCCCAGAGGCCTATCTCCCATCTCTTCGATCTCATCGTGGGCACTTCCACCGGAGGTTTGATAGCAATGGCATTGACAGTTCCCGGGAAAAGCGGTGGTCCTGCCCATGATGCCAAATCCCTCATTGGTTTCTATGAGACCCAGGGGAAAAGGATATTCCACATTCCCCTATGGAAGAGGGTGGAATCAGGTTGGAACCTTCTGGATGAGAAATATCCGGACAAAGGAGTGGAACAGGTCCTGGACGAGTTCTTCGGAGAGACCAGATTGAAGGATGCAATAACTCCTGTAATGATCCCCGCTTATGAGATCGAGGGTAGAACTCCCTGGTTCTTCAGAAGCGATAGAGCAAGGGTATCCGAAAGTTACGACTTCGCCATGAAGGACGTGGCCAGGGCCGCTTCTGCCGCTCCCACGTATTTCTCACCAAAGAAGTTGACAGCCATGGATTCCTCGGATTATTACTCACTTATTGACGGTGGAGTATATGCGAACAATCCGGGAATGTGCGCTTATGTGGAAGCAAGGACCATGTTCCCGGAATCCGAGGATATTCTGATGGTCTCCCTGGGAACCGGAGAACTTACAAGAAGGATACAGCACAACGATGCAAAGGACTGGGGTCTTGCACAGTGGGCCCAACCCATACTTAATGTCATCTTCGATGGAGTTAGCGATACGATTGATTATCAGCTGAATGAACTCCTCAAGCCCCCGGGAAGGACCAAGAGGTATTTCAGGTTCCAGAGCAGGCTTGATTCAGGGAACGATGATCTGGATGATGTTAGGGTATCAAATATGAGGGGGCTAAAACTGGAAGCTAAAGAGATGCTCAAGAAACATTCGGATGACCTGAACCTCCTTGTGGAGACGTTGATGAAGAGCGAGGAAAGGTCCTGAAAGGATATTCAATTCAATGGAACAGCTTTCCCGATGAGGTCTTCTCGGGGATCAGAACCCTTACTTGAGCCCCCCTCTCCTTTGCAGTCCTGACAACCCTGTCAAGGGACCGTCTTCCACTATCCGAGATCAGCTGGACATCGGAGAGGTCCAGGGTCAGGTCCTCCCCCGAATAACCGGAGTTGAGGACCATTGTCTCGAATTCCAGGAAGGATTCGTCATCAAGACTGCCTTTGACCTTCCACAGGAGGTCCTTTCCCGCGATCCCTTTACGGAGCTCCATGATGGAATATATTGGACGATAAGGAGAAAAGGTTTTCCCAGAATAACTGAGATCAACTCCTATTTCTCTTTGCATATAATGATATTACAAGGATCGTGACCGCCACCAGAATGAGGAGAGGAGCCGAGATCCAAGCAGCTGTTATAAGTTCATCCTTATAATTGTTCAGGACCTTGACCTCAATGGTCCTCTGTCCAATGCATGATATCTCGCCAAGCGATTCCGCAATGGCAGAGATTATTATCAATTTGATCTCATAGGTTCCCGGAACCTCGTTGGAGGGGACGTGGAAAAAAATGGAAAGAACCTTCATTCTATTGGCTGGAAGTGAGCATTTATCCTGGGAAAGCTGAACCTCCCAACCTCTGCTAATAAGGTGATCCAGATTATCTATCTGGATCCTTGGCCTGTCCGCACCATTGCCCTCATTCAATAATCTGATCGGAATTTTAGCATCATTTCCTGCTCTGACAGTAGTATTTTCACACTGAATCACCGACAGCTTGTAATACTGCCTGGGAACAAGAATGCAGGAGGCCACCTCCATACCTCCTGACATGTTATTCGATTTTGCTTCCCATTTTCCAGTGATGCTTACAGGTAATGGGATCCCGGATGAAGTGTTGTGAGGAACGGTTATTAAAATGGTGAAATAGTGATTTGAGACCTTATCAGTGAATATCATAAATGATGGAAATGGACTCCAATCGAATCCGCTTGGATTAACGGAAAGTGTAACATTTAACTGCTCATAATTTGAAGGGAAATGGCAGTTCACACTCCCTATTACTGACGCTATAGAGTCGTTTGTCCCGTCCAATGACACATTGATCTTGGATTCTTCAAGTCGGATAATGATAGGCCAAGGTGAGATAGAATTCACGGTATCTGCAATAGGAATGGAAGAGAAGATCGACATCAGTAATAGAAGCAATAGGAAGGCACTTGCTGAAATGGCCCTATCCTTCTCCATACGGGTCCATTGTCAGGAACTTATAACCCCTTTATTGAACAAAGATGTCCTTTCTCTTACGATCGTTATCATATCACGGCATTGATGAACAAAAAATCATCAAAAAAAGGTGAGAAATTATAATTAGTTTTATAATAAAATTTTTGAATAAAAATTCATATATCGAAATTAAAGCTTTAATTGTTAAATAATCTGTGTAAAAGTTTATCTACACCAATTAAGATATCGAGACGTTGGAGTAAATGAGTACTTCACAGGATGTGATTATCAATGGAAAATGAATGTGATAGCGAAGAGCATCAGGTCACCTTGAAGGTGATTAGCAGCTCGATAGACTCCGTTGATTCGGGAGTTGCAAGGATCAATTCCTCTCATCTTTCCTGCTTCGGTGAGGAGGTCCCAAAGATGGTGACCATCTCAAGCGGCAAGAAGAAGAATGTCGTGAACCTGGTTTCCGACAACCTGGCAAAGAAGGGAAGAGTGATCCTTAGGGAACAAGACATGAAAGACCTCAAGGTCAATGAAGGGGATGAGATCACGATCTCACCATATACTACCCTTTCAGAGGATATGAAGGTCTCATGGAATAAATTTAAGGATAAGTTGAAAAAGCACAAGGAAGAGGATGAAGAGGAGGATGAAAAATGAAAGTAGGTCAAAGAATGCAGGCATTCTCGGCCACCCATGCTTTCTCCATGAACAAGAAGCTCGACCAGTATCTATCAGAGCATTTACCTGACCTCATGGATGAATTCAAGGTAGCAGACAGGTCGGATATCTCAAGCCTGGAGGGCGATTTCGAAGGTCTGGAGAAGAGGATGACCGAACTTGAGGGCTGGAAGAAGATCTTTACAGGAAGGATCAATGAAAACCGCGTGAGGCTGGATCGCTTCAAGATTAAGTATGGCACGGAGTGAGGTGTTAAAAATGAACAATACCGACATTTGGTACATAGTTTTGATCGCGGGCCTTTTCCTGCTTTTTGTCCTGTCCCTTATCTGGTTCTTCAGGCTCAGAAGCATCAAGAAGAAGGCAATGCCTTCACATCTGCAGCTCTACTTCGATGAGAATTTCAGGAAGATAATGACGGAATGGGATTTCATCACACGGGACCGGGTAAAGACCTTCAAGAAGGATATCGGAACCAGGTTATCCAAGGTCGACACCGATATAGTTGTACTTGAAAAGAAGAGGCAGAGTCTGGACCAGAGGATGAAAAGAATAGAAACCCATATTGGGAAACTGGAGGGTTTTTAGGAGGTGTTATGAATGGAAGAAATAATTGAAGAAGAAGAAAGAAGAGGTTTCGGATCCTGGTTCAGGTCCCTTTTCGCAAAGAAGGAAGAAGAAGAGGTAGAGGAAGAGGCACCAGAGTACAAGAGAAGGCTCTTCGACGGAAGGATAGAGAAATACCTTGATCAGAACCTCGATTCATATATCTCCGAATACGGAATAGTTACCGGCCTGGACCTTGTGGTCTATGAGGATCGATACACGAACCTTACCGGAAGGGTCAAGGCAATGACAGACTACATGATGGACGCCGAGGCATCCACATCTCAGATGGAGAGGGAACTGGCCGCCATCGATAAGGCACCTAAGGTTGCCAAGAAGTGAGGTGAATTACATGATGGAAGAACTTATTGAGAAATATGAGATCACGAACTCCGTTGGAGAACATATCGGTAAGATCAAAGAGATATACCTGGACCTGGACAAATGGGAGATCGTAGCATTCAAAGCATCCCCTGGAGCTCTTAAAAAGAGCTTTTTGGTTAACATCTCCGACATCATGAAGGTCGATACCACCGATATGAAATTGATAGCTAAGGACGAGATAACTGAGGTAGAGGTCCCCGAGATCCCGACCAAGAACCTCTACCCATATGATGATCTTCAAAAGGTACATGTGGTAGATTCGGAAGGTGAGAAGGTTGGAAAGATCACATCACTGGAGATACCATATGATAAACTGAAGAAGTTCAAGGTATGGAAGATCCTTATAAAGACTGGTTTCAAGGACAGGAGGCTAAGACTGGCCCCCACCGAGATCGGAAAGGTCATGGAAGAGATCCATCTCGTGAAAACCCTTGAAAGCTATCAGGAAACAGAGTGATAGGATCCTGAACCTTAATTCAGGGAAGGGGGCCTAATTATCTGGCCCCTTTTTTTTATATTTTTATCAGCTCATATTCTGTTGAACCCATACCCAATTCTTCTGCATATCTCAGAGTATACTCCGCATCTATCTCCGGTTTCAGGCCTTTGAACTTGTTCTCACCGGGTTCCCAACCGCTTTTAAGTGATGATTGTTTGAATCCCCTCTGTTGATTTACCAGGTCGAAGGACGCCTTATCTATAGCAACTGGGTCTTTCGATGCAAGTATTCCAATATCTGGAACTATCGGGTAATCGGACCATGAGAAACAATCGCACTGAGGAGATATTCTGGTGAGGAAATTGAAATAACCGATCCTCCCCTCCTTTCCCACAGTGGTCCCATGAGCGTACTCTGCCATTCTTTCCTGGAAAGGTACTATCTCCGAAGACCAGTCAAGACCTATCGCTTCCTGGGGGCAGACAATGATACACTCACCACATCCGATGCAGATCTCTTTGTCAATATGGACCTTGCCATTCTCGTAGATATGGGCATTTACGGGACAGATCTTCATACACATCCTGCAGCCGATGCACTTCTTTTCTATCACTTCCGGCCTCACTGAATGCTGGTCCATCTTTCCGTAAGCAGAGGCTCCCCCCATGGCCAGGTTCTTTATCGCCCCTCCGAAACCAGCCATGATGTGTCCTTTGAAGTGTGACATGGTGATCATGGAATCGGCCTGCGCGATATTTGCAGCGATCCTGACCTTCTGGAAATGCTTTCCATTGATGTCTATCCAACTGACATCCTTGGATTTCAGACCGTCAGCGATTATCAGTGGAGCTTTTACTACCGAGAAATCGAAACCGTTCTCTATGGCATTTATCAGGTGGTCCACTGCGTTGTGCCTGTCACCCCGATAAAGGGTGTTGGAATCAGTCAGGAACGGGTTGGCACCCCCTTCCTTGATCTTCTCCACGACCTGTCTCACGAAAATAGGATTGATGAAAGCATCGGAACCTCTCTCGCCGAAATGGAGCTTGATCGCAGTTAGGTCCTTTTTACTTATTATACTGGCCAGACCAGCTTCATCAAATAATCTCTTGACCTTCGTGACGGTATTGGACTCATTTCCTTTGGATCGAAGGTCAGCCATGAAAACCTCGCTTGTCATTTCTGTCACCCATTTTAGAGGAGGTAAATGAGACAACAAGCTAAGTAAGCTTTGTGAGAGATGTTTAAAAAATCAATTATCGCCACCTCCGTTCGGAAGTAGCAGGGCAGGGGGTGTAGGTAGACCCCCTGCCCCTGTGTTGGCATTCTCCTCTCCTCCGCAGAGCCTGATCGCTCAGTTCCCGCTCCTCTCCGACTTCTTCAGCCGGAATCCCCCCCCTCAGGTACCAACTGACCCGTGAGGCGAGGACCTGTTGGGTGAACAGATGAAGGTTGTCATTTCTTTCTTGTATTTGGGCCATCCAGGGCCTGATAACTACATTGATCTGTGATTATAAGAGAATTATTAAGTATAAACTATATTTATAATTATAAATATCGCTCTTTAAAAACGGATCAAGTTCATGTGAAGGTCCTTTTTAAATATCCCAATAAAGGATCGAAGATCCAAGGGGAAGTAAGGAGATAGGGATGATGTATGAGAAGAACAGAGGGAGAATTAAAATTTCGATCCTCATCTTGTTCATCATTATTGCATCCGGGCCCCTCTACTTCCATTTCTTTCCACCTTCAAATGGAACAAAATACCTCGATGATAATATGAGATGGGAGGATTCGCATTTTGACCGTGCTATAAAAAAAGCGGATTCCGACAGGTTGATGATCGATGAGACGGTTGTGATCTGGCCGGATAGATTGTCGGATGTGGAAGAGATCAATGAATACGGAACCGACCCCTATGATCCGGATACGGACGGAGACGGAATGGAAGACGGTTGGGAGATCCTCAACAGGAAATGGGATCCTCAATTGATGAAATGGACCCTTGATCCATTGGTAAAGGATGCATTCGAGAATCCGGATGGAGATGGATTCGATGCAGACCATGATGGGGAAATATCAGATGAAGAATCCCTTTTCAACCTCAGGGAATACTGCGGGGGTGCGGAATATGATTTTGAGAGATGATGTTTCAACGAGAGCGACCCCGTATTCGGGGGACTGAGCCCAGAACTCAACGCTACTGAGATAGCAATGAAAGGTGGTTTTCATTTCCATGTGGACTTTCGAATTTATAATCAAAGGATTATGGAAAGAGTAACAACCGATCCGTCCTTATCGGATACTGACAACGACGGAATGGATGATGGATGGGAGTTTCATTTCGGCCGAGAGTTAGTTGAAATGTTCTTTGATGAGTCAGGTGATCTCCAAGTGGAAGATGTAGAGGTCCTTTCAGAAGAGGAGAGGGTGGTGAACGGTTACTTCATTCCCGATAGTTCCTACGTTTTGAACTACTATCACCTCTCCAGGATCGCATTCCTTGATCCTTTGGATCCGTCTGATGCTTCGATGGATATCGATGTCCAGAGTGTGATCCATTTCGAAAACGGAAGTAGATATGTTCTGATCTACAGACCTGACGGCCTATCTAACCTGGAGGAATATCGATTCAATACCTCTCCGTTGTTATGGGATACTGATGAGGATTCGTTCTTCAATGTATTAACTGGCGAATTCTACGATATGAGCGATATAGTAGAGATATAGAGCAGCATAATAATGAGAAAAAAGGGTCCGGATGATTAAACCGGACCTATGACATTTATCTCCAATTTTAATCCTTATTTTTGCTGTATACTATGAATCCACCAATGGCAGCAACTCCAATAACAAGTACCAGAAAAATATACCCGATCAGAGTACCTGACATCCCATTTCCTGATGTGTTGACCACGGGGTTAGTTCCATCCTCGGTCTCCTCTTCAGGTACTATATCGTTACTATCATTCCCGTCGTCATCATCATCTGCATGGGGGATTGGAGGAATTTCATTTTCTTTGACGGTATAGATGGATATAATCACTCGATCATATTCGATATTCGAGTCTAAGTCCATTAATTTGAATGTCAAGTGATATGTTCTATCAGGGGAGAATCCATTTCCGATCAGAACGGCCGACACCTCACCATCATTTCCAGCATCAACCTCGACCATCCCACCTTCCTCCAATGAAAAAGATATCCCCACATTTCGGAGAATGTCATCACCTTCGGTTTCGATGAGATAATGTTCTTTTACATTACCTGGATTCAGGACTACAATTGGTACTATTTTTTCCTCATTCTCCTTCAATTCCAGGGATGTGGGGGCTCCAATGCTGCCATCCTCGAATGGCGCCATGTTCAATATCACATTGTCCGATCCAATGGTTCCTCCGGTTATTCCTGGTTTGTTATACCACCTACCACCAATCTCCACATTGGTCTCCCCAGCTGGATATGTGTGGGGAACGGATAACTTCAGATCAAAGTTCTGGATTCTCTCACCATATTTTTCAAAGACCATTTTGGGAGGATCAAAGATCCAACTGAGGTCATCATCTAAAACCTGTAATGTTATTTCTACAACTTGCTGATCTGGACTCCATGGGGTCAAGACACTTACAGTCCCATTTAGTAAGATCTCATCAGACCCTACTCCATCGGCATCGGCCGAAGCCCTCTCCTGGTAAATGTCAAGAACTACCTGGGGCGAACCTGCTGCAACCCCATCTCCTGCCATGACCAAGAGGAACCCCACCGAGACCATGATCGCCGATGCAAGAAATGCACCGGATCCATTGTGTGTTCCTCTTTGTTTCATCTCCTGTAACTCTCCTGCTGACTCGATTGTCAACAAATTACTACTCCTAAAAACTGTTTTTAACCCTTTCGGCTATTCAATTAAAATATCGATCGGGACCCTTTTTAGGACCAAATACATGTGAATATACAGGTCCTAATTACGAATCCATCTGCCTGGAGTTGATGATGTAGAGGACCTTTGTCGCGAAGATCTTGGAAAGACTGCTTATCCTCGCAGCTGCCTGGTTCATTGCAAAAAGAAGTTCTATGGTGCCTATGCATTCCTTTCTGGCCAACAGTTTAAGATTCCCCGTCTTAGAAGTCCTGGCTGACAGAGATTCGATCTTTGTGGCAAGTTCCGTCACCGAATGGTCCTGGAAAGATGACCTGTTCTGCTTCTCCATTCGATGGTCCCTAATTATCTTAAGGCAGGACCTGACCGCCTCTTTCTCATCTTCCATATAATAAATATCCAGAGTTTTCTCCATCCTATCAATAGACTTCCCCACGGAGGACCTCCAGATGGATATCGCCTCTTCATAGAGCAGCTCCTTCACATCATCAGCTTCTGCACAGGAGAGCATGTCACGGACTTCTATCGTGGAATCCACCAGATATTCGATCTCGTCATGGACCCTCTCACATGCCTGTGAAAGGATGAAAAAACCTGCAGGTTCTATCTGGGGCAGGTCCCAATGGACGTTGAGAGCATCGGTATAGAGCCGGTCCAGGTTCTTCTCGGCCATTTCAACTGAATACATAAGTTCATCCAATCGTTCCTCCATCTCTTCAATTGAAAGTTGAAGTAGATCGTCAATGAACTTCCTCAGGACCTTCAATGTGGACCGAAGGACCGAGACGGATCTGTTGACCATCTGTTCGTTGGTATTTCTGGGATAGATGAAGGTGCACCTGTAGGCACCGGGAATTGTGGAATAGGAATACCCAAGCTCTCCGGAAAGGTATTCCAAGTCCTCTCTGAGATTTCTATCCAGGTCCTTGTCCTTTGGTTTTCTGATCTCCACATGGACGAACCTGTCCGAAAGAGAGTGTGATACCAGAGCTACCTTCAATTCCTCTATCTTGGAGCGGTCCTTTTCCTCAGCTCCCACCCTTCCTGTAGGGTACCATGGTAGGTTGCTAACATCTAGATCCCTGGTAATGAAGTTGGACGGTTCCATCTCTTCGGTATCCAGGTCTGACCTGTAAACTACAAAAGCCCTCTTATTTACAGGTTTGAATATGACGGAATCGGAATCCCAGTCAAAGGTCCTGCGGTAGATGATCGGGATGTTCATCGTCGATCCCTGGGCACCCTTGAGATAGACGAGCCTCTCCTTCAATGCCTCCTCCATGTTGGGCTTGACCGGTTGTTTTCCCCTTCTCTTCTTCATATTGAACCCCAACCTCGAACACTTTTATTATAGATAAAAATATACTTAAAAAAATTACTGAACGCGGTAAAAACAAGATAGTTACAATTGAGTGTCGGAAAATTATAAGATAGAGATGAAATCAATAATCCAATACTGCATGGAGGATCGGAAATGGAAAATGTTGACAAGCTTGAATCGGTTAAGAGGACCAGATTGGGGGTAGTAATCCTCGGAGTATCGGTCCTCTTGATGATAATTTCATACTTACTGCCTCCCGTTTCATTGATTGCTTGTCTTACCCAGCTAATTGGTCTGATAGCGACGATAGGATCGGTTGTGGGACTTGTCCTCATAGCCAGAGGATCCTCAGCATTTTCCAGAGAGCATGTCTGGTTGACTAGGGCAGCCCTGATCTTCGTACTGATATCCGTTTTCCTTCTCTTCGTGTTTTTCGTAACATCGATCATAATTAACGCGGTCAAGGTCGCGGGAATGGACCTCGACAAAGGCGCCCCCGGTTCGGATCTGAGGGATCTTTTCAGAATCCAGATCTACCTTACATGGATCGGATTCATCCCTTCTTTCATTATGATGGGATCCTATCTTCTTGGACTATGGGGGATAACTCCCAAATGGGGAAAGGTTGTCCTGGGGATGTTCATACTCACCACATTGGGATCCATGATAGGCGGTGGTTTTCTCATACAGGATCAACTTGAAGGAGAGATCAATGAGATCGATCCAGATAAGGAATATGATGTGGAAGATTACACTGATATCGGCACGGAAATCTCTATGAAGGCATACACGGCAGGTATGATGAGGCTTGCATATCTCGTCCTCCTTCTCGTGGCATCCGTCTCATCGCTCCTATACGTAAACGGAAAATTCAAGGATACATATATCAGTGGTTGAACGAATGATCTGACCGTCATATCGGACATCCTGAAAGACCATGTTTCTCATGGTATTTCTGGTGGTATTCCTCTGCTTCGTAAAAAGGACCCGCCGGAACCACTTCGGTAACAATCGGCCTCGGGAACACTTTCTTCTCCTCAAGAACCCGGATCATTTCTTCCGCCTGGACCTTCTGGTCCTCATCAAGATACATGATCGAGGACCTGTACTGATTTCCGAAATCGTAACCCTGACGGTCCAGGGTCGTTGGGTCGTGGATGTTGAAGAGATGTGTCAGAAGTTGTTTGAACGATACCTTTGAAGGGTCATATTCAATGAGGAGGACCTCGGCATGACCCGTGGAATTGGAACATACCTCCTCATAGGTGGGATCCTTTGTTTTTCCTCCTGAATAACCCACAGTCGTCTTCAGGACCCCTTTTACTTTGTCGAATGATGACTGCACACCCCAGAAACATCCCGCCCCGAAAATGGCTTTCTTCGATCCTTCCATACCACCATATAGAACTGATACGACTTATCCTTTCAACCATATATGATAAGGAAAAGAGCCGGTCCTCGAAGTAGGTTGATAATTATTATTGGGAGATATTAAATCAAGTAAGAAGAAGAAAAAACCTTATGAAAGATGATATCCGGGCATTTCCACTTTGGTGTTAAAGTCGGAAAATCAAGTTACGGAGGTTAGATTTTAAATACTTGATTATTTCATCATTAATTGAGATTATTTAGTTACTAATAATCCATGAAATAATGCTGAAAAATGAATATTTTTTTCCTACTTCTGCGTAATTGAGCACAAATCGGAAAGGAAATCCATAGAACTTGATGGTCTCAACACCATAGGATCCAGGTTGTGGTCCTATGAATTATTTGTTTCAGAATATTAAAGAATTGCCTCTTCTGGGGGGAGTCGGATTTCATCATTCTTCATACTGGAAGATATCTTCGATGGTAACCTCAAAGTATCTAGCGAATTTGAATGCAAGTGGAAGTGAAGGGTCATATTTTCTCTTCTCGATGGCTATGATGGTCTGTCTAGTTACCTCTGTCGCATTTGCAAGGTCTTCTTGGGAAAGGTCATGCATGGCACGATAGGCCTTTAATTTATTTTTCATATTCTCCCTCCCCCTATCCTTCATATTTATTTTTAAAATAAGCCCAGAAGATAATTCTTATCAGTTGGAGAAACATTGCGATACCCATGAATGCCATTCCAATAGTTACTTCGAGTTCAGCGGTTCCTGAGATAAAACTTGCGAATAACGCCAATATAATGAAGGTGTATAATGTGTAATGGGATGCTTTCGTTTCTATCATCTTGGTCCTTTCATCTCGATCAAACCAATCCTTTTTTTTTTCTAAAAAGAAGAAAGCAAGCAGGAAGAAAACCACGCCAAACGCACTAAACATCCAAAATTCATCCAATACGCTTCCAAGGATTATTATAATGATCGTAAGTAATCCTAACAATCCCAATGAAATCCCATATTGTTTTTTGTACCCCTTTAGGAAGATTGAAAGGGTTAAGAGAGCAAGTTTTAAATAA
>CBDDUX010000046.1:0-4974 GCA_965234725.1 Thermoplasmatota archaeon | reverse complement strand
CGGTGAGATCAACAATCTATAGTTGGCATGAGTGATGTGAGTTCGGCCCTTCCTTTCGAAGGGCCTTTTTTTTTTGATTTAAGATCATTAAAATTTTTAAAACATTGTTCACTCTATGAATCAACTTTTCCAGATCTACATGAAGGATTCAAGTGTCGTTTCCTTGAATCTAGATGGGAACATGGAATCTATTGACCTGGACATTATAGCAATTCTCTGCTTAAGATAGTTTGAAACTTCATATTCTTCAGAAATGGATTGTGCTATACCCAGATATTTCTTAACTGAACCCTCGGCAACTGTCAATATCAATTTATTATTGCATTTATGTGGTTGAGGAGACATCAGGACCTTGTTGCATTTTCCTGTTAAGGTCAGTCGTCTGTATTTTGTTCCACATTTGGTGCATCTGAAGGATTGCTGAGCATAGGACCTCAGATTTCCAATCAGGTCCGGAAGTAGATGCGTTGTGAGGACCCTTTCTGCAACGTCGTCCTCATCAACAGCTCTGATCATCCTTGCAAGGTTCAGTTGTTTGTTGATCTTCTCTTCTGTCATACCTATTGTCTTATATGCAGATATAATCGGAGCGAAGTTGAGGTCCTTTGTTTCATGTGAGAATTTGAATCCTTCATATTGCATGGGGGTCTTCAATCTCATCTTGATGGTATCCATCCTATACATCCAGTAATCATTTACCCTGGCACCTTTCAATGTGGCCCTGAAGAAGTCCAAAGGATACCTTGAGGCCACATCGACATTATGTGCTTCCTTATCGACCTCCATTGGGTCCAATCTCATGGACAGGACCAGGGGAGCATCCATCTGACCTCCCCTTTTTTCCGGGAGGAATTTACGGGAGAAGTTAAGCAATCCATCCATCAGGAGCATGATGGCATCCTCATCCCCATCACAGTTCCTCCTTTTTGAGGCATGGTAGTAGGGATGGCCAAAGCATCCCAATGCTTTAGTGAAACCAATGATCCTGCAAAGGACTCCTCCTGATGTATGAGGTGCGAGACCGATCGCAAGCGATCCTATGAGATCTTCCTTCTTTTCTGAGTTATAATACCTTTTTTCATCATATAGGAGCTCCAATTCATCATCTATGAAATTTGCAATTCTGTGAAGATATTCTCCACCCTTTTCATTGATGACAATATCCTGTACCTTGATCTCCAGTGTCTGATCATCTGAGATAAGGTCTTCACCAAAGATATCCTTGAGATATCCCATTTCCCTGAGCTTTTCAACAGAAGCTCCTATCTCGAATGGTTTGAAATGTGTCATGGTAATGTCTGTCATATCATACCTAATGGTTCCGTCCCTGAATACGAACACATCGTGTTTTGCTCTCAAAAGACCCTTTTCAATTCTTTCAGGGATCTTCTCTTTTGAGATCATACCTTTAACACCTTTCATGTCCGGGAGCGTATCCACCGATGAGAAACCAAGGATCCGAGATGCTCTTTCAGCATCATCCTTTGTATTGAGTTGCATCATTTCCCTCGTATTATGGACGCCTCCTTTGGACATGGTCTGGAGATCACAATCCGGACATTGGAGGTATGGGATCACCTTGTGACATCCCGGACATTCTCTTGGTGGGGAGTTGGCTTCCACCAGTGTATTGAACGTTTTTTTCAAAAGTCTTTGAGGTCCTGCCTGGTTGCCAATGGGATATAAACCATGGACCGGGGGTTTCATCTGTCTGATGTCAGCTTTTTCTGGACGTCCCATCCTGGCCCCAATACGTGTGGGCCCTCTTTCCATTATCTCGATACCTGCCAGCAGGTTCACTGCTTTCATGACATTATTTGCTGATGAGAATCCATCTGGTATCTGGCATGATCTCAGGTCCGATGTCAAACCAAGGCATCTGAGAATGGGAGCTGACATGTCTTCCAGGAAGAACCTCCCTTCCCTCACAAGGTGGGGGCAGTTCAGTTTTATAAGGATATCCTTGATATCAATGTCTTCGGGAATGGAGACCCCAGACTCGATCCTTCCTGTGTCGATCATATGCTTTCGTAACCGGTTCAGGTCCTGTATGGAGATATCATGCCAAAGAAGCGTCCATTTGGGATGAAGGGGAACACCCAGTTCCTCGCTTATCCGGATCGCCTCCTTACCATTTTTTGGGATGTAAGGAGTGATATCAATACTTCCAAGTTCCCTGTCTATCGACCTTGCCCTTAAAGCGGCATCCCTCAGGTGATCCCTGACCTTTGATTCAGCCTTCTCCTCGCATTCCACCTGTATCCTTTTCAACTCTTCTTCTGATGGCAGGGGTTCCTGACACTTCAATGTGGCAAAGGGTTCCATCTCCTTCTTTCTAATACTGTTCATCCATTTTTCCAGTTCATAGGCCTCAGAAAATGGATCTTCCATTGAACCCTTTTCCTTGAGATAAAGGGCCAGTTCAACCTCCCTTTCCCACCAGTCCTCAGAGAAAGAACCCTGGATCAGAATATGATTGTTCTCGGCGAACTCTCCGAAAGGTATCAGTATCTCACCTATGTCCGTGATCTCCTTTATCTTGCCAGTTACCTTATCAAGAGTGATCTTGTCATTGACCTGCACAAGATCTCCGTTATCCAGAAGTACCGTGGGTCCGCAAATGGAATCGACCGGGGTAACAGCACCAGCTTTTCCGGGTCTCTCTATCTTGATCTGGGTCCCAATTGCCATGAAGTTCTCAGTGATGAAAAGTGTGTAGGGACTTATACCTAAAGAGGCAAGACCACAGGTCCTTCCCCGCCCGTATCTGAGCCGGAATCCTCCAGGTCTTGAGGGATGAGAGAATACCGGTCTTCCTGCGATCAGGTCCTTGATGTACTTGACCGTGGCCTCTACCTTCAGATCCATACCCTCATCAGTCAACTGGACAGATGATTCCTCTTCATCGAATGTGAAGTCCAGATAGTTACCCTCGTCATCCGTATCCGAGGAAATCACTCCAGTGAGATCCGAATCTAGGTCCTTCATGGATATCAGTTGTTCCAGTAATTCCTCTTCTTTGCATGTTTTATCAGAGATCTGTTCTTCCTCTTTTCTCTTGATCACCAGATCTGATAGGAAATCCCAACCCTTGATATCAAGTGCCTTTGTGATCTTCAATATCTTCTTTGCCTTCAGCAGCAGTCCCTCGGCAATGACCAGGCAGATCCCCGACCTCACCTGGTTGGTAGGTACCCTGGGTAGATCTCTGTTTCCTTGTACCTCGACCTTTTCCGTACCTTCCCCATTGACACAGACAGGACAGCTACTAACTATCTTTTCTATCTCTTCATTGGTAGGTTTATACTGGAGGTTCTTGTATAACTGGAATTCTTCCACATATCTGGAGATCTCCTGTTCGGTGACCTTGAACTCCCCAATGTTTAAGGATCTTCTAACCTGGTCAGCTATCAGGACGGACAATGCCTGTGCTGTTCCTCCGGCTGCCCTTATTGGTCCTGCAAAGAAGAGATCTGCATAATCCGTACCATCAGCATTTTTCCCCAGTTTCACCTCAGCTATTCCCTCAAGAGGAGCTACTAGAACACCCTCCGTCAGAATTGCCAAACCTGTTCTCGTTGCTTGGTCCAGGGCTCGTTCCTTGTTATGGCCCTCGGATACCATCCTAACTGCAGTTTCTTCCGCGATCTTCAGGAGAAGTTTCTCTCTGGACATTGTAGGGGTCAATTCCCTGATCCTATCTGCAACCCCTTCAGGACCAACAAGTTTTTCAACCCTCCCCGCAAGGTCATCCGCGAATGGGATCTCCACTTCCTTGGTCGGGTCTATACCTTTTAACCTGGATCTTAATGCAATTTCAGCAGCATTCAGAGCTTCCTCCTTGAGTTCGGAGAAGTATGCTGCCATTTGGTCCGAAGTTACAGGTCCAACCATTTTTTCGACTCCGGGACCTCTATCAGTGATCGGTTAAAACCTTTTTCTTGAGGTAGGGTGAAAGACTCTGATCAAATGGTAAAACCATATGACGATATTTTTAACTCATTGATGCAATGGGGCATACGGATCGGAGTTGCTTTGAATGATGGACGTTTTCATAGTTGAGGATGAGGAGATGATCCAGCAGCTTTACAGAGATGTCCTGTCAATGAGGGGCTACAATGTAGTGGATGTAGCTGAAACAGGTGAAGAAGCTGTTGAGAAGTTCAGAAACTTCGATAAGAAGCCGGACCTTGTTATAATGGACCACAGAATGCCTGGCATGGGAGGTCTGGATGCAGCCAGGCTACTCCTGGAGGAGGACCCCTCAACGAAGATCATCCTCGTTTCGGCAGATGATAATGCTGTTTGGGAGGCGTTGAAGATCGGGATAGTTGGTATGAGAAAGCCCTTCAATATAGGCGATCTTCTTTCTGCGATAGAGGCATCTATGCCCAAAGACACTCCTATGAGAAAACTTCCTTCCAAGGTTTCCGAACCTCTTGTTAAACATAGTGGCCTTTACTTGGTCGAGGAGATCGATGCAAAACGCAGTGTTGAGGTATTCAAGACCCTACTTGACAATGGTTATACGGGAATGGCTTTCACCAGAAAGCATCCGGACCTCCTCATGGAAATGGTCGAAGAGAAGGAATTACCTATCATCTGGTTCACTTCAACTCCTGTAAAGGAATATACCAGTATATCCCCTCTGAATATTCAGAAGTTATTGATCATGGTGCAGTCAGCTGTTGCGAATAACAAAAGATCAGCGATCCTGGTTTGGGGTTTTGAGTATATATTAACAAATATCAATTTCGATCGGGCTTTGAACCTCCTACAGGTCCTCAACGACAGGGTAATGACAACAAAGGATTGTATAATCATCTTCTCTATGGACTTGGAGATATTGGAGGAAAGGGAAAGGAAACTGGTATCAAGGGAATTCGAACATTTGAAATTGGATAAATAGATAATAAAAGGGCACACCGGTAATTTCTAGTGATTTGCACCTTTTGCAATAATTATCGATTCATT
>CBDDUX010000045.1:0-45690 GCA_965234725.1 Thermoplasmatota archaeon | reverse complement strand
AAATTATGACATATTTATACGGAAATTTATAAGTTGGTCATTGTTTAGGGAAGAATTGCCATCATCGAGGTCTCCCTGGTATGTCCCAACTATAGATATTGTAATGCCTCAAGGTATGTGGATTTATAGCTACATTTATCTTGCTATTACTAGGAGTCATACCTATGGGAAGTGAGGTATCAGAGATAATAATAAAAGTAAATGAAAAACAATATTGCGAATTTTGATTTCATTTCTCTCTAATTACGTAACTTCCTTTACAAAATGGAGATTTTGTCAAATAAACTTTTTAAAAATTTTGAATTATTTAAAAAAAAATATTTATTTTTTAATGAATGTGCTTATGGCAAGCTAAATTATAAAAACAAGGAATATATTTCTATAGCTCGTGGAAAGGTCAAGTTTGTTTGTAGCCAACCAATTTCCCTCTTATTAGTTCATAGGGACCTTTCCACCTGAGAAATCAAAAACATATGCCCCCGCGCGTGTTTTTAGTTTCTCACCCTTGGATATCTCCACGGATAACCAAAAATGACCCGAAAACCCCACCCTGCCGATATCGGAATTATAGTAACATTCTTATGTGGATGTCCAAATAACAGTGGAATAATGTTAGGAAGTGAAGAGAATTTCCAGGACTTTCTAAAATAATGGTGTTTTCATGGTTTTTCTGTCAAATATTCTTGACACACACCATAAGTTTCGATTCTGTTGTCATTTTTGTCAACTCCGTTTGTCTTTTCATTGCCACCGCCAACGGATTGCAGCGACATTATGCACATCAACACCGGTTGAATATAAGCCAATCTCCGGGAGTAAGTAGAATGAAAGTATCCCTTGAAATGCCCACACGACTAAGTCGTGTCATTGACCGAAAGTATCAGACCGGCTCCAAACCCCATCTATGGAGGATGTTGCATGACCCCTCCCTAGAGACCATACAAGGACCTATTGGTGATCTTGGATCGCATCCTTTTCCGAAAAGGGGACAGTCGGATGGATCTATGAGGCCTCTGAGAACCTCCCCGCACCGGCATCCCGAAGGTTCGGGGATGTCCATACTCCTGACCTCTTCAAGTTCGTCCTCGTAGATGAGGTATGCATCCCTATCCGAGAATTCACTGGAGATTCCAAGACCCGAACCCGGGATCACAGGGAACCCCCTCCAGGCCACATCCTTCACCTCAAAGGTCCTCTCCATGGCCTCGAGGGCGGCTGGATTACCTTCTGGCCTGACGACCCTTCCATAGAGGTTCACAAGTTCTGCTTTGCCGTCCTTCTTCTGTCTTGCCAACTCCAGACAAGCCATGATAAGGTCCAGTGGTTCAAATCCGGCAATGACCTGGGGAAGCTTGTATTCATCCGAAAGGAACCTGTATGGACCCTCCCCGATTATCATCGATACGTGACCGGGTTCTATCAGGCCGTCAAGTCTGATCTCCCCTGCGGACGCTATCGCCCTCAATGCAGGAGGGACGGTCCTGTGATAGGACATGATGGAGATATTCTTTGGAAGGTCCTCCTGAAGTAGAAGGGCAGAGGTGGTAGGTGCTGTTGTCTCGAATCCGATCCCTAAAAAGACGAAATCCTTATTCGGGTCCTTCAATGCCATTTCAATGACATCTGTTGGTGAATAGACTATCCTGACATCACCGCCCCGGGAGCGTATGTCCGAAAGCGTCCCCTCTCTTCCCGGGACCTTGACCATGTCACCAAAGGAAGCTATCACTTTTCCCCTTCTTGCAAGCTCCATTGCCGCTTCTATCTCATTCCCTGTTGTGACACAAACGGGACAGCCAGGCCCTTGCCTGACCGTCACACCGACATCCTTTAGAAGAGGTTCGATCCCGAACCTAACAAGCGTATCCTGATGCGTCCCACACACATGCATCACGGTGATATTCTCACCTGTGGAACGGATCGCTTCAAGGGCCTTCCTGGCAGTTTTCTTATCCCTGAGCTTGAGGTCCATCGTCATCAATCCCATCGTCTATGAGGAGCTTTATGTTGTTTACGGTGATCCCTTTTCCCTTGATCATCTCAACTTCCTTTCCGCATTCGGGGCAGGCGAAAACGGGGATCATGTAGTGGTATAGAGGATCTTCTTTGACCTCAAGGTCACCCTCGAAACCGCATGAACCACATTTTATTAGCACCGGCTCTTCAGCGATCTCCAATCTCGATCCCTTAAGAAGGTCCATTTCTGCGGTCACCGCTCCCCAGCAGAACCTCAGCTGCTCCTCACCAACGAATGTGAGCTTCCCAATTGAGAGATGCACTTCCTCTACACCCTTAACATTTTCATATGCTGAGGCGGCCTCTATGACCGCATTGACAAGATTGGATGCAATCTGAAGTTCGTGCGAGGTCTTCCCCCCTCATGCACCGCTTTCCTGGAAAGAATCCAGGGCTTCGTTCCACAACTGCAGGGTCTCCAATGCGTCCTTCTCGTCCATGATCTGCAGTGCGAATCCCGCATGAACTACCACCCAGTCACCCAGGATCGGCTTCACGAAGATGGTATTTGCCTCTCTGCGGGTTCCCCCGTAATCAACAAGGGCCTTGGATCCGTCAATGATCTCGACAACCTTTCCGGGAATGGCTAGGCACATACGTTTGGGTCACCCGAAAGGTCCCTTATCAGGTTTGCGGAGCATTACCGTCGTTTTTCCAGGTCCAAACCTGCCAAAGCTGCCTGCCCGATCGAGATTCCACCATCCCCGGGCGGAACCCTTGAGTGGACAACAGGGAAGGCTCCTTGGTCCCTGCATGACCTGACAAAATTTCTTACGATAGGAAGATCATATGCGACACCTCCGGATATACCGATGTATCGTCGACCGATCTCATCAACCTCACCCGACCCCTTTTCAAGTGCAATTGAGATCATATCATCTAAAATGGACCCGATCATTCCCATGGCCAGGTCAGCAGTCCTTTGTTCGTTTGCTTTACTTCCTATAGATGGAATATCATCAATGAAGAGCTCTTCCAGTAGGACCTTCCATCTCCCGATTACATCGACCTTTTCTCCCATTAACGGTCGTGAGAACAACTGTGTTTCAGGATGGCTGGACCTTTCCAGAAGGGTCTCCAATCTCATTGCAGGTTCCCCATCGTACGTTCTCCAGGTGACTCCAAGCAGGAGCGATGACATGGCATCCAGCAGTCGACCGAAGGATGTGGTTCTAATAGCTCCTTTATGTGTCACTCTTAAGAACGATGAGGTTTCCGGGTCATTTAGTTCCAATTCCTTTCCAGTCTCCACTGTCAGCCAGTGTGCGATCCTTTCGGGGTGATATACCGACCTGTCACCTCCGGGAAGACCAAACGGTTCAAGTGATCCGATCCTGTCCATTTTCTCCAAGGAAGCATCGATGACCTCGCCTCCCCAAGGGAGTCCGTCCTTACCATATCCCACACCATCAAGGACGAGAACAGGAACAGCTTCAAGCCCGGAATCGACCAGAAGGGATGCGGCATGTGCCTCGTGATGCTGATATCTGAGGAGAGGGACATCTGCCTTTTCGGATAGTTCCCTGGCAAGGGTCAATGTTTCGTACCTTGGGTGGAGGTCGGCCCCGACTGCTTCTATCCCTCTCCCTCCGAAAAGGTCCATGAACCTCTCTGCTGATGAGGCAGTATAATCAAGCACCTCGGGATGCCTGCTGTTCCCAATATAGGGACTTGTAAATGCCTTTCCATTTACTGTGATCGTAACGGTTACGTTCCTTTCTGCTCCCACGGACAGGACAGTTCTTTTGTGGGGGAGTTGCAGAGGGTCCGGAACAAGGCCTCTTGCCTTTCTTATCGGAAATGCCCTGATGGAAAAAGGTCCCGGAAGTGACCTTGCATCCTGTGGTCGGAATGGATTTGGAACGAGTACGGAATCATCACACCTTGCAGAGATCCTCCTGTCATGGACCAGATATCCGTCAGCTGCCATTTTCAGTGCATCCTCCATAGTGATCGCCATTGGCTCGCCTGGCGGGTTCGCCGAGGTCATTACAACACTTGTCAACGGGCTGCCGATCTCTTTCAAGGCTTTGAAAAGAAGATGATGTATCCCGGAATAGGGCAGATAGACCCCTACTGTTCCTATTCCCGGTGAAACGGATCCAAGGATATCTCTCAACTCATCTGGAATGTCATTCCTTTTTCTTAGAAGGACTATTGGTCTCGCTGGAGAGGTCAGAGGGCCCATTGCATGTTCCGGGACCTCGGCAATTGATAATACCGCTTCCAGGTCCCTCGCCATAAGCGCAAATGGTTTGAATGGACGGTCATACCATTTTCTCAGATCATCGATCCTGGCCGGGTCGCAGAGTATATGCATTCCTCCCCACCCCTTCACGATGATGATCTTTCCCGAGTTTATCTCCCTGGCACATTTCAAGAAGGCATCATAACCATCATCCTGGACCTTACCCCACTGGTCAGTGTAATTGTAACTTGGTCCTTTATCCGGACAGGATAGTGTCTGGGCATGGAACCTCCTAAAAGATTGGTCGCTGTACTCATCCATACAGTCCCTGCACATGGGGAAATCCACCATCGAGGTCCTTTCCCTATCATAGGGAAGGTTATCTATCAACGTATATCTGGCACCACAGTCGGTGCAGTTCGTGAATGGATAGAGATATCTTCTGTTCCCTGGAGTTGTCATCTCTTCAAGACAACTATCGCATATTGCGGTATCAGGAGGAAGGGATGAATCCCTATCCCCTTCCACGGAAGGAACGATCCTGAAATCTGTCCGGTCTCCGATCTCATCTTCTTCATCTACCGTATTCCAGCTCTCAATCCTTGCCATGGGTCCGACGATCTTCCTGACCCTGTCCATTAGAATATCCGGATCGATACTGCAAAGGATCGTCACATGGGAGCCGTCGTTCCTGACGAATCCCTTTGCCCCCAACTCGTCAGCAGCTCTCTTGACCGAGGGTCTGAATCCTACCCCTTGGACTACCCCGCGGACCTCGATCCGATGCATTCAATCTCCCTTCAGGAGTCCGAGGGCTCGTGCAAGCTCCTCTATGCCTGTTGAATGCCTTGCATCTGTGACGACTACCTTGGAATTTGGTTTGATCGTTGCAGCATCCCTAAGGAGGTTATCGATGTTCACCTCCATTATCTCTGCTAGGTCGGCCTTGTTGATGACTATCACATCAGCCTCTCTGAATATCACGGGATGTTTCCTGATCATGTCATCCCCCTCTGTTACCGAGATAACAACGGTCCTGATATCCGTTCCAAGTGGAAATTCTGCCGGACATACAAGATTTCCAACATTCTCAACAAGAAGAACATCGATGTCATCAAGATCCAGGTCCTCGATCGCATGTTCGGCAAGATGAGCATCTATATGGCATTCCTTGCCAGTGTTCACGTTAATGGTTGGAACACCCAATGCGGAAACCCTCTGATAATCGTCATCTCCCGCAACATCACCTGTGACGACTCCGGAATTGATGCCTCGTTCCTTGAGATAGATCACAAGCCTTTCAATAAGGAGCGTCTTCCCTGAGCCAATGGATCCCATGAAGTCCACGGACCTGATCCCATGGGACCTGAGAAGTTCATGGTTCTCCTTGGCAAGTCTCCTGTTTGCGGCAAGAAGGTCCTTTTCCATATCAACTGAGAGCACCTGATGCATGGGAACACCTTCGGCGCACTATCATCTCATATACTAAAAACTATGTCCTTGAAGACCTCAATTATTCTGATCCATAGGAGAATCTCCACTCCCCTGTCGGAATATAATATATAATTGGATATACATTTCCGTACATCCAACATGCCAGCATTGGACCTTAACGGGGAAGATCCCTGAAGGGATCTGGTCAATGCTGGGTTGGCAGAGTGGGAGGGTAAAGAGATGCATAAGAGGATAGGGCTTGTCGTTGTCGCCATGATGCTCGTTGCGGGAATACTTCCGTTCCTGGCGGTGGCAGAACCGACCAGGACCCTTTCGGCGAAGATTGTGGATGTTATGCTGGATGGGGTCATGGGGCCCGAAGATGAGTATGCTTCAGGTATCCATGAGGTCACATATCTGGTAAATAATACGGGAGATGAATACTTCACGGATCTGACCTCTGTCTATCTCAAGGTCTTTTATCCGAACGATACTCTATTCCTGTCATCATCGGATGATAACATTGTTATTATCGTGGATAATGAGACCTCCAGGCAGGGTTCGTTCGTTTTCGGGGACATTTCCCTGCCGGAAGGAGAGTTCAAGATCGTGGTCAACGCTACCTTGAAGGGGATCAATACCAGCGCCTTCATCGATGTCACCATCATGGACGTTGTGGACCTCTCCATTGACAGCGATTTCTTCGAACCTGAGGGAACTTATCCTCTGGATGAGGAGATGATGCCTACCTGTTCCGTAGAATATGATGGAAATGTAGAGGAATGGGCCGGTGATGTCACTGTCAACCTTAATATCACGCATACGGATCCCGATATCCCTGTCGTATACTACGATGAGGACATGGTGATTATGCTCCATAATTCCACCCCCGTCAACCCCGGACACATCTTCTCCGTCATGTTCGACCAGGGATGGATACCTGTCATTTCGGGTGCTTACAGGGCGGTCTTCACGGTGGATATTGAAGATTATGACCAGGAAAACGATATGTTCACAGTCTATTTTTCAGTTGAACAGAGACCATCGATAGAGGGTTATACAAAGACCACCGCAGGAACCCCGGTTCAGGGTGTCAATGTTAGGGCGATCATCGGAACCTTCGATACAGAGGTCCTCACTGATTCTGACGGCTACTACCAGTTCATGAACCTGGCCTCAGGAACCTATTCTCTGGAATTCACCAAACTCTGGTCCACTTCCGCACTCAACAATTCCGTTGTTGTCGCAGATGGAACGACCACCACGGTGAACGCTGTGATCAACAAGATGGCTGTTGGAGGATTGGAGGGTCAAGTGTTCCTTCCTGACGATGTTACACCTGCTGAAGGGGCCACAATAACCATTACTATCCCGGGAGAACCACCTTCGACGGAGATAGCTGATCAGGATGGTAACTACTCCTTCTCTTCTGTAAAGGCAGGGCAGATCAGCTTAGTGGCATCTCTTGATGGTTACGAGAACGATGAGAGATCGTCGTTCACGATCATTGAACAGATATGGAATCCTCTTGACCTGACCCTTGGGGACATCCCGTTCACAGTGGATATATCCCCACCCAGCGGGGACACCTCAATTTCGATCTCACCTACTGTGTCTCTCCAGTTCTCAAAAGCCATAAACAAGACAACTGTGAACCAGACCACAATTTACATGGTGAAGCTCTCAACAAGCGAATCCATTTCGGTATCATTTGCATTCATAGATGAGGAGAACACGGTCCTGGTAGAACCTCAGAACCTGCTGGATTACAACACCGATTACAGGATAACCATAACGGACCTTCTTGAAGACACCAATGGCAACACATTCCCTCAGATAACCTATTCCACCTTCACCACCGAGGTCGAGATAATCGAGATAGATATAACCTCCAGGTATCCTGGCGACGACCAGAATGAGGTTCCGATAGGTGCCAGTATTACTGCAACCTTCCCGGAACCAATGGTCGCATCCACCATCTCAGAGGACACTTTCCAGGTGTTCATAAGCGGTGGAGGAGGAACACCCATTTCCGGGACCGTTGTCTATTACTCGAACAACTACACTGCAATGTTCATACCCGCATCCAACTTTCAGTATGAGGGAAGGTACTCGGTGTCCCTGAGCGATCAGATGACACCTGTGGATTCCACCCATATATTCAGAGGAACCACCTGGTCCTTTGAGACCATGGCATTGATAACCACCGGAACCGTGAAGGGATTTGTAAAGGACAAGGATGGGGAGCCATTCTCACCTGACAAGGTAAAGATAACAATTCAGAAGGGAAGCAGTGAGCCGATCTCCCTCAATGTGAATATGGATGGCAAGTTCAATAAGGCTGACCTTCCGGCTGGTATCTGGACGATCAAGATTGAGATCCCGGACCACGAGAAATACTCGGATGTGTTCACCATAATCGCAGGGGAAGATACGGACCTGAAGGATATCAAGATAGAGAAGAAAGAGGAGAACAGTGATCTGATGACCATCGGAACAATTGTCCTGGTGATCCTTGTCATTGTTGTGATAATCATCCTTCTCTATGTGTTCATCCTTGGTAGGAGGGAGAAACCGGAGGAGGAAGAGGAAACGGGCAGGGCCCGGAGACCAGCTCCTTTCTCTGCCGGAAGACAGAGGGAATCCTTCCATGATAGTGGGTTCTATGATGAGATCGCCGAAGGAGAGTTCATGTGTCCGGTCTGCGGTAATGTCGTAGGGGCTGACGAACCTGATTGTGCAAACTGTGGTGCGGAGTTCGAAGATGACCTCTTCGAATGTCCCGAGTGCGGATCCCTCCTTCAGGGAGATGCGATGGACTGCCCGGATTGCGGTGCGAAGTTCGAAGAAGAGCTTCAGGAGAGCGAGGAGGTATATGATGATGAGGTGGAGGAGCCTGACATCACCGAGGGCTATGAGGTCGAGGACATGGACGAGGAGGAGATCCCCTTCCGAGATAGAGAATGATACCTCAAATGAAGTGAAATGGGAGGCTTTTTAGCCTCCCTTATTTTTTTTTAGTCATTTTAGTTCTAATTAGCTAATATTTGTGGGTCAATAGATAAACGCTTATAGAAAATCCCTTCTTCATATTCAAATGGGACAGGGGTTGTATTAATGGTAAAGGAAGTTTTCAGTTTCATTGTCGGTGGAAAAGCAGGGGAAGGGGTAAAAAAGGCCGGGACAACGGCTATGAACCTCTTTCGAAGGAAGGACCAGAACGTTTTTCTCATGGACGATTACATGAGCCTCATCAGGGGCGGCCACAACTTCTCAGTAGTATCTGCCTCCAATGAAAGGATCACCAGCCACTACCTCAAAGCGGACCTGGTGGTCTCCCTTGATAAAAGGAGCTACGACCTCCACAAGGAGCACCTTACGGAAAATGGTATACACGTCTACAATTCAGAAAATATTGAGGAAGGCGAAGGGATCGGCCTACCTCTCTTTTCGGAGGCAAAGAAGTATCCCAATCCGGATCTTAGGCTCGGGGTAGGTGCGGTCTCGGTCCTTTCCGCATATGTAGGTCTTTCGAAGGAAGATATGGTCGATTTGATAAAGGAGGAATACCCCCGGGACCTGGAAAATAACATTGCCTATGCCCGATCGATCTACGATATGACCGTTGAAAAAGTTGGAAAAGTGAAGGACCTCCCGAAGGGAAAGGGAACAGGATCCGTACTTTCCGGAAACGAAGCAATAGCCCTGGGAGCTGCCGCCGCAGGTCTGGATGCTTACTTTGCCTACCCTATGACCCCTGCATCTTCTATCCTCCATTATTATGCTGCACACGACAGGGATCTGGGAATAACTACCGTCCATCCCGAGAGCGAGGTGGGAGTAGCCAATATGGCCGTTGGCTCTGCCTTCGCAGGGGCCAGGACCATGGTGGGAACCTCCGGGGGTGGATTTGCACTAATGGAAGAGGCTCTGTCACTGGCAGGAATGTGCGAGATCCCTCTTCTATGTATACTGTCCTCCAGGCCGGGACCTTCCACCGGAGTTCCAACATACACGGAACAGGCGGACCTTGAATTCGCCCTTCATCAGGGACACGGCGAATTCCCGAGGATAGTAGCCTCCCCTGGCTCTATAGAAGAAGCGTTCTACCTTGCCGGCGAACTGCTTGACCTTGTCTGGAAATACCAGGCTGTTGCCACCCTCCTCACTGAAAAGCACCTTTCAGAGAGCAGTATGACACTGGACCTGGACCCTTCAAAGGTAAAGGAAGCAAAAGGAATGGAGTTCTCCGGAGAGGGAGAGTATTTCAGGTACAAGATCACGGATGATGGAATCTCCCCGATGCTGTTCCCACCTTCCAAGGAGCTGATAAAGGCAAACTCATACGAACATGATGAAAAGGGCATCACCACAGAGGATCCTGAGTGGGTTGTAAAGATGCATGACAAGCGTAACAAGAAAGGAGAGAGTCTCAGGAATGCGCTGAAAGGAATGGGGACTGTAAATGTGCACGGAGATGGTGATGCGATCATATTCACATACGGTTCCACCACACTGTCGGTGCTGGAAGCTCTTTCTTGGGGTGGATTGAAAGCCAAGGTGATACAACCTGTATACCTCAGACCGTTCCCAACCTGGGAGCTTGAGAATTACAGAGATCGGGATGTGATAGTCGTTGAGCAGTCCTCAACGGAACAGTTCTCGAGGCTTCTCCAGGAGAAGGTAGGCGTCAATGTTGTCAAAGTGATCAAGAGGTACGATGGAAGACCATTCGATCCCAGAGAATTGGCAGATGAGCTTGGGGAGGTGGTGTGAATGGCGGATGATCTCACAACTTATGCAGAATGCACCTGGTGCCCAGGATGTGGTAATTTCGGTCTCTTCGAGGCTGCAAAGAAGGCCATCAGGAAGCTGGAAGGAAATGGAACACCCCGTGAGAATATCGTGATGGTCGCCGGGATCGGATGCGGTCCAAAGATATTCGATTACCTTGCAGCATCCGGAATTTATGCTCTCCATGGAAGGGAAGTGTCGACCGCTCAGGGGATAAAGATAGCGGATCCCGACCTGAAGGTAATCGTTTTCGGAGGAGATGGAGGCATTACCGGAGAGGGTCTGGAGCATCTGATGTTCGCTGCAAAGAGGAACATCGATATCACGGTCATCATGCACGATAATGGTGTTTACGGATTGACCACAGGTCAATTCACTCCTCTCTCGAAGAAGGGTTTCAGGGGCCGGTCCACTCCCAGAGGTTCCATAGAGGAACCGTTCAATCCACTGACATTGACGATAGAAGCCGGTGCAAGCTTTGTTGCAAGGGGATTCACCGTGAAAATGGACCATCTGGCGGACCTGATAGTGAGTGGAGTGGAACACAAGGGATTCGCTTTTGTGGATGCCCTACAGCCGTGCCATACCTTCAACAACACCTATAAGCTCTACTCCGAGAAAACGGAGGTAATGGAGGAGGTCCCCAAGACCAGGACAGAAGCCTTTTTAAAGGCTACACAGAAAGAGAAATGGCCCATAGGTATTTTTCTGAAGGATGCAAGACCAGAATATTCAGAGCTCCTTCTTGAGGATCGGAATCCAGTAACCAGAAGAATGGCCAGAAAGGACCGTTTAAAGGCTGTTAAGAAGCTAATTGGATAGGCAGAAGATCATGTAGTGATCTCAAACTCGTCCTCTTCTTCTATCATCCTTTCCTTTAATGGTTTGGTGGAGGTGGATGGTATCTCCAATATTGTGTCATCATCACTTTTGGAGGTCTTCCTCCCATTGGAAGTGAGGGCACCCTTCTTTCTCTTCTTCTTTGAGAGGTCTCTTGCCTTGGGTCTTACATATTTCTCCTCTCCGGAATGTTTCTCCAGGACCTCCTCTTTCACGTTTTTCTTCACTACCTGTTTTATTACCTCCATGTCGGTCCTTGGTTTTGCAAGAACGTTCCCGACCCTGGAGGATGAGTCCTGCCATCCGGTTAACCTCTGATAGAGTTCACTGGAATATGAGCTCACGTAGTCATTTCCAGAGGACCTGTGTTTCTTGAGCTTCTCCACAGTACCCAATCTAATGATATCTTGCTGGTATCCGGCTTTTTCCATCTCCTTCAACGCAAGCAATGTATATCCGATCAGATCATCATCATACGTATCCAGCTGATCCACAAGTTCGGGTATTCCACTCTCGATAGAGACGATCGGTCCGTTGCCGTTCGATATGGATTCCGGTAGACAGTATGTTATCCATTTTCTGAGATTGATGTCCGATCCATGCAGCATCCTTACGATGTGGGTGGTATTCCTCTCTGTCAGGAATTGTTTACCTTTCCCCCAAGCAACGAATCGGATCAGGAGTTTGAGAGCTCCTCTCTTTGCCTTGTCTCCGCTGTTTTCAAGGATATCCTCTATCCTGGTGACGATATCCGCTTCCATCATCATCTTGAGGTACCCATCGCTCTCGTAATCATCCAGATAATCCAGAATGAAAGGAATGATATTGGGAGGAGCCACTTTGAGTCCGTTCACGAGACCTCTAACATCCTTTGAACGGTGCATCCTCTTGATACCGTGAAGTGTCGTGGGACCCTTCCCTAAAAGTAGGTCTCCTATGCCCAAAAATATCTCCTCCGAGAAATTCTACAGGTCTTAACCTTCCACCTGTAATGTCCATTTTGTATTCATGATTAATAAATCCTGTTGTACAAACTCGAATTGTCGCACTATTTCTATCACATGGACCTGCGGATGAAGAAGAAATACCCCATTTTAAAAAATAAACGATCACTTTTCATTGCCCCCAGGTCAAATGACGAACCTTTCTATGTCCACGGACCTCTCCTTCAAAGAAAGGGACCATGTTGTCATTCTACTGCCATCAAAGAGCTCTGTGATCTCCTCACCAAGTATCCTAGATGCTGTCACCCTTCCGATGGCATCAGCTTTCATTATTCCTGAACCGGAAGTCCCTGCAGCCCATGTGATGTTCTTCACGGATTCAACCACCGGATTCTTATCAGGCCAATGGTATGAATAGTATCCTGCCCATTTCATCTTCAGTTCCCAATCCTTCAGGTCAGGAAAATAATGGTTGAGAACAGGAACGATCCCCCCTCTGAAATATTCCTCATCAGGTTCGGGTCGATCCATCCCATAAGGCTGTCCCAGATCGTCAGCCAAACCCAGGATCATCAGCTTTCTGTCAAGTAATGGTTTGACATAGGTACCCCCTGCGGGAAGTATCAATGCAGGTACCTTATCCAGGTCAATATCACCCGCTATCTGATACGGATCGTCCAGTTTTATCCCGAACATCTGTCTCTTCTTGGGGAGGGTGCCAGTGAAGATACCGTATCTTCCCAACAGCTCCTGGCTCCATGCACCTACCGTGAATATGAAATCCTCTGCGGAGTAATGGTTCCCCTCATTGTCTATTATCGATCTCAACTTGACATCATCCCATGGTGAGAACCGGCTTTTTGAACCGGTAAGGACCAGTTGGGTTATGTTCTTTGAGGTCTCCAAACGTCCCCCGATCTTTTCGAATTCTTCCGTATAATGCTGGGCAAGACCCATTCCTGAAAGGGACCCGCATAATCGACCCCAGATACCTTTTTCCACCGATGGGAAGGGACCACTGCTCTGGGTATTGATCTTCAGGGTTCTGGATATCTTAGTCCCATCTACATTCTCCATCTCATCTCTCAATGGATCAAGAGAGGACCTCGCTTCGCTTGATCGATTCCATTGGTCATCTGAGAACATCCAGAGATATCCGATGGGATTCATCTGTACCTTGGTTCCCAACTCCAGATAATATTTGATTGATGATTTGGAGAGAAGTTTGGAAGTGGCAGATGAGAATATGTTCCTGTAAAGGGCAGCGCTTTTTCCCGTATTTCCGGTTCCAGGTCTCTTCTCCCTTTCCAGGAGAAGGATATCCCTTTCTGGGTCCATTCTCTTCAGGTGGTAAGCTGTTGAAGTTCCAATTACCCCTGCTCCAACGATGATGGTATCAGCTTCCATCAGGTCTCACCTGTTTTCTTGATAAACCAGCCCATTTAATCCTCTTTCCCCAGAAATCAATGTATATGGGTATCTTTGGTTTTCAGGTCTCGTCCCATTCGAGGATGGGTATGTCATTGAAGTCGTAGATCTCCAGTGATTCCATCAAGCGTTCTGCTAGCTTGAGATTGGTAAGGATCGGTATGTCGTTATCAACAGCGGTCCTCCTTATCAGGTAATCATTGGACAGCTCTTCCTCTTCATTGTTCTTGGGGATGTTGATGACCAGTCCGATCCTACCCTCCCTGATATGGTCCAGGCTGTTTGGCTGGGTCTTCTCGTTCGGCCATCTCAGGGTTTCGGTCTCTATCCCGTTCTTACGCATGAACCTGGCAGTTCCGGAGGTTGCGAACAATCTGTATTTCATCCTCTCCAGATCCCTTACTACCGGGAGCCATTCTCCCTTCTTCTCAATAGGACCTGCCGAGATCAAAGCCGATCTCATGTCCATTTTCAGACCAACGGACCTAAGTGATGCGAGAAGTGCCGATTCCATGTCCTTTCCAATACATCCCACTTCCCCTGTCGAGGCCATTGCGACACCCATTGTGGGATCGGCACCTTTCAATCTTGAAAAGGAGAACTGTGCCGCCTTGACTCCGACCCTATCAAGATCGATGGAGGATCCCTCCACCTTCTCGACATCCTCTCCCAGCATTGCCCTTGTTGCAAGCTCTATGAAATTCTTTCTCAGGACCTTGGAAGCGAATGGGAATGTCCTTGAGGCCCTGAGGTTGCATTCGATGACCTTCAATCTGTTCTCCTTTGCAAGGTACTGGATATTGAAAGGTCCTGTGATATTGAGGGCCGAAGCGATCGACCGGGATGCCTTCTTGATCTTTCTTATCGTCTCGATATAGAGTCGTTGAGGTGGAATGACGATAGTTGCATCTCCTGAATGAACACCAGCATTTTCCACATGCTCCCCGATGGAGTATAGCAGGATCTCGCCGTTCCTTGCCACACCATCGAACTCTATCTCCTTGGCCTCTTCCAGGAACTGGGATACCACCACTGGGTTCGAGGGGTCTACCTCTGTTGCTCTTGTAAGGTAGGATCCCATTGTCTCCCTGTCGAAGACAACTGCCATTGCAGCCCCGGAAAGGACGTATGAGGGTCGGATTATTACCGGGTATCCTACCCTTTCGGCAAAGGAGGAAGCCTCCTCCAATGAGGATGCTTCGGTCCATTCAGGTTGATCGATCCCCAGGTCATCCAGGAGCGAGGAGAATTTATTGCGATCCTCTGCCTTGTCTATGTCTTTGGGTGAGGTTCCGAATATCCTTACCTTCTCCTTTTCAAGTCTTGGGGCCAGATTGTTCGACACCTGCCCCCCCATAGAAACGATGACACCGTCGGGATACTCGAACTCGTAGATGTCCAGGACACGTTCAAATGTCAGTTCCTCGAAATAGAGCCTGTCACAGATATCATAGTCCGTGGAGACCGTTTCCGGATTGCAATTGACCATTATCGTTCTGTAACCCATATTCCTGGCGGTCTGGACAGCTGTGACACAACACCAATCGAACTCAACCGAGGAACCAATCCTGTATGATCCGCCTCCGAGGACCATTACGGCCCCTGCCCTGGGATCTATATCATTTTCGGTCCCGTTGTAGGTCATGTATAGATAATTGGTCTCTGCGGGATATTCAGCCGCAAGTGTATCTATCTGCTTTATTACCGGAAGTATCCCCAGGTCCTTCCTTCTCTTCCTTATCTCTGACATATCTATTCCAGTGGCCTTTCCTATCTGGAAATCGGAGAATCCCATCTCCTTTGCTTTCCTGAGAGTGGTTGGCGAGACCTTCTCTCCCTCTGTTTCGATACGTCTTTCCATTTTCACGATATTGTCCAGTCCATGGAGGAACCACCTGTCGATCCCTGTAAGATCATGGATCTTATCAACTGTCATTCCGCGTCTGAGGCCTTCACCTACAGCAAAGATCCTTCTGTGAGTCGGATGCGAAATCTCATGTTCCACATCATCGAACTCCAGGCGGTTCTGCACCAATCCATGCATTCCGGTACCGATCATCCGCAATGATTTCTGCAGGGCCTCTTCGAAGCTCCTGCCTATGGCCATTACCTCTCCAACGGATTTCATCTGTGAACCGATCTCAGTGTCGATGCCTCTGAACCTCTCCAGGTCCCATCTCGGGACCTTGACAACAAGATAATCAAGGGCAGGTTCGAAAAAGGCAACTGTCTTCCCTGTTACCTTGTTCGGGAGCTCTGCCAATGACATACCAAGGGAAAGTTTGGCTGCAATGTAAGCAAGAGGATAACCTGTAGCTTTCGATGCCAGGGCAGAGGACCGTGAAAGCCTGGCATTAACCTCGATAACCCTGTATTCGGTTGAATCAGGAGAAAGGGCATACTGTATGTTGCATTCACCGATGACCCCCAGATGTCTAACGGTCCTTATGGCCACCTCTCTCAACATGTGGTATTCCCTATCATCAAGGGTCTGGCTTGGAGCTACGACTATCGATTCTCCGGTATGTATCCCCATTGGGTCCAGGTTCTCCATGTTGCATACTATCATGCAGTTGTCCAAGGTATCCCTAACCACCTCATACTCCACTTCTTTCCATCCCTCAAGATATTCTTCCACCAGAACCTGATGTGAGAGGTTCAAGGCCTTCTTGACCATGGGATCGAGTTCTTCCCTGTTCCTGCAAACACCACTCCCCAATCCTCCGAGAGCAAAAGCTGCCCTGATCATAACAGGATAACCTATCTCATCAGCTGCCTTCCTTGCATGTATATGGTCAGAAACCGCTTTTGCCCTGGCAGTGGATACCTGGATCTCATCCAGTCTCTTGATGAACCTCTCCCTGTCCTCGGTATCCTTGATTGGTTCGATCGGGGTTCCCAGAACTTCGACATCGAATTTTTTTAATATTCCTTTATCGTGGAGCTCCACACCCACATTCAATGCTGTCTGCCCTCCAAAACCCAGCATTATGCCATCAGGTCTTTCCTTCTCTATGATCCTTGTAACCGTCTCTGTGTCAACAGGTTGAAGATACAGCTTGTCAACCATCTCCTTGTTGGTCTGAACCGTGGCAATGTTCGGGTTCACCAGGATCGTGGTGATACCCTCCTCTTTCAGGGCTTTAAGTGCCTGTGATCCAGAATAATCGAATTCACCGGCCTGTCCGATCTTCAGACCTCCGCTCCCAAGTAACATCACTTTATGAACCATCGGATACCACCTCCAGGAATGTGTTGAAGAAACCTTCAGGATCTTTTGGCCCAGGGTTCGCTTCGGGGTGGAACTGGACAGCCATGAACGGGAGCTTTTCATGTTTGATGCCTTCCACCGTGTTATCATTGAGATTCTTGAACCAGACCTTCCAACCATTTTGGAGGGACCTCGGGTCAACTGCGTAACCATGGTTCTGACTCGTTATTATGCACCTACTGTTCTCGGATTCCATGCAGGGTTGGTTCTGGGACCTGTGGCCGAATTTCATCTTATAAGTGGTAGCTCCCGAAGAAAGGGCGATTATCTGGTTTCCGAGACAGATCCCTCCTATGGGGGGTGGGTCAGGACCTTCTATCAACTTTCTGATGTTACGGATCGTCTCCGTACATCTTTGGGGATCTCCGGGACCGTTGGAGATCAGAATGCCATCATATTCGATATCATCCAATGGATGGTCGTATGGAACCCTGATGACGGTACAGTTCCTTGACAACAATGACCGGACTATGCTTTCTTTCGATCCGCAGTCGACCAGAAGTATTCTCGGCCCATTTCCCTTGTATGTTTTGACCTCATTTATGGTCACATCCGAGACTAGGTCCAGGGAGTTTGGGTCCTCAATATTCTCGTTGAAAGGAAGACCTTTCGGGACTATCCTCCCCAGCATTGTCCCTCTCGATCTGAGATGCTTTGTAAGTGCCCTTGTATCTATCCCGGATATTCCAGGGATTCCATTCTCTTTCAACCATTGATCGAGTGAACCTTTACTCTCCCAATGGGAGTGGGACTCGATCGCAGTTGAAACGACAGCTCCTCTGACCTGGATCCTTCCGGATTCGAACCGGGAAGGATCGGGAACACCATAGTTTCCGATCAGAGGATAGGTGAAGGTCAGGATCTCGCCGTGATAGGATGGATCGGTAAGGGTTTCAACATATCCAACCATCCCAGTGTTGAAGACCACCTCTCCTGAGCATTCTTCTCTTGAGCCAAACAATCGCCCCTCGAACCTCCTCCCGTCCTCAAGTACAAGGTAGCCCTCCTTCTTATCCGTGTTATTCATCAATAAACCCCCCAAAAAAAAGGTCCCCTCTCTAACTCGATGTCCGATGTCAGAGGTCCCCAGGGTTCCATCTAGGAATTTTCGACAAAACCAATTGAATAAAAAGGTTTTCCTTGGGTGGGTAAAAGATAAGGGAGAGCATGGCTCAATTACTATCGGAGTCGAACAAGACCTCAACCTTCCAATCATCCCCCACCCACACGCCGATGACCCTCACGGGCAGGTCCCATCTGATAAGGGTTTCCAGTCCCTTCATCACATGTTCTTCCTGCATATCTCTGGTACCAGGATTTCCTGCACAGTCGTGGTGACCCACAAGAACAATGATCCGGGAACCATGGCCATTGACGGAGATCCCCACTCTCTTCTTTATTGATTCTACAAGAGTATCTTCTCCTCTTGCCAGTATGCCATTGGGACCAGGTTCCGTGATGGTATCCACGTAATCCACACCGAACTCTTTCCTCATCCACTGGTTAAGAGGTAATTGGGTTCTCCCGTCCATACAGTTGATCACTGTTCCGAAGGTACCTTTTGCCATTGACAAGCCTCCGGCATGGATGGAAGAGGTCCTATTCAATCGTTTTCTAATGGGTCATCCCGGCATCCAAGGTTTTTGCTGGGTTCCTCTCGTTTCTTACCGAAAGACTACCTTCCTCCAGGCGGATCTTTGGCAGTGACTCGGGGAAGTTATTTTGAAGGTAGGTCACGAGTTTCTCCCTGACGAAACAACGAAGGTCCCAT
The DNA here is from genome assembly GCA_965234725.1 of Thermoplasmatota archaeon. Taxonomy (GTDB): domain Archaea; phylum Thermoplasmatota; class Penumbrarchaeia; order Penumbrarchaeales; family Penumbrarchaeaceae; genus Penumbrarchaeum; species Penumbrarchaeum helgolandense. The sequence goes on along the minus strand of CBDDUX010000045.1, from coordinate 27,004 downwards.
GCTTCCGATGCGTTTCCAGCACTGACAAGGGCTCGTAAAGTGATCGTCTTCTCGGAGGTATCCGTGACTTGGAGAACTGCCACTCTCTTATCCCAAAGTTCACTTTGACCGACAATTATCATAAGTTCTTCCCTCACCTTTTCTACCGGAACCGTGTAATCGAGATAGAGGTAGACAGTTCCTATGATGTCGGCGCTGGTCCTCGTCCAGTTCTGGAAAGGGTTGTTAACGAAATATGTGATAGGCAGGACCAGTCGCCTCTGGTCCCATATACGGACAACAATGTATGTCAATGTGATCTCCTCGATACGCCCCCACTCTCCTTCGACGATCACAACGTCATCGATCCTGAATGGCTGGGTAAATGCTATCTGGAAACCTGCAATGAGATTGGAAAGTGTCTGATTTGCGGCGAATGCTATGACCAGTGTTATCAGACCTGCAGATGCAAATATCCCGGTGCTAAGAGCCCTCAACTGATCGAACTGCCACATTATCAAGCCAATGCCAACGATAACAATGATTATTGAGAGAATTGCCCGTATATACTGGAACTGGGTCCTTACCTTCCTCTCCTGAAGGTTATCCTCTTTCTCGATAGAGAATTTCTTTACTACGATCTCTCTGATCACACTTATGAACTTTGATGAAAACCATGTGAATCCGATAATTAACCCAATTATTACGGCTCTCCGATAGAGGTCTTCGTCAGTATACTCGCTGAAAGGAAAGGTTAAGTATAAAAAGAAAAGACCAAAAATTGTTGATATGGGCCATTTTTCGATCCTTAGGAAAAGGTAGACAATTCCTTTCTTCTTTCCTTGTATGATATTTGTTATAAACATTATCAGAAGGAATGTGAATACCGTAAGCAGTAAGGACCCTGCTAGGGAGATCAGCCAAAGAGACGAGTCGATCGAAATATCAAGATAAGTGTTCATGGAGTTCCCAGCTTGCTAATATTGGATATGTATGATATAAAACAGATTTGGTCGGTAAATTTCCCCTATGGTCATGGATCTTTCAAGAATATCGATCTTTTTTGCTTTAGCGACCATGAGATTTTATCGGATCATTCATCGGCGTAGACTAGTTCCCTCAATTTCTCTGTATTGACAGGTCCTTTGATTGTGAAACCGTATTCAAGTGGGCAGCTGATGCATTGACCTGAAATTTCCGCAACCTGCTTGACATGGTTCTCGTTATATTCGTACACCTTCAATCCATTCTCGGATCCGCATAGCGGACATTTCATCTTCAATTTTAATTGCATGAGGCCCCTCCCGGTCTTGGATTCTAATGGGATATCTTCTAATTATGTTTCATTGTTCAAAGGACCTTCCTAAGGGTCTGAAGCTGACAATCAATCCCCCACATATTGGTCGTGGCACTTTCCACAACCTCGAATCCCGTTTTCTCGTAGATCTTTGCAGCATCGTATAGAATATCCTCAGTCATCAGGACAACAGAGGAATAATCCTTCTCTCTAGCAAACTTGAGTGCAAGGTCAACCATTTTAGCACCCAATCCATGTCCTCTGAATTCAGGATGAACGAAAAGGAGTCTGAGTCTAGCAGTTTCTTCATCCTCCTGAAAAATTCCAACCGATCCTATGTTCTTTCCATCCTTTTGAAGTATCCAAAGGTCCTCTCGTTCATTGTTCCGATCGATATATACGGAGAATAATTTGGATATGTAGGCTTCGAACTCGATGCCGTATCCGAACTCCTGGAAATAGTATTTGCTCTGTATGTGTATCAATTGACCGATATCTCCTGGCTCCAATATATTACACAATTCGAATCCTTCTCCCAGGTCCATTGGACCATGGTACCGTATAAGTCAGATAAAATCCTGTCTGATATCAGTTCGATCTTAGTCATGATGATCGGGGATCTTCTGATCATGATAGTCCTTCTTGAATAATGTGAATCCTGCTTTTTCATACATGGGCAATGCTCCCTCATGATCCCATTCGCAGGTATGCAACCATACCCTTCGAGTATTCTCTTTCCAGGCCAATGAGAGACATCTACCAAGAAGATACTTACCATAACCTTTGCCAATGTGTTTCTGCACAATCCCAAGAAAAACTATCTCCACATCTTCTGGATCTCTCGTGTCAATTTCGAAGTATCCGGAAGTTTTCCCCCCGATCCGAAGGACGTGGATCTCTGTGCCGGGGTCCTCAATGATCGATAGTAGTTCCTCATCGTCCATCAGGACCCTATCATACCATCTATAAGGTCCCCCAACTGAAACGTACAGGTCCCTGTATTCTTTCAGGGAAATATTGTCAACTTTCGTTAAACTTAGGCCCTCCGGAGGGTCCTCAGGAAAGATGACAGGTCTCTCTGTCATCTCGAGATAGTATGTAAGGACAGGAACAGTTCTCATATGATCTCCTAATTATCTTTTTTCTTTATAGTTTTGTTATTATTAATGGGACCCTTAATCATTATTTCTTGTTTTTATTGCCAAATGTTATATTCCTTATGTGTCAATAGATATTTGTTGAGTATCATTTAATTATTTGCTACATAATTATAGTTCTGATAACCCCGATTTAAGAAGTGATTAATACTCCTCTCCCCCATATACATCATTGGTGGAGAGTCCCATCCACAATTATTTGGGGTGATTCAAATGACAATCAAAGTTAGACTGGAAGATGGAACTGAAGAGAAATTCAGTCGATCCAACATTATAGGTTCGCTAGAGGCTGTTGGTCTGGACCATAAGACCGCAAAGCAGATAGCAGGCGATGTGGAAAAACACCAGGGGATCACTGAACATGAGATCAAGGTGAAGATCTTCGAAAAGCTGGATTCCATCGACTCGATGATCGCTGATGATTATATGAGAACAAAGAAGGTCCATGTTAACAGCGAATCCTTCGGAGTCAAGGACAATGCACTTCTCCCCGGGTTTTTAATGGATTACTTAAACCTGAGGAACGGAGATAAATTGGATGTCATCCATGGTGATAGTAAACTAATAGTACATGCCTTCCAGGTGGATGATCAATTCCATGCTAATGCTCATCATGATATGATATTCCTAAGTAAAGCCAACATCAAGGAGATTAAGGTAAAGGACAAGGCCTTGGTTGCTGTATGCAAGCATCCTAAATAATTCTCATCCTGAGGTAAAGAGCCACCTTTTTTGACAACCTCAAACTAGTATTAGTAAAGGTTTGAATTCCAAGTTCACCTCACCCCCCAAACCTGAACTTATTAAGGAGATGCTGATAATGATCCACTGGTAGAAGATAATGGGAAATGGATCTCTCTGGAAAAGCTACATCACCCATGTTGATATGGATGCCTTCTATGCTTCGGTGGAACAGAGAGATAATCCACAGCTCAGAGGTCTCCCTGTTATTGTTGGTGGTGATCCAAGAGGGCGGGGAGTTGTCACTTCCGCTTCATATGAGGCAAGAAGATTTGGTGTCCATTCTGCGATGCCATGTTCACATGCTCACCGACTATGTCCGGGAGCTGTGTTCATCCACCCGCATTTCAATGCCTATAGGGACGCTTCCAGGAATATTATGGCCATTTTTTCAGAGTTCACTCCAATTGTGGAACCTATGTCCCTTGACGAAGCCTATTTGGATATCTCTACCCAGGTGAAAGACGGAGAAGACCCCATTAAGATCACAAAGAGGATCCTTCAAAGGATAAAGGATGTGACCCGTTTGAACGCTTCCGCCGGGATCTCGTTCAATAAATTCCTTGCCAAGGTTGGATCCGGAATCAACAAACCCAATGGGATCAAGGTTATCTCTCCGGAGGAAGCCGACGATTTCCTGAACGATCTACCCATTAGGAAATTCCACGGTGTAGGGGAGGCCACTGAAAAAAGGATGATAGAGAACGGAATACTGAAAGGAAGCGATCTGAAGAAATATTCCAAAGCAGAACTGGTATCCATCTTCGGAAGGGCAGGAGTTTATTTCCATGATATAGTCAACAATCTCTATGACCCTCCTGTTTCCACTCATCATGAGAGGAGATCAATTGGTAAGGAGAGGACCCTTCATGAAGATACCAGTGATCTGAAGGATATGAACGAGAGATTGCTCTCCATTGCTGACATGTTGGAATCTTCCATGGAAAAAAGGGGAATATCAGGGAGGACAATTTCCCTGAGATTGAAATATTCGGACCATTCAAGGATAACAAGATCTGCCACACTGCCCTTCCCGATTAGATCCTCTCAAATGATAACCGAAAGCGTGACCGAACTACTGAGAAGGACCGATGCAGGTCAAAGGAGCATCCGTCTTCTTGGGATATCCATTTCAAATCTTGAATTCGAGGAAAATGGCATCTCTTCTTCACTTCAGACTACCCTGGACAAGTGGATTACACCATGTTCTCCGCCCCTCAAATGAAAGGATCGAACTAATCTATCTATAAAATTAGCGTCAATGAAGGTATACACCTGAAAGTGTACGATCATTGAGTATCTTTCAATTGGACACGGTCCTCTACCATCTTGAGGGCTGTCATGATGCCGAGTTCGAATGAGGTCCTTAGGGCCATTACCATATGGTTATCAATTCCGGGTCCTGACATTCGGAGCCCCCTTTCATATTCATTTCCAATATTTTCAATATCGGCCTTATCGAACAATTCAAACAACTCCTTTCTTCTCATCAGGTGGCAGCTCTCCTCTTGATAATCCGCAAGAAGTGCAGACAATGGTATACCTGCCGTTTTTCAGGTCCTTACGGATAAGGGTATATTTTCCACATCTGGAACATGGTGTCTCGAGTGTTTCATTCAACTCCTATCATCTCCTTTTTCTCAATATATTCCATTCCATTGTATTTTCTTTCGAATAATTTTATTAACCTAATTTAATGATATTGTCTAATTTTATATAATTATTTTTCCTTTAATATGATTTTACACTTATCTTTTGGTAGTCTAGTAATTTGAATGATTGGGATAGGTCTTATTTACTTTGTTCAGGGTAATCCGTCCGATTTCAATTAATATGTTCATATTTAATGAAATATCAATAATATAATAAATAATTTTTAAAAAATTAAAATCACATCTTCAATAATGTTTTTATAATACCATATGTAGATGGAGTGATATGAGGATTTTTCGTATTAAGGCCCTCACGTTATACGGATTTGATCTAAATGAACAATGATCTGATGAAGAACAGGGTCGGCAGGACACCTATAATCAGAGCTAAAGGGCTTGAGAAGGACCTTGGGATCGGGAACATATATCTCAAACTGGAAGGCAACAACCCCTCAGGACACAGGGAGGACAGGATGGCATATCTAATGATGAGAGATGCCTTGTCCAGAGGAAAGGATACAATTTGCCTGGGAACCTACGGGACCATGGGAGGTTCTCTTTCTTTTTTAACAAGAGAGTTTCCCGTGAAATGCATCTTCTATGTTCCCAAGAAGAGCAAGGTCCTGAGAAAGGACCTCATGGAGAATGAGAATGTCAGGATCATCGAATATGGAAGTACCTATGAGGACTGTGTTAAAGAAAGTAGAATTGTTTCCAGGGAAAATGGATGGTATGATGCCAACCCAGGTCTTGCTAACAATATGATAAACATGTATTCTTTCTCATATATTGCAAGAGAGTTGAACCAGCAGATGGATGGACCCGTAGATACGATATTCTGTCAGACATCCAGCGGATCATCCATTTCCGGTCTTCATCTGGGATTCAAGCAATTATGGGTGAACGAGGATATCCAGAAGATACCAAGGATATTCTCCACCGGTACTTCTTTGGGAAATGCCATAGTGGAATCCTTTAAGAGGGGAAGCAGGGATATAATCACTCTCGATCCTGAAGAACTGTCTCCTTCCAGATACAACAGGGCAACACTCAACTGGGATTGTTACAACGGTCAGGATGCATTGAATGCCATTTTCGATACCAATGGTGCGGCAATAGGTATATCGGATGATGAGCTCAAGGAAAGTACAAGATATTTCCGTAAGAGGGATAGGCTCAGGTTCACTGTCCAGAACTCATATCCTATCGCTGCCTTGATCAAAGCCACAAAGGAGGGCCTTATTGAAAAAGGAAATCATGTGTTGATCCTCAATGACGGACGGATCGGTCTTGACATAAGAGAGGTCAGGAAGAAGGACCTGGATATGGATTACAGGGAGTTCCTGGATATCCTGGACGATTGGCTCATACAATTCACGGATCCACAGGAAGAGATAATGGAAGCAACAGACAACGCTTTCGAAAAAGGGCATGTGATCTGTGCCTTCAAGGATGGTGCCATGGTGGGTATTGTAGTCCTTTCACACTCAAACTGGGATGTGTTCTTCCCTCGTTATCATCTATCCTACATTGCAACGAAGAAGAACCTGAAAGGAATGGGTATCGCAACACAGTTGATGGAAAAAGCGATCGAGCTTTCAGAGGGATCACTTTCACTCCATGTGGAGGTAGATAACAAGAGAGCCATCAAACTTTATGAGAAGATGGGGTTAAAGAAAAAATACTACAGGATGCTCTACACGGGTGGAGATTGAAATGAAAAGCACCCACCTTGATGAGGATGAACAGGCCTCACTTGTGGAACTTACCAGAAGATTGATAGAGATCCCAAGTTCCGCTTCCGATGATGATGGGATCTACCGGTTTATGGAAGATCATCTGAATAAGGAGGGAATGGAAGTATTCCGTCCTGGTATCTCCAATCCTTTCGAGGAAAACAATGGATTGTTCAATGTGTATTCAAGGATCGGATCTGGAAATGGCCCTAAGATCATGATCAACTGTCATCTTGATACCGTTTCTCCCATGGAAGGGTGGTTCCACCCTCCCCACGGTGCTGTGGAAGAGGAGGGGAGGATATATGGATTGGGTGCAGCAGATATGAAAGGAGGCTGCGCCGCAGCAATCACAGCTTTCGTATCGATCGCTCAGCAGATCCCGGATCTAAAAGGTGAACTGTTCCTTTCCTGTGTTTACGGGGAGGAAGCCCCCAATCCGCTGGGTACGGACACCCTCCTTCGGGAGTTCGACCTTAACGACCATGATCTGATCATCATCACGGAACCTTCTCCCCTCCTCGCGATCAATGACTACTGCACCCTTCATCGGAAGATACACAGATCTTCATACCCTCTTCCTATAATCGGAGCAGAGGGAAGGGCCCTTTTTGAAATAGATTTCGTGGGTAAGGCGGCTCATGCCTCTCATCCCTCACAGGGTATCAATGCACTTCATGATGCCGCAAGGGTAATCACAGAACTCTCCAGGTTCGATCTATATTCCAATATCAAGATGGGCAGGGGTCATTATGTGGTCCTCAACATTGATGGCGGGGATCAATCCTTCACGGTTCCCTCAAAATGCAGGATCTTCGTAAACAGACAGCTGACATTGGGAGAGGATGACAGGTCCGTTTTGAAGGAGTTGAAGGATATTATCCGGACACTGAAGATCAGGTCCAAATATTCCATCAGAAAAAGGTTCTCTCCCTCACCGGACCTTGAATACAGGCCTTATATTAATGAAAAGGATCCTTTCATTGAGCTTTTCAACAAAAGACTTCCTGAAAGGAAGGTAGGGAGAGGCAAGAGCCAGAGATGCCTTTTCACTTCCAGCAGTGTGGGTGATTTCAACCTTTTCGGGACACGAACAAAGGCCCCTGTTCTGGTATTCGGACCCGGAGGCGGCAATATCCATGCACCCAACGAATATGTGAATGTAGATGAAATGGTTCAGACTGCAAACTATCTGATCGGATTTCTGAAGGAGGTATACGGGAGTGGATAGATTTCCCCGGTTGCTGATCGATACCGAAAAGATCAGGAACAATACTTCAGTGATCAAAGATCTGGCTGAGGGATCTGGTATGTCCATTTTCGGGGTTACCAAGGCAACTTCAGGGGACCCAATTATTGGAAGATCGATGCTTTCAGGGGGAGCCTCAGGACTTGCGGATTCCAGGATCGAAAACATCATGAAGTTGAAAGAGAACGGTATTGGATCTCCAATGATGCTTCTTAGAACTCCCATGATCACCCAGGTTGACGAAGTTGTAAGGTATGCAGATATTTCCCTTAACTCGGAACCATTTGTATTGAAGGCCCTTTCGAAAGCCGCAGTTGGTAGCGGGATCACTCATAAAGTGGTAGTGATGGTGGAAATGGGTGACCTTAGAGAGGGGGAAATGATGGAGGATACACCACCATTACTTGATCTGGCTTGCAAACTTGAGCATATCGAATTGTACGGAATAGGAATGAATCTTGCTTGTTTTGCAGGAGTTGTTCCCTCAAGAGAGAAGGTGGACCTGTTCGAGGAATTCATCTATGAACAGGAAAGCAGACTGGGTCTCGAATTCGATATGGTGACAGGGGGAAATTCCGGAAATATTCCGCTTCTTATTAAGGAACCGAAACAGGGACGGATCGATAACCTCAGGATCGGAGAGGGGATATTACTTGGCCTTGAGACGGTCAACCGGGAAGCGATACCGAACACCTTTCAGGATGCATTTACAGTGGAAGCCGAGATAATCGAAGCAAAGGTGAAACCCTCCGTTCCATTCGGGACAGTAACACAGAACGCATTTGGAGAAACACCTGATTTCGAGGATATTGGCAACATCAGGAGATCGGTGATCGCACTTGGGAGGCAGGATACCATCCTTGAGGACCTCACACCCACAGACCCTTCATTGAAAATGCTGGGTGGTTCATCAGATCATATGGTTTTGTATGATGTGGAAAGGTCCTATGACGTGGGAGATATTGTCCACTTCACTCCATCATACGGTGCTCTGGTCTCATTATACACAAGCCGATATGTCAATAAAGTATACCTCTCAAGTGAGGAAGATCAACCCCACACCTGAGATTGCGACAAGGGTTCCGATCAATGCTCTCCATGTCGGTCTATCTTTGAAGACAAAGAAGGAGATCGGTATCATTATCAGGGGTGCCACCGACATCAGCGTGGATGCGATCCCGATAGGAGCATATTCTATTGCCAGATATGATGCCCATACACCCAGAAAAGGACCAACAGCGGTTCCGATCATTGTGTAGGTCATGAACTTTTTGTCCTTGAATGCCTTGAATGAATTTCCAAGGTTCTTTCTAATTAATAGAACGAACCAGATCGCTGCGGTTCCCCATAAGATCCTAATATATGTGGCGGAAAGAGCGATCATATCACCACCCATTGATTCTATGGCATCTTTGGCAATGAGCATCTGGATTGCCTGTCCTAACATTCCCCCGACCCCAAGAAGGATCCCGATCCCGGTCACTTTGAACATGGAACCTTTTCTCTTCTTTTCAACGACGACATAGGAGACACCAGCTACAGTTATAACAATTGCAAGGATCTTGATGAACTCAATGGTCTCAGCGAAGATCACCCATGCCACCGATGTGGTGACAAGTGGCACCAAGGACATGATCAGCATGGCCCTCCTGGGCCCTATGGTGACATGAGCCCACATCAGCAATCCATCACCGAGGGCCAGCCCTACCATCCCGGAGAGACCCAGCATCAACCAGATATACAAGGACCCTTCTGGGATGATGGTGCCGAGGATGATCCAGTGGCTGACAGCCAGCATGATCGTGGCGCCTATAAGCCTGATGGCGTTGACCGATTGGTGGCCTCTCATCCTTCCTCCCAGAGCGAAGAAGGTGGAAGAGAGGGCCCAGAAGAGAGAGGCCGCGAGGCCAGCCCCCTCACCTATGAGTTCGGTCATCTGTGGCTTATCGGTATTTGGTTGAAAAAGGTTACCTCAATCCCAGAACCTTCTGGTCCTGGCATATTTGATCTCATCTCCGAAGATCCTCCGAATCAGTTCCTCATCGTCATCATAGACGACCTCAAGGATCCTTCCAGCGGTTTTCGGACCGATCCCCCTACCCGCCAGGGCAAGGACCGCTTTGTATCCGTAAGAGGAAAAGAGCTGGGCTGCCATCAGGGCCGCCTGGAACCTTTTCTTCTCCTCGCTGTTCAATTTCTTCTTTTTCAATCCCTTCTCCACCGCCTGCCTGGTTTTCAGGTCCCCAGGAGGGATGGGGGCCATCAATCTTGATCCGCACTTATGACACCCTTTGATACCCTTCGCCCTCTCAGAAGTGACCCTCAGGGTCGATCCGCAGTTCATGCAGGTGAGCCTTGATGCTTCCATCATCAATCTCTCCTTCACCGCCTGGACCACCTCGGACCCTGCATTCCCCGGGGTCATGAATTCCCCTCTCATGAGGGATCCTGACATGGAAAGAGGGGATACTTTCTGGATCACAAGATCGGTTCTCCCTTCCACGATGGATTCAAGCATATCACCTGCTCTGTTCATATCCAGTCTTTCATGCATGATCTTTCCAGATGCTTCTTCCATGACAGGTGTGTCCTTCCATCTGGACATCAATCTCTTCAATGGGAATTTCTTCGGATCAACCTCGCCTCTGAGGACACCGAACTTCTTTGCAACATGGATCATCTGCCATCTGAGAAGGGGAGAGTTCCTGAGAAGGACCGGAAGCATGTACTCCATATCATCCGTCGGAGCATGTGATAAGGCCCATTCAATGTCAGGGGCCTTGATCCTGATATCTCCCATCAGGAGTATCCTGTAGGGATCATAGTCAACCACCACATTACCCCCGTACCTAGCAGATAATAACGCCGCCACCACTCTCCCTATGGTCTCATTGACCTTGGTCCCCCCACAGATCCCAAGGACAATACCTTCTTGTCCGATCTCTATGGTTACCGTGTCTGCATCGGGAGTTGTGAAATCCTCCTCAACCTGCTCCTTGAAGATCTTCAGGACCTCCCCTCTGGCATTGTCTGACAGTGGGAAGTCTTCAAGGGACGGTTCCCTCCCTTCCTTCAACTCCTTGATGATCTCCTGTCGTATCTCCCCAACACCCCTTGCAACCTCGAAGGGAACCGGTATGTCGGAACCGCTCCATGCAGGAACTGGTCCCAGTTCGGTGATCGGTTCCACTGTGATCTCATCATCACCTATCTCGACCACTCTCCATGGCTGACCCCTTACAATGAACTTTGAGTATGGTTCCAGATTGGAAAGGACGAAATCCATGTCCAAAGAACCTATCACCTTCCTTGTTGAAAGGTCCCTGATCATGAGCACTCTCTCATCCGGTATCATGGAGATGTTCTCGTGGAAATACTCCCTGGAGATCCTTCCCCCTTTCACGATCCCGGCCTCTTCTTCATAGAAGACCAGTTTGTTGGAATGGAGATATTTGATTATCCTGAGGAGCTCCTCTTTGGATAAACTGCTGAAGGTATAGGTCCTTTTCAGCATCTCCAGCAGATCATCGATCCCGATTGCCTTTTCGGATGAAGCAGTGGATATGATCTGATTGGCCATGACAGACAGTATGTTCTTCCTTGATCTCGATCTTTCTAGTTCCCCTGAGTATGCCATCTTCGCAATAACTCCGGCCTCGAGGATATCGTCAGGTTCTGTTGCAAGGACCACGCACCGGGATATATCTCCGATCCTGTGCCCCGCCCTCCCCCCTCTCTGCAATAGCCTGGACACCTCTTTTGGGGATTTGAACTGTATCACGAGGTCCACAACTCCGATGTCCATTCCGAGTTCCATGGATGATGTGCAGACCAGTAATTTCAGGTTCCCCTCCTTGAACTCGGTCTCCATCTCCATCCTGGCCTCTCTCGAAAGGGAACCATGATGTATCCCCAGGGAGATGTCCGGGTCGAATGCCCTCAATCGGGTGGTAAGTGCCTCAGCAAGGTCCCTGGAGTTCACGAATACCAGGATCGAGTGATATTCATCAGAAAGCTCTCTGATCCTTCTTACCACGGCAACAACTTTTGGGGTACAACCCAGTGTCCTGGACCATTCCTTGTCCTCATCCCTTACATCGGGGGAATCCACCAGAAAAGAATACTCCTTTGACCAGATCCCTCTGATTATCTCCACATTCCGTTCGCTTCCTCCAAGAAATCTCGACACATCAATTGGATCCTGGACGGTTGCGGACAGTCCAACTCTCTGGACCTTTCTCCCTGCAAGGGAATCAAGTCTTGACATGGCCACGTCAAGTTGAGCCCCCCTCTCATCTCCATAGAGTTCATGGATCTCGTCAAGTATCAAATAGCGCACCCTTTCCAGACCTTTTCTCAGCCTGGACCCAGTGAACATGATCTGGAGGGTCTCGGGGGTTGTAACAAGGACATCAGGAGGTTTTCTGGATTGTTTGTTTCTCTCCGATTGAGTGGTATCCGAGTGTCTCACTCCAATGGTCAGCTCAAGGTCCTTGCACCAAGATCCCATCCTAAGGAGCATGTCACGGTTCAATGCCCTTAGGGGGGCTATGTAAAGGAGAGAAATGCCACCTTCCCGTTCCTGTTCGTGGAGTTTTTGAAGAAGAGGTGCAAATGCGGCTTCGGTCTTGCCGAAACCGGTTGGAGCAATCAATAGAACATCCCTGCCAGCCATTATCGGTTCGAAGGCTCTGATCTGTGGACCTGTTGCCTCCTCTATCCCCTTTCCTTTCATATGCCTCGCTACCCGCGAGGACAGTCCCTCCAGTCCCGTAATGGTGTTTTTCTCCCCATCGACAGGTTCCTTTTTGACCAAAGGCTCACTCCTTTGGCCCCAATCACTGGAAACCCTTAATATTTCTCCCAACCTTCCGAGAGGGATGCCCCGGAGGATCAGGGTCCTTGACCAGGTGACCGTGAACAAGATCGCAGCAGGAGAGGTTGTGGAGTCGCCGTCTAGCGTCGTCAAGGAGCTGGTGGAGAACTCGCTGGATGCCGGAGCAGGCCGTGTTCACCTTTTCCTGGATAAAGGAGGGATATCAAGGATATCCGTGGTTGATGACGGTTGTGGGATGTCCAGAGAGGATGCCGAGATAGCATTCACAAGGCATTCCACATCAAAGATATCCGACATCTCGGACCTGGAGGCTCTCTCCACACTGGGTTTTAGAGGAGAGGCCCTGGCATCACTTTCATCTGTCTCCAATGTTGAGATGTTGACAAGGGAGAATGGATCCGAGATCGGGACCAGGATCGTGGTCACAGGAGGAAGGGTTGTTGCTCTTGAGGATGCCGGATGTCCCGTTGGAACCAGAGTTACCGTAACAGACCTCTTCGAGAACATCCCGGCCAGGAAGAAGTTCCTTAGAAGTGTTCAATCCGAGAAGGCCAGATGTATTGATGTTTTCCAACGCATGATGCTAGTGGATCCAAAAGTGGCATTCAAATTGACGGTGGACGGAGATGATCGGATGAAGGGTGAGTCCACTGATGATCCCAGACAGAGGGCTGCGGAGGTCCTTGGCGTTAAGACCGCAAAGGGCATGATAGAACTGGTCTGCAGGAAGGCCGAGTCCATCATTATCGAGGGTCTTGTCTCCCTTCCATGGGAAACCAGGTCGAATTCCGGTGGTATCACCATATCGGTAGATGGAAGGGTAGTTAGGAACAAGGGTATAGTGGAAGCGGTCCGGAGAGGATATGGAAGCCGATTGATGAAGGGAAGGTTTCCACTTGCCATATTATTCATCAAGGCCGGGAAGGGACAGGTTGATGCCAATGTGCATCCCACCAAGGATATCGTTAAGTTCGGAAACGAAGCATCCGTGATGAACATGGTAGAGTCTACCGTTTCCGCCACCCTCTTCTCAGGAATGAAAAGAAAACCAGGCAAGGAAAAGGGTTTCGACAGGGAGACTCCCGAATGTGAGACCAGCGGTCCTTTCCTCCAAAAGGCGGTGAAAAGGGAGATAGACCGAAGTCCAAGACAGATCCCGTTGATGGAAGATGAGGTCCGACCTCAGGACCAACCTGTAAGTCCATGGAACGGGGCTCCTCTGATCGAAGGGATGGAAAGCCTACCTCCCGCACTACCCGATGAAGCAGCAAGGTCAAGGATAAGGATAATCGGTCAACTTGATAGGTCCTACATACTCTGCGAGATCGGAGCAGACCTTTTGATGATCGACCAGCATGCTGCCCATGAAAGGATACGCCTTGAGATGCTGAAATCCAAATGGAAGAGTGGGAATCCCTCTATTCAGGAGCTCCTTGAACCCATGAACTTCGAGGTGGACACAGCCTCTCTTGTCAATCTTATGACAATTGAGGATGACCTTAGGGAAATGGGTTTCATCTTCGAGATGTTCGGAACTGATATGATATCAGTGAGAGGACTTCCCCAGTTTTTGGGAAAGATAGAGGGGCATGAGGTGATGAGAGATATGATAACCGGCAACGAACATCATGAGGGATGCTCTTACCCGGACGAATCGTTCCACATCGAGCTCCCTATCAAGGAGAGGGTAACTGCCTTAACAGCCTGCAGGGGAGCCATCAAAGCACATCAGAAGCTGTCACTGAAGGAAATGGAGGACCTTATCGGAGAACTTCTCCTCTGCGAGGTCCCCCTCCACTGCGCCCACGGCAGGCCAACAATGGTCAGACTTCCGTTGAGAGTGATGGAACGATGGTTCAAGAGGATCGTCTGACCATCTAACATTTCAATACCAATGGTTATGTATGTGTGGATCTCATGCACAGTCATGGGCAAGTCCTACTCTGAAAAGGTCAGAAGCAGAAATTCCCGCCAGAGAAGGGAGAAAAGACCTGCCAGATCAGCAAATGAGGAGAAACCCCCATTTCCATTTCTTCCAATGACAGTGATAGGAATCATAGTCATCCTCTTGGTATCCGGAGTCGTCATATTTGCTTTAAATAACGATAAAGTGGATTCAGGTGGTGGCACAAATGAAGGCACCAACGAGAATAACGATGAACCCAAGACCGTTCCCAGAGGAGAGATCCGAATAGGTTCCACCGACGGTTCTGAGATCTATCTTGACAGGTATGAAGGGAAGGTCATAATACTGGACATGTTCGCAACATGGTGCGGTCCATGCAAGACACAAATGGAAGAGCTTGACAAGCTTACTTCAAGGTTCACCTCTGATCAATTGGTGATCCTTTCCGTGGGTGCCGATCTGGACGAGACCATGGCACAGATTAGGGAATTCGAGGAGGATGAAGGTGCCACATGGCCTTTCGCAAGGTCAAACTCGGATTTCAACAGGGAGTTCCCAGCTTCCTCTATCCCGACACTATATGTTCTGAATACGGGGGGCCAGACAGCCAAGAAACATGTTGGTGTGACCGATGCCGATATCCTCGAATCAGAAGTAAGGGCCCTCCTTTGAGGAAGCAAACTGTTATTAGAGCCAGTATCAATGACCATCAGGTCGCTCAATGGGAGAAGATAGAGGTCCTTTGGTTGTATTCATAGGCGGTGATTCCTGTATTTTAGGGGCCTCCATGGATATGGGGAGATACACGGTCCTTTTCTTGGATACCGATATCAGGACCTCCGATCGGGTGCCTGAGTGTTCTTTCGAACTTGTTGCGGAAGATGTCGTAAAGGGTGAAGGGGCCGGAGGAAACCTGAATCTGGCCCGTGTCTGCTTCAAGAAAGAGATGGAAAGGATAGCTCCCCATATTCTTGGAAGATCACTTGTAGTTCTGGTATCCACAATGGAAGGTGCAACCTCGGTAGCCGGAGCCGTTGAGATCAACACCCTCCTTATGCGAGTTGGCCTTCCATCGCTTGTGGTCCTGATCGGAAAGAATGGTCCCCGGGACCCTTCTGAAAGGGCTTTGAACCTTTCCGGACTTCTCCTGAAAGGTCCGTTAAGGCCCGGAATCACTGTGAACTTAGATACCGGTGACCAGATCGAGGGTCACAATGGAAAGTATATGACGGTCAAAGGGTTGGAAGACTCATTAAAGAATCTCTTTAGAGGAATAGAGGAACCTTCATCTATACGTGTCTCACCCCTGGCATGGAACATCCTCCGGGAGGATGGAGGACCGTTCCTTATTGGTTCATGGTTGATAGACAAGGGGCGACCTTCTCAAGATGATCCGATCTCCAAAAGGTACCCCTCTATCAGCATCCTTGAAGTGGACAGAGAATCCACTACCTCGGAGATCAACGATTTTATATCCAAACACCTGGGTGATAAGGAAGATATTCATATGGGGATCCTCGAGGGTAATCCACCGGAGGGAAAGTGGAGGATCACTTCGATCTTTCCATCAGGGGAAAATCCTACGAATATGGATGAGGGACGGAATCAGGGAAGGTTCAGCAATATGGAGGATATACTGGCTTCCATTGAGGGTCATGATTTTTCTCCACAAAGAGGATTGTGACAAGAAATTTTTTAATGATATACACAGGGTATATCGATATGCGAGGATCGTGTGCGGGAGCCAGCGGCATAACGGATATTCCCATGCAACTGGTGATCGGAGCATGTGTTATCGCCTTTGCTGCACCAATCTTCTATTCTGCCTATGGCGACATTTCCGAGAACCTTGCCACCCAAAGAATGGAGAGATCGATCCAGGACCTTATGGAGGTTATGGAATTGGTCCTTTCCGGTGACGATGGAAGCAGGATGAAATCCAGTTTGAGCATAGAGGGTTCTGGCTCCTGCAGCATTGATGTTCTTAAGATCGGAGGACCTCTGGATGAAGGCCCTGATAAGTACATAATCGAATACAGTCTCTCAACAGGCATTTCGAAGAAATTCTCACTGGATCCTCCTTTCGCCATGACCGGACCTTCAATGGAGGGTCTTGAACTGGGTAATGGAGACCATAATCTATGGGTGGAGCTTATGGATGAGGAAGGATCCTCCTACCTTCTTGTTTCATCTGGATGAAACAGAGTCCCTTCAGTTTTTTGGTATCTCAAGGGGTTCGCCATCCGAACCTTCAACGACCTCGATCCCGTCAATATCCACAACCCAGTGGTCATGGAAATAATTATCATAAACACATTTTCCGTTGAATTCTATGATGTCATCAACCCTGATGGTCCTTTCAGTGGTCAGTTTCTTGAACTCATCCAATCCTACCTTGATCCACAGCTTCCTTGTGTCAATGGACCCGGAACCGCCTTCGAGAGTGACAACCGTGTCATAAACAAGGATCTTAAGATGTTCGTGATTCTTTCTGATCACGGGTTTGTATGCTGAAACCTTGCCTCTTACATGGACCTTCTTTCCCCTGATCTCCCCATACATGGTCTCTATGTTCTTCTCCCAGAGGTCAAGGAGTTCCTTGAAAGGGGAATCTATCCTCTCATAGCCTTCCACTTTGCCTGAGCATACCTTCATGAGATCCTCGAATCGGAACTTCTTCTTTCCATGCGGACATTTCGCCCTGTTTCCTCTACATCTGTTGTCCCAGAGCATTTTCTTCAGCGTCTTGATCTTTTCCCCCTCCACCCCAATATTGTAAGCATACTTGATGACCTCCCCGTCATCAACAGCTCCATCCTCCAGGGCCTTCCTGACCATCTCCATGTAATCCTCCACATCACCCCACCTTTCCTCGAAGGATTTGGAGGTGTCCTCCTGTTCATCACTACTATCCAGGTCCATCTCCTCTTTCCTGGGTTCCGGTCTGAACTTATCGGAGGAAGGCGATCCTCGTGAGGGTCTTCCGTGATCCCTGTCACGATATCCACCCGGTGCTTCCCTTGGGGGCCCTCTTGATCTGTCATATCCCCCTCTGTCGAACCTCTCGTCCCTTCTTGGAGCTTCTGGTTCGTATCTTCCCTCGGGCTTTCTTCGGTCCTCCGGATTGTACCTTCCCTCGTTGAACTCCTTTGGACTTCTAACGTTCCATCCTCTTCTTAGGCCATGTTTCTCGCCATATCTGGGGGGTGGAGCAGAGGGTTCCTCCTTGGATTCTTTTGGTATGTCCTTTTCCTCTATCAGGCCAAGTTCCTTGAGCAATCGGATCCTGAAGGTTTCAAGGTAAGCTTCATCCGGATGGGTGAGCATATAGGTATCACCCTTTTTGGAGGTCTTATAGATCACATTGCCTCCCTTCATCTGGAATTCGGCGTTTAGGTCCCGTATGGATGCCTTCATTGAATTGCGTTGAAGCACTTCTGCGGAAACCTTGAAACTGTTACTATCCATCCTTCAATCTCCGGGGGTATGTACAACTATGTTGGGCTTACTACCATGTGATATAAAACCCTTTTTATACTACGGTAATATCCTACCGAGACCCGAGTATGTATATTGCTTTCTTAATAGTTTCCCCGATGGACAAGGGCCCTTCTCTTTCAAAGTATGTGAAGAAGGCCGTGGAATCCATAAAAGACTCCGGTATTGAATACCAGATCACCCCTATGGGAACGGTTCTTCAATCGGATGACATTCAGAAGATATTCGACTGTTCCAAAACCGCCATTGAGGCGATAAGGAGAGAAGGTTCTGACAGGATCTCATTGAGCCTGAAGATCGATATAAGATATGACAAGGATATAACTTTTGAGAGCAAGCTCAAAGCACTGGAATAGGATAATTGGATTGCAGTTCTCGACCACATGAAATAATTCAACGATCATTGAAGCGTACTTCAATTATTTCGATCATACATGCGAATCTCCGATCTCACTCAAGATCATGATCCCCGTAACCGCCTCCACCAGGAGTTTCTATCAAGATGGAGTCGCCATTGTCAAGTTCAACTGTTGCACAACCCTCCAGTTTCTCAACGGATCCATCGCTTTTTATCACTTTGTTCTTCCCAAGTTTGCCATCACCACCACCATTCAAACCCCTAGGTTGAACCTTTCTATGTTCCGATATTATCGATAGTGTGACACTTTCTCGGAATCTGATCCTTCTTATGGCCCCATCGCCTCCTTTAAATGAACCGGACCCACCCGATCCCTTTCTGATGGAGAACTCTTCCAAAACGACAGGGTACCTTAATTCAAGTATCTCCGGATCCGTGATCCTTGTGTTCGTCATATGGGAATGGACAGCATCGGTACCATCAAATCCTTTACCCGCACCGGAACCTCCGCATATGGTCTCGTAATACTGGAATTTGTCATTTCCGAACGTAAGGTTGTTCATCGTCCCCTGGGACCCTGCAAGGGCTCCAAGGGCATGAAGAAGAGCATCTGCGATGAACATTGACGTCTCCACATTTCCCGCAGCCACGGCAGCGGGAGGAGAAGGGTCCAACATGGATCCCTTCGGGATGATGATCGAGATAGGAAAAAGACAACCCTCATTGAGGGGGATGTCATTGTTCACCAAGGACCTGAAGACATAAAGGACCGCTGCCTTGCAGACGGAGACCGGTGCGTTAAGATTGGACCGGAGCTGTTCTGATGTACCTGTGAAATCGATCACAGCCTCGGCTTTTTCATGGTCAATCCTCACCCTGACAGAGATCTTTTCACCCTTGTCCATCTCAAGAATGACATTTCCATCCTTCAGATATTCCAGTGCTGATCTTACAGAGGCTTCCGCATTATCCTGGACATGGCCCATATACGAGATGACGACCTCTGGAGAATATCTTTCCACCATAGATATGATCTCTTTGATCCCACGCTCGTTGGCTGCCATCTGGGCCTTTATATCGGATATATTCTGGTTCGGGTCCCTTGCCGGATATCGACCTCCCCTCAACCAATCCAGGACCCTACTTTCCAGGAACCTTCCATTTTCCATGATCTTGAATCCTTGTGAAAGGACTCCCTCTTCATCGATGGTCCTGGAATCAGGCGGCATGGATCCCGGTGTCTTTCCTCCAATGTCGGAATGATGGCCCCTGGATGCCAGGAAGAAAATCGGTCCGTTCCACCCTTCCAGGAAAACTGGTGTTATCACTGTGATATCGGGAAGATGGGTCCCCCCGTGATATGGGGAATTGACGAGGTAAACATCTCCGGGACGTAACCCCTCTTTGTCATTCTTCAACCACCACCTCACCGAATCCGACATGGACCCGAGGTGAACCGGGATATGTGGAGCGTTCGCAACGAGTCCTCCAGTCCCGTCGAACACCGCACAGGAGAAATCCAACCGTTCCTTGATATTGACAGAGAAGGAGGTATTCCTGAGTGAATACCCCATCTGCTCGGCAATGGACATGAAAAGCCTGTTGAAGATCTCCAATCTTACAGGGTCCACGTTTGTTCCAGGGGCCCTTTTCCGGTCCCGAGGGACCATTCTGTTCATGACAAGGTCGCCCTGTCCTGTTATCTCGGCCATCCACCCAACAGCTACCAGATCGGTTCCTGTCCCCTCGGTTATAAGGGCCGGTCCCTGGATGGATGCTCCGGATCGGAGATCCTCACGGATGAATACCGGGACCGATCTCCATTTTCCTTCGAGGTGGACCATGACATGTTCCGCAGGATCAGGTACATGTTCATAACAGGGCATCTCCCTTATTGAACTTTGAACAGCCCCTCCTTTCCCTTCGACCTGCAGTGTCTCCAATACCACCTCTCTGCCTTCCATTATGAATCCGAATCGTTCCCTGTGGAGATCCTCGAACTCTTCCTTTCCCTGTGAACTGTGGGGAACCGATACCGGAATGGAGGTGTCTGTCCCTTTATATTTCAGGTGATAGATGGTCGTGAAGCTGATGGAAGGTCTATCCACCTTTTGCTCTTCAAGGATATTCAGGACCTCCTCCGTCACTTCTTTTTCCAGGAGTTCCAATTCAGTTATCGGGATCTCTTCCAAGATGCGCTCAACGGTCCTTTCACTCATGGACCGCATCTCGGCAAGACCCATGCCGTATGCTGATAGGACCCCTGCCAATGGATTCAAAAGGACCTTTTCAATTCCCAGAACGTCAGCAACCTGGCAGGCATGCTGACCTCCAGCACCCCCGAAACAGCATAGGATGTGATCGGTGACATCGTATCCTCTCATGGTGGAGATCGTCTTGATGGCCTGGGCCATGTTCATCACGGCCACATTCAGGAATCCCTCGGCCACCTCTTCCGGTACCATCTTGTTCCCCGTTTCATCCAATATATTTCCTGATAGTTCGGAGAACATCTCAGAGACCTTTTCCTTATCAAGGGTCTGGTCGGATCTGTCACCGAATACTTTGGGGAAATAACGGGGTTGGATCCTTCCCAGCATCAGGTTGGCATCAGTAATGGTCAGAGGTCCTCCTTTACGATATGAAGCAGGACCCGGGTCAGCACCGGCCGATCCGGGACCTACCTGGAACCTTCCGTCCTCGAACCTTAATATTGAACCGCCTCCTGAGGCTATTGTGTGGATCCTCAACATAGGAGCTCTCATTCGGACCCCGGCCACTTCGTTCTCAAGTGAACGTTCGAGCTCACCTCCGTAATGGGCCACGTCTGTGGAAGTTCCCCCCATGTCGAATGTAATCAGGTTCCTGAAACCTGCCAGTGCCGAGGTCCTGACAGCTCCTATTATCCCTCCTGCAGGTCCTGAAAGTATGCAGTCCCTTCCTTTGAAAAGAGAATGGTTAATAAGCCCTCCCGAACTCTGCATGAACAGCAGGTCGATATCTTCATTTTGAGGTCCTAGTTCCTCCTTCAGCTTTCCTATGTATTGGAGAAGTATTGGTGAGAGGTATGCATCAACGACAGTAGTGTCCCCCCTGCCAACTATCTTTATCAGAGGGCTGACCTCATGGGATATCGAAACCTGATCGAACCCTCTGGACATGGCACTTTTCTTTACTATCCTTTCATGCAAGGGGTTCTTGTAGGAATTCATTAGCACGACCGCGATCGAATTGAAATCCATGGATCCCAATCTGTCCAGGATCCCATCCAATTCCCCTTGATCCAGGTTCTTTTCCACTGTTCCGTCTGCCAGTATCCTCTCCTCTATCTCCTCAACATGGTCGTAAAGGAGTTGAGGAAGCTCTATCTTCAAAGAGAAAAGGTCTGGTCTGTTCTGGTAACCGATCCTGAGGATATCTCTGAATCCTCTTGTGGTTATCAGAGCTGTTCTTTCCCCCTTCCTCTCCAGAAGAGCGTTGGTCCCAACCGTTGTCCCCATCCTTATGGAAGAAATGATTCCCCCCGGGATCGGATCATTATCGGGGATGCCAAGGATATCCCTGATACCCCGTATCCCCGCGTCCTTGTACTTTAACGGGTCCTCAGAAAGGACCTTTTTCACCACCAACTCACCGGATGGTGATATGCCGATGACATCGGTGAAGGTTCCACCTCTGTCTATTAGGAACTGCCAGGATCCTTCCTTCGAACCCATATTGACGTGGACCGGGAACTTATGCTATATCCTTTTGCTTTTTTCCCGAAAGTATGATTACATCCGAGTTTAATCCAGTATAGAGGTGTATGGATGATATTGAAGGGTTTCCTCTCCTGGGTGATTCCAGCATTGCTGATAATCGTCTCGATTTCAGTGATCGATATCCAGGAGGTTTCAGGGGCCGGCGTCCCTGCAATTACCCTTCAGATGGCACAGTCAATACAGACTGCCTATGTCACAGCCAGCGAATCAGGTTGGGTTACTTTTACCGGAACGGTATCTGTTTCGGAGCCCTGGGATTCTGAGATTCAGGACCTGATAATAAACCTGAGTGGAGAAGCCCAGGGTTGGGAAGTGTCGCAAATACCCGAGATGCGGTTTACCGCCGGGATGAGGCAACAGGATTTTGCCATTTCAATTGAAGTTCCTCCCGGAACGTCATCTCTGGGACTTGCCGAATTGGTAGTTAGCGGCATCTGGAGGTACGATCCCGGTGTAGTAAGTGGAAACATCAATCCGACCAACACATATATTCAGGTGAACCAGTATCATGATTACGAGGTAACTCCAGAGGAAGAGATGGTTCAAGTGGAAAGGATGGATCAGGCGACATTTGGATTCGTGATAGAAAATCTGGGAAATGGTCCTGATGATATCACTGTGACCATCACTAACCTCCTTGAACTTGAGAACGATGATCTGATGATCACAGTGAATGATGATTATATCAGGGTCCAGGAAGGATCGGAGTCCGTTTTCCCGATCAACATATTTGCGGACGATGATGTTTCCCTTGGAGAGTACGAGATCGAGGTGGAGATCCATTCAAGGACCGCTGAGAATAATGGCAAGGATTTCGAATACGAACAATCAGTAGGGACCTTTGAAGTTGTGAAAAAAGCTCTCCCACCTGAGGACCCGGAAGAACCGGAAGAACCTGAAGAGCCGGAGGAACCTGAACAACCTGATGTGCCTGATGACGATTTCATATCGGATGACGACACATCCAGCGATGACATCCCTTTGGATGATGACGATACACCGGGTGAGACCACCGGTTCCACGGATCAACCACAGAACAGCGAAGGCATAGATCCGATGATCATCTTTGCAGTGATTGTTGCCGCTGTGATAATCATCGGAATTGTCTACTTCATTGCAAGATCCTCGGGAAAGAAAGGATGAAACAACATGAATCCTTCGAAACTGTGATTAGCCAGTAAAGATATGGTGGTTGGAGGTGGAATGGATGAAAGGATGGAAATTCCTTCTTCTTATCTTAGGTCTCATTATGGCTCAATCATCATTGATCTTCATTCCAGAGTTAGTAGATGGAATTGGTGCTCCAGCGGTCAGAATTACACTCCATCAGACCGAACAGACAGTAGACGTGAGTCCTGGTTCAAGCGGAATTGTCACATTCACGGGAGAGGTGGAGGCGATCGCGCCATATCTCCCAAACGGACAGAATTTGATAATCACCCTGGAAGCTGATGCAGGTTATTGGCCGGTATCGGTTCCACCCGCTTTGATATTCAGTAACGAAGTTTCTATTCAGAATTTTTCGATCTCTGTTCAGGTCCCCATGGGATCCTCGGTCAATTCCCAGGGAATGCTTTCGGTTTCCGGTAGATGGAGGTATTCTCCTGGAACTCTCGGAGGCACGATCGATCCATGTACCGCCATAATTAAAATCGAACAGTACTATTCATACGAAGTAGCCCCTCGTTATTCTAAATATTATATCGAAGAGGATAGCTCGGGTGAGATGACCTTTATCGTGGAAAATGAAGGAAACGGACCTGACAGGATCGCATTGGAGGTTACCAATAGCCTAGAATTGGAGGATTATGGGGTCATTGCACATGCCAAGTTCAGCGATCTTGACTTACCAGAGAGTTGGGGTGCCTATTATCCGGTGACGGTAATCATAGAATCTGGCGTCCTGATAGGGACCTATAAAATCGAGGTTGCAGTTCATTCTGTCTGGATGGAAGAGGAAGGGAAAAATGCCACGGTCGAGGTCACTACTGGGTATTTAGAAGTGGTTTATGAAGGAGAACTCCCCGAACCGGAACCTAAACCACAACCGGAACCCGAACCGGAGCCGAATGATGATGAAGAGCCAGCAGATGATGATGAACCGGTTCCGGATGATGACGACTCCGGTAACGAGGAGCCTGCAGCCGATGATAACAGCGATGAACCATCCGATGATGATGCAGCCGATGACTCTCCCGAAGTAGAAGATACAAAAGGAAATGTGACATCATCATCAAGCGACGGATCCGGAGGTGTCGGACCCTTACCTATCCTGATAGTAGTTGGAATTATGATCCTTCTCTTTGTCCTGGCAGGAGCCTACATCATCGTAAGAAAAGGTAAGAAGACCGGGAACTGACTAATTTGGTCCATATCTCGGAAAAATCTATCAGTTTAAAGACCTATGGATGTTTCAATGGGAAGAAAGTATGGATGTTTGAGATTTGCTATCATTGCTATTCTCTTCTCAGCTTCCATTGTCATTGCTTATGTTCCGACGGATGTGGAAGCGGTAGGCAATCCAACGGTAACCATTGAACTAGATGCTAATAAGAAAGGAGTCGAGGTCTCTCCCGGTTCCACGGGAATTGTGGTTTTTGATGGTGTAGTAAAGGCGGAAGTTCCTCTCCTACCTCCTGGACAATACTTGATAGTAACCCTCATGGCAGATGCTGGGGGCTGGGCAGTTTCGACACCACCATCGATGACGTTTGACAATACCCACACCGAGGAGAGGTTCTCCTTGTCGGTTCAGGTTCCCGTGGAGACGTCACAAAAGACCCAGGGTCAGCTCTCTATATCCGGAAAATGGAGGTACAGCCCAGGTACTCTGGGAGGAACCGTTGACCCTGTGACAGCAATAATCGAGATAGAGCAGTATTACAGTTATACGGTTTCACCCCGGGAGGTCATCATTAAAACGGGAACGGACAGTGTTTCCGAGGTAATATTCGACATATTGAACAAGGGCAACTCTGCTGACAGGATATCTTTAGATATAACCAACAAGGAGGATCTAGAGGGGTCGGGGATCTTTCCATCCGAAAAGGTCTCGGACATCTCGGTCCCTGAAAAGCAATCGAAACCATATCTTATTGCTGTTGTCACAAACACTTTCACCCCTCCCGGTAAATATCTGATCGAGGTTCAGGTTCATTCTTTACAAGCCGAGACCCTGGGAAAGAACTACACTTGGGAAGAATCCTCCTGCTTCATCGAGATCATCGAAGGATATGTGGATGAGATTCCCGATCCTCTTCCAAACGATGGGGATGATGATATCGATGACAACTCAACCATCCTTCCGGATGATCCCCTTGAACAGTATTCTCTCCCCGATAGCAACCCGATAGATCGAATAATGATATATGCCGGGATCATAATAGGAACCTTATTTGTCCTGATCGTTGCCTTGTATCTTTTCAGGAAGGTCAAAGGTTCCTGACCAGTCTCGCCATATAGAATCCGTCAAACGAGTCCCTATCCGGTCGAAGTCTTTTCTCCTCTTCCAGCGACCAGTTCTCATGATCTTTCAAGAACCATTCGATCTGTTCCTCCCCTTCGGATGGGAGTATCGAACAGGTGGCGTAGACCATCTTCCCCCCCACCTTGGCCAGAGGTGAATATTTCTCTAAAATCTCTCTTTGAAGATCCTTCAATCTGTTCAGTGTCTCAAGGGAAAATGTCCACTTGATATCGGGATTCTTTCTCAACGATCCGAGACCGGTACATGGGACATCAAGAAGCACCCTGTCAGCCGTTCCTCTCATCCTTTTATATGACTTCGACCCGGAAACCACCACGGTCCTGATGTTGCTCGCCCCGGACCTGGAAGCTCTCTTGATCAACTCCTGCAGCTTCCATTCAACATCGTCCATGGCAATGATCTGGCCCTTGTTCTGCATCAGGGCTGATAGGTGAAGGGTCTTTCCTCCCTGTCCGGCACAAGCATCGACCACTCTCATTCCGGGTTCCGCTTGTAGAAAAGGAGCAACAGCCTGCGATGAAGGGTCCTGAACCTCGAATAATCCCTTTCTGAAGCTTTCAAGTTTGAATATGTTACCTTTCTTCCTCAGGACCAGAGCATCAGGGCCCCATTCAACAGTTCCTGAATCATAGCCTTCTTCCTTCAGAATGCTCCTTAATCCTGACCTGTCGGTTTTCAGTGTATTTGCCCTGAGAGAGAGTGATGAGTAGCTGTTCAGGGAATGTATGACATCATCCCACTCTTCACCCAGTTCCATTTCTCCGATACGGTCCAGTTCTTCTGGGATCGATTCCCTTACAGCCCTGTAATTCTCAGCATTTTTCAATCGAGCCTTCACCCTGTCAGGACCCATTCCTCTGTATTCGGCTCGGTTCTCCACATCTCCTTCTAAAAGGATCTGATATGCACCAATTAGATGCCACAGGTCCCTCTCATCGTAGGAAGGGTCCTTTCCGAGGCCATTCCACAGGAGTCTCCAGTTCCTTATGAGATCATAACAACTGTTTGAAAAAAGGGCCCTCTTCCTATCGGACCATCTGGCCCTGTCTGATAGGATCTCGGATATTACAGAAGAAGCATGTCTTCCATCTTGAAGGACCCCTGTAAGGACGGTGAATATGTCTTTGGCAAAATCCCTGTTCATCTCCAATAGAGCACCTTGAATCCGGGTAAGATGCTCACCTTTAATATGTTAATCTCTTCCTTTCTGATTTCTATGATGACAGTGCAGGTTCGCTTCATTTATTTTTTTTGAACGCGATGAATAGATGTGGTTCTATAGAAATCCTTAATAACCTAGCTTTGACAGTTAAATAAAAAATGTGCCCGTCGTTAACTTTTATTTA
>CBDDUX010000044.1:0-58341 GCA_965234725.1 Thermoplasmatota archaeon | reverse complement strand
ATTGATCTAAAGAGCCGTTAGGCTCGAGCATTCCGTAGGAATGCTTTTTTTGTAAAATCGATCAGGTTCCTTTGGGCCCTCTTAATCACCTTTTTCCGCTTTCTCTTCCAGTTTTTCAAGGGCCATTATCGATTCTAAACTGGCTGTGGAATCATCATACTGGAATTCCTCGGATTTGCCGGTAATATCCCTTGCTCCATCCCTGGAGAATGGAATGATCATTGTAGGAATATTGAGATGAAGAAGAAGTTCCTGACTTATGGACCTCCTTGTGAGGGATCCGAAGACCGACTCTTCGGTTGTGCCCATAATGACTATGGACGCATTTTCCTGTTCCACTGCCATCAATATGTTCTCCAGGATATCCCCTTCTTTGAAAATGAGCTTGATATCCACACCGAAGTTCTTTGCCACCTCGTTATAGATCCTGAGGGCCTTCTGTCCATCCCTCAGATCAGAACCCGGGGTCTTGATAAATAGTGCCGAAACCGATGCCCCCATCTTCTTTGCGGTCTCCATGACATAAGGAGCTGTGGAACGTGCCGGGATCGAGGAGGAGGTAGGGGCCAGTATCACTGAACCCGATATCCCCATCTCAACTGCTCCCCCGTTCGCTATCTTGAATTCCTTGAAACCAGTTGAAGGAAGGAAGACCGGACTGTGATACTCCTCTCCGAGGACCTTGGGTTTGGATATATCTGCCTTGTAAACAAGTGTCCTGTACGGGAAGGGTATCTCCACGCCGTTGCGGTCGAAGGAATCCTTTATCCTCTTCAGGATATCCGATCTGATGACCAGCATATCCCTGGCCTCAGGTATCCAGAACCAAATGGTCAGGATCTGAGAGGATTCTCCAAACTCCTTCATGAGGACATAAGGTGAGGGTGTGTTCATTACCAGTGGATGTTTCTGAATTACTGCCAGCATCAATTTCTCTGCAAGTTTCCAGTCCGAATCGTATGATATTCCAATATCAAAATGAAGTGCAACCTTTGGGGAATCCTTGGTATAGTTCCAAACCTGGGAGGAAGCGATGACATTATTGGGTACAACAATCATCTCATCCTCTGGCGTCTTGATCCAGGTGGATCGAAGTGATATATCCCGAACGTCACCCCACGTCTCCTTGCCTCCCCAATCGATCCTGATCCTGTCACCAATTATGAACGGCTTGTCCAGAGCGATCATTATACCTGCAGCGAAGTTAGCCACTGTGTCCTGAAGACCGAATGCCAATGCAAAACCGATCAGACCGAGGGATGTTGCGATATATACCAGATCGAATCCCAGAAGCGTCAATCCAAGAAGACCGCCGATAAGATAGATCCCCACCTTTATGATCCGTCCTACAACCTTACTTGCTGCCCTTGTAGTCCTGTCGCGACCCTTGAAAGTGGGTTCCGTCAAAGCGACAAAGAGTTGGGCTATCAAATAAGACAACAGTAAAACAATAATGAATATCAGGGTCCGGGTCAACCACTCAAAGGGTCCAAGCTCATTTTTGGAAAACGTTGTGATCAGAGTGATATAAATGCCAAAGACAAGGATCACGAACTTCGTTGGGAATCTCAAGGATCTGAATAGACTGTATTTTCCAGCCTTTGAATATGAATCACTTAGAAGAGAATATACAAGGGCCCGAAGGATGGGTTCAACTGCAAGGATGACAAAGATCACGAGGAATCCCAGGATCATTCCAAACTGCAGGAACTGCCATGCTTGATAGTTCCTGCTAACGATCTCAATATTGGTATCCAGACCGATATCGATCGAATAGATTGCGAGAAGGAAGAATAGAAGGAAGTAAGCAACGGCAAGGGACCTTCTCAGAGGTTTTTCAAGGGACCTTCTCATCCTTCTCCGGATATGGACCTTTTCTTCCTCGAGCTCATCCTTGGTCTTCTTCTTCTTTTTCTCCATCTGCTTCATCTGATAATTGACAAAGAGTTCCCCGATATTCCTGGAGATCAATCTGGGAAAAATAAATGCAAGGATTATACCCAGAACAAGGATGCCACTGGCTATGAGAACTTCCTCGAGAAGTATATCTGGTCCGAGAATCGGCTCCTCGAGCCATCCAAAGTCCATCCCACTATCACCTTTGAACTGACTGACTTCCTATCAGATGTCCCATAATAAAAGGTTTTGCAGTACATAGATGAACCATTTCACCGATAATTTCAATAAAGGCCCCTCGTATCTGTTGATCATGGCGCCCATGGGGGAAAAGAAGACTAACAGGGTACTGATCAGTGTTGGTTTGGTCATTGTAATTCTGGTGATCGGTGGATTTCTATATTCGCTGATCACAGACGATAGTTCTTCTAAGAAGGGTGAAAATGGTGTGGAGGAGTTGGGTTTCAAAGCCTATACCAGTTTCCCGAATCTTCCAGTAACAGACCTGGACACTGCAAATAACGAGCCAGCTTTAGCTGTGAATCCCACCGATAGCATGAACATCGTGGCCGGATCAAATGATTATGGAACACCTAGTGGAGATGCCTGGTGCGGTTATTACTGGTCCAGGGATGGAGGTGAAACATGGGGAAGGGGCCTCATTCCAGGTTATGACGGTGACAGGAACTCCCCATTGTGGAGGTTCGCGGGAGGAGGCGATCCTGTTCTAACGTTCGCCCCCGACGGAACTTGTTACATGGCGGGAATAGTTTTCCAGAGGGACCCTGCCCTCGGCAATATCCTGAAACCCGGATCTGGCATTTTTGTTGCCAGGTCAGATGACGGTGGTGAGAACTTCAATATGGTCTCCCTGGTGATCTCATCGATCTCAAATTATCTTACCTTTCATGACAAGGAATGGATCGCTGTGGATCCAACCACAGGAGATGTACATGTTACATGGACGGCATTCCAGCTCTATGGTGTGTCATCCGCCATGGCACATTCGGTCTCAAGAGATCGAGGTGAAACCTGGTCCCGTCCCCAGATAATCTCGGAGATTACCAGGAAGGAAAGACAGGTCCAGGGTTCCCAGTTGGAGGTAACATCCGATGGTACTATCCATGTCTCCTGGATAGAATATGACATCGGTTCCCTGAGATATACAAGGTCGACCAATGGAGGTGATTCTTTTGAGGCGGTCAGGACAATTGCTTCCGTCACCCCACTCCCTTATTACCTCCCCAACGGTGAATACAGGACCCCTACTATGTGCGATATGTCTGTGGACAACACCGGGGGAGACGGGGATGGTTCGATATACATTGCCTGGCCTGACTATAGAACAGGGGAAGGTGACATCTACATGGTTGCTTCCTACAATAAAGGAGATACCTGGATAGCTCCTGTGAAGGTGAACAACGCCACCACTGCCATGGATAATGACCAGTTCTTTCCTGCCGTCGCAGTTGGCAACGACGGATCCGTCCAGGTGATGTTCTATGACAGAAGGGACGATCCGGATAATAACCTGATCTCGGTCTATTTCGCTATCTCGAGAGATGGAGGCCTGACATGGGATAATATCAGGATGCAGGATGAACCATTTGAAGGAGATAATACCAGAGGACCTTTTATTGGAGATTATCTTTCCCTGGCTTCAGGACCCGGTTTTTCAGTGGGTGTCTGGTGTGATGCAAGAGAAGGGACTCCCCAGGCGGTTAGATCCGATATCTGGGTTGGAAAGGTCATATATTCGGAAGAAGGAGAAAATGCTACCTGATCTGAATCCATTGTCAGTATCTAAGGATCGCTCCCAATCCTCCTATCGAATCAAGGAAGGTGGATTCCTTAACGAACTCTACTTCAGCGTCGGTCCTCATTGCAAGTTCGTAAAGCTCCTCCACGAATTCCACACTTGAGGTAGGGGCTCCGCATTTCGGACAGGTCTTGGGCGGAGCTTTTCTGGCATGGAGGTTCTGGCACCTCTCACATATCCACCCAGGGATCGACGTTCCTTCGAGTATTAGTAGCACACCTACCCTTCCCTGCTCTAAAGCTTGTTTTATCTCCTCCTCTCCATAGGCGGCAGGATCCCCCTTCATTATTGCAACTTGGAGAGTTTTAACATATTCTGCCTCCTCCTCTCTCTCCTCCTCCGATGCGATCTCATTTGTCAAGCTGATCAGATCTCCGGCAGAGATGCCCATATCTACATCGAGGGTCCCCATCACCAGGTCAGAAATATCCTTGGGAAGTTCTTCCATAAGCAATTTCTTAGCCTCTCCGGGTCCTGCAACGACGATGCCCCGCAGATCGCTGAGACCTTCCAAGGACCTGAGATCTTCAACGACCTCCGTAACAAAGGATTTGATGGCTCCCCGCCTTAGACGGTTGAACCTCATCTGGGACATGCCACCTTTCTTATGCTTGTTCATCAGATCTATGGAAGACCCACCCTCCATTTCAAGTATGGACGATCTTACTAACATCAATCTGGCTTCCCTTGAATCCAACAGGAGGAGGCCGTAATCCTGGAATTCATCCTGGAGGGATGCCAGTGGTAGAAGGTATGGAGATGTGTCAAGGACCATTTTCCGATCGGGTTCGGCAGCTATCCTGAATACCTTTAGGAAACCCGAGCATCTGGAAGCGAATATAACAAGACCTTTCTCATCTTCCACTTGAGCATGGTCAATAATGGTCTTAACCTCTTCCATAGTGGGGCCGAAGCATTCCTGCAGGTCTTTGCCTATGACCTTTCCAATGATCCGTTCTCTCTGCTGGACGAAGGGACCGTTGAGGTCCCTATCGGATCTCGTGGCAGTGGGGAGATAAAGAGAAATAAAGACGTCCTTCTCGCTGTATATCTCTGACAATTCCCTCAGATCGATGGCTGATACAGGTATGGCCTTTTGATAACCTGTTCCTCCTTCCGTATTCATGATCCGGAACCGTTGAAACAAGTTAAATATCTTCTGGAGGGGGTCCTCTTTTAGATGTTAACTTTATGATAAGAAGACAGATCCCGATCACCGCCAATATGAGGACAATATAGACCCAAAGAGGAACATCTTCGTATTTCACAGGATCATTGGAGGGATCCGCCTCATTGGGATCATATCTGAGATCGAAGGATATCCCACCTAAGATCATATCCATTTTCAAGGGCTCATCAGAAATTACCTCGACCGTTCCTTTGTCAAGTGAGAGGTAGTTACCCAGTTCTACCGGAAAGAGAGACAATGGCAGGATCTCCCAATCATCCGGAAGATCCATTAAAAGGTCCATATGGATAGGATCATTGGAGATCCTTGATGTCTTTGTCCTGAATGGTACGATTTCGATGCTCATCTTCTCTTTCTTGTCAAGGTCCGTATTGAGGGATACTTTCATGGTGATCCTCAGAAGAGATGTGTCAATAAGGCCCGAATACTCAAATTCCACGGAAATGTCTTCATCCTTTTCATTGATCTTTATAGGGGGGTCCATCTTCAAACCCTTAATAATAGGATCAAACAATGTGTCGATCTCTTCCTTCTCTATCTCCCCGGATGAATCCAGATCGCAGGATCCGATGATCATCGACTCAAGGGATGGATCATAATCATAAGTGGATATTGATAGCTCTACCCTACCGTTAGCTCCGATCACTAGTTGAACATCCACGGTATCACCAGATGAGAAAGGGAAGATATCCAATTGATAATGAGGTCTGTCAGGGCAGGTATCCTCCAGCCAACCACCATCTTCCCCTTCAATACTGGAAGAACCCTGGAGAAGTTCTCCCGGAGATGGAAGAGGTCTTTGGATCACCAAATAGACAAGGTTTTCCTCCGTTCCACTATCAAGGATGTTTGAATGATCTCCTTCCAGCTGTTCGACCTGATCCCTTTGATATCCAAAGACCTGCTCTCCCAATTGGAAGATATATTCTTCCCTTCCAGTTCCAAACGCTTCACCCTCAAGGGACATCTCCAATCTTACTGACCCACTCCCACCTGATATCAACATGCTTGAGATGTCAATGTCCGGATCGGAACCGGCTGTCTCTTCAAGGTAATTGAACATCACATCACTTTTCGGATCGGTAAGAGATACCTGATAAGGTGTCACCGAACCTGACACCAACCCCTCGACAATATCGTAATAGTTCTCCTGGGAATGCTCCATTCCATAATCGAGAATATATTCCAAAGAGGAAGCATTGATGTTCATCTCGGAGTCATCCATTTGAACCTTTTGTACGACCATGGACATCTGGTTCCCATCAATATCCACCTCCACTTCACCACTAAGATCCTCACCATCGCTCGCCCTTGTGACAAGAACACTGCCATTGTCATATGAAGCCGTTATACCTCCCAAGGAGATCGTGTAGATGAAACCGAAATCAGGTGAAATATCATCTACAGTCGTCAGATAAGCTTCGACCCTTGCAACCCTTTCAAAGGTCTCCAGGGAAATGA
Source organism: Thermoplasmatota archaeon (assembly GCA_965234725.1). Classification (GTDB taxonomy): domain Archaea; phylum Thermoplasmatota; class Penumbrarchaeia; order Penumbrarchaeales; family Penumbrarchaeaceae; genus Penumbrarchaeum; species Penumbrarchaeum helgolandense. Next base: position 51,976 of record CBDDUX010000044.1, on the reverse strand, counting down.
TATCTATCTCGGAATGTCCGGATACCCTTCTTTCCCTTATGGTATAGGCCCTTACATCATCTCTTCCATCCAGGACCTTCTGGTTATCAAAAGCTGCATCTGTTCCGGGAAGGATATAACCTACAATCATGATCGTTATGATGACCGATGCTGACAGTAGTGACCTCTTTCTCATCTGACTAATCAAAGATATCTTATTAGATATCCTTAACGGTGGAACTGACCCAACCTCTGTCATTGTAAAAATTTTCAATTATAAATCGGTGATAAGGGACCTTTAACCTCTTCAGGTCAAGGACCACCTTCTCCTTATCATATCCGATCGTTCTCTTAGCAACTCCTATTCTCTTATCGTTCTCATCATCCAGGACAATGAACGATGAGAAACCACCATTCTCAGCTCCAACACTACCTGGATTCAAGTAGGATCTCCCGGTATTTCCCATAACCATCAGGGGAATATGAGTATGACCGAAGAAAATCATATCCCCATCAATATCCGAATAAAAATCATCAAGGACCTCTGGAAAAGGTCTATCGAAATAGGGCACCTTGGAACCGCAGTCATCCGGATGTCGGTGCATGAAGACCATTTTCCTTCCACCCAGTTCCATTTTTATGGACATAGGAGAGGACAGATCCTTGGTAAGTTCACCTAACTCGCTCCTGACCCAATCATGATGTGGTCTTCTCGGAACGTGTTGTATAGGGCCAAGTTGAGTTCCATCCCGGGTGTTCATATCATGGTTCCCCATGACCCTGATCACCCTTTTATCATCAAGAACATGTTCAAGTACCTCTCTGGGGTGAGGACCGATACCTACAATGTCTCCAAGACATATGATCCGATCCGCATCATGTAGGGCCTCCCAAATATTCTTAACAGCGTCGATGTTCCCATGGAGATCGGAACAGACGGCGACCCTCATGTCCTGTCGAATCTCCGGTCTTGACTTGAACTTTTCGGATACCTATCCTTATCAGGAGCTGTTCTATGAGAATGTCCGGGTTTTCCTGCCGGACCTGGATCAGTAGGCCGGGAGAAGCTTCCCTGGGATCCAAGTTCCGTTCTTTCATCTTTCCTGAGATAATCCTTCAAACCCTTGCCTTCATCGATCATTCTCCTCCGGAGAAAGAGAATTCCAACAACTCCCGCGGTACCCAATATCGCAAGGACCACCAGGGAGATTGTAATGACTTCGAAGAATGTCATTCCATCGATATTTATCTCACTCTCGTACGTGTCACTTCCGCCATCCTCGTCCTCGACCCTTAGTTGCACATCGAATCTACCTCCGAACGAGTAGCGGTATTCGATCCGAGGTTCTCTGGTCCTCTTCTCATTGCCGTCACCAAAGTCCCATATGAAAACCAGTCCGGCAAGGTCCCAAGCATCATCAGTGCTTTGTGAGGCATCAAATGACACTTTTCCATTCCCCAGGTCCTTTGCCTTGAACATTGCAAATGGCGGACGGTTCTCAATTGAAACCTTCATTGTCGTGTTTGAGACACCTCCATGGCCATCATCAATTGTCAGAACCACCTCGAAAAGCCCCGAGTTTTGGAATGAATGGAGGGCCTCTATGCCGTAAAGGAGGGTGCCGTCACCCATATCCCAGGTCAGGTTCAGCTCGTCATTCACATCGTTGTCCTGGGAAAGGTCTCCTGGGAAAACTATAACGTCGCCCTCTCTGACCTTCAAGGTTACCATTGAACTACCCGAAAAATTACCAGGCCCGGAATTTACTGTTATCGAAGCTTTGTCTATGATAGCAACCGGAATTGAATTCTCAACTTCTATCGTACCTGTCCGGTTCCTTTCAAGACCGTTGGAGTCTCTGGCAATAAGTTTGAAAGTATAGGTCCCTTTCAAATTGTAGGTATGGCTGACGGTCCTGCCCGAGACCTTGAAACCATCACCGAATTCCCAGAGAACATACACCTCATCCCCATCGGGATCCGATCCCTTGTAATCAAAGACCACAGTATCACCTGCATGGATCATGGTTCCAGACACACCCAATTCAGTTCCCGGGGGTCTGTTCACCTTGAAAGATATTGTGATCGAAGATGAGGCACCCTCTTTGTCACTGACCTCAATCACTGCAGTATATGAGCCTGTGGTCTGGAATGAGTGACTGAAGACAGGATCAAGGCCTTCCATATGGGTGTTGTCGGAGAAGGTCACGGAATAGGATTCGATTATCCCATCCCTGTCGAACGACCCCGAAAGGTCCAGTTCAAACACCTGATCAGGAACAAGCACACCCTGTGGTTCGACAGAATGGGATATTTCAGGTGGATTGTTCTCTTGAAGGAAAGTGATCAGCAATTCAGAAAGCAGTCTGTTGGAAGCCAATTCCATTACCTGGTCATCAAGGATCGAAGGTATCGAGATAACCGATTTTCCCATGCCATACCATCCGGTCAGAAGAGCGGAACCGGGCGGAGATGTGTAAAATACGATGTTCATCCCCTCGCCGGCGATCAATGATCCCTGGGAGGTACCGGCGATGGAGGGAAGATCATCACCGAGGTCGGATGATGGTGAGGATGGATAGAACCCGTTAACATAACCCTCTGTAGTCACTTCCAGACCAATTTCCTCCATGATCCACCTTGCATTGACGATCTGATCCCCATCGTTGGGATCAAGGACTATCATCAGTTCTCCACCACCCTGATGAAAAGCCAGAATTCGTGAGGCATCTGAACCATCCAATGGCTCTTGGGGTTGGATCAAGATATACCCCTTGTATCCGGAGAGATCAGGGATGTTACTCCCAAGACCGGTTGTTAGAGACATACCCATGGCCGTAAACCTCTCCACAAGGAGATTATGCTCCTGAAGACTGGAGCGATATCCGTCCAGATAGAACCGTTTACCCTCTGCCATGGTGGTACTGGCCTCTCCTTCATCAGGGAACCTGGCCTGGTTTCCGTACACATCCGATGCAAGGAAATGATACTCGAGTTCTGTTCTCGAGGGGATCCCTGTCGGGATAACCATGTATTCGACCCATCCCCTGAACCTATCATATCCCATCTCAGCCAGTGGAACCGAAAACCATGATTCCGTTCCGGTTTCCCGATATTCGATACGTGGGATTCTCGCGGGGATTTCAGTATCGAGACCTGTTTCGTCCCTGATGAAGACGGTCAGACCGGGATCTGAAGATGAAAGGCTGATGGATTGTGTGACATGATGCCAGATCTCGGGTGGTTCGCTTTCTCTTTCGAACCGGGCCTCCGAGAACCCATCGGGAGGATATTCTATTACATTTCCATATTTCCCGGTTACCAAATAACGATATTGAATAGATCCAAAGCCGCTGACATCAAGTGTTTTGGCATACATACCACCGGTCCCGATAATGGATTCATTCTGTTGAATACCATTTAAAATGGTCTGCAGCTCAACCTTGTTCACAAGAGAAGGGGTGATTGTCCTGAGTTCAAACCGGATGGACCCTGGATTGGGATCCGTCCAGTTCACACCTGAGGCCTCGATGGCAAGTTCCTCGACCCTGAGAGCCGCCAGTTCATCCCATGCAGAAAGATCTGAAAGGACCAGAGGGGAATATTCATTCTGCTGGTTCCTTATCGTTGGGTAGAAAATACCAAAAAGTCTTGAAGATGACGGATGATCCGATCCACCATCAGAATATATCAATACCTGATCCTCTGAGCTTATCACCCCGGCCGCAGCTTCCCTGACCCTAAGGGGCACCCTCTGGTCCATGGATAGTAGTTCGGCGAACTGATAGAGATCGATATACCGATCCCATTCATTATCATCCTTTTTCCGCGGATTATCGATCAGAGGCATCAATGAATTATATATCTCATTATACTGCGGATCCGAGAAGAAAAGCTCTTCACCCAGATCGGCAATAGCAGGAAGAAGCCTTTCCCTGAACTCCATTAGATCGATAGCTGCAAGGGACATATAGGAATTCCCACCACTGGGATCATAATAGTCCATGAATTCTTCGACAACTCCCTTCAGCCTCTGTTTCAGAGTTAATGAGGTGTCGTTCAAGATCCTCTTCAAGCATCTGTCATATGGCCATCCAGCTCCGGGGATCTCATCAAAGGAACCCACCATATAGCGGGAATGGTCCATGATCTCGGCCGCAGCTTCCGCCATGCCCATCCAGCAGATATCGAATGAGATTATATCAACTGGCACTCCGATAGTGTTGTCAATAGCATTCCTGATGGCAGCACCCATCTCATAAACATACATCTTCTTATCCGACCCCGAAGAGCTCGGATCTTCCATTAGACCGTCTGCAGGACCTCCGCCGTGTCCCTCTATCGCAATCATATAATGGTCTGCCGGGTAGGCAGATAAACCCCATTCAAGGAAATCTCTTAGGGACTCAGGGTCATCCATGTCCACCTCTCCCATTACCGGTAGGGACCCAACACCATCCAGACGAGTGGAGCCGATCCCATCCTCAGGATGGTATTCCACGTGGTACCTCCTGGTTTCGGTCCAGGTTTCGAAAGGATCCTGATTGCGGGGGGGATTCCCTCCATCTCCAAGGTCTATCTGTACGACAATATCGACAGAATCGGAGGAACCTATTTGCTCCATCTCATTAAGATCACCGGTAATGAACTTCTCCAGGTCTCCCTCGCCGTTCATGTATGATAGTACAGTCCATTTTTCCACAGCCCTGCCATCACCCATTTCCTGTTCGGGCATAACAATACCCACCCCGGATGGAATATGGGTTTGGAATGGAAAAACCAAGACCGCCATCAGTGCCAGTATCATCAGTTTCCGCTGCACATGACCTTATCGGAATAACACTACTTATAAGGTTATCCGTACAAGTGCTGGAAGGTAATACCTGTTTTGACGATCGATCATTCCTCGAATGAGGGACCTTTTCTCCCGGAATCCCTTGCCCTTAATACCAGGATAACAGCAGCTAATGCCACCATTATGAGAATCACAATTCCAACGATCAGGACCCATGAAGGGATTTGGTTGTCCCCATTATCTGGTTTGGAGCCTTTATCGGTCGGGTCCTTATCCGCAAGATATTCTTCCAGGTTGGTTGCTTCGTCACCATCTTTATCAGCGAAGGCATCCGTTGGATCAAGGGGATCCAGACCATATTTCAACTCCCATTCATCGGGCATCCCGTCATTGTCATCATCAGAGTCCGCATTGTCACCTTTGCCATCTCCATCGGTATCGATCCATTCGTTCGGATCATCTGGGAAAGCATCTGAATTATCACCGACGCCATCGTCATCCCTATCTGACCACTCATTGATATCATCAGGGAATGCATCCTCTGAATCAACAATACCGTCGCCATCAGTGTCTGGCTCCCTTTCGGTCATGAACTCAAGGATATAGGTGGATGTGAAAAGGACAGAACCGTAGATATCGGAAAGTCCACCGCTGATCTCGAGGGAATAACGTGTATCGTAAGATAGGTTGGAAGGTTGCAAGGTTATCCATGTATTGGTTCTACCTGAATCGCTCCAGTTCACAGAAGATGTATGAGCCAGATCGGTATCGACCTCGACCAGATCATCCAGGTCGATCAACTTGTATGAAAATGTGGACATGTTCAATCCGATACCCCATGTCAATGAGATCTTGGAGTCGAGTGGGACGGATGTCTGGTCCTGGAAGGGTGACGTGACCGGTGCTTCGAATCGATCCTGAATGACCGTGATATATTCCGATCTGATATCCCTCCAGACCATCAACTTGCCTGCCTTTGATTGAACTCCTGCTTTTACTATCAATGAAAGGACCTCATTGAACTTGAGGGGCTCATCTGGCCCCACGAACACTGTTGTCTCGTTGGTCTCATGCTCGATCTTAATAGGGATCCCCGATGTCCTGTTCGATAACGAGATATTCAGGGTTGAGATATCGGGTTCCATCGGGAAAGATACCAAGAAACCTTTGGTGACCTGGATCCTTCCTGTTCCAGGTTCTGGATCGAAGGAAACACCCATGTCCCTCTCAACAAGAGTGATATTGAATGCGAGAAGGGTCCCGTCATCGATGTCCAAATGAGTGCTGAAAAGATCGAACCTCTCCTCAAAGGCGGTCAATAAATATCCGGTTCCCTGTGGAACATCCTCGATTATGTAATATCCACTAACATCCGATAACGTCTCATTTGAATATCCGGGATTAGATAGGTTTAAAAGGACTCCCTCAACAGGAACGAGGGAGCCTTTCACACCCATGAAAACATATCCGAACAGGGAAGCCCCCACAGGAAGAGGTGCAAGGTCGATATCCAACCTCCTGTCCTCAAAGAAGTTCAGAGTGTACTGTTCCTCTTCAAAACCTTCAAGGGAATATTCTATTGTGAAGGATGGGCCCTCATACGTCTCTATCGAATATTGGCCCAATTCATTGGTTTCCACCTCCACACCAGGTTCGATTTTAACCTTGACCCCCTCAAGGGGTGACATCTCAAGGTCTGTAACGATCCCGGAAACGGTGAATTTGTTGGATGAAGGGCCCTCCATCTGGAATGGTCCAATAACATACTCATCCGGACCGGTGATCACATTAAATGTATACTCAAGGGGAGATGGAAGTATATCTATCCCCTTTACTGTGGCCTCGTACCTGACATCACCTCTCAGATAGATCGGTGTCGGGCTTTTCAGTTTCAGATCGAACCTCTTTCCATTTGCCAATACGAAAATCTCATCGGGTGGAAGACTGTTGGTGGATCCGTATTCAACCGAGAACCTGAAAGGGGTAGTAACGTATCCTTTCATGGGAGTTACCTGCTGGTTCTTGAGAGATATATTGACCCATGGGAAGGATATGTTGTCGGTCTTCAGATCGTTCCAATCCTGGACCAGGGAAAATATCCGGTATCTGTGATTTCCCATAGGCAGTTTCGTTTTGTATTCGTAAGACTTCCCGTCCTGGTATATCTTATCTGTCGGATCTGATTCTATCATTGTATGATTGATACCATCTATCTCAACCCTAACTTCCTGAGGAGGTTTATTGTAATTGTATTCGACCTGATATTTGAATATGGTTGTTGTGTTCCCTTTTTTTGGTTCAACATTCCAGGAATCGAACTTGGGGGGAAAAGGCCAATTCTTGGTCCACATTGTGAAATTGGATTCGATATAATTATTTGTCAAATTGATATCACCGGTGTAGAGTATGGAAACGTTCAATAAGAACTCTCCAGCATAAGGATTGGTCCAGTTCTGGAAAGTAATATTGATCTTATGACCCGCTTCAAGATCTGTGAAAGTTTGACTCATAGCTGAATGAGCTACCTCGCCTGTATGGTTGTCCCTGATCACAAGTGAAGCCCTTCCAGTCTTGTTGGTTGTCATGTTCCCTATGTTGAAAACTGTAATGTTGACTGATAGACCGAGTTCGGTTTGATAGGATCCACCTTTCATGGGCAGGTTGACCGTTGCGGTAAGATCGACTCCTCCATTTCGAACGGGATCAGCAGAGTCGGGATCCACCGTTGAAAAGAAGAGGGCCCCCGATATCAAGGTCATGATCAAAACTATGGCTGGAAAGCGGCTCATGAGAGATAAAATCCCAGAGGTTCATATTTAAACTTTGCCTCACTTGCGAGGACGGAGGTTCATATTATCATTTTTCTGAGAATATCTTCACCAGTTCGATGATGGTTCTTACAGCTGCCTCCATGGACTCAAGTGGTATGTATTCGGTCTTGGAATGGAAGTTCATTCCACCGGCGAATATATTGGGTGTAGGAAGCCCTTTATATGAAAGCATTGCACCATCGGTTCCCCCCCTGATCTTTTTCTGAACAGGTACAATCCCCGCTTTTTTTACCGCTTCCAATGCATAACTAACTGCTCGTGGCTCCTCGTCAAGCTTGAACTTCATGTTCCGATAGGATTCTTTGATATCCAGGTCAATATCCGCATTGGGATACTTCGCCCTCTGAAGTTCAGCAATATTCTCAAGGATATTGACCTTCTCTCCCATCCCCTCCATTGTGAAATCACGGATAAGGACCTTGAGTTTCGCTTCCTCTACATTCCCCTCGATCTGGTGAGGATGCAGGTACCCAACAGACCCTTCGGTCATTTCCGGTGAAATTGTGGCAGGTATCATGTCTGCTATCTCGGTAATGATCCTTACAGCATTAACCATCTTATCCTTGGCATATCCCGGGTGGACGTTCATTCCTCTAATTGAAAAAGTGGCTGCCATTGCGTTGAATGTCTCATCCTCCACCTCACCTATCACCCCTCCATCCATGGTGTATGCGATATCGGCACCGAATTTCCCCACATCGAAATACTTCGTCCCATTGCCCACTTCCTCATCGGGAGTGAAACCGATCCGTATCCTTCCATGTGGAATGGATGGATCATCCAAAAGGACCCTGATGGCCGCCATTATCTCGGCAACTCCGGCCTTATCATCAGCTCCAAGAAGGGTTGTCCCATCAGATGTTATTATCGTTCCCTTAATATTTTCAAGGAGATGTGGATTCTCGATGACCTTGATGACCACATTCTCATCTCCAGGAAGAACTATATCGGATCCATCGTAATGTTCATGAAGAATGGGATCTACATTCTTACCCGAAACATCCGGAGATGTATCAACATGTGCTATCAGGCCCAATGTTGGAGCTTCGGCACCCTTTGGCAGGTTCGATCCAAGAGTTCCCATAACATAACCGTAATCGTCCATCTCAGCATCCTCGACTCCCATACCTCTCATTTCTTCCATAAGGAGGGAAAGCAGGTCCTTTTGCCTCTCTGTCGAGGGATATCTATCCTCCACACCTTCCTCGGAGGTGGTCCATACTTTGACATATCTCAAGAACCTTTCAAGAACATCAGTCATCTTCTCACCAACTTTCTGGTAATGAGGGGCCCAATGATAACTGTTACCATGGATATTTTCGGATACCTCCCGGGACCTGCCTTTTCTACTCTATTGCAGTAATGGTCCTATGGACCAGAACAATCCCCAATGTCCCGCCTGCCAATCGAATCTAAGTGTCCATGCTAGGCTGAAGGATATGACCGGGTATCAGCTGATCTACTGCGGTAACTGCGGTTTCACAGTTGGGGCCGTTAACTACTTCTAGGGTTTGAAATGGTTGAATTGGACCAGAACCAGATATCGAGATATCCCTTCCTCGAGGTTTCGAGGAAAAGGGTCAGGAATATGGCCCTTACACTTCAGCAGATGCTTTCTCCGGATAACTCAAATGTCTTAGACAGAGCTGTTACCAGGATAGAGGAGGCTGTTGAGGGCAGGGAGATCAATACCGAGTTGAGGAGAGGGATTGGGGAAGTGGAATCTGACCTTCTCTCCTATCCTGTTGCCAGGTTCCTGGTTGCTGCAGTTGGTGACAGGCATCTGATAAAATGGTTCTCTCACCATGAAGGTGAAAGGGCCAGGTCCTACCTTCAAAAGGAGGACATAGGGGTTATCAGATCGATAGGGGAAGAGCTTGGACTTCCACAGCAACCATCGCCATCAGGACTATCAGTTGATGGAGGGGTGGGTAGGAGATTTCAAAACGTTAGATTGAAACTCCATAAAGAGAAGAACATAACTGAAACTGGGACCATCTGGATAAGGTTCACTGATTTCCTCTATTCCAGAAGGAATATTACGGGACCAACCTGGGACCTTGTCAACCGGAGAATGATCTCAGGTCTTGTGGGTGTCGAAAGAGAAGCATATGTTCGATTGATACAGGAAAGGATAAGGGAAAGGGTTGAGGAGGGACTAAGTGATAAACCACCTGTGCCGAATGAAGCCACCTTGAAAGTGAGGATAGAATCATTGAATGAGAAGGTCAAAAGCAGGAAGAAGAGATATTCTCCCACGGATCTAGGAAGGATGAGCATAACAAGACTCCCACCTTGTATGAGACAGATCCTTGGCATGTCCCAGGCAGGAGAGAATCTTCCCCATCATGCAAGGTTCGCATTGGTGACGTTCCTAAATGCCATAGGGATGTCACAAGAAGATATCTTCCGGGTCTTCACAACAGCTCCTGACTTCAAGGAGGACCTGGTAAAATACCAGGTAGAACATATTACTGGAACCTCCTCAACGACATCATACAGGGCACCCAACTGCGATACCATGAAAAGCGGTGGAATATGCTTCAATCCTGACCATCTTTGCGAGAAGGAATGGATGAACAACCCGTTATACTACTACAAGATTAAGGGGAGGAAGAGAGATAGGACCTTTGTCACCAATAATGAGGCTACATGACAATATATCGCTTCATTACAAATGCGTCACTCTTGTCCTTGTAATACTTAGGCAGTAGTCCAGTTACTTTGAAACCTCTCTTGCTGTAGAAATCCAAGGCATCGGAATTCTCTGTTCCCACCTCGAGAACAATAGATGTCATCATCCTGCTCTTTGCATAATTTAGGCTGTCATTCAGGAGGGAGGAACCGATGCCCTTCATGTTATACTCAAATGTAACTGCGAGCATCATTATCCTCAATGTGGTATTGTCAAGAGGCACACCCACGATGAAACCGATGATCTCATTCCCAGCATTCGCCACAAGGAAACATTCGGGATGCTTCTCAAAGAAGAAATTGAAAAGATCAACTGAGTATTCCTCTCTTAATCTGCTATCTGCGATCGTCTTTATCCTGGAGATATCCTTCCCTTCCACTCTACGTATGGCGATCCCTTCTGGCATCAAGTAAAAGTCAAGGTGGAGATATTGTTTAATGTTTTTGTATTTGTAACAACGTTATTGCATATTGAAGATGAAGACGACATGGTTGTCTGATGTCTCCTTGACGATTCCATCGATATCCTTGCGAAGGCAGATGCTGGATATGCCTGCAAGCAAACCGCAGGTCAGCATATTGTGGTCTGCCCTTGGATAATTGAGTTCAATGGTATCCTCGGCTTTGATCGATATCGATGATCTTTTTACGTTAAGTGAAAGAAGTTCGAACTTGCCCCAACCGGTACTCGAGCAGAGAGGAAGACCAAGGTCGAACATCTTCTTGGGTTCAAGGTCAGCAACCTCCTCATCGAATTCCTTTACAAGGGTTCCAAGCATCTCCTTACCGCATCTCTTTCCGGTCTGGTATGCCTTCTTCTCAGTTGATCGAGTTAAACTTCTAAGGACGGACGAGGTAACCACAACAAAGTTATCGGCACCCATCAAGGTGACCCTGCCTGTCTTGGGAGAGAGGGCTGCCATCTTGAAAAGGTTCTTTGGTGAGGAAAGAATCCTTTTAGCAAGCTTGTAGAACTCTCCTTCCATGTCAAAGACCATATTATCGATCTCCTAATTCCTTGCAACCACATCGATCATAGAATCGAAGAGGTCCCAGGTGGAGAATTCAGGATGGACAGAACAGGATATGGACTTTCCGTTACCATATTCCTTGTAAACGATGGCTCCCTTATCCTTTAGAAGTGGATCCTCATCCGCATATCGGGCCACCACAACCTCTTTGGGACCATCCTCAGCATTGATTGAGGGGTGGATAATATCCAGTTTTTTATCATATGTTACAGCAGGTCCCCTGAAATATAGGGAAGAGAACTGATCCTCGCTGTAATCACCCAATACATCATTAACTATCCTCCGTGCCTCCGGGCTCTTCCTGTATTCCATGGGTTCAAGATCAACGACGCCTGTCTTTTGACCATACTTTGAATGGAAATCAAATACACCCAGTGGTGGAGATCCGATGAAGTAAGGTTTTATCGGAAGGGGAATGGCCATCCTGTTGCCCATTACAGCAACGGATGCACAAACGGCGACAAGACCTCCACCTCCCTTGATATAGTCCAGGAGAGTACCCCTGTAGTTCAATGCAAGCCTTCTGAGGAAAGAAAGGAATGATAAAAAACCGCCTTTATTATGTGTCTTCAAAGGAAAAGCTCCGGGAAGGAAGAGAACATCATACCGATCCAGTATATCCTTGACCATATCCTTCGGGCCTATCTTCTCATACTTGACCCCTGTTTTCTTGAATGCCTTTTCCTCATACCTCTCTCCGCTGGCACTGTCGTGGTAGAGGGCTATTCGGGGATACATTTGGATACACCAGATTGAGTGGGACCTACCATGGAAGGCCCCTTCTATATATAAAGATTGCCGGTTTATGGACTCGGATCGTTATTTAATGTTGCGGCTACATTGTAAAATTAATGAGAAAACAGGGATGGATGTACCAGGATAGATTATAATATCCTTCAACCATAAGGGATTGGTGCACCCATGTTCTCCCAAAGAATGGAAGGAATAGAGCTTTCAGGGCTCAGGAAGATGTTCGAACTCTCCAGAGAGGATTCCATCAATCTTGGTCTTGGCGAACCCGATTTCCAACCCCCACCTGAAGCTGTAGAGGCCGTAGGTGAGGCAATGAGGATGGGGTTCAACAAATACGGTCCAACGACTGGGATAACACCCTTGAGAGAGGCTATAGCCGATAGACTGAGGATCTATTGGAAGGACATACATGCTGATAACATAGTGGTCACCAGCTCAGGTTCCGAAGCCCTTTTCTCCTGTGCATTGACATTTATAGAGAGATGTTCCAAGGTCCTTCTACCAGATCCTGGTTTTGTCCTCTACCGACCGCACACCAGAATGATGGGGGCCTCCTTCTATGAATATCCCCTGAGTATCCAAAATGAATTCAGGCCGGATCTGGAAGAGATGGAGAGATCAGTGGATGAGAAGACAGGTGTTCTGATCGTGAATTCCCCCTCCAATCCCACAGGTGGAATGCTGACAAGACAGGATCGGGACGATATTGTGGACCTCGCCAGGGACAAGAACCTGGTGATCATCTCTGATGAGGTTTACGATACAATGGTCTATAGCGGTTCTGTCCACCACTCGTTCTTAGGTGTTTACGAAAAATCTGTTATGGTCAATTCTTTCTCCAAGATCTTTGCAATGACCGGCTGGAGAATGGGGTACATGGCAGCATCCAAAGAGATGATCGCCAAGTTGAAACTTGCACATTATCACATGGTAGCTTGTCCCTCAACACCGATGCAATACGGGGCACTCGCAGCCTTAAGAGGATCCAATGGGTTCGTTGAAAATATGGTTTCAGAGTTCCAGGAAAGAAGGGACCTCATAACAAAGAGATTGAATTCTATAGGGGGATTCCAGGCAATTATACCAAGGGGGACCTTTTATTCGTTCCCTGCATTCGAACTCTATAATGATGGGAAAAGGGTCCTCTCAACAGATTTCGCAATGGAGCTTGCCAGAAAGGGTCTGATCTGTTCACCAGGGTCCACATTCGGTCCGAGTGGTGAAAATCACATGAGGTTCTCCTTCGTGAGTTCAAGGGAACAGATAGACAAAGGAATGGACATTCTTGAGGATGTTTCCAGGTCCTATGTCAAATGAGAGGGAGTATGCGGATGGACACATGATATGCCCCCAGGAACCACATCGATTATCATCTTGGTTACGGATCCGGGTTCCCCATCCATGTGATATGGTAAAACCATTGAATTCCCCGATATCTCTACCCTTTTGAATTGTCTATATTTATTCTCCTTCCTGAGAATATGCTTCCCGGAATATGCGTTCCTGATGTTCAGGAGAGAGGGTATCTTCCCTATGAAACCAGATATTGAAAGATCGAGCCGTCCATCGTTCATAACGGCCCTTGGAGTCAGGCGATATCCGCCTCCGCAGGTGGTGCCATTCCCGATGGTGCATAGACTTATTGAATGGTTTACAGGTGGACCCCCATCAACTGATAGTGTGATCAAATGAGGTTTGAAGTTGAAAAGGACCTTAACTGCGGCAAAGGTATAGGTCAAAGCAGGTCCGATCTTTGTGACCAGGTCCCTTCGCTTTGCAACCATATGGTTCACCTCCGCATCCAGGCCAATGCCTAAAACATTAAGGAAATATGTCCCATTCATTGAACCCAGGTCCAAGGGTTCAGGTCGTGAGTTTATAATATCCTGCAAGCAGCGGGACATATCCTTATGACCTGCTATTGAGACTATCGTATCATTCCCAGATCCAATGGGAATGATACCTAAGGATGCTCTGGTCCCCACGATAGAGTTCACTGCTTCCATGATCGTGCCATCACCACCTGCAACGGCGATAACATCACAACCATCGGAAATAGCATCCTTCGTCATCTCTAAGCAATCCCCTTTGCATGTTGTTCTTGTAGTTTCAATATCAAGATGAACATTGGATCTCCTGGAAAGAGTGGTCATCTTCTTCAGGAGTGATTCCTCATTGAATTTGAAACGACCAGCTCCGGCATTAGGATTGAAGATGACGGCCACCCTTCTCGAACTATTCATGGGTTCCAACATCCTTCCTCCCATGGGAATTAATGGAATAGTAACTAAAGTCCTCTCTACCTGTCCTTTCCGATTATCCTTCCAGTATCCTTCTCCCGAAGATAGACCCGTCTCCTTCCATCGGTTTCCCTTACTATCTCAACATTCCTGTAGGCCCATATACCTGCGATAACAAGTATTGCTATCAACCCAAGCAGGAAGACCGGCCATATGGGAAATCCATTGTTCTCCTGATCTTCATTGCCGTCAGATGGTTTTGTATCGTCATCAACTGGATCATCATCGCCTGTGACACTGATGATACTGACGACAAAACCTGCGGTAACTTCATCATTACTGACCTGCCCTTCGAAACTTACTGTCACAGTATAGGGAGAGTTCTCCCCCGTTCTTGCCTCGGTTGGGATCGTGATATCGATTATGAAGTTGATCCATTCATTGGGGGTTACATCACTGTATGTTGACACTCTGGGAACCGCATCCCATTGTCCTGAACTCACCGATACGGTTGCTGTAACAGGTGAGATCAGGTCAAGACCACTCCTCTCTGTAAGGATAAAGGCGCCTTGGACCTGAAGGATCGTTTCCTCATCCTTAAGCGGAGCTATGGGCCATTGGTTCTCAAGGTTGATATCACCTGAAATGGCCGATGGGGATGAAAAGGCACCCGTGAGGCATGCTACACTAAAGAACACTGACACCAGGACCTTTATCGGAAAAGTTAAGGACCTTCTCATTCTGCTTTCCCGAACCTTGATCGTTTAGTTCCTAATTCAACTTTGTCCTCATTCCACGGTAACGGATTTCGCCAGGTTCCTGGGTTTATCTATTGAACAACCCCTCATATCAGCCGTATAGTATGCAAGAAGTTGAAGTAATACTGAAACCGGTATTGGCGAATAGGAAGCTCCGGGGTCTGGGTAGTAGAGGATCCTGTCTGTGTATTTATTCACCTCTGTGTCCCCCTCAGGAACAATGGCAAGAACCGGAGAACCCCTTGCGGAGCACTCGCCAATATTACCGAGCATCTTATCATATGTATGATCATTTGCCACTATCGCCACTACCGGAGTCTTTTCGGTGAGAAGTGCCAATGGGCCGTGTTTTAGTTCCCCGGCAGGATAACCCTCGCAATGGATATAGGATATCTCCTTCATTTTAAGGGCCCCTTCAAGTGCTGTAGGGTAATTAATATACCTTCCGAGGAAGAACGCATTTTCAAATTGCCTGAACCAGTCAGCCTGCTCTTTTATTATTTCCTTATTGTTCAATATGCCTTCAACAGCCCTGATAATATCCCGGAGGTTGTTCTCCACATCCTTGAACTCCTCCCTCTGGATTGTCCCCATACTGAATCCCATATATGATGAGAAGAGATACATCATCATCAATTGGGAAGTGAATGTCTTGGAGGCCGCAACACCGATCTCAGGTCCGGAACGAAGATAGAGAGTGATATCTGTCTCACGGGTGATGGTAGACCCCACTACATTGGTAATTGCAATGGTCCTTAACCCGCGTGCATGGGCTTCCCTGGCTGCCATTATGGTATCCAAGGTCTCTCCGCTCTGGGTAATGAACATCATCAAGGAATTATCCTTGGTAATATTCGCAAACCTGTATTCGGAGGCCATAGAAACGATCGTAGGAAGACCCGTGAACTTCTCGAAGAGGTATTTACCTACCATGCCAGCATGATAAGAGGTCCCGCAAGCTATCAGCCTGACCATACGGGTCTGGACCAGATCACGGGGAATATTTACCTCATCCGACCTCCATCCTGAGAGGGATTGGTGAAGGGCTCTCGGTTGTTCGAAAATCTCCTTGATCATATAGTGTTTGAATCCACCCTTCTCCGCATCTTCAAGGGACCAATCAACTCGGATCCATTCCCGGTCCACTTTAGCACCATCAAGCTTCTGAACCTCAATGGAGTCCTTTGATATTCGGGCTATCTCCCCGTCCTCCATGTAAAGGAACCTGTTGGTGTATTTGAGAAGAGCAGTGACATCGGAGGCGACAAAGGATTCGTGAACACCTTTTCCTAAGACCATGGGGCTTTTTTCTCTTGCTGAGACCAGGATATCAGGATGGTCCTTATGGATGGCAAGGATGGCATAGGATCCCTTCAATCTTTTAACAGAGGATCTCAAGGCCTCCAAAAGGTCCCCACCGTTCTTTTCATATTCATCCTCTAATAGATGTGGTATGACCTCGGAATCGGTCTCCGTTGTAAACGAATGCCCCTTATCTCCAAGTTCATCCTTCAATGACATGAAATTGTCGATGATCCCATTATGGACCACGGCGATCGAGGAAGATCCGTTCACGTGTGGATGGGCATTGTTCTCATTGGGAACACCATGTGTGGCCCATCTGGTGTGAGAGATCCCGATCCTGGAATCCGTCCTTTCGATCTTTTCCTCAAGTTCTGCGATATACCCTTTACTTTTGGTCACTTTAAGGTCCATTCCCTCTGGACCATTGACCAATATGGCCACACCAGAGGAATCGTAACCCCTGTATTCCAGCTTCTTCAATGAATCTAGCAATACGCTGGTCGCCTCCTGGTTTCCGATATATCCAACGATGCCGCACATGGAAACACCTCACACCGCATGGGTCCCATCAGGAAGATTTTCCTTCAAAGCCCTCATGGGTCCCACTTTGCAACCATTGCCAAGGATCACTCCCGGAGACAATGAGACATGATGGGAGATATCACAGTCCTCACCTACCACGGCACCCAAGGTCTTGGAGCTGGTATACCGTTCAACCCTGATCTTGTATCCTCCCTGTTCGACACCAAAAAAATCACCTATTGCACATCCCTGTGCAATTACCGACTGATAAATGGAAGAATGGGCTCCAATGACCACATCGTCCATGATCAATGAACCTTTGAGAACAGAAAACGGTCCTATGTAACAATTCTCTCCCACAGAGGTGTTCGCTCCAACATAGGCGCAGGGTCCAATAGTTGAACCTTCACCAATAACCGCTGGTCCTTCCAATATGGTATTGGCCCTGATCCTCGCATTCGGTCCTATCCTCACATTACCTTTGATCACAACTCCTTCCTCGATGGTTCCAGAGATGGACTTGGGTGACCGAGACAGAACATGTTCATTAAGGACCAGGAGGTCCCATGGGTAGACAGCATCCAACCATTTCTCGGTCTGGATGATCCTTATTGGTCTCTTCTTCGCTTCATCGGATAAACAAGAAGTAAGGGTCATCGGCTGACCTACCTCCATCGATTCCAGTCTCTCGAACACCGACGTGTCCATAAGGTAGGTTCCTGTGTTAATTAGAGCTGAACTTGTTGGGTCTTGATATTCCCAGAGTGCCAATGCAAAAGCCGACGGTGCTCCACTGGAGATGATATCCTCTGTTATCTTGGGTCTTTCCCTGATATAATCCAACCTGTTTCCTGATACCTCAACAACACCGTATTTGGAAGAGTTCGAAGTTCTCGTTACAAGCATTCCCCACTCACCCTCGGGAACCTGGGAGAGTGTCTTCAAAGCCTCGGAATCGACAAGGGAGTCCCCGGGAACGACCAAGAACTGTCCTTCAAGTTTTTCCTTTGCCTGAAAAAGAGCATGGGCTGTTCCTAACTGGAACTTTTGTGGTGCATATTCAATTTTGATACCCAGGTCCTTTCCGTCTCCAAGAAGGTTCATTACCCTTTCTTTCTGGTATCCGACGACCACAACGATCTCCCTAATATTGCAATCTGCCAGGGCTTCCATAACATAGGATATAACTGGTCTATTTCCTACCGGAAGCATTCCCTTGCCTCTTTTACCTGTAAGTGGTCTAAGTCTCCTTCCCTCTCCTGCGGCCAGAACAACAGCTTTCATCTGGAATACACCTACCTATACGCAAACGACTATAGAGTATCGTCTATGATCCTGCTGATCTCTTTCTCTACTTCTTCAGAAACCTCGTCCTGAAGCTCCTTTGGAACGGTCTTCAGACCAAGATGGACAGATGCTTTTGCTATCTTCATTGCAGCAATGGTCTGTTCAAGCTTTGCTTCATAATACTGTGAGAGAGCATTCTTGAGTTCCGTTTTTAACTCAGGATTCTCATCTAGAGTTCTCTTGAACTTTGCCTTTATCTCGTCCTTGATCATGTCCCTGGCAACTTCCATTACCAGGTCCTCTCCACCAAGGACATCCTCGATTGATGAATAGAAAAGCCGACCCAGGTTGATCTCGTTGGACATTGGCATCCCTCGATGCGCAATGGTGAGTATGCATAATTAAAGGTATTGTCAACTGATTCAGGACAAGCTCTGGATGATCTCAAAGACCACCGAGCCATCTGCCCTGTCCCCGATGCTATCCATTACGATTCCCATCAATGGACCGATCCTGCCTTTGACGAAATCATCTTTCAGTTCAATATTATCATTGATCAGGTCTTCCACAGCATCATTAAGATCCTTTCCTTTCAAAGGTTGAAGACCCAGATCATTGATCAAATCCAAAGTACCTTTTCCGGAAGATGCAATGACCCAGAGAACCTTCGGAATGGCATTCACAGAGAGCAAACCCTTTGCAGGCATTGCTATGACCTCTGCAATGATCTCAGGGTCCATGGAGTTGATGTCCAGACCCTTTCTATTGAGATGTTTGAGCCCTTCCATCGTGAATATGGCCGAAAATTTCAGGTCCGCCCCTTTCATAACGGCTGACTCATGTATATGGAGCCATGGAGATGCCACCAATCTATGTGCAACCTGCTCGGGAACCCCGGCATCCAAAAGGGACTTTTTATGGACCCACCATGGAGTGGACACCATTGAATTCACATTGTCCAATATTTCCTTTGTCACGACGATCGGAGGACTGTCGGTATCGGGATACATTCGATCTGGACCGGGCAGGATCCTCTCGAAGGTTGTAATGTCAGGTGTAATGACCTGACGGGTCTCATTGGGAACTCCATCGAATGCTTCCCGGGACCTATTATGGACCTCCATGACACCTGAAAGGGTATCGGCTTTTGGCCCCCAAACAAGAACGAAAGCATCATTCTCTCCTGCTTCCAACAGATCACCGATGCGTTCCATATCCTGAGCTGTGATACCACCAAAAGGAACATCATCGGAGGTATGGAGATTGGGCATTCTATCCAGACAGGATATCACCCGGAGTCTTCCGGATACCTCGTCGGAGAATGTCTGGTCTCCGTGGGTCGGATGGGAGAATATCTCCTTGAAACCGGGTATAAGGACCGCTTTTACATCCAATCCCTTTCCATTGACAATAGGGCCGTTGAACCAATCGTCCATTATCTCAAGGGTACGCCCGGAAAAGACATCGGTCACGTCCACAGACTTAAACGAGGTAATATCATCGATCCTCATGGGATCGGGATCGAGGTCCCTTTCCTCAAGGAGTGCTTTGATCTTCAACAGGTTATACTGTCTGATAGCTTCCCCGGCGGTTATCGGAGGTATCCATTCGAGAAAGGGGACTCCTTTGATCTCGACCCTTGTTCCTCCCTCAACAGATACGTTCACATCCTGTCTGGTTGCTCCGGGACCTCTTCTGACTAGTTTGGTGGATCTCATCACCCAGCCGAGGATCTCCGCCATTTTTCCGGCTTCAGTCGGATTTCTTGCATCCGGCTCTGTAACAACCTCTACAAGGGGAATTGAAAGTCTATCGGTCCTGAAGACCACCTCATGTCCCTTGTCAGAGACCTCTCTGCATGCATCCTCTTCAAGTGATATCTGCCTGATATCTATCCTTCTTCCATCCATCCAAGGTACGGATCCCCCAAGAGAGATTATAGTGGTCCTCTGGAAACCCGTAGGGATCGACCCGTCAAGGTACTGCTTCCTGGATACATGGACCTCATCCACAAGGGCGCAATCCATGGACCTTGCTATCACCATTGAGATCTCAAGGGCCTTCTGGTCCATCTCAAAGGGAGGCGTGTCGTCGATCTCATATGAACAGGTGGTATCCCTGAAAAACTCGTATGTGATATTTTTACGGGTCTTGAACTCCATAAGGGCCGTTCCATCATATGTCCCCATCTCCGATAGTGTGGGTCTCATATGTCTGATGATCCTGTAATGTGCCGGATCGTTCCTGTAAACCGGGGGACACCGGCAAAATAACTTACGGTCCGTCAGGAGCTGCTGGTGGATCTCCAATCCGCATTTGAAGCCAAGTGCTTCGAAATCCTTGTCATCCATGGGCAGATAACCTCCGTCAAAGGAAGTCCGTCGGTCCGGGAAAATGATGTTTCTATAATAAGGTATGGTCAACCAAACATCGCCTGGTCTTGCCTTGATCATGGGAATGTGTTAACATGTAAAGCAGATGTGTTCTAATCGCGAACAGACGGCCCCCGATAATAAGATAACTGAGGAATTCTACAGGATTGTGATATATATCCCATAAAAAAAGGGTAATCATGACATTATTTCAGTTCTTTCCACGTCCCCCTGGTTCTCCTGTTACGTACTACTATATCTAGGGAAGCATGAAAATCAATATATATCCGGGCCATCAATGGTCGCCAGTCCTCACTACGTGAGGTTTGATTAGCTCTAGGGTGATACGATGAAAATGAAAACCTTACTACCTCTGGCACTGGTTGCGATAATGCTCATGGCATCATTTGCCGTAATATCGGTGGCTCCCGTCATCGAAAATGTGGATGCCGAAGATTCCAGGGCCAACCCCTTATATCAGTTAACTGAGAGTTACAACTGGACGTTCAGCAAACCAGCATTCTATAGTGACACGGATCCGAATTATTCAGGACATACCAACCTGACAGCGAACGACTGGGACGATATTTCATTTGTCATCTTCTTCCAGGATAAGCACACGAAACAGGTGAAGTCAAATGGAGGAACGGGAAGTGATAGCCTTACCCATGCCGAAATTTATCAGGCAGTCTTTGTCAACCTCTCAGGTGATGAGGTTGTCACAGGTGATAATCAAGCAATACTCCTTGAGGATTTCACCGCGACCTGGTGCACTTATTGTACAGCGATCATCGGAGCAATGGACAGAATGGACCATGACAGTGACTGGTTCCCCGAGAAGTATATCGGTATTGAATTCCATGGTTCAGGAGGAACATATGGAAATACTGCGGGTGCAAACAGGAAAGCCTATTATTCATCAAGCACCGGGATCCCGACATGGGTTGTTGATGGAGTCGATCCCAATGTAGGTGGATCGAGCGACCCCAATAACACGGCGGTTGAGAATAATATTAAAAGTAAGATCAATGCACGTGTCAGCTCATCGCCATTGAATATCACAGCCAGGGCAGGTCATTCAAGCACATCCGCATGGATAGATTTCTCGGTTACCATCGAAGATGCCGCATTCGATAACGCCCTTGTGGATTGTAATGTAGTCCTGCTACAGGATGCTTATCCAAGAAGGCATGGATCGAATTCAGATGCATATCTCGGATGGATCGCCCAGTCGATGCAGACACAGAGGGTGTTCAACGTTCCTTCAAGCGATCCTATTATTTCCGATATTCTTCCTGCCGAGGATTCCGTCCTTTCCGGCGAAGTCGATATCTCATTCAGTGCCACCGATCCCGATGCAAGCGACGATCACATAGTCAAATCCGTATATGTTCGGGAGAAGGGAACGACTGAGTGGGGTTCCATCTCACTGACAGGTGGCAATTTCAAGTGGGACACAGCGATGAAAGCAGGTGCCAACTATGTTTATCCAGACGGCGAATATGAGATCATGCTCAGGGCTAAGGACTACTGGGATGACATAGGCGAATCGATAATCGACGTTACGGTCCTCAACCCGGATGCTCCTGTGATAAGTCTCAATGAGTATGAGATGTTGGAAGTGATAAATGATGAACCTGTAAAAGGTGTGTTCGAGATATCATGGACCATGTCAGACGATGAGGATGACACTGGTCTTTCTGTCGATATCTTCTACAAATCGAACGCGGTCTCCACCTGGACACCCATTGTTGAGGACCTCATGGATGTAGAGACATATGATTGGAACACCATGGACCCCAGAGTGGATGACGAGGAGAACTACAAGCTCAAGATAGTGGTCACCGACACCGACGACATGACCGATGAGTATGAGGCCACAAGCGAGTTCAGGTTCGATATCAACAACCCAGATCCACCGGAACTTGAGATATTCCAGCCCACGACAGGAAAGGAGCTATCAGGACCAGCTCAGATAAAATGGAACGCACAAGATGACGAGGGCGAGGATAATAAAGCCAGTCTAAGAGCGGACATCTACCTCTCGAATGACGGGGGAGCGACATACTTCAGGGAATGGCCCGACCAGTCCAATTCGGGAAATTTCAACCTCAACACAGAGGATTTCGAGGACGGCGATAACTACAGGGTAAAGATAAGGATCAGGGACACGGACGGCTACTCCGTCGAAGTTGAGACCGGTATCTTTAAAATTTACAACAATGACCAGCCAACCGTAGAGTTCACATCACCCAATGAAGATGACACGGTCACCGGAGATGTTGATGTCATCTGGGACTCATACGACGAGGAGGACCCTGAGGATCTTACATTTGAGATATCCTATATGTTCGAGGGGGATACCTACTGGAAAGCATTGGATGATGCCTACGGTACAGATGAGGGTTCTTTTATCTGGAATACCGCAGATCAGGCAGAGGGAGACGGCATTTACACATTGAAGATAGTCGTCAAGGATTCAAGGGACCTGGTTTCCGATACTGACACACTTTTCGTGACAGTTTACAACCCGGACCCACCAATAGCCACCAACGTCATCGGACCCACTGGCAAAGTTGAGAAGGTCACAACCCTCTCATGGATAGCCTCTGATCCTGACCCGTTCGAAAGCGATGGTCTGAAGGTATGGATATACTACAAGACCGCAGAGGGAGATTGGATGGCCGTTGAAGGAGCACAGGGAATACAGAATACGAACGGCTATACATTGGATGTGAATGATTGGGCAGACGGCACATACGATGTCAAGGTACTGGTGGCAGACTGCCAGCCGGGGGATAACAACCAGACAACCGATTTCATCTATACCGGGATCATAGTGGACAATAACGACCCCCCTACGGTGGAATTTACAGACGTTCCAGAACCTCAATCCAACCAGACCGGACAGATCACAATATCCTGGAACGGCGAAGACCCCGAAGGGAAAGGAGTCACATATGGGCTCTATTACCGGCCTGCCGGAACGGATGGATGGATACCCATCGATGGTGCATTGAACCTGGAGACAACATCCTTCATCTGGGACGTATCTGAGATAGAATCAGCCGAGTACGAGATCAGGATCCTCGTCACCGACAAGTCCAGGGAGAAATTGACCTACGAATTGACCACTTCTGTCTTCGAGATCTACACTCCTGTTGTGGATTCCGACGATGACACAACTGATGATACGGGAGGAGACAAACCGGTCGATAATGGGAGTGATGACGAAGGCACATCAACAGGCCTGATAGTGGCCGTATTGTTGATCGGTGTCATCCTTGTGGCCGTGATCGTTGTAGCTGGGCTCCTTGTAATGAGGAAGAATAACGCAGCCCAACAGATACCCCCACCTGGAGGCATCCCTCCTGGAACTTATCAGGGGATTCCACCTGGACAACAGCAGGGACTCCCGGGAGATGTTAGGACAGGTGGATTGGGGCCACAGCCAGGCCAATCACAGCTCCCACCACCCCAACAACCTCCAACCTATTGAGGGGATGATTAAAGGACCGGGGCGGTTGACCCGCCCCATTTTTTCTTTTTTAAAAATCATTATATAATTTAGCCTTTTTACATTAATTAGAAAGAAGGTTGAATCGGCATGGACCTGGAAATATTCTCATTTATAATAATTCCAATTCTCATATGCCTTGCCAGGATAGTAGATGTTACAATTGGAACACTAAGGATAATATTCATTTCAAAAGGGCTAAAATATCTGGCACCTGTGATGGGGTTCTTCGAGGTCATCATCTGGCTACTTGCCATAGGACAGATCATGCAAAATCTCGGAAATGCGATGAACTATATCGCATACGGCCTGGGATTTGCCATAGGGAATTATGTAGGGATCACAATAGAGAATAAGATCTCATTGGGATTTGTCCTTGTGAGGATCATAACAAGGAGATCAGCACATGACCTGAAGGAATGGCTCATTCACAGTGAAAGGAAATTCACGATAATAGATGCAAAGAGTGATTGGGGTTTGGTAAACGTCATCTACATGCCCATGAAGAGAAAAGAGGTCGCAGAAGTCATCAAGATGGTAAAGAAGTTCAATCCTAAAGCATTTTACACTATCGAGGATGTCAGAAACATAAGTGGTTCAACCTTGAAAAGGGATCAAGCTCCTGAAAGCCGGATAACCCAATTGAAGAAATTCCCTCGAGCAAAGAAAAAATGAGTTCAGAGGTCCTTGAGTGAAGGATCGTCCCTCTTCCATTTCTCAATGAAGCGATACATGAATGGAGTAAGCAGGATCGTGATCAGAGTTACGATGATCACAATGGAGAACTCATCGGGAGAAAGTAGTCCCTCCTTCAAACCTGATTTGATCAGAATGAACTCCAGAGCTCCTCTTCCCCCCATTGCTGCTCCGATCAGAAGAGCACCCGAAGGACCGATCCCTTTGATCCTAGCACCTATCCCGCATCCGACTATCTTTCCCATGAAGGCAAAGAAGGAGAATATCAGGACACCCATGAAAATATAAAGTATGGAATTTCCCCCTTCCGCAACAAGGCTCGATCCTAAAAGTATCCCAACAACTCCAAAGAATATTGGAGAGAAGAGTGCATCCATCATCAACGTAAAGGTCTCCTTGAACTTCATCCAGTTTATACCTCTGCTCAACATGGGATCTGGAAGGATCCCCCACTTTGATAGGATCAGACCTGCCAGGTAAACACCTATCACCTCATGGAGTCCCATCCAACGAGATATTATTCCAAGACCCAGTGCAAAGAGGAAACCTATAGAAAGAAGGACCTCGAATCCCATTTTTGAGAACTTATCAAGGATCTTATGAGAGAGCTTGGATAGAACGAAGAAGGTGATCAGGAGGAATGCTATCACCTTAATGGATGTGACCACAAAGTTGACAATGGTAGCTGTATTGCCCTGAAGCTCACCAACCAGCGGGATAAGGACATCTGGGGTTCTTGATACAAAGGAAAGCACTACACCGAGAATGAAAACGGCCAGTATATCATCGATAAAACTGGCCCCTACGACAATTGTCCTCAGTTTGTCATATCTGGTCCGGGCCAGCATTGCTGATGATACCTCGATCGCGGAGTTTGAAAGGATCGCTCCCAAGAATAAGGAGGTCTCAAGAGATAGACCGAAAACAAAGGCTGAAAGGGCGAATATCATGAGAAATGATACAATGACCCCAGCAGTACCGATAACGATGGCAGTCCATTTGTGTTCCTTGAATGATGAGAAATCAGTATACAGACCTGAATGGAACATTATCACGATTATTGCAAACTCCGAGAATGTGATCAGGGTGGCCCCTTCCTCAAGCAGGTTGAAGAAAAGAGGAGAGAGCAGGACACCGCCTACAACCTCGCCTGCAATTGGAGAGACTTTCAGTCTTCTAACAACTAGTCCAAGCGCTCTACTTAAAAAAAGGAGAAAAAGTAGTGCAATAAGTGTGTCATCGATTGGAGTGAAACCGAAGAGACCTGCCGTCGATTATCCCTCCGATGTATTGAGGTCTTCCTTCAAGACCACCTTGCCATTTCTGAATATTCTGACGGTTCCGGATGATGAAAGAGCGAAAGAAACAGCCTCCGTTGCATAGGTAATGGAGGCAGCTGCAAGATGTCTTCCCCCAAGTCCTCCAGTTGTCTGGACTTCAGGATCTACTATGATATATCTTCCAGCAGAGATGATCCTGCCTCTTGTATCAATGATAAATGCTCCATCCAGCTGTGCGAACTCCTTCAAGGACTCCCAATTCTCCTTGTTCAGGAGGGTACGGATACCTTCTTCCTGATTATGATATGGATTTATCACTAACTGTTTTGAGCTTTGAAGCACCTTTTCGGTATCCCCTACAATGAAGAGAGTGCCCACCCTCTTTCCTTCTCGCCCCTCAAGATGGATCTCGAAAAGGATCTTAAGAAGGCTTTCCATAACCTCCCTGTCCACCACATCCGAGAGTTCTTCCATGACCCTATAGAAAGGCATGGCTGATGAGTTGAATTCTAGGAGGAACTTGAAGGGATAATCGGATATCAGAAGAACCTCCATATTTGATTTGATATAGCCCCCTAAGAATATCCGGAATACCAGCCTTTCGATGAAGTTCATGAAATAGATCGAGTTCTCCAGGTTACGGTTATAAGTGTAATAAATGACGCCCTCTCTAACATTTACATCCTGCTTCCCAGAGTTAAGTACAATGGTCTTATCCGTTGTGATATTATTCATCAAGGAAGATATAAAATCCGCATCGTCGGAAACGACAATGGAAAGATCGTAGGCCTTCCCTTCCTCGAAGAGCAGGTCAGCGACAGGTATCATCTGGTATCAATGCCCAATCCAATCTTATCAATATAAAGGTTTCATATACAAGGCTAATGTTATGTTGAAAATATGCGCCCCGAAAATGAGGATTTTGAGACCTTCCCCTTCATGGAACTTCCAAGAGGGATCCTAGTAAAGAAGGGGGCACTGGGGGAAGTAGGCGGAGTATGCCAAAGATTCCACCTTCAAGGTACTGGGCTGATCGTCTGCGATCCGACCACAAGGAAGATCGCAGGTGAAATGGTTGCGGACTCCCTATCCGACAAAGGATTCGATTCCGAGATGATAGAGATCGAAGGTGCGACCGATAGTTCTGCCATGATAGTACGAGAATTTATGAAGGAACATAAGGATAATTTCCTTCTTGGAGTTGGGGGTGGAAGACCCATTGATGTGGCAAAATATGTTGCTTTCATTGACGATCTGGAATTCATTTCTGTCCCAACTGCCGCATCTCATGATGGCATCGCCTCATCGAGGGCCTCAATAGAGCTGGATGGAAGAAAGAAATCCATAATGGCCAAAGCTCCTCTTGGGGTTGTCGCGGATATAGATGTGATCGCGAGGGCGCCCTATAGACTCCTGGCATCCGGATGCGCGGATATTATTTCGAATTGTACCGCAGTCCTTGACTGGAAACTTGCAGCCAGATTGAAAGGGGAACCATTCTCTGAGTATTCAGCAGCACTTTCAGAGATGACAGCGCAACTTGTCCTCCAGAGGGCAAATGATATCAAACCGCGTCTTGATGAACCTGTCAAAATAGTCCTTAAGGCCCTTGTCAGCTCATCTGTTGCAATGTCCATTGCCGGATCCTCCAGACCTGCTTCAGGTTCGGAACATATGTTCGCCCATGCTCTTGACTCAGTTGCAAGAACACCAGCCCTTCATGGAGAAGAGACCGGTGTGGGGACTATAATGATGATGTACCTACATGGTGGAGATTGGAAAGGGATCAGGGATGCTCTTTTTAAGATAGGGGCTCCAGTAGATTCAAAGGGGCTGGGTGTATCGGAAGATGAGGTGATCGAAGCCTTGCTTCAAGCCCATCGGATAAGGCCAAACAGGTATACGATCCTGGGAAATGGACTCGAGGAAAGGGCAGCCAGAAAGATCGCTGAAAAGACAGGGGTTATTGGCTGATACCTTCTCTCCATTTTTTGACCCGGTCGATATCTCCCAGAAAATAGTAGAACGATACAAGACCCATTAGAACACAAGGTAGGGAGAATACCCAGAAGAATGGTTCAATTGGATTGAGGTAGACTATCGTTGCCACATTGAAAAAACCCAATATCGAGGTTCCGATCAAGAGATTCTTGAAAAGACCCTTTCTATCTTTTACTCTTGCCATCAGTATTCCCATCGATCCCCGTATAGTTGAGGCCCCTAGAGCATAGATGACCATCCCGAGGATGTGGGCCCAGTTAAAATCTATATTTAGGAACAGTTGACCCATCAGGAATGCAATGTACATGGAAGCTGCTCCAAGCGAAAAACCCAGGCCAAGAAAGGATTTGTCGGATCTCATCTTCAGCTTTCTTCTGTTGATATATATGTAATAAAGAAGGCATTCAGCAAGGGCCAGACCGAAGGCGGAAACAAGACCAATGGAAGAATATGAGTAATATACTATGAAAAGCAGGTGTCCAACGATGACAAGAAGACCGGCAAATATCCCAATGATAAAGGATGCATTCGTATCTCGCTCTGCTATCTTGGATTCATATTTGGACATGACAGCCCAAAGGAGTCCAAATGTTGGTGCAAGACCAACAACGAAACCTATGAGCATGAACACCCTGTCGTCCATCTTCGGCCCATGATAGATAGCCATATTTCTACTTTACCACAGATCTGATGAGAGCTGTTCCAAAAAATAGATTAAAGACCCACACCCTCCAAACCTGATGGTCGAAAGACGCTGGACAATGTATCTGCCCGTCCTCCTTGTCCTTGTGCTATCAGTTCCTCTTGTATATATCTCTCAATGGAAAGACTTTGACAGATCAAGGGAATTATCGGAAGAAGTGGTAGACAACACCGGGATCTTCAAAGGTTTCACAGAAGATACGTCCACAACGGTGAGTATCATCCCTGATAGTGTATTAGATAACACCATCTCCGATTCGAAGGAAAAAGTTAATGTCACTGACTCAAGTGGAAATGTGTCTACATTGGAGCAGGATTCACCGAAAAGGTCCATACTATCAGGTTTGGTCAATGCCCTGATAATGGTTGCCATTGCGATCGCTGCCGCTTTCGGGATCTATAAGCTTTTCATAAAACGGAGAAAGTTTACTCTGAAAATTTTCTTTACAGGGGCCCTTGGACTCTGTGCATCTGTTTCTATTATGCTCTACCTTTATCTGTTCAGGGACTTCCTGGATGGGGCTCTTGGCATCAACCTGGATACTGATGTTTTTTTCTATTCGACAATTACAATGATCGGTCTCGCCTTGGGTATAATTATCGTGTACAATATGGTCTTCAGATCACTCGAACCCAAGAGGAAAAACCCCTCCCTTGTGGCTTTCTGTATACTTCTGGGAGCATTCCTGGCCATCGTATTACCCGTTTGGGCAGTGATACCATTGATATCCGGAGTCGCATTATGGGACCTCTGGGCAGCTAAGAAGGGGATAATCAAAGAAATGATCACCGAATCGGATAAAGAACGGGATGAGGTTAAAAATAGCAGGAAAATCGCTATGAAAAACCAGAGGAAGAGAGAAGCAGTATCTGCGTATTATGATACAAATATCCAAAACGGGGCACCCCCACATGTGACCGGATCCCGTGATAATAACAGGGAAACCGGTCCGACCAGAAAAAAGATATTCGATGTCCAGGCAGGCGAGGATATCACCTCATATGGATTGTATGAGGGGAAATACTACTCACTGGGAATCGGGGACTTCATCTTCTTTTCAGTTCTGGTTTCTGCAACATTCAAATGGATGATGCTCAAGGTCCCATGGATGGATTATTACATGCCTGGGTGGGGTGAGATGGTCGCCATTCTTGCAACAGCTATTGTTAGCGCCCTTGTGATCTTGGGATTGAAGAAGACACTCAGCTATCTTGATAAGGAGAATGTGATGCCTGGCTTGCCATTATCGGTCCTTTTTGGACTTATAGGATTCTTCGGTCTTGTCGGTTTTTTACAGGTAGTGAATGTAATCTTCTCTGGAAGCATTGTCAATCCCTTCTGATGTTTCAGGACCTTATCTCACAAGCTTTTAATAATAAACCTCGATAACCCATCCTAATCCGATGCCACTGTGGCTTAGAGGTATAGCGACTCCTTGGTAAGGAGTAGGTCGAGGGTTCAACTCCCTCCAGTGGCTCTATTTTTTTACATGCAAATTTTTATTAGCCAGCAAGTTTATCGGAGTTCATGGGAAAGACCGAAACAATTAAAAAAAGGAAGGTCGAGGTATACCTTCATTCGTTCGGTCAGAAGGAGAGATGGAAGAAGTATGCGAAGAGCAAAAACACCTCTCTTTCCAAGTTCATCATCGAGACGGTCGAAGCAAGGGTCATGGGAAATCTGATGAAACAGCTTGAAGCAAAGGAGACCCTGTCAAAAGAGATCAGTGCTCTTGAGGAAGAAAACCGGGTTCTGAAGATCCAGAATAGAAGACATGAAAGGTATATCGAGATCCTGGAGCATGACATGAAGAGAGCGCAGCATATCTCCTTCGGGGAGACCGGTGACGGTTACAGGATGTTCAACAAGGACCTTACGGGGTTACTCAAGGAGGCAAAATATCCGATCCCAAACCACAATATCATATCCAAGCTCGGGGTGGATCCTACAGATACCGAAGCGGTCAAGGGTATCAGGAACCAGCTGGAAGCACTGAAGGGTTATGGTCTGATCAAATATTCCAAAAGGGGGTGGAAGTGGGTTGGATAACATTTCTCTGGAGGAGGATTTCTTCGACGATGTGGAGCTTCGCGGATGGAGCAAATGGACGACCAAAGGATGCAGGTATACCTTGAATGTCTTCAGGAAAAGCATAGAGGATAAGTCATACGTGGATATCGATCAGCATGACCTGAAGAAGTTTCTGAAGGATCTCAAGAAAAGAAAGGGAAGGAACGGAGAGATTTCCTCTGAGAGCATCAGGAAGCACATCAACAACCTGGCTTCATTCTATGAATATCTGGAGGACGAGGATTATGTCGTCAAATCTCCGATCCCAAAGTTCAGGCGAAGATATATCTCCAACAATTACAGGACGGGAGCCCGGGGGCAGAAGAGGCAGATAATAGACCTTCCGAAGATGAGGATATTCATAGGATCGATCCTCGATCCTCAGGACCAGGCGATGTATACCTTGCTTGCCAAGACCGGTCTGAGGGCACAGGAGCTTCTTTCAATAGATCTCGTGGATGTTTCCCTGGAAGAGATGACCATTAACGTTAAGGCAACAGGGAAACGCAAGAACATGGACGTATACTTCGATCTCGAAACGAGGAGGCTCCTTGAAAGATGGCTGAGCATCAGGCACGAGACGGCTAATGAGGGAGAAATATCCCTGTTTGTCACCGATGTTGGGCACAGGATGTCCCATGTGATCCTGAACAATAGACTCAAGAGGTATGCGGAAGAGGCAGGCCTGCACGATCCTGACTCATCGGACCTTGAGAAAAGGTACACGGCTCACTGCTTCCGACACTTCTTCACGACGGAGCTGCTGAACTCCGGGATGCCACGAGATTATGTCAAGGAACTCAGAGGCGACTCAAGGACCGAGACAATTGACATCTATAATCACATAACACCCGAGGAGCTGAAACGTTCCTATCTGCAGCATATCCCACGGTTCAATCTTTAGGGACCAAAAGATAAGTAACTCCGAGTCCATCCCCGATCCATGATAGATGTCAACAAGCTTGACAGAGTTGGTGATCTCCACATATACATCTCATCACGGAAACTTCTTGAGAAGAAGTATACAGACTTCTTCGAGAACTACGAGAATATTCAGGACGAGATCGTGGTACATGAACTGAAGGACCACGAAGAGGTCACTGGTACCCTGATGCTCATCTCGATAGATCCCAAGGATCCCACATTGGGTTACTGTTTCATGGAGGTCGGAGATCAACTCACCAAGGTCAGGATCTACGATCCGAAGAAGGTATTCAAGCGGTGGGACAAGGACAAGGGAATAGTATTCTCCGAGAAAGCATCGGTGGTAAGAGTGGACAAGGATGGGATCCCGACCTTCCACCTCAGATATCATTCCGACGCCTTCAAGTTGAGGTCAAAGAAGATCACCAAAGACATTACCGATTACATCAACGGAATGCCGTCCAAGGAGGAGATCAAGAAAAGAGAATCAGAGCCTCCTCCGGACAGATCGAAGTATCCGGAACTCAAGCATCTATTACCATCGGATGAGTGATTATTGAGGTATAATGTAATGGTCTATCTGAAAGCCGAAAAATAACTATAGTTATTTTCTTGTCATATCCTCTATATTTGATCCATCAATGATACATTCTTTCATAACCATCGATCTTGATGTTTAACCGACGAATTTATCCTATCGTGTTCAAACCTTATAGAGTCGTGTTCCAACATCATGGTGTCGTATAACTACCCCAAATTTGGTAGATCGGGGTTTATCTATTTAAGTCAAATGATCTGTAAAATGCCCCGAAAAACCCCTTTTCGAGAAAAGATTTCCGAGCGGATAACGGATGGAAACGGGCTGGACCAAGAAGAAAAAGAAGCCCCTTTCAAATGCGTCGGAAGGGGCTTCACCCATAATTTCCATTAGATGACCTTACTATTTGTTACACTGTCAATGTAATGACCGATTCGATAAAATGATGTCCAGCCATTATTCGCAACATCCATATCACCATGCTGCTGTATTTTGCTCGATCACCATTCATCATCATCTTCGATGTTCCATGAATCCTCCTGTTTCATGAACTCCACCTTGAGAACTATTCCAACTATCACGACTGCAAGTATGATCAGAAATATTATCAAGATCCAGATATGGATCCTTAAACCTGCTATACGGCCTTCAATGTCCTCTTGGCCTCGGTCAAGGTCTGAAATCTCTTCATCTAACCCATCTAATTTCTCAAGTTCTGTTTCAACTCTGTCGATGTTATCTTTGATGGTTTCTGCATCTTCACTGGTTGCAACTTTCGCCGATAGAAATGAGATGCTGTTCATCATCTTCTCATTGAACTCATCCACACTTCCCTTCAGGTCGAGAAGATCGTTCCTAATCTGAGTATTGTTCTCACCAACCTTCACTGATAGGTCATTTAGTTTGGATGAGAGGTTTTCAAGGATCCCCGGTTCCATTTCCTCCACAAATAGCATCAAATCATCCATATCCAAGGAAATGTTCACACCGTAACTGTCAAGGTTGTCTCTGATGGTCTGAAGTGATCCATATACCGAATTCAAGAAGTTTTCAAGTTCGATCCTGATCTGGGAGATCTCCACATTGATCTGTTCAATGGTCATGTTCATTGCACCCATATACTTCATCATGGTGATTATCGAACTGAGAGGGTCAGGATCTATCGCATCGGGAAGACCATCATTATCGTCATCATTATCGAGCTGGTTCCCAAGGCCATCATTGTCGGTATCCAACCATTCAAGTGGGTTCAGAGGGAACGGATCGATAACATCTGGATAGCCATCATTATCATCGTCATCATCAACGGAATTGCCGATCCAGTCACTATCAGTATCCAAATCGTTCATAATGGAGACACCTTTAGAGTTGAAGGATTCCATATTTGGAACGCCGATTGCTGTTACTTTGTAATGATAGTATCTGCCTATCACAACATCTTTGTCGATGTAGTACAAAGTATCGCTGTTAGTACGAGCGATTAGGGGATAATCAATACCATTTTCTGAGCGATACACCCTGTATCCGGAAATATTGTCTATATAGAAAGAAGCGTTCCAAGAGATTTTGAGATAGGAACCATTCTCAGATAGTTCCGTCCATACTTTCTCCGGTGGTGACGGTCTGGTTTTGATGTGGATAAGATATGCCCTTCCCGATTTATCATGAGATGGACCACCATAACTTGCACCAATAAGAATATCATCGAAACCATCTCCGTTCACATCTCCGGATCCACATAATGAAAAGCTGAGATGATCATAATTATTTTCACCTTGAAAAGATACGTCTGCATCCGAAAGTAAGTTGTCCATGCTCCATCCAGACCTCTTCCCGAATATCAAATAGGCTTGCCCAGCACCTGTCCCTCCTTCACCGTTATTGGGACTATTTATCAGTATATCATCGAATCCGTCCCCGTTGACATCTCCGATTATCGATACTTTTGATCCTGAATAATCGAGAATTGATTCACCAATGAACGAAGCATCTGAGTTGGAAAGGGAGACTCCTTTTGACCATCCCTGGTCTCGCCCCATTATCAGATAACTTTGCCCAGCACCTGTCCCTCCTTCACTATTTAGATCAGAACCTATAAGGATGTCATCGAAACCATCACCATTGACATCACCCCCGCTGGAGATTGAGATACCCGAACGGTCAAGACCAGTTTCTCCTACGAAGGAGGCATCAGCGCTAGATAGATTGAAATCCTTTCCCAGACCGGATGTTCTTCCAAAAATGAGGTTTGTCGTCCCATTTCCACTTCCCCAGCCAAATATCAGAATATCATGATATCCATCTCCATTGACGTCGCCTTCTATGGATATCGAGATTCCAGAGCTATCGTAATTCCTACTTCCGAAAAATGATGCATCAGCAGAATCAAGGTATGTATCCATGCTCCAACCGGACTCCTTGCCGAATATGAGATAAGTCTTTCCTGCCATAATCCCTCCCTGATCGTTTCCAGGGGATCCTATCAATATGTCATTGAAGCCATCTCTGTTGATATCTCCAGCGCTAGATACAGAGGAACCCGAACGATCCTCTGGAAACTCCCCCAGAAAAGAAGCGTCAGAATGGGAAAGGTTCATGTTCAATTCCCAACCATCTTCCTTTCCAAAGATCAGATATGTCTGACCTGTTTCGCTCCCTACCTCGCTGTTGTGTTGGGCTCCTATAAGGATATCATCGTATCCGTCACCATTTATATCACCACCGCTGGAAACCGAAAATCCTGACCAATCACCGGGGCTCTCTCCAATGAAAGAAGCATCTGCTTCCGAGAGAGAAATATTGTTTAATCCCTCGCAACGGTTGCCGAAGAAAAGATAGGTCTCTCCTGCATCATTCCCCCCTGTGTTATTTCCATAAGCTCCGATCAGAATGTCATCGATACCGTCACCGTTCACATCCCCAGCGCAAGATACAGCATATCCAAAAAAATCATTGACTTCCCCTCCGATGAAGATCGAATCCGCACGGGTAATTTTCGTGTCGATCTTGTATCTGGAACCAGACGAGCTATCAATAACCTGAAAGAACAGGAATGATACGAGCAGCACAGTTATCACAAGACAATTAAAAATTCCATTCATTCTTTTCATGTCTATCCCTTCTGTCGATTTAGGAGCCCTGAAATGGGGCCCCGGGCAGCTTTCCTATAAGGGAAATCATGTTAAGGATCGGTTTATATTGTTTTTGATACGCAAGCCGAATAGAATTGACTTTGAATTACAGGCTATTACCCCAAGATAGAGTCGTGTTCAATCTTCATAGTGTCGGAAAAATAGTGTATAGTATCGGGGATGGGGTTTAATGAAAATAGCCATAAAACAAGAAAAAAGCCTGATAAACCCGTTTTCGAGAAAAGATTTCTAAGCGAATGACGGAAAGAAGAGATTCGGACCGAGATGAAAAATGAAGCCCCTTTCAAACGCGTCGGGAGGGGCTTCACCAATAATCCAAATGAAATAAAATTCACATATCAAAATAATATGACTGGACTTTTGTGGTTTGGATAATTTTCTCTCGTTTCACCTTAGTTGATTTGTATGGTAACAATATCGATTCCAATAGTGGAACTACGGTTTATTTTTAAAAAAACCTTATTATTAGGTATTTTCGATCATTCCTCGAAATCGGATGATAAGTTATCTAGTCTTTTCATCCTTTTAAATATTAAGGCTGAAAATATTAAAGTCAATGATACTATGAAAATGATAAGGATGAGGAACCAGTATAATTCCTTGCCTTCTTCTTCTTCAGATGATTTTCTAAGGGCAGGAGGTGATTCTAATAAATTGCCATTTTCATCGATTCTTGTATCATAGGATATATCAAAATATCCTTCTTTAAGTATATCTATGTGAATGCTGGAATTCAGGTAAGAAATTGGCAATAAAAAGGTCGTCATCCCGAATTCATCTGTTGAATTATTATCTGTTAAATTCCCCAAATTAATGATTACTTCAGCACTTGAAATGATCGATCCCTGTCTATCTTCAATCGGACCGATGTGGAGAATGAATCTACCTCTTACTTTTCCAGCAATTCCGAAAATTGAAAGATGATCCATAGATGCACTGATCAGTCCTGCGTAGTCTCTTCCGTTAACATTTTGATCTGTATTATTTAAACTGACGAACCCATCTCCTTTGCCATCCGGGATTCGACACCAGGTGCCATTCTGATAATAATAGAGAGAAAGTGTACTCTCATCAAGGTCTTCAGGATCGTTCGAATCTCCATCTCCGTTCATATCGAGATCGCTTTCAGTATAATAAATCAACAATTCTGACCTGATTATTGACTCTTCAGGAACAAAATCACTATTACTGTTTTGTATATGGATTTCAAGATATTTTTCCATCGGGACCTCACCTGAATTCAAGCCATTTGTTTGCGACATTTGCTCAGTATTTTGGGGCTCTTGAGATCTCGTCACTTCCACATTAAAAGTAAAATTATCATTAAAGATACACGAAACCTCCGTATCGGTCCTGGAAACTGCATCCATCTGGTCAAGGAGGAAAAAACTTCTCGGGCTGATATAATCGGCCTTTACCGAATTTGGCAAGACTGACATTCTCATACTTTTTAATATACCAAGAATTCTAATATGATCGTAAGGGTATGGATTTGAAAGCAGTATCACTGTCTGGTCCGGTTTCCAGATACCGTATCTGACAATACATCTGCATTCATCATAATTTAACATGTCATTCAAAAGGTCCTGCCTATCTTCAAGTAGATCATATATTATCTGTTCTGCCTCATTTCCCTCTTTATTTGGTTTTCCAATAATAATTATATTATCATCATCAGTATGTTTGTCAAGGAAAGTATCTGCATCAACACTTTCAACTGAAGAGATCCCAGATAATAAAGTGATGAATTCTTTGTATTCGGAATCCGCGACTACAACGATATTCCCTTCAAGATCAAAGGTATAATCCAAATCATCCTTGTCAATCAAACCATCTCCATCCGAATCCCTGGAGAGAGGATTGTAACCTATCTCCATTTCTCTGGAATCTGTCAAGCCATCTTCATCTGTATCATTTGATAATGGATTCAGGTGGAGATCAATCTCAGTTCCGTCCATGATATCATCATCATCACAATCACCATTCTTTGGATCTGTTCCGTATAACCTTTCACATCCATCCTCCATACCGTCTTGATCAAGATCGGGATCGAACGGATCACATTCTAAAAAGTATTCAGTCCCGTCGAACATAAAATCGCTATCCGGATCAGGATCCAATGGTTTCCAACCTAATTTCCATTCCTCTAAATCATTTAATCCATCAAAATCCGAATCCTTCAAATTCGGATCGGATCCGAATTGCAATTCCTTGAGATCAATCAATCCATCTCCATCGGTATCATTTGATAATGGATCGCTTATGAAAAATAACTCAGCTAAATCTGACAGACCATCTCCATCCGTGTCCCATGAAGAGAGGTTTGTGTATTGATCTATCTCCTTCAAATCTGGAAGCCCGTCACCATCTGTGTCCGTTGAATTCGGATTTGAGGACATATTGAATTCATCCCAATCGGAGAGACCGTCCATATCGGAATCCACCATTTTAATGTTGGAATATACTTTTGATTTAAGGATACCCGTTTCAAACTTGACTGTTATATTCCATCCCTGTTCTTCCATCTGATCAGTAATTCCATCTCCGTCGGTGTCAATGAATGATAAGTTCTCCTGGACCTGGTGTATGGTTACGTTCTGATGGAACCTAATTATCCTGCCTCTTGTGGTTCCGGTTTCCACCACTCCACCGACGAGAATATCGCCATTCGGATCGACGTATATGCTTGTCTCAATAAGGGGTGTACTCCACACTGCAAGTGTTCGGCGGTATCTGTCGAACTTGGCAATCAGATCGTAGCTCTGGTCCCCGTCGCAGATAAAGATGTTGTCACCCTCATCGATCCATATATCACTGGCTGATCCGAACTGGGAGATTCCCCAATAATAGGATAAATTCAACTTATCATCGTAAATAGCGACCCTTTTATTGCCACTGTCGAGAATAAAATAATAACCTCTTTTATTCATAGCAAAATGATTTGCTTGGTCCAATTCTTCCTGGAATATCTTCTTCTTCAGTGTGGTTCCATTGGGGGAGTATTTAACCAAATAAGATACAGGAGGATCTCCCCAACCCCAACCCAAGGAAAAAATATTACCAGCGTCGTCAACAACAAGTGATTGCGATCCGTACTGACATCCAAATCCCTGATCGAGATTGTATATTGTCTTATTCAGGGTTCCGTTTGGATTAAGGATGAATATCAATAATTGAAGATCTTCATACTCCCTGAATCTTCCC
Source organism: Thermoplasmatota archaeon (assembly GCA_965234725.1). Lineage (GTDB taxonomy): Archaea > Thermoplasmatota > Penumbrarchaeia > Penumbrarchaeales > Penumbrarchaeaceae > Penumbrarchaeum > Penumbrarchaeum helgolandense. The sequence goes on along the minus strand of CBDDUX010000044.1, from coordinate 13,324 downwards.
ACATATATTCTGTCCTCGGGACCAATGACTACCGATCTGAGATAATTAAAGGAGGGATCTTTGAATTCCCAAAGGAGATCCCCCTTCGGTGTCATTTTGATCACCGAATCATTTTGCTGGCTAATCATAATAATATTGCCTATAGAATCGGTTGTCAGATCGCTGCAGTCATGGAAACAGAACGGCTCATCGTCACCCAACGTGTCCGTCTTTTCCATCTTGGTGGTTGAGTAGTTGGTGATCATATCCTGCATACCGTCCCCATCGGTATCGGAGGACATGGGATTCAGAAGACACAGGAATTCCACCGTATCGTTAAGTCCGTCTCCGTCCGTGTCTGGATTCGACGGATCCGATCTTATGTGCCACTCGAAATATTCTCCACAGTAGGTGAAGTTTATGATCCACCCCTCGTATTCTTGGTAGTCGGATAATCCGTCCCCGTCAGTGTCATATTTTGCCGGATCCAGATTATTGATCAGTTCCCATTTATCCCAAAGTCCGTCCCTGTCGGAATCAGGATCTGCAGGGTCGTATCCCAGATTGATCTCATAGCTGTCAGCAAGCAGATCTCCGTCAGTGTCCCATTTCATCGGATCGGTTCTTTCTTCATCCGTATCATTCATCCCATCGCCGTCCGAATCTGCATACTTCAGATATTTCCATGTGGCAAAATCGTCAATGTTCTCGGGCAGGACATCATAGTATCTGACAGTTTTCTCTCCCCGTTGGATTCCAGAAGAATTTTCAGTATTATAGTAAAGCATCAAATGATTGTATTCCTGGTAGAAGGTTTTGTATTGCATATTCATCTGACTCACAACCGGCATGTTCGGCATTGCGATTCCCGGTTCCACCCATCCGGTATTTTCATACATGATTTCCTTCTTATCCTCGGTCTCCGTTCTGGAGAGTTCCCTCTTTTCGTATCCGTAGTCAACCTGTAGGTTTTCCCATTGCATCGTATCCAACCATGGTACATATACCATGGTCTCCGGGATCAGATATGATTCATTAACCTGTTTCGAGGTCCCTTTCCGCATCCTTGTAACAGTTGAATTCATTACGTTCAGGTACTCTATTCGGTCTCCAGCATCAAGACCGTTACCTGTCCTGTCAAAGATCTCTATTCCTGAATCCAAAAATTCCATATCAAGGCTTGTGAGAGACCTTACCCCGGAGAAAGCATCAACTATCCATCCTATTATCCATTCCGAGGCTGTTTTTCCGGTTCCTAATTTGACAAAAAACTCCACCGCAGCTATTGCAAGAGAGATCACTGCAGCAACGCCCGCGATTATCCATCCTACCACAGGGACCGTCAATGCACCTAACACCGTTGCTAGGAGGCTCATTGATGCACCGCCCAAGAACATCACGCTGACGTATGCAGCGGATATCATCGCATAAGTGCCGGCTATACTAACTCCAAAGGGATCCCAACCGTAAGAGGCACACATAGCTATGAATGTGAAAGCAATCATCCCCATGTCAACGGAATAACCAATAATGTCCACCAACCACCCAAAAACCTCAATAACGCCAGACACGTCTTTAAGCACCTTCACATCCTTATAGGCGGAAAATGCCCATTTCCACTTCTGAAGACCAGTTCCGCCGATATTTAATGTTGGATAGATCTTCTCCACGAAATACAGGAATTTGAAGATGGGGAATACTATATCCTTCGCTACCCCCCATTGCATCATTCGACCCGAATTGGCCCAGAGGATCCAGTCCACTGCATTCTGGATTGCTCCGATTGCCGTCGATTTCTCGACAATGCCCCACCCGTCATGAACTATGTTGAGGTCCCCGAAGTTCCAGTTCAAAGCTAGAGATATCACCATGGAAGCTTCGTCCTCTTCCAGATCCTCAAGTAAGGGAACGAGCTCATCCACAATATCATCGGCATCAAGAGGTTCTGTGGAAGGTGTGTGATACCACGCAGATTTAAGCGTCCGGGTGGTAATCAAGGGTTTATTACTCATGTCAACAAGAAATGTACTTCCCTCGGTGGTGTTCATCCTTGATAGGTCTACCATGGCGGACTTGTCTTCCATAAGAATCGTAACCGGCAGGATTACATCCTCGGGAAGGGATTCTAAAGCCTCTTCGATCATCCATTCCATTCCGTTCATAACGGCTAGGTCCTGGTGAGGATATTCTTCCAAAATATTATCCAGTTCGAGTCCTCGATCGAGAAGTATGGAATCCAGGTCTTCCATGGAGTTGGAGTAATTATGCAGGTAGTCGTAGGAAAAAACCATGTTGGCCGTGATCATTTCAGAGGGGTTGTTACAGTTGAAGACTCCGATCTCAGTTCCACCGTTTTCCGATGCAGTCAGGCTGGCTATGGTGAAATCCTCGTCATATGTAATTAACTTGAGCTTTTGGCTTCGATATCCGCTGTTAGAGATGTTCAGCAAGGTACTGTCATCACGTTTCTCTTCTGCTCTATATGATCCATCATCCTGAAGACACAGATACCTCCCGAATTGATCTGAAAGATATGATCCTCCTTCAGCTGGTTCCACGGTAAATGAACAGTTCTCACATGGTTCAGTCCATTTTGCCTTCAGATACCTGTCATCATCAATACCGAGGAATCTGCCTTTCTCGGATATCAGAGTGATTATTTCTTCGCTTTCCTTCCATGTAAAACGTTGGGATTCTGTAATACTTGTATAATTAGCATATACCATGCCTGTGTCTTCAGAGGTGAGATACTTTTCATTGGATCCACGAAGAGTTTTAGCGGGACTATCTGTCAATCCGCTTATGTCCCATTTCAAGGCTACATCCATATCGATCATGGCCTGGGTCCCAGGGAAAAACATCTTTCCTCTCAGGCCTACAACCTTGCCATATTCCCACTCGGAGAATAGCGGAACGATGGCTCTATCTTCTTTTATAGTGATCCCGTATTCGAGGACATCCTTCTGCTCAGGCAGCAGATCACATTTCATTTCCAGATAAGGGAATGCAAAGACATCGTCCTTGGAATCGTCCATGTCCCTCATACTCCCTTTGTCGTCAAGGGGCCAGTCAAGTGTCTGCAGCATGAGTTTGAGATTGTCTGTATTTTCCGGTACTACCTGAAAAGTGAGATATAGGGGTTTCCCGGTTGAATTCACTCCTATGTGATAGTTGCTGTGGAGATCCGTCTTTATAAACGGGGACATATCGGTACTGTCCTCAAGTCCGTCTCCGTCATTGTCCCGGTCCCATGGATTGGGAATGCCGTCCCCGTCGATATCCAATGAGACATTGGTTATCTCTCTGGGATCCGATATGCCGTCCTTGTTTGAATCCGGACTGAGCGGATCCATGTTCATTTCTACCTCGTAGGAGTCATTCAGAGTGTCGTAATCACTGTCATCGTTGTCAGGATCGGTCCCTATTATCCTCTCTACGGAATCCGGCAGTGTGTCGTTGTCCGAATCCGTCCAATCTTCTGTAACCGCTAAAAGGTCGTTGACAAGAACTTTCAAGTTCCTATAAGGGCCCGGTATGATATCCATTCGGGTAGGAATGGTAAGGTTCTGATTATTCGCCCATCCTTCCACAATCGGGATGAAAATACCTGTCAGGAATAATCCAACACAAAAAATGGGTAATATTCTTGATCCACCCTTTTTCACCTATATCTCCCCTGAATCTTGATTTGTGTATCTTACCAGATATCAAATCAAGTACTCGAATAAATGATATGGATAGATGAACTATTTAGCATTTTCATTCGATTTAGGGAAATTTATAGTAAAAGTTTCAATCTGCTAAATTCGATGGGCGTATGGTGTAAAATTCATAAAAAGAAATTTTTCAAAGATACATCAAAGTATATTTCAATGGGAATAACAGAAATAATGTAATGGGATTCTTCTCAATATTATCATACCGTGTAGATTATAATTCTATATTTGAAAAAATAATTATGGAGAAAATCCTCAAAAATGGATATTAGTTAACTAAAAATGTTTAAAACATCCCGCCTTCAAAATTCTATCCAGTATTCACAATCCTGTCGTGTTCTAGCCCTTTGGTGTCATATAACTATAGTCATGGTGTCGTAAAACTACCCTCATATTTGGTAGATCGGGGTTTAACTAGAAAAGCTAAATTATCCGGAAAATGCCCCGAAAAACCCATTTTCGAGAAAAGATTTCCGAGCGGATAACGGATGAAAACGGTCCGGACCAAGAGAAAAAGAAGCCCCTTTCAATGCGTCGGAAGGGGCTTCACCCCTATAATTCAACTAACTTTTTTATTGCTTTCTTGACCATTTGCATCATCATTATTTATTTGAAGTGGAGATTATCCCAATCGAATACTCCTCGCATATAGAAGAACTCGATATCTAAAAAATATTCCAAATATTGATCCAACAAGAACACTTATATGCAGTTTTAACCATTGAATCATGGCTTAATAATGTTAATTCTAGACATGACCCTGGCTGCAGGAGGAATTTTGGGTTTCTTCCTGTCGATACTGTATTTCATCGGTTATTTCAGGAGAAAAGAAAAAAGAGCATTCTTTCTTGGATCGATATCCTTTTCCCTTGCATTTATCTCAATCTTGCCTTTGCTATATTTTGTATTTGGATCCCTTGAAGGAGAGATCCCCGTTTGGGGATGGATATTTCCGATACCTGTTACAGTTTTTATTTTGATCACGATAATCAAACTGATCTTGAACACATCTCATCGGGAGGGAGGAGTGGATTGAAGGAAGATGATACACCCTTTGAGATCGATGACATAAGATCGCGAAGGAAGATCTATCGAATAATCAGAGGCAATCCGGGAGTACATTTTCGAAGCCTGGAGAGAGAGACTGGATTTGCATCCGGAACCCTCCAGTATCATCTTAGAGAAATGACAAAGAAGGAGATCATAACAGAAGCGAAGGAGGAACATTATACGAGATACTTCATCCGGGATCAACCTATTTCCATGAAGGATAAGTTGATCCTCTCCTATCTACGAAAGGAATTACCGAGAGGAATACTGCTTTTCCTGTTAGAAAATCCCGGATCCGAGAACAGGGATTTTACAAGACATTTCACCGTATCATCGGCCACGATATCCTATCATCTGAAACGATTTTCAAAGGATGATTTGATCAGATCTACCGGAGATACCAGGATGCAGAGGTACTCGATCAAGGAGCCAGACAGGGTATTCGAACTTATCCTTGCGTTCCGGTCCTCATTCGTCGATAGGATTGTCGATACATTGATCGAATCGTGGACCCAATAAGGTATTTCCGACTCTGAGATCTATACTCAACTGCAAGACACATTTTCTCTAAAGGTTCGGATGACGATCACTTGTAATATCTGTTCTTCTTCAAGTCGAATTTCTCATCATCATTCGAACCGTTCCCGGATAGCTTGATGAAAGTGGCGGAGACTATCATCATCAGAACCAAACCTACGAATATGCCTGCCGCTATCGACTGCCAGTGCTCCTTAACCAGATCTTCTGCATCACCGAGGATAGAAATTATATTTTCACTGTTCACAAATATGTTTGGATCATGAACAATCATTTGTTCTCCGGCCTTGACCTGGTACTCGAATGCAATGTTTTCTCCTTCAAGGATATCCTCATTCATCGATCGCTCCTCGATCTGTGTACCGTTTTCATTCGTTGTGTTGTATGGATACAACCATGAATACTTGGCTACCATCTTGTCATCCGATCGAAGCTGGTATTCACCCGGTTTATTACCGGAAATGGTAGTCTCTCCTGAATGGGTGACATGTCTATGTTCGTAGGTCTTCTCCTCTCCTTTCATGTCCTGTTCCAGAGTGATCTTCGTATCGCCTCTTGCTTCTTCCTTAAGCTGTATTCTAATATCGAACTTGAGTCCTCCCTCGTGATCCAATCCCTGGAAGCGGATCATCAATCTTGCCCAATCAATCAATATTTCATCATCCGATCCCGTTCCTCCACCATCAGATTGTCCTCCCGTTTCATCTGGTTGTGAATTACCTTGACCCCCTGAATTCACCGGATCCTGGTTTTGTTCCGAATCCCCAGTTGAAGTAGATTGATCAATATTTTGACCATGAGAACTTGTCATTTCGAGGTCCAGATCGGCATACCCTTCGAGGAGTCCATATCCTTCACCTGTCCGATATTGCCATATGACTTGATTGAGATTGCAGTAATATTCTCCAGTCCCAGTATCATCCAGATCACCCTGGATTTTCAGAGTCTTCATGTTTAGATGGAAGTCATCAAAGTCCTCTGAATCAGCTGAGTTGAACTGCATCCTGTAACCATAATAGTAAACGTTCATCTCACCAATCTGGATGTGGTATCCTCCGTCCTCGGTCTTTTCCACTTTCTTTTCCATGGATCCTTGAGGTTCTCCCGCTATTACGTGAGAAGGCAGGATCAAGACAATCAAACCAACGGCAACAAGGATCGGGCCTATCTTTCTGAGATCATACATGAAGGATCACCATCGACTTTCTCTAAAGGCCATTTAACCTGAGTATATGTAGTAAATGTGGTGCAATCCTCTTCGAACTGTTTGACGATTGCTCGAATCGAAGATTTTTGCACCATAATGGGCTTATATTCAACTTTTTATTGAAATGGTAGTTGAAAAAACAAATCATAAGAAAGGTGATGGAATGGAAAATAAAAGGAAAATTGCAGGAAGCCTAATGATCGGATATCTATTTCTGATCAGTGGATTGCTCGGCCTTTTGGTTGGTACATCAGAGATCTCCGAAGCCCACGTGGCCGAAGATAGCGGTGAAAGCGAGCAGCTATATTCGTATTATATTGATGATGATAACCGACCGGTATTGGATGGAAGATTCAACACTGCAACCGGCGGAGGCAATGCCGAATGGGCCAGTGCCTATGTACGTACTATTAGGATGGAGAATGGGAACGGTTCCAGGGCAATCGATGCAACCATACTTTTCATGAACGATGCTGAGTACCTGTACGTGGGTATGACTTATAGATATGAGAATTCGGGTAATAATAACAACTGGGTAACCCTATTCTTAGATGAGGGCGATGGTGCAGCATCCACCTATGACGGTGACCACGATGACAGACTCACCGGAACGACCTCTGCTCCGAATGAGAATGCTGTCAGGTGCAAGAAATCCTCGGTTACACCCACTTTAACTGACCTCTGCTGGAACGGAACGGCCTGGATCACAGACGGTGATTCTTCAACGGATGTTGGCGCGTATGTTTACGGGGATATCGTATCAACTCAGCTCACATATGAGTTCAAGGTACCGTTGAACAAGAAAGCCGATTCATCATCGAGTTCGGATCTAAACATAAATCCCTCCGAAGAACTTGGGATTATGATACATGCAAGACTCCAGGGTCAGAGCGTGTCTTACACTGATTATTACTGGTCCATGACCAATAAGGATCCCAACAGCTACACGGCAAATGGAACCAAAACGTGGGGTGACATACGGTTGGGTGTGAAGAGATCCGACCTTACTCTACACGCCACATATGCAATTGGCGGTGATCCAACCGTTGATGGAGATATCACATCTGACTTCTCCTGGGCTGATTCATATCAGAGGGATATGGTTCTAACCAATTTCAACGGATCAAAAATGAATGCTGAAGTTTATATCGTTGAGAATCCAGATGATACTTACATCTATTTTGGAGTCGTAATCTACGACAACAAATCCTCAGGCGGTGACACTCTCACCCTCTTTTTCGAACAGAACTACACTTCATTACCGGCAATAGACAGGGATTACATCCTGGACCATGATTGTGAGAACGCACTTCAGATCTCGAAAGCGGATGGTTTCCAGGATCAGCAATTCACTGCTTCCGGGGGCGTCTCTGACTGGGATGCAGATACAGATACAGATAATGAGGATCAACTAGGAAAGGTAAGATATTACCTTAAACCCAACAGATACGAGTTCGAGTTCAGATTGAATTACTCTGCTGCAAAAGATGGTGCAAACGATGAAGATCTATACCTTGCCAAGAACGCATTGATCGGATTCCACCTCCAGTATCATGACGATGATGCAGTTGGGGTTGCTGATTATTTCTGGGAATATACTGCCAATAATAATGCCACCCTGATAGACAAGAACAATAATGTTTTCCTTGATATGGGATTTGCATATCTCCAACTTGGAGGACCTGCAATAAAACTGATAGCACCTCAGGATCAGGGAACCGCAACTGGGAGCGGTTATACTTTCCAGATAATGGCAGTTGATGAGAATGCAAATGGTGTGAAATGGTGCGGTTTCCAAGTTGAAGGACAGACCACTTGGACCTCCCTTATTAAAACTAACAATACGAACATATGGTCTTGCTCATGGGATACGACAACTCTGAATAATGGCAACTACGATGTCATAATTGTAGCCAAAGACGATGAGGGAGTGGTTGTTAGACGGTATATCGAGGTGACCGTATACAACAAAGGAACCGGAATCCCTCCCACTATGATCAAATTCGATCTGGATCCAACCGAACAAAAACCAATATCCGGTACAAGTGTTGATTTCATTGCATCGTCTTCGAAAGCTGATGGTGTGAAGTTCTATGTGGACTCCACACTCATGGGAGATATGTCACTTTCTTCTTCGGGTGATTATGTGTTTAACCTGAACAGCGAACTGATAAGTGATGGCGTCCACAGCTTCAGAGCGGTGGCCTACAACACTTATGGCGAGTCTGCACTGTCGAAATCCTATACCGTTGACAACTGGGCACTTGCGGGAAATCCCATCGATGATCCCGGGTCAGCAATATCCAGCGAATATACATTCACTGTTCGACCGAACCCATCAGAGGATTGTGAATACACGGAGATATTCATTGACGGTTCATTGTACGGTATCGACTTCACATTGACTTCGGATACCCATCAGTTCCCCATCAATACTACATTCCTGACAGATGGTAACCATGTTGTAAAAGCGATCAGCTATGATCCCGATGGGAAATTCGTAATCTCTTTCATGTCCTTCGAAACTGACAACTGGCATCCGGATGTATCAATAATATCTCCAATAGATGGTTCTAAGGTTTCAGGGGAAATAGAGGTCACAGTTTCCGGATCGGATCTTGATATCGTTTACTTCTACGTGGATGATGAGCTTGTCATGACAAGCACGGATGAGGGCCCCTGGGTCTATGATCTCAATTCCGATAATTACAGGGACGGGATTCATTTGATCAAGGTTGTTGGATCGGGGTGTGACGGCAATACTGTCCTTGACACGACTTCTTTGATATTCAACAATGATATGACAGGGCCTTCCGTATCTATATTATCACCACAATCAGGTCAGGATGTCTTCGATGATGTCATCGTCCTCGTAATGGTGACGGATGAATCGGATCTTGCATCGGTGGACCTTATTTTGGATGGTGAGACCACCATTCCGATGTCAGGCAGACTGGGATCATCTTACTATGAGTATACATTATCCATCGAAGCACTCGGTCTTGGGGATCATACAATACTAGCCATAGCCGAGGACATCTCGGAAAACAGTGGTCAAAGTCCTGAGATCTCTTTCACGAATGCATTGCAGGATGTGGATGGGGATGATGTAGCGGATGATTTTGATGATGATATCGACGGAGACGGCATCCCCAACTTCAAGGATCTGTTCCCCTTCGATGAGTTCGAATCCGAGGACTCCGATGGTGACGGTATTGGGAATAACGCGGATAATGATGACGACAATGATGGTTGGTCTGATACTGAAGAGACTACCTATGGTACTGATTCATTTGATGCATGTATCTATCCTGTTGACTCGGATGAGGACCATATCCCGGATTCCGTTGATACGGACGATGACAATGACGGATTCATCGACTCCAAGGACGCTTTCCCGACAGACCCTGATGAATGGTCCGATCTTGACGAAGATGGGATCGGGGACAATTCCGACCTAGACATCGATGGCGATGGTGTGATGAACATCTGGGATGTATTCCCACTACTGTCCTCAGAATACATGGATACGGATGAAGACGGGATCGGAGACAATACCGATCCGGATATCGACGGAGACGGATTCGTTAATACGGAGGATGAATTCCCTCTGAATCCCCTAGAATGGATAGATCTTGACGGTGACGGGATCGGGGATAATTCCGACCTGGACATAGATGGTGATGATGTATTCAATATCCAGGACCTGTTCCCAACGGATCCATCCGAATGGGATGATCTGGATGAAGACGGGATCGGGGATAATTCGGATCCCGACAGGGACGGAGATGGTATTCAGAACTCGAACGATAGTTATCCCGATGATCCTTACGAATGGTCGGATATCGACAAAGATGGTATGGGTGATAACAAAGACCTCGATATTGACGGGGATGGAGTTTTGAATGTGAATGACGCATTCCCGTTTGATGCATCGGAATCCTTGGACACTGATAATGATGGTATTGGAAACAACGCCGATACCGATGATGACAACGATGGTGTCAAAGATGGAGATGACGAAGCTCCATTGAATCCTTATATCGGACCAAAGGACTACAAATGGCTTGCATTGCCCATTACATTGACCCTGCTCACCATCTTAATCTTAGCGACCATTTTCATCGCAAAGAAATATTCCTTGCTCGAACCGAAGACCTCCGAAGAAGAGGAACCAAGAACCTCTCATCCTCATATGAGAAGAATTGATAGAGAAGTTAAAAAGGAGGAAAAGGATAAGGAAGGAAGTGCCAGAGAATTGGGCATGTTCCGAGATAAGGAACAATCCCAGAAATAGAGACCGAATATGAAGCCGATATGGGATGACAATCTAATAGTCTGGACCATGATAGACCCTTGGATATGAATCCGAAGATCGTTTTACTTCGATTCAAGGGTCTTTTTTTTAATTTTTTTTGATAATAGAGCATAAGATTAATTCCATGAATAATGATATTGGTTGGGTGAACAGGTTGTCGGGAAAACTAGAGACAAAGAAACGCGGTATACTGAAATCGATATCATACCGGATCATCTGTATTATCTCATTATTGTCTGTTACTCTGCTGTTGACCGGAGATTTCTCACGATCGATCCTGATAACGATTATCTTTCAAACAATTCAGACCATCCTCTACTACCTGCATGAGAGATTCTGGGCCAGATACTTTCCGATAGTTGAATAAGGAATTTGCTGTTATAAGTCACCAAGTTCATTGAGTAATCTCGAATTATAAATTCTATACAAATACCATTATATTTGTATAATGAGAATGAAATATTTTCTGTCATTTCTTCCAGACCAGCCATAGCATCTCTAATCTCTCATACCATTGATGTTCCATTAGGTCATGGTATCCAATAAATCGCTCTTACATTGTTTCATGAAACCAATAACCATATATTGATTTGGTAAAATGGATTGATGGACTGTCTGATAGTATGTCATCCTTGATCATTCCCTCAATCAGATTGATTATCAGAAGAGCTGTAACTGACCAAGAACTATGGCATATGATAAGGAAGGAATTCCCAGATAGTGATGATGATGAGATATTGAAGGAACTTTATTCAAGTTATTTGAAATCCTTGGAAATTGAAGAGAAGAATGAAACACTTGAATCTGAGGTAGTGAATATTAGAGGTGAGATGACAGATCTTTTCTTAAAGATGGAAAAGCTTGAAAAGGAGAAAAAGAGACTAATAATGGACCTTAATAAGAAATGTAAAGGGTTGGAAAGATGGAAGGAGGAAGTGAACAATCTCAGGAAGAGAATGGAAAATACAGAGAATATACCTGAAACAAAATGTAAGGTCATCTTAAAAGATGATGCTGAACTAGTCGAGAAATTAAGGAAAAAAAATGAGAAGATAAAGCATATGGACCATAAGCATCAAAACAGAATATTCAACCTAGAAACTGAGAACCGAGAGTTAAGGAAACAGAACGAGTTCATGAATAATAAACTCAACAACATCGAGAGAACTCATTACGCTCTTGTTATTAGAATCCCAATAAATCCGATGGAACATGAGCCCGAAGTGGACATAATCGATTCTCAGACGTATTTTCTCCATAAGAACGATCCAAGGAAAATCTTCCATATGGAAACCATTGATGGATGGGTTTATAAACTGAAGTTGCTGGAAATCAATGCAACAGTTTGATGTTTTAATGGATCTCCCTTCTAACCTTAGTGAGTGTCACTATTAAATCTAGGGATTGAAACATGATGTACTTGACAGATAGACTATAATATTTCGCTCCATATCCAAGGATATTCATGAACCCGAAAGAGATAAAAAACTTCGATATTAATCACCATCGTGTCCAGTAATCATGAGGGTAAGGGGAGAACAACAGACGATGAATGGGAAACCTGCCCAAAGTGCGGAGTTGATTTAAAAAAAAAGAATTTGCAAAGGCACATGACCAGAGTGCATTCCCACTCACTTAATAAACCCTTTACAATACATGATGATAATATTCCCAATCTTTCTAAACGACTTATCGTTTTATGTTTATTGACCCTGATTCTTTTCGGAAGTGCCACCGCAGTGATTTACCATAGATATAGCGAAAATGAGAACGATGATATCGATGATATAAAGATACAAACTGACGATACTAGCGATAATTATGAGGAAAGGGTACTGACCATAAACCAAAATGCACTTGAATGGCTGGATACACTCGATGTGGACCCGATACGGTTGAGAGACGAGATGGGAATTAAAGGGAAAAAGAAGCTCGTGGAACTTCTGGATATATATCTCTGCCTTTATCTTACCGCTGAAACTCTTGAGAAGAAAATATATTACAGAGAACTGGCTGGCGATGCTACTAGGATTACCTTCACCCCCGAATATCATGATATGGAAATTATCGATGACGAGCAATTCAAACAGGATAGCACCTCCTATCTAAGGGCCTGCTATATCATCGACAAAATTGGATTGGATACATCATACTATATTGAAAATATCAAAAAGGTGCTTCCCAGACTCGATTCGCTTTTACCGCATCGTGGAACTAATCAGAAAATGGCCTTTGTTCTGTATTATAATTATTTTGGTTTCCATATCGATTATGCAATGGGAGACCTGTTCATCAATTCGGTCATTAGAAGTAGAAAGACCATTGAATCACTGTTGGATATGGAAGTATATTTCATCACTCATGAGATATTTTCTCTTTACAATTATAACTCGATGCACATACTTAAAAAGAATGATACTGAATACCTTCAGAAAATTCTCCCAGGCCTTATTGACAAGTATATTAAACACCGATTTTCGTCAGGGGTTTAAGTCTCATAATTAGACCTTACTCAAG
>CBDDUX010000043.1:0-4903 GCA_965234725.1 Thermoplasmatota archaeon | reverse complement strand
CACTATTTAAAGAGACAAACGACTGGATGCTTTGAATTTCCTATATGATAAAAAAAATAGGTTCGTCTCTAAAAGCATTGGGAATCATTCTTATTCTTCCCAATCAACGTAATCCTCTTCCTTTTTTCTACTGATTAATAATAACGCTGCAATTAAGCTCATAACCAGAATCATGATCCCAATAATAATAATAATCCACGGTGAGATCTTCTTTTCCTCGTGTTTTTGCTTTTCCTCGGATCTTTTCAGAATGAGATTACCAAGGTCCAATTCCTCCTCCGCTAAAATTGTTATATCCCATTCGCTATCTAAATAACCCTCCTTGGAAACGTACACTTTGTTCCCACCTTCTCCCGCATCGTAATGGAAGTACCCGTTCGAATTGGATATGGTGGACTCACCTGTATACGACGTGATCCGGGCATCACTGATGGGATCCCCTTCCTCATTGACCACACGCCCTTTGACGGTTCCAATATTGGTGATCCTGAAGAGGAACCTATAGGTCTCCATCTCGTTTCCATACAGGTCCATTCCTTTGACCTCGACCTGAACATTCTCGTTGGGATATGGAATATAGGGCATATTCACGATGGCCATATCATTCTGCCAAATGATCTCTCCCTCGGTCGAGCCGACTATTATAGAGACCAATCCCTTCTCCATTTCCTCGGAGAAACGGATGAATATGATCGTATCCGATGGTACACCTTCACCATGAGGATAGGTCTCCAAGACATATGGTGCGGATGTATCTATAGATATATTCACCTCGTCGTAGTATTCCTTTCCCAGGATGTTCCTTGCCTTGATCTTGATATTCTTCCTGCCATCGATAGTGAAATTGATCTCCTTCTGGAGGGTGGGCCCTATCTGCTCCCAAATCCCATCATCGATGGATATGAATATCGAATCTATCATGTCAAAGTTCTCAATGGCCCATTTCAAGGTTATGTTCACTGTGTTGAACTTCTGTCCCTCATAGGGTTCCTCTATGGACAGGATCATTTCAGGGTTCACCAGATTGATGAATCGTGTGAGAGATCCCACATTTCCCAGCGCATCGATAGCCTCGATCCTAACGTAATACGTTCCTTCATTCAATCCATAGAACGTGTAGCTTTTAAGGTTGGTGACCGGGATCCACTCACCGTAATTGAAACTCAATGTAACCTCCGATACCTCACAAAATTCGTCCCATATGTTCCAGAATATATGGATCGTGGAACCTCCATAGACCGTTCCATCGACAGGTGAGATAACCTCGATGACAGGTCCTTTCCAATCCATGAAAAAGGTCACCTCGTCCCTATCCGTCATTCCCATGGGATCGGCGACCTCTACTTCTATGGTATTGGGCCCGTAATGGAGATCCTCTGGATGGAAGGACAGATCTGATCCCACATCGATTCGATCACCACCATTGACAACGACCCTGAAATAGAGGAATGTAATGATCTCATTATCAACGTTCCACTCCACAAGGACCTCTTCCACATCTCTGAACAGGCTTCCCTCCCTCGGTGATGTGATTTCCAGTACCGGTGCCGTATTGTCATGATATGCTGCCCTGGAATTTGATGGGTATCCCTCTCCTTTCTCGAAGGTCGGTACGAGATAGTATGTGTAGTTCTTGTTGTCTCCAATGTTCGGATCATTGTAGAATCCGGGTTCGCCAATCATCTCCCCGATCACCCTATCATCCCCTTCCTCTGTCATCCTGTGTAGTATCAGAGAGGTGAGGTTCCCGAGGAAATCATAGTCAGGATACTGCCAGCTAATATTGACCGATTCCAAGGTTTCGTTTACGTCCAGAAGAAGATGTCTTGAGGATAAAGGGGATATAATTGGAAGTTTGTCATAGAAAGGTTTTCCATCATCGAATTCCCCTATTCTATGTGTGTGATCAAGTACCCCATCCCGGTCGCGATCCATCTGTCCAGCGTCTGACCAGTAATTACCATATATACCTAAGTCATCGTGGGAGTTTGTTAACAGATGATTTGGCGAGATCCCATGATAGGTACCATTTTTGTATATTATCCGGGTTTCCCCGTTATAGAGAAAATTATTTTCTATAATCGGACCTATCCGGTTCACACCGGGAGGATCCCAGGTATGGATTGAAATATTCAATGAACCAATGATGTCATTTCTGGTGATCGGCGTATTTCGCAATCGGTAGATATCTATCGATTTGGAACATTCATAAAGAAGGTTTCTTGTTACTATTGATCTTTCGCTATTCGTTTTATCAACATGAAAGTCCATACCGATTCCATCTCTGAAGAATGTATTTTCCCGAATATCAATTTCCATCATCATTTGATAATCGCTGTTGAGGTAAATCCCACAATCATCATAGAGGAGGGAATTGTTGAATATATCCAGGGTACCTCCCTCACATATCTCGATTCCATTCTTTGACATATTGTTGATAACACAATTCCTTAAGGTCACCTTATCTGAAAATGCAATAGAGATTCCGTGAGATGCACCTTCAATTGAGATATTGGAGATTGTGACCCTCTCGCAGTCCATAGCGATGTATTGTCCTCTTCTCTCATGTCCTGTCTCTATCATGGTCCCTTTATACTGGTACCTGATCGGAATGCCATTCACAGTGTTGTTCTCGGACAGACCGATATCACAAGCATCATCTCTATTGAAATAGCCGAATCCAAAAGAACAATTGATCATATGATTCTCCCAGATCCGGTACCCTCCTCCCATTGGTAGTATTCCACCATCAGGACAGTCTATTATGGTATTGTTCCGTATGAAGGCCTCACTTGACCAAGATCCCCCATCCCTGATCCCAATTTTCCCGGATCGGATCACATTTTCAAAGATCCCTCCTCGTTGGATACCATTGTAAAATATACTGATCTCCGAATCCAATAAGGTATTGTTACTTGCCACAATCCCCTCTACATGGGATATGCTAATACAGGATCCCTCCGAATGCCAGAATTCATTTTCATTTAGGATGTAGTAGAATTCACCATGTATGTCTTGGAAATGGTTGTTCTTGCATTCCAATCTGTCCCCATCAAAAAAATTAATACCATATGATAGGTCCTGGAAATGGCAATCATTGACAGTCACGTTCTTCGAGCTGTAAACGTTGACTGGTACGGTCCCGGATGTAAAACTGTTATTCTCGATCTTGATCCCATCACAATCCTGAATATGGATGCTATGATACGCTTGGTCCAGGGACAAATTGTGTATGGTGACATTTCTGATCCCATACAGGATCAGTTGCCCAAAATCACCTTCACTGAACTCGGTACTGTTCAGATCCTCGAAATAATGGAAAAGAAGGTCTTTTCCGTTGACCTTGTTCCCCTTGATATTGAATCCTGAAACGTCGTAATACCAGAGGATATCGATCCCCGATCCGATGAACTCGTTGTTAAGAAGGTCAAGATCATTGCATTTAGTTATTCTTAATCCTTCCGTACCATCTGAGATGAATTTGGAATCCGCAATTACTGCATAACCATCATGGTTGAGATCGAATAGACGTTGTTTTCCATTGAAGATGCACTCTCGGATGGATACTGTCCCATGAGAACTGAATATCCTGAGAGGAGCAAAATTGTTGGAGAATGTACAATTGAACAGGTCCAGATAATTTGCATCGAAATTGGTAAAGATGGGGTGACCAGCAATATCACGAAAGAGGCAATTGCGGGCAACAAGGTCTGATGATCGAACTGTATATATTCCGTAACTAAGACCCATTTCAATTGTAGAATTATCCATCTTTATTCCTGTGACATGATCGACATTAATCCCTTTATCCCGGAATTCACCGATTTTTAAAGAAACGATATCAATATCATTGCTGTTTGCCAATGAGATCCCTATAGATGTATTCCAGATCTCGCACCCATTGATTGATATCTCTTCCGAATCTTGATCGATCTCTATTCCAATGTCCGAATTTCTGATATAGGTTCTCTGGATCTGCACATCTTTCGATTCAAGAACTGCTGTACCGTTTCCACAATTCAGGATGGATACATCTGAGATAGAGATATTTTCACTTTCATCTATCTTAATTCCCGTGAAACAATCGGTCAGAAAAATGTTCCTGATGATGAGGTTCTTGGTATAGAGAATATCCAGTCCCGAATAACCGTTCAATACCGTGATGTTCTCGATGATCACATGAATGTCTGTTGAGTATAGGGAAAGACCAGATTCTCCTTTGCTCCTGTTGAGCTCTAGTGACAGGTTTCGAATTTTCACAGGATTTCCAGGTGTACCGTTCCCAGGCCAACCATTATTAACCGCCTCTTCTAGTAAATTTGAGTTCCCACATATCTCGATCTCAAAAACTGGATCTCGGGATATGCCATCGACATTGGGATCATTGATCATCAGTAGTAATTGGGATAGAATAACCATCGCCATGATAATGATCATTCTGGAATTACTACCGGAACTTATCATGGACTCAACGTTCCTCTTCCCTTTCTATGATGTAATTGGCTTTCCTGTGATAAAAGATTAATGTTCATACGATACAAGAATAATACACCCATAACCGAGTAATTTCGGCCAGGGTGGAATAAAAATCTGCCTTATAAATCCCAATAATAACAGTGATGCCTCATGGATTCGGATCTAATTTTTTGCCGTTTTCGTCCACTTTAGGAAACTCTCTTCCGAGGCTTCCTGCTGATATGGAATGACTTTCGTGATACATGAAACTTGCCGTTTACGGGGGGATGTAGGAGAAAAATGATCATGAAGGATATTTTCTTAAGGTTCTACTAAATGTCGTGATCAAACTAACTAAAACAGTTATTTTTTGATCTGTAATAATCTTACCAGCCCGACTTTGACAGTTTAACCACTGATTTGACCACATTTTAATATTTGACAGTTG
>CBDDUX010000042.1:0-4901 GCA_965234725.1 Thermoplasmatota archaeon | reverse complement strand
TCACGTACGGTTTGATGAGGGGGCGGAGGAGCGATCCTCTGCTCTACTCTACTGTGAAAGACAACAACGGTGAGTTCCTGATGAAGACCAGGACATATCGACAATGGAAGACAGATATGGACAGGTTCATTGAGGATATCCAGGATACGATCAAGGATGAAGATACGAAATTGCGTATAGGTCTTGAATCAACTGGAACTTACCACAGAAACCTAATGGGTTATCTTCTGAACAAAGGATTCGAGGTCAGAGAATACAATCCCATCGAGGTCTGCACACTCAGGAAAGGGACTATCCGTAATGCCAAGACAGACAAGATAGATGCTCAATTGGTTGCAAAAGCTGTGAGAATAGATTTCATCCAGAACACTGAAAGATATCTCAGTGATCAGGACCATATCCGGATGAGACAGTTGGGTCTGTTGCACAACAATCTATCAATAAAGAGTGCACAATTGAAGACCCATCTGAAGGAAGATCTAACAGTATTATGTCCAGGATATGATGTTATCCTAACAGATGTCCTTGGAAAGTCTTCCAAAGAGATATTGAAAAGAAGTGTCAAATTGACCAGTTTGTTCGATATCTCTCAGGTTGACATTGAGAGAATAATGCTGAAGAACTTCATGAGTCCAGCATCTGCAGCTGAGAAATCTAAGATGATCAAGGATTGTTTTGATAATACCACTATGCCAGATTATTATCGAGAATCATTGATAGTGAGTGTGAAGTTCATTCTCGATCAACATGATCTGATCCAGAACCAAAAGGTCATGTTGGAAAAGAGATTGAAACGTGTGATGAGAGATATCGATCCGATATCTCTATCGATACCTGGAATGGGTGAGGTGAGCTGTGCCATCATCCTTGGTGTGTTGGGCAATGTTAAAAGGTTCAAGAACGGCAGAGCTGTAGTGGCCTATGCCGGTCTTGATCCCAAGGTTGTCCAGTCTGGCAGTTCTATCAATCGTCGAGGTAGGATCTCAAAGAGAGGCAACCGTTTTCTCAGGAAAGCACTGTTCAATGCAGCCAAGGCCGGATTGAGGACCAATCCTGTAATGAGGTACAAATATGCTCGTCTAATGGGAAAGGGAAAAGGTCATATGTCATCCTTGACAGCCTGTTCGAGGAAGCTTCTTGAGATCATCTATTCCGTTGAGAAAAACCAGAAAAGATTCTATGTTCCGAAATATGCGTTAGATGAATAATTTACAATGATTTCCGCATAAATTGGGATGATCTTCCCCTTCGTTCAACGCAAGTAAGTTTGCTTTGAACGACCACCACCTCGCCGCTACCGTTTTATAACACGTAGGCAACGTTCTTATTGCTGTTCTACTTTCCATCTTCCTCATCTTTGTATCTCTCTCCTTGTTTTTCTTTCTTTCCTTGGTCCGGATCTTGCCGTTTTTGACGATTTTTCAAGTGCCATTGACACCCATAGTATAGATGTCTCATCCAGCTTATCCGATTCCTTGCCGATAAGAGGATCTTACGGGCCTTTACATGTATCCTGGACAGAACCCCCTTAATACCCTCGAACTTATTCTCAGGGTGGTTTATGTAATCAAATAGGACATTATCCATAGATTGCTAGTATTCTGTTCCTTGGTAGCTTCTCCCGCTATTGTAATCCTTGAATCGTCCATGAGGGGCTTTCTGAGGGGGCCTGGAGAACGGAACGATTGGCTTGGAAGAGGATTGATAGGTTCTCGATAACCATTTTTACCACCTTTTCGATATTCAAGCAAGTGCAAACTAACATCTACGACTTTCTGAAGAATCAGAAAAAGGTCGAACAGAGGTTCCATATAGAGGGAGGTTTCGTCTCTCACCCTTTGATCAAGAAGGATCTGATACTTGCGAAGGAATTCCAGCTCAACATCGCATCAAGTGCAGTAGAAAGCTCGACCCTCGTGGTTCTTCCAACGGGTATGGGTAAAACGATCATCGCCATTTTGGTGGCGGCCGAGAAATTATCGAACAGTGAGGGGGAGGTCCTCATGGTCTCACCCACACGCCCTCTAACGGAGCAGCATATGTCATCATTCGAGAGGTTTATGAACATCGATGAAATGATAATGTTCTCCGGATCGATGAAACCTTCGAAAAGGATCGAAGAGTGGAAAAATGCAAGGATCGTTTTCTCGACACCCCAGACAATCAATAATGACCTTCAAAAGGAGAGGTATGACCTCTCAGATGTATCCCTTCTAATCGTTGATGAAGCACACAGAAGTGTGGGAGATTACGCATACACCGGAATACTCTCTCATTTTCATGGGCATGTCCTTGCATTGACAGCTTCTCCCGGAGGTGACAGCAAGAAAATAATGGAGGTCATCGAGAACCTAGATGTAGACAATATCGAGGTCAGGACCTCCGATGACGAGGATGTAAGGAGCCATATCAAGGGTATAGACATCGAATGGAGGAGAACCGAACTTCCTGATGATATGAAAGCCATCAAGGACCTTGTCGATGATTATCTTCAGGAGAGGGTGAGAAAGCTGAGAAAACTTGGTTTCCTGAGAGATGCAAGACCTGGAATGGTTTCAAAGAAAAAACTGCTGAAGGCCAGGGACGAGATACTCAAGAAGTACATCAGGAACAAGGGACTGATGTTCGGATCGCTCCACAATCAAGCGCAGGCTGTGCTCACCGACCACATGCTTGAGCTTCTGGAGACACAGGGTGTCGTACAATGCCGTTTGTACATCGATCGTATGAGGGATAAACCAAAAAAATCCAAAACAGAGAAGGGTTTCCTCAAGGATCCAAGGATTGTGGAAAGCATCGGTCGGCTGAATGAACATGAAGGCACGTCACATCCGAAACTGGACCTTCTGGAAGATATCGTCAGGAAATCTGTTGAAAAGGGAGAGACCCTGATAATATTCACCCAGATCAGGGATACCATACCGTTGATAATGGAACGATTGGACGGATTGAGAATAGAGAGGTTCGTCGGACAGGCAAAGGGAAAGGACGGGAGAGGATTGAAGCAGAAGGAGCAGAAGGAGATCCTTGACCGCTTCAGAAAACGGGAGTTCGATGTTCTGATCGCGACATCAGTGGCCGAGGAGGGTATCGACATCCCCGATGTGAACCTGGTCCTGTTCTACGAGCCGATACCTTCGGAGATAAGAACCATACAGCGCAGGGGGAGGACGGGCAGATCATCCACTGGAAAGGTGATTATATTGATCACAACGGGAACAAGGGATGAGGCATACTACTGGGCGGAGGGTTCGAGGGAGAAAAAAATGGGAAAGATCATGTCATGGCTCAGCCATGAAAGTGACGGGATCGATTGATAGGAGGAATGTGCTCGAGTAAACTCTATTTTATTACATCTACCATGACCAATAAAAGTAGTATCTGACGGAGATGAAAACAGGAAAAGCAGAATCGATATTGGTGATCAACTTTGGTTTGAAGTTAAATTTTACCATGTATGCGTAGATATTTACGCAGTGTATTAAATAGATTGCCCACTTTAACATACGATCATAGATTTTAATATACCAATATGATAAGATTATATGGATGGTCTCTTCAATGAAGAAATGACATGATGGACTGTGTGTAAAACTTTATAGGATCGAGTTAGAATTCATAGTCAAATAGTTGTGTGGATATCGGTTGTTTTTCAATCAGGCGGATTTTAAACTTGTGCGAACCTCGGCGGATATTGGAAGTCCTTCGTCTGGACAAACAAGCTTTTTTGAAGACCCTCTAAAATCCGCCAAATATTCGTGTTCAGGCGATCATCAGGATAAAATCCCGACTGTCTGAAAGCTTCGGTAATCTCATCCTTATAATCTTGATCAGGATGAACCCTTCTATTGGTATGATCTTGATCAATACTATCAAAATATGAAAATCCTGGACTCAGATCGTATTCATGCAGGAGTGTTGATTGTCACACACTGTGAAGAAAACGGTATGGTTCTGTCTGATCGGTCCGGCCATGGAGATCCACTTTCATTATTAAATGTCCCACTCTCAGCAGAAAAGGACAATATCCGAGATCCCCAATAGAAATCAGATCAGACTCTAAAGCGAGGGATCTGAATACTGTATGTTGATCATGCAGGACGACCCACCTTATAGCACGGCATACGGTACCTACCACTACGGCTAGAATTTATTATCATTCGGATACCATTAGGCTCGCGTGCGCGCATGCGCGCGCACGGACCCATAGGGTCCTTGATCGCTGTGGACCCCTTATCCGTCGATAAATATTCACCCATCGAAAGAAGCAATGTATAGAAATAATTTAGAACATCTATAAAACAAGGATTATATATTATATAAATATATATTATATACATGAGAAGGAAAAAGGACACCGTCCCCGAAGGATTTGAATATGAGGGGAATTTGGACTCGATTTGGGGAGAGGAGCAGGGACCCTCCGTCATTATACTGGGTAAATATCGGGTGAGGAACTCAACTCAGATAGCTTATCCCTACAAGCTGCTCCGGACAAGACCGATAGAGGGAGATCGAGTAAAGATAATTGCACGGAACGAAAGGACGAACAATGAGTTGACCTTCACTTCGAAGGTAGGGATTTTGAAATCCAATCCGAATTACGGATACCTTAAATTTCACAAATCAGACGAGATCCAAAAGGGTGATACCTTATTCATCTTGCAGATAAAAAAAATCAAAGGAAAGAAAATTGAATTGCCTGCTAATCCGAATAAGAGGATAGATTTAAGTTGACCCACCATATAGATGGCTTTCAATATGTTGAGATTATGGAGGAAGTGTGTAAAAATAATGGTTTAAGGGTGGTGTGTGGTATTATTGTTTCTTCACTTGTCTAGTATGGATCAAATGGATTATAAGAGGTTTGCCAGGGAGGAATGAGGAATGTATTCTCATCG
>CBDDUX010000041.1:0-26314 GCA_965234725.1 Thermoplasmatota archaeon | reverse complement strand
TATTTAAAACTTGCTCTCTTAACCCTTTCAATCTTCCTAAAGGGGTACAAATAATTGTATTTAAATTTCCAGAGATCATTAATTTCAAGGTCTGAATTAAACCGTCTATTTTAAATTTCATTCAGCGGACTTGTGAAAAAGTTAAGATTTGAAAATGGGTTCTTTTTCACAAGAATCTATCGAACCGGTCCTTCTTTGCTTTACAAATGGGACAGATCAGTGGTGGCTCTTCCCTGGCGCAAAGATAACCGCAAACGGTGCAGCGCCATACAGGGAGCGGGGTCCTCAAAGGTCCTCCTCCTGTAAGAGCTTCCATCCTAGCCTCTTCCTTTTCCTTTTTTATCTTTTCCCTTTCTTCTTTGAGAGGCCTTCTTTCCGGGATGGGTTTCGGGTCCTTCCTTCCAGCTTTGATATCATCATCCACATAAAGTGCGCAGTAACACGCTCCGAATTCCCCAAGGTCAGGGTCCCTGTAATCACAGGGGCAAATGATATCTTTGTCCTCCTCCCTGATACCATCGGAAAGTCTGCATGGACATGCCTGGTAGCCGTATCTTCTCTGATTCATTATCAGGCCCCAGACAAGCTCCTTGGTGAACTCGGTATCGGGGTTGAGGTGGTATCCACCTGCTTCAGCTTCCCTATCAAGCTTCTTGAACAACTTGTCGATCTCTTCTTCGGTAGGTTCGGTCGAATTGTCCTCAGGCATATCCGAGGGCCTCCTTAATTTCCTCTTCCTGGAAGCCCACAATGCACTTATCGTCATTGATAACTATGGTGGGGAAGGAACATCTGGGATTATACTTTCTAACATCTGTTTCAACCTCATCCCTCGTCCCCCTATCAAGAGTATCAACGAAAATGTAATTATACGAGACTCCAAGGCTTTCAAGAAGCCTCTTTGTCCTTTTGCACCAGACACAGGTGCTGATGGCATATAGCTTGATATCTCCCTTCTTGTCCCCTTCTACCTTTGTAAGCTCATACATCTAATTGACCCTCCATTATTTTTAGGTTAATTTTGTATCTGAGACGAGGCCTTCCTATAAATCCATTTTCCCAGAAGAGAGAAAAGGAAAGCCATACCCATCAGGATCACGATCGTTGCCCCTGGCGGAGTGTCCAATTCGATAGACAACAGGTTGCCGAACGTCGTAAGAAGCATCCCGGTGATCGATGCGGATATCATCAATGTGAACAATCTCTTGGTGAATAGATTGGAGATCGCAGCGGGTATCGTGAGCATTGCAAGTATTAGGACCACCCCAACAACCTTGATCAGAAGGGTAACAGTGAGGGCAGTCAAGATCAGGATAACATTGTTCAGGAGCGAAACCTTGACACCAGAGATCCTTGCGAATTCCTCATCGAATGCAAGCATCTCGGTGTCCTTGAAGAAGAGGAAAATGAAAACATAGACAATTGCCAGGATCACCCCCATAACGATAAGGTCCTGTGAAGAAGTAAGGAGAATATTTCCGAAGAGGATCGCTTCGAAAGAGAGGACGCTGACCTTGTTACGGTCCACAAGGTTCAGGAAAAGGACCCCTGCTGCCATCCCAACGACCCAGAGTGCACCGATGGTGGAATCCTCCCTGTATCTTCGTTTGATAGGTTCGGATCCCAGTAATAATGCTGCGCCTATGGAAAAAACGACAGCACCAAGCATCGGATCGAACCATGTGAGACCCAGGTTCTGCAGGTAATATGCAAAACCTATCCCCCCGAATGAGGTATGAGATATACCTCCTGCAATGAAGACGTTCCTTCTCACTACCACAAGGGTTCCGATCACTCCGCAGACCAGGGATGCCAGTATCCCGGCTATCAACATCCTCTGGACGAAGGGAACATCAAGATAATCGAGAACATCGAACATCTTCTCATCACCTAATTGCTGTGGTCGTGGGGGGGAAGGACCCTGTGGGGAACTCCATGTGCTATCAGATCGACAGGGCACTGGTATGCTTCTTCCAACATCTCCGATGTGATCATCCTATCGTTATTGGAGAACATGTGCTTGTTCAGACAGGCAACCGTGGATACATGAGATGATATCACACCGATATCATGTGTCACCAGGATGATGGTTATCTCCGCATTGAGGTCCGTTAGCAACTTGTAAATCGATTCCTCCACTTGTGCATCCACCGATGCAGTGGGTTCATCAAGGAGCAGCATCCTGGGAGATGTGGCAAGGGCCCTTGCAATGAAGACCCTCTGTTTCTGGCCGCCTGAGAGCGCATCGATATGCCTGTCCATATACTCCAACATATTTACCTGAGAAAGGGAATCCTTCACCACATCAAGGTCCTTCCTTGAGTACCACGGTTTCAATCCTTTGTTCCGTCTTCTACCCATCAGTACCACGTTCTTTACAGTGATCGGGAAATCCTTGTCGAAAGTGGAATACTGTGGGACATACCCCACGAACCTCCGTCCTATGGTCGGAGGTTTACCGTATATCCTTATGGTTCCCTTGATAGGTTCGATAAGACCCAAGATCGCTTTGAGCAGGGTCGATTTTCCCCCGCCGTTGGGTCCTATCAATCCGAAGAACTCCCCGTGATCGATATCAAGATCTATGTCCTTAATGACGATCTCACCCTCATAACCAGCAGAAAGGTTCTTGATCTCCAGGGCTTTTTCAGATTTCATTCCAGAGTACTCCTTTTGTCAGTATCGTAATGATATCTATTCAATGCTTCCTCCGAAGCCTTCCCTCATCTTATCAGCCACAATTCTAAGGTTTTCCATATAATCCGATGATAAGGGATCCACGGTCACCACCTTCCCTCCGATGGCATTGGCGATCTGGGAGGCACTTGATGTGTCGAATTGGGGTTCCACGAATACAACGGTAATGTTCTCTTCTCTGGCTTGATCGATCAGAGAGGCCACTCCCTGGGGTCCGGGTTCCTTGCCGTCCTCCTCAACTGATAATTGGATCAGATCGAAGGCATCTGCGAAATATCCCCATGCCGGGTGATATGTGAGGAATTTCATATTCGAGAATGGTTCAAGGTCCTCTTCAATGTCTGATAACAGATCGTCAAGTTCAGTTATGTATGCCTCATGGTTCGATCTGAATGATCCGGCATTATCCGGATCCTCCGCCTCCAATGCCTTCAAGACATTGTCAGCCATCTTCTTCATATTCTTGGGGTCCAGCCATATGTGGGGATCCGTGCCATGATGGTCATCATCATGGGTATCTGTGTTTTCCTGAGATCCCTGGTGGTCCTCGAATGATACTACATCGATCCCCTCCGATAGATCCACAACCTTCATGTGTGATCCCGTTTCCTTCAGAGTATCCATGTTGGTCTCCTCGAACTCTACCCCGGATCCGACCTTGAAATAGATATCCGCACGGGAGACCTTCAGCAACTGGCTGGGTGTGGGTGAATATGTATGGGGGTCCATGTTCTCGGGGACCATGACCACAACATTCACATCTTCACCAACGATACTTTTCACCATCTGTTTTTGAGGTCCTATCGAGACCACGATCAGGTCCAGGATATTATCCTCCTTCTCATCCAGACATCCTGATATCAGTAGAAAGGAAGATGCGGTTATCATCAATGATATGGAAAGGACCAGTTTAAGGGATTTCATTTTTCCGACCCCATGTTAATAAGATATATGTTTATTATTATTAATAAATGATTATTAAATATAAGATAGTTAATAAATAATGGTCACTATTAGGTGAAATATTATTAACAATTGCTATGGAAAAAGAAGGTAGTGGTTCAGATGCCGATCATCAGCGTATCATTGACAGAGAAGAACATAGATGTGATCGACAGGATGCAGGAGGCCTTTGGCCTCAAAGGCAGAAGTGAAGCGATAAGGACCTGTCTTAGATCCACCGAAGATGAGATAAGGGAAAGGGAGGGCCTAGTGGGTGAGATAGAGGGTGTACTTGTTGTGGTCCATGAGACCCACAATTCCAGGCATCTTGACAATATCAGGCATGATTTCAGAGAGATAATCGAGACACAGATACATTCACATCTCAGGAACGATAAATGTCTAGAGGTCTTCATCATCAACGGGAAAGCGGAAGAGGTAAGGCAGCTCATTACCGAGTTCAGGTCCACGGATGATATTGACTATGTGAAGTTCGTCCAATCCTGATACTTGATCCAAAATAAAAGAGGGATCCAACTATCTTTTAAAAAGTCCGCGATCATGGTCTGGTCCAGTTCAATTCCAAATAGGAAGGTTCTTCCTTCGTCCGGTTGAATGCATAGACCATCCGCTTCCTCACTGAATGGCTCAGCCTAATAGCTCTTGCAAGACCTTCCCATGTATGCAGTTTCCCATGGTCGGTGCAGTGGACCAGAAGGTCCGAATGGTCATCTATCGAACCTGTTGTATATACCCTGAAATGTGTTCCATACTTGAAACCAGTTCGGACGAGGGCCCCTCTTGACCGAAGGTCCCTATATACAATATCCTTAAGATCATCAAGTTCTTCATTCCTGACCATACCTGTGAGGTAAGCACTCTCTTCGTTGGAATATGCAAGGGTCCCGTTGAGATCGGTTCCCAATCCCTCGTCGGAACCGATCTTCATGATCGATCCTTTGAATGATAATAGCCCGCCTCCCGGTACCTTCGCGGCCTCCTCTGGAGTGAATTCAATATTCATATTTTTCAGAGGTCCGGGTCCTGGCCCCATGGAAGTGGAGATCGAATAATATGTGACATCGAAATCTCCATCAACCACTGCTGCAAGCAGTCCCATTCTCATCCCTTCCCTCCTCCTTGCTTCGGTGAAGAGACCTTCGATATTGACATTATCATGTTCACGGAAGACCATGATCCAGTTGTCGGCCTTACCATTCTTAGGTCCCTGCCCCCTGGGATAGACCATGAAGGTCCTATCCCCGTCACCCTGGATGTTCATTCCTCTGTTCCTGATATCTCTGAAGACCAGATAGTTCTCCAGGAACCTCCTACCAGATGACATACCTCTTACGAGTAGTTCATGATGGTCCAGCTTCCTTCCGTTCTTGGACCTTTTCACTTCGAGCCTTTTACATTCCACAAGATAGGCGGCCTCCATAAGGGAAAGCTCGGTTACCCCTCCGCTTAATGGTCTACCGTAACAGCCCTTGTTGATAAGAGTAGAAGCGGTCTTCTTGTCAGGGACAAGGATGGAATCACCCTTGATATAAGGCAGCATTCACCCTGGTATCGACCTTTCCATGAAAAAGCTTTACATAAGAGCAGTCGATAATCGACGGTTTCGGGCGCGTGCGCCCAGAAGTGAATCCAATGACGGACCTTTCGGAAACGATATCAAGAGGCCTCCAGAGGGCAAAAGAGGAGAGGCTCAAGAAGCTGGTCCTGGAAAATCCAGTGCCCAGACACGTTGCCATCATCATGGATGGTAACAGACGTTTCGCGACCGAAGAAGGGAGAAGACCCATAGAGGGCCATCTTGCAGGCAAGGAGAAGTTGGAGGACGTCCTGGAGTGGTGCGTGGACCTCGGTATAAAGATTTTAACAGTTTATGCATTCTCAACAGAGAATTTCAAGAGGGCGAAGGAAGAAGTTGATACATTGATGGAGCTCTTCGAGGAGAACTTCTTGAAGATCGCATCAGATGACCGGATCCATCGAAACAAGGTAAGGGTATCAGTCCTTGGTCAGAAGGAGATGCTTCCTGATGGTCTTAGGGAAGCCATCGAGAAAGCAGAAAGGAACTCCAAGGACTATGATGAATACTTCTTCAATCTGGCTGTTGCATATGGTGGCCGAGAAGAGTTGATCTGCGCCATAAGGAGGATCTCCCATGATGTCAAAGAGGGTGTGATATCCGAGGAGGATATCGATGAGGACCTTGTATCGAAATATCTCTATACGGCTCCCTTCCCCGATCCGGATCTGGTCCTGAGAACATCTGGTGAGGTGAGGGTATCCAATTTCCTTCTCTGGCAGAACGCCTACAGCGAATTCTATTTCTCCGATGTATACTGGCCCGGCCTTACCTATTCAGAATTCCTGAAAGCGGTAAGGTCCTATCAGCTGAGACAGAGAAGATATGGGATATGATCAGGAATTATCTGACTGTATAAGGTCAAGTGTGTTCTCGATCCTGTTCATTTCAACACCGGAGGTCCTCTTACCAAGAAGAGCACCGTTATCATTCACTACCATGGAGGCACCTAAATGTGGTGATCCGAAATTGGCAGTTGAAATGTTCACTTCCAATCCGAATAGATCTGAAAGACCGGCTATCTCATCTTCTGTCGCCTTAGGATGCACGACCATTCCCTTTGAATTATGGGCAGCAACCGACCCCACGGTCTTTACACCTGCGATCGTTCCGGTTATTACCTCTACATCAAATGTATCTGCAAGGAGCTCAAGGGATCTGGTCTGTAGGTCCGGATTGACAAGGGCGACCTTATCAGAAACAAGGACATTGTTACCCCAAGCGGTATGAGGATCTTCCGATACCACCCCGGTAATCCCCATCTCCTCCAGAGAGATATCAGCTGACCTGAACGCATTCTCGATCTCGGGCAGATCATAGAAATAAGGGATCACGAATCCTTTAGAGTTGGCTCCGATCAGGGACCCATGGAGATTGGTACCTCCCAAAGTTGCCTTGACCCCTCTGACCTGGAGGGTCTCCTCAAGGTCCATCATGAATTCGTCAGAAGCATCAATGGGACAGATGACCGTGTTACCTATCAACCTGCAGAAGACCCCAATATAGGGATTACCGGAAATATCTGCAAGCTTCAAGGACATGTGGGCGCCCTCCAATTTAGAGAGGTTCACTCCTCGGGGAGTGTGACCTCTACCAGGTTCTGGTCCTTGAACTTGGTTGCCTTGACCTTGATCTTGTTGGGAGGATTCTCAATGCCCCTTTTCCAGATGGCCTCGTTGATGGGTGTGTCGAGCCAGACCTCTTCCTCATCCATTTTCATATGCTGTGCAATGTGAGACTTGATGATCTTGATCGCCCTTGGAGCTCTTTTGGTCCTCGGTGCGATTAGTACCTTCCTGAGTGGAACGGTAATGATCCTTTCTTCCATATCCTCTGCCATGTTCATCACCCTGTAGTAACGTTACCTCTGCAGCTTGCTCCTTCTCCAGGTATGCCTTCTCGGGTGTGTAGTGAACCTTCTTGCGGTCCTCTGCATTACCCAGGCTGGCACCCTTCTGTTCATGTTCACGGCTTTTATGAGCCTCTTCTTCTTTCCAAAGGGTTTGTGGCTGGACATGGTCCTACTTCCTTCTGATGCTTATCTCCCTCTTTTTGGGCTGAACCTGCTCAAGAAGCTTCTTGAGCGTGGCATCGTCCACCTGGCCGGGGAGTCTCCCTGATTGATAGAGCGCTATTAGTTGATTCTCGATGGAGTTGGCGAGTTCGGGGTACCCAAGCTTTAGCCTTCCAAGGCGCTCCTTCGCATCCGTTGTGAGCACCTGTCGAAGGATAGCTTTCTTCTGAGCTTCCCTTCTTCCCGATTCCTCCTCCATGGCCTCTTCCTGCTGTTGGGCCATCTGGAGCTGAGACATCTTTCTCTGCCTTATGTTCTGGAGCTCCATATCGTCATTCGTCACCTTAACTTCCTCCAAACAGGAAGGTCAAACGATCAGTACTTTCCGAGTTCGGGATTTTCCGTTATTATTTCCTGAAGCACTTCGTAGGCGCAGTTGTCCATAAGGGACCTGCCTTTGGGTGTGACCTGCCTGCCTTTTCCCTTCACGGTGGCCACCAGTTCTGCTTCTTCCATCTGTTTCAGGGCTGTCCTGATGATGGAACCCGAGCCAAGGGCGACCTTGTTCGGTTTTGACCCTCTGTCCTTCGGTCCGCAGAACTTAGCTCTGAGGTGCATTGTCCCGATAGGTCCGTTTATGTAGACCTTTCTAAGGATAGCAGCACCTCTGATGAACCACCAGTCTTCTTGTGTGGGTGCCCTTTCATTGTGGACGGCTGTCTTCACGAAGGGTGCCCATTCCGGTTCCTTGATGGGTTCGATTGTCTTGAGCTTGTCTGCCACCCTTGTTATCAGTAGGTCAGCAGGTACGTCATATGCCGTGGTCATCTAGTGCCTCCATGCAATTCCAGCGGGGGAAATAGACCCCTACTAGAAGGGGATGTGAAGGGGCTCATACTATCTCTTTTATTTAAAGATTTCTTAGCCTTGAATTGGGGCCAGCATATCCTGACAGGTCATGGTGATGGTCTCAGACTTCCCATGAGAGTTCCTCTCCATCCGGCTTCTTCATTTTCGTATCCTTATCAGAACTGGTCCCTTTCTTCTTTCCGGTCTTATCCTTTTCTTCCTTTCCCTTCTTCTTCCCGTTCTTGTTATCCTCTTCCTCTCCAGAGGTCTCATCAACCCCTTTTTCATCCTTCTTCCTTCTGATCATCCTGACAACGAGAACAAGAAGGATCAGGATGATGAGGACGACCGAGAGCAGACAGCAACCGAAGCATGCACCCACATTATTGACTAAAAGCCAGCCTCCCACCTTGAGCTCCACGGTGATCCTGTCCGCTTCACCGCTTTTGATATCAAGGTGCAGGGTGGGATAACCCTTGGATGAATCCACTTCCAGTTCTCTCACATTGTCATTCTCGCCCAATCCTATCCAGGCTTTGAAACCAAGGCCGCTGGGAAGTGAGATATCAATATCCATATCCCAGTACTTGCCATCTTCCAGGCTCATTGTCTTTGTGAAAGACCTGACAGGAAGGATCGGATAGAAATGGTAAGGGACTATGGCATTCGTGTTGTTTCCATTTCCATTCTCGATAGCTTTCATCGGGCTCAATGTACCGGATACAGCAATATTGAGAAGAAGATGTTCTTCCGCATCAACGTTATCTATGTCCCCGTCGAAGATCAGTGACGATTCCTGAAGGTCGACAATGAGGGTATCTCTCTCATCCGGAAGGATATCCTCCAGACCATCCCTCACCTCATCTTCTACCTTCTCCTCGACCTTCTCTCTGTCAATGATACCCATCCTCATAAGTAACCGGATCATATCCGATGTAATGTATTCCAGTTCGTAATCAAGGGTCGTATCGAAATCGAAATCATCCATATCGAATGTCATTGCTCCGAATCCGAATGTCAAGTTGGCCTCGATATCCAATTCAGTATCCATGATATACATCGAATTTACATTTGAAAGATCTATCTTCCCTGAGATGGAAAGTATCTCATTTTGGATGTCTGGTGCCTTTTCTGAGGCTATCTTGATCCTGCCTGGTATGTAATCGTAGACCTTTCTTGTTCCATTCTCCCTGACATGGGGATCTCCCCAGATATAGAGACCTTCGGGCAACATTATCTCAAGGGCGAACCTATCATCGTTCATTGGTTCAAGGTCGTGATATATTCTCAGCCCTCCGTTAAGGAGACCGATCACATCATTACTATCATATCCCTCGAGTATGTCCAGTGTGGTATCGGTCTCGGTGGAGATGTCCGCAATGATCGGTTCTGAGGAGGAGATGATGGAGACCAGTTCCGTTCCGGTTTCCGGGAGCTCAAGGGATTCCGCTCCTGTATGTATCTCAACAATTACAGAGACAGAATCATTATCCAATGCCTCCATGACACTGGTCTCAACCTCTTCTAT
This sequence comes from Thermoplasmatota archaeon, assembly GCA_965234725.1. Lineage (GTDB taxonomy): Archaea > Thermoplasmatota > Penumbrarchaeia > Penumbrarchaeales > Penumbrarchaeaceae > Penumbrarchaeum > Penumbrarchaeum helgolandense. Next base: position 16,687 of record CBDDUX010000041.1, on the reverse strand, counting down.
CATCTGCACCTCGATGGAGTCCAGGTCCTCCGAGGTCAGGATCCCTTCAAGATGGGAATACCTGATGAGGGATGAAGGTATGAAATCCGGTACGGTGATCGATGGAGGAGATGATGTCAGTAGTGCTGACCTGTAGCTTCCAATGGATCCTATGAATGCTTCTCCAGTGATCGAGACAGTGTCCAGCTCCTTCCAGTCCAGAAGGAAATCTCCCTCCAGAACCTCATCAAATACGGTATATGGTGTGGGGTTACTGATCGTGAAAGTGAAGTAAGCCTCTTCAATGGAACCGGACCCACCAATACTCATAGTATAGTAGGGGCCGGAGATCTGCCCGTCATAAGAATTGATATCCAGGACCAAAGTGTCATCTCCCAATGGTCTCATGGATATGGGAATATTGTAAGTTACTGTCTCTCCCTCATATGCCATTAGAGATATTGTTCTTGTATATGTGAAACCTGAAAGGAAAAGTGCAGTGATGAAGTATATCTCCCTTCCTTCGTTCAAGAAAGAAAACCTTCCCGGATCGATGAACCTGGCCAGATCGGTTCTCCCGACCAGTTCCATATTGTAGATCACCGGATCTCCCGGGGAGGCAGTGGTGTTGTCAAGGGTCAAGATATCGAGCTCCCCCTCTACAACCTCAAATATATCTCCCTGGAAGGAATTGCTAGTCAGGTTTTCAGCTCTGTTCCAGAGCTCATCCTCAATAAGTTCCTCTGTCATTGCTTGATCGATCGAGTAGAGGTTCCTTATCTGATCGGCATTCATCAGGGTCCCGTTCAAGATCATCACATTGACTTGTACAACGATATCCACCGAGATGTCCAGTGCAGTATCGAACGAGACCGTGATATCTATCTCAAGGTCCTCATCCACTGCCCGGGAGGGAAGAGATGAAGCTTCCTCCATGTTGATCGAGAGAAGAGGTATACCCATGGATAGGACCAGGATCGAAAGGACCAGCAGACTCCATCTTGTCTCCTTCATGCCATTTCATATTCTGAGTATTACAAAAGGTTTTTTCTGATATTATCCCTTCATGTGTACAATGGGAACATATGATGGTGGAGATAATTCCACAAATGGAAAGGGGAAGGTCCTCACTCTTTCCGTTCCCCGAAAGGATGCAGAAAGGACCAGGTCCCTGATAATGGAAATGGAGGTTTTCGATCCGTCCAGGTCCATTGGAAGGGATGGTGAGGTCCACTTTCCCCTCTTATTGAAGGACCCAAAGGTGGAGTCGGACCTGATACTTTCTTTGAACGGAAAAGGAATAGTGTTCAGACTCATTCCAGGGAGGGAAAGGACCCTTGATCGAACCCACCAATACTCTCCACGGGATCAGGTCCTGAGGGATCTTGAGAATTTACTTCCGCCAGAGAATGAAGACCTTGTCCCGGCCAAATATAAACGGATCGGAGATTGCCTTATCCTTAAATTCCCTCATGTACGCAAAGATATCATCACGATGATCGCTGGCTCATACGGGGAAGCACTGGGTTCAAGGTTCGTTTTGAGGGATATGACGGGGATCTCTGGAGAGTTCAGGGAACCTGGATTCGAGGTCCTTGTCCCTCCGAAGAATGGGAACTTCGATATATGTCATAAGGAGAACGGTGTCCTCTATTGGATGGATCCAAGAAAGGTCATGTTCTCACCTGGAAACATCGAGGAAAGGACCCTTTTTCCAAAAAGGATCAGATCCCTCCTTCCCCCCCCTAGACTTCAAAAAATATCTAAGGACAGGGTCCTGGACAGTGAGATCGTGGTGGACATGTTCGCGGGGATCGGATACTTCTCCATTCCAATGGCCTTGGGTTTGGACAACCAGTACATCTTTGCTGTAGAGAAGAACCCCATTTCGTTCCATTACCTTCAAAAGAACATAACCGTCAATGGAGTTGAGGACAGGATAATACCTATCCAGGGTGATAACAGGGAGGTACTTCCGGAGGGTATGGCTGACAGGATCGTCATGGGATATGTTGGAGGGACAGTCTCCTTTCTTCCAAGGGCAGTGAGCCTTTCAAGGAAGGAGGGTTCGAAGATACATCTTCACGATACCATTGAAACAGAAAAGGGAGCCGAAGGACTTTTCGAAGCTTCTAGGTCAATGATAGAAGGGTGTGGAAGATCCCTCGAGCTCCTTGGTTCAAGGAAGTTGAAATCCTTCGCACCAAGGATCGACCACATCGTTCTTGATCTCCAACTTGGACATCGGACATGACAAGGAGAATGCCCGCCAGGATGATAACGTATTAAAACTTGTAGCTTCATCCATCCGATGGTGGACCGATGAAGAACGTCATCATTGCAGGAGGCGGAGATGTAGGCTATTCCCTTGCAAGGACACTCAGCGAGGAAGGTCACAACATCACCGTGGTGGAAAGGAACGATGCCATTACCGAAAGGCTCGAAGCACTTGACGTTCTGGTGGTTGCAGGAAATGCGGCCTCTCCTTCTGTTCTGGACCGGGCCTATGTTAACTCGGCTGATTTCTTCATTGCCGTCACAGGAAAGGATGAGATAAATCTGGCAGCCTGTTCCATCGCAAAGAACAGGGGCTGTAAGACACTTGCCAGGATCAACAGTGAGGATTACATACAGAAACCTGTAACCACTGATGAGCTGAACGAAGTGGGAATCGATGTGGCTTTCTGCCCCGATCTCATATCGTCCACCCATATGTCGAACGTTCTTTCCATTCCACTTCTTCTGGATTCTCCGATGTTCGGAAAGAAGCTCCTCAGGATCGTGGAGAACAGGGTTGATAGGGCTTCAAAGTCTGTGGGAAAGGAGATCAGGAAGATCAAGTTACCGAGGGAGGTGACCCTTGTTGCTATTTTCAGGAACGAGGAGGTCCTCATTCCCAAAGGGAATCTGAGGCTTGAACCGAATGACAGGATCCTAGCGGTCATACCAAAAGATATCGAGGAAGGAGTGGCTGAGGCACTCACCAAATTGTTGGGTGTTCCCAAGGCTACATCCCAGAAGAGGACCGTTGACAGGGTGATGATCGCAGGGGGGTCCAGGATAGGTTTCCATCTTGCAAAGTTACTTTCCGAAAGAGAGATGTCCGTCATACTTATAGAGGAGGATGAGGACAGGTGCAAGGAGATATCCGAAAAGCTGCCGGAAGTACTTGTTATACACGGAAATCCAACTGATAAGGACCTTCTGAAAGAAGAGGGTGTCACCGAGACAGATGCCTTCCTGGCTGTAACGGAGAAGGAAGAGGTCAACATCCTCACTGCCCTTCTTGCCAGACAGTACGGGGCCCTCAGATCGATCTCCCTTGTTGACAGGCCGGGATTGAAATCCATCCTGGAAGAGGTCGGGATCGATCTTGTGATCTCTCCAATGGAGGTCACACTATCAACCATACTGAAGTATTTCCACAAGGATGATTTCAATGCTCTGGGAACTCTGAACAAGGGAGAGATCCAGGTCATCGAGCTCAAGGTAAGGGACAAAGCAAAATCAGCAAATATGAGGTTAGATGCAATAATGAGGTTCAGGAAGAGGGAAATGGTCATAGGGGCAATAGTGAGAGATGGAAAGATCATCATCCCCAGAGGTGACACGTTCATCCATCCAAAGGATAGGCTGATGATATTCACAAAGAGCAAGCTTGTGAAATGGGTCAAGGACCATTTCTGAATCAAAAGGGGAATGATATGGAGAAGGACAGGTTCATTACCGCCGCGACCAGGATGACCATGGCGGTACTGGTCCTATTCATGATCTCCTTCGGTATTGACATCGCCTATGGTGAACTCTCCTGGACCAATTTCCATTTTTTCTTAGTCCCCTGGTCCTTTGGGTCCCTTATCTACATGATATTCTCTTTCAAGGAATCAGGGTACAGGTTCTTCAGAAGGAGGACAAGGTTTTCAGTGGCCATCCTCTCCTTCATTTTCATGATTTTCCTCGGATCACTTCCTTTCATGTTCACTGAAAGAATGGACCCTATCTCCGCAATATTCGAATCCGGGGCCGGTTTCACCACTACTGGACTCTCAAATCTGGACGCAAACGAATTCCTGGATATTTCCCATGGTATGCTTTTCTTCAGGGTTTCCATACAATGGTTGGGAGGCCTGTTCTACCTGGTCTTCGCATTTCTTTTCCTTACGGATATCAGTGATTCTGCCCAGAGGTCCGTAGACAGGAAGATCTTCTCAAGGATCGGTCTTGTTCCGAACCTCTCATCCCTCATTCAAAAACTAACGGTCGCCTATGGTCTTTTCACGGTGATATCAACACTTTTCTTTTATCTGGCTGGCAAGACGTTCTTCGATTCTATCTGTCTATCAATGGCAACGATATCCACAGGGGGTTTTTCATCTCAGGGAAGGATCCTCGGTGAAGGGACCCAGATATTGTTGCTGATAACCGTTTTCATGTTCCTTTCAGGTATGGGTTACTACGTTCATCTATCTCTTCTTTCAGCAAGGGGTAGGAGCAAGACCATCTTCGATACCGAGAACATTTCCTACATGACCATTGCCTTGACCGTTCCAATCCTTGGGTCCATGATACTCCTCTCCCACGGATTTCCCATCGGGAGGTCCATCCTGAACGGTCTTTTCATCACGATCTCGGCCTTGACCACAACCGGTTTCATGGTGGAGGGTATGGGTCAGTGGCCGGATTCCATCAAGGTCCTTCTGCTTCTCCTCATGCTGTTGGGAGGTTCCTCACTTTCCCTGGCCTCTGGCTTCAAGGTGCACAGGTTCTTCCTTCTTATCAAGGGTTTCCTGGCTGAAGTGAAGAGGAGCTCACATCCCAGTGCTGTCTTTTCACTTAAAAGGGGTGAAGGCCATTACTCGGATAAGGCCCTGGAATCAGCGAACATGTCCTTCTTCTATCTTTTCAGCTTGCTAGTTGTATCTATCAGCCTGATCCTCCTTTTTCACGGGGACCTGTTCGAGAGCTTTACATTATGCGTCACTTCGATCTCGAATTCCGGGATCGCCTTTGGAACATTCTCTACGGCTGAAGGGATAAGTTCGCTGAACTGGTTCCTCAAGGTAGTTCTCATGGTCATAATGGTCCTCGGGAGGTTCGAGATCCTTCTCCCGCTATATGTGATGACCTTGAGGGGACGGTCCTTCACCGGCTGAGCTCAACACAGTCGAGATCCTCTGGCATACTAACGTTATCGAACACTTCCATTGCCTCTTTTAAAAGGATCTCATCCTGACCTTCTCGGGAATATCTGGGGGAGGAATGGACCAGATAAAGGGTCCTCGCCTTTGCTTCTCTGGCTGTAATGGCAGCCTGCCTCGCAGTGGAATGCTTGTATTCACTGGCCTTTTCCTCTAGTTCAGATGAAAAGGTCGCCTCATGGATCAACATGTCCACACCTTTCATCAGTTCCACGATGGAATGGTTCGGGCAGGTATCTCCGGTATATCCTAGGGAATACCCCTCCCTTGGAGGTCCCATGACCATGTCCGGTGTAACGATCATCTTTACACCCTTGGTGGTAACTGAGACAGACTCACCTTTCTGCAACCTTCCCCAGAGAGGTCCCTCAGGGATCCCCAACTCTAACGCGGTTTTCCTACTGAACCTTCCAGGTCTCTGGTCCTGGAAAACCCTGAAGGCAAGAGAGGGGATGGTATGGTCGGCTTTGGATGCAAGGAAGTTAATTTCTCCAACCTTGAAGCTATCGCCCTCCCTTACGGTAATGACATTCATCTCGAACCCTGGGTTGAAACTGCACATTGTCATGGCCTTTTCAAAGGCCCCCACTATTCCTTCGGGGCCGTATATCATCAATTCTTTTGACCTGTCATTGAGGGACATTGTCTGGACAAGTCCAGGAAGTCCAAGGAAATGGTCTCCATGGAGGTGTGAGATCAATATGGCATCCAATTTGTTTGGGGATAATGGAGTGAACAGGATCTGACGCTGGGTTCCCTCCCCGCAGTCGAGGAGTATATTCGTCTTTCCTGAAGTTACCGCTATGGAAATGGGATTCCTTCTTTTTGTCGGCCAGGAACCCCCCGTTCCGATGAAGCAAACCCTCATGGAGGTCGAAGGACAGAGGTTTTGAATAAGTTTTCGGGAGAGATGCGTTGGAAAAGAAATATAAGAGGTCCGCGATGAACGGTATTGTGATGAATGATGTTGGAAGTCAGGATGGATAATGGTTCATATCGGGTATCTCCTTCTAAGATCATCTGTCTGCTCAGGAGCTATGCGGAACATGCCAGGGAACTTGGTAATGAGGTCCCTCCAAGTCCGAGGTTCTTTCTGAAACCGCCCTCCTCCCTGCTGGCAAACCACGGAACCATCATTGTTCCGGAAGGGACCTCAAAGGTTCACCACGAGGTCGAGCTGGCAGTTATCATGGGGAAGGGAGGGAAGTCCATTCCGGAAGACGATGTGCCATCGTATATTCTCGGTTACACCGTTATGCTGGACATCACAGCCAGGGACCTTCAGGACGAGGCCAAATCCAAAGGTCTCCCCTGGGCTGAAGCGAAAGGATTCGATACTTTTGCACCTATTGGACCGGAGATCGTAACTTCCGGATCCTATTCCTGGAGGGGCAGGTCCATCTGGTTGGAGGTCAATGGTAAGAGAAGGCAGGATTCGTCAACCGATCTTCTTCTATGGCCCGTGGAAAGGATCATCTCCATCATCTCCTGTTCCATGACCCTTGAAGCAGGAGATATCATAATGACAGGAACCCCTGCTGGTGTGGGACCTCTTGTTCCAGGTGACAAGGTTCGGGCCGGTATTGATGGTATCGAACCCCTTGATGTCGATGTTGTGGCAAGTGCAGGAACAGGAAAAAAGAGGGATTGATATGGGATCCAGGAAACAGAATGAGAAAGATGGTTTCAGAGGAAAGATGGCTGGAATGATGAAGGATGAAGGAAAACTGATCTCCTATCTTCAGAACACTTCCCATCAAATGAGGACCCCCTTGACACTTATCAGATCTTATACTGAGCTTATCCTTGCAGAGGTTTACGGGCCATTGGACTTGGAGATCAGCGACAAGATGGAGACCATTTCAATGAACCTTGAGGAGATGACATACTTCGTGGACCAGGTCCAGGATATGGGATTCATTTCATCCGAAAATTCCCATATCGATCTCAAGGAGAGCGACATCTCACTGTTGGTGGACAAGATAGCCTCTGACATGTCTCACCTTGGAAAAACCCGTAAAGTCACATTCTCCCTCGAGAACATGGAGGGATCTCACCTTCTTGTTCTTGACCAGAACCTGACAAGAAGGGCGCTCTCCCATATTCTAAGATATGTCGTCTCAACAGCTCCCTATGGACACGATATCAAAGTGGCCCTGAAACCGGGAAAGGAACGGACACTGGTGATCATCTTCGGCTTCGGCCAGGTCCTGGACCCTGACCAAATGACAGCTATCGTCAGATCCATGTCTGAAACTGAATCAAGGCTGACCACAATGGAATGGGAGAAGCTTTCCCTCCCCATCACCAAAGCACTGATGGAGATGCAGGGAGGGGACCTGACGGTCCTGGAGGATGATACTGATAAGATTGTTTATGTTCTCGAGTTCCCCAATAGATGATGTCTTAAGCGCGCATGTCACCATCAATCATTTAAAGACAGTTGGACCTCACCCATTGTGGAGTACAACCGGTCTTTCATTCGTCTGCTGATACTTCCCTTCAGCCTAATGCTTCTTCTCCAAATGCTGGCTGCTCCCGGAGGAGGAGAACCTGACAATGCGCAGTTGATGCGTTCTGTCGATCATGAATGGCTCATACTTGTTTACATTGCAGGGGATAACGACCTGGGGCAGAATGGTGATTACGGGAACGCCGCCCTTATGGACCTCGAGGAATTGGAGAGCTCTATACCGCAGAGCGGTGTCAGGGTCCTTGCCCTGACGGATCTGAAAGGTCCTTCGAACTCTAAGCTCTATGATGTCAGACCAGATACCACAGAGGGTATCCATTCCCCCACTATCCCGCTTTCTAAGCTGGACCCATCCTGGACGGATGAGATAAACAGCGGAAGCGGAAAGACCGTCCAGAAGTTCATCGAGTTTGCCCTGACCAATACTACATTCGATCGGTCCATGTTCGTCATGTGGGACCACGGTTCCGGATGGTACATCAACGGAGATGTATCCAAACCTCCGCAGACCCGTGGTTTCGCACAGGACCAGAGTTCCGGGAGCATGATGTACCTTGACGATCTCAGGGATGCCTTTCAGGATGCTGAAAGTACCATCGGACCCTATGAGTTCGATATCATAGGACACGATACATGCTTCATGGGCATGCTGGAGGTATTCTATCAGCTTGCACCCTGGTCGAAGATCGCAACCGGTTCCATGGACGAACAGCCCTGGTATGGTTACAACTATACCTTCATATCATCTCTCGATGGAGAGGGTCCCCATTCCGCTTCGGACCTCGTTTCGAATATGGTGGACCTCTTTGAGATCGAATACGCTTCCAGCTCCGATAGTTACCATACCATCGTGGTAGCGGACATCGAGGTCCTGAGATCTGATTTCATAGAGGTCTGGGACATGCTTTCCAGATCGCTCTATCACAGGATGTATTACCTGGAGGAGGAGGAGAATGGTCTCTTCAATAACGTTGTCGGAGGGACCGAGATCGTAGGGATAGAAAGTCTGGATGTAGGATCACTGCTCTCCGAGCTCATAATAAAGGACCTGGAAACAAACATCACAGACCTGGCAAGGTCCGCCAAGTCGATATATGATAGGATGGTGATGGACTCATGGATCAAACCCGATGGCAGGAACCCCAGAGGTACCGGGATCACCGTCTACCTTCCAGGGAAGAAGCTTGCATACAAATCGATCTATAACGGATCCTCAGGATTCCTCAACTTTACGTCAGACTCGTTCTGGGATGAGATGATATGGGAGTACCAGAATCCCCGTGAGAGATTGAGATTGAACCTTTCGATCATCGATGTATCCGGTTTTCCGGACCGACACGATCTGAAGATCGATGCAACCGATATTACTGAAACACCTCCGGTACCATTCGAAGGGGTGGAGATCTTCGTGAACGGATCACTGATTGGCCTCACTGACATGACAGGTTCATTCATTCTGAACGATATCTCACCCGGACTATATACTGTCGAGGCTGGGTTCGGTGAGCTTTTCGACATGGCATCCATCAAGGCTCTGAACAGACCTCCGATCCCGGCGATCACCTATGATAACGAGGACCTCTATGAAGGTTTGGAGCTGACATTCCATGGGATCGATTCTATTGATCCGGACAAGGACCTCCTCACATTCAGATGGGACCTGGATGACAGTAACGGCCTTGACAATGTGGACTCCGTCGATGGGACGGTAAAGGTCACATATCCGGATGAAGGGACAAGGACCATCAGACTTACGGTAAATGACTCCCAGACATCGGCTCATATTGACCGGACCATTGAGGTCCTGAACAAGGCTCCGATAGCCAGGATCCAAACGGACCTTGATCCGATCCTGGAGGTCGGAGAGGATGAGAACTTCTCCATAAACGGCTCCTTGTCATATGATGTGGCTGCTGATATGGATGAGCTGGAATACCGGTTCCTTCTGGATGGATCGGAATTGAGGAATTGGTCGACGGACCCAATTTTCATGCTGTCCATCCCGGACGCGGGTCTCCATGTACTATCACTTGAGGTAAGGGACATGGACGGGGGATCTGGTAACGATTCAATGACGGTCCAGGTCCTCGAACGTGATCCCGTTGCTGTTCTTACAGGTCCTACCTCGATCTTCGAGGACCAGCAGGGAACCTATGTCGGCAACAGGTCCTTCGACACACCTTCGGATATTGGTGATCTGCAATTCAACTGGTTCGTGGACGGTCTGGAAGTACCTTCGGATGGCGGTCCTGTGATCACAGTGGCTTGGGAGACCTCTGGCGTCCATAGAGTGATGCTAGAGGTCACTGACGATGGTTTCAGACCCGGGATCGATGATCCCGCCAGAGCGGAGATCGAGGTACAGGTCATGAACAGACCTCCTCAGGCCAAGGTCTCAGGTCCCATGCAGGCACCGGTGGAAAGCAAGGTGAACCTTTCAGGTTCCCAGAGCATCGATACCATCTCCGATCTGGATGATCTCATTTTCAGCTGGGATACGGACGGAGACGGTGAGATCGACAGTCTTGGTGTTTGGGTCGAGTTCATACCTATGAAAGAGGGCAACCTTACCGTCATGCTTCAGGTTACGGATGATGACGGTGACACCTCCACGGTCTTCCATTACATCAAAGTCAACAATATTGCCCCATTGCCAAATGTCTCCATGCCGGAGACCGTATGGGAGGATGAAATGCTGGATATCAGGGTGAATCCAGGATGGGACTCATCCGGTGATGAGGGGGGTCTTATTGTTACCTGGGAACTTGATGGTGTGGTGGTCGCCGAAGGTCCGGAAGCTCCGGAGATCTCCATCTCTTTTTCAGGAACACATGAGATCAGGATCACAGCCATTGACGACCAGGGTGTGACAGGTTACAATACAACATTCATTTTGGTGAAGAATCCATTTCCCAATGTTGTCCTTGGAGGTATTCCGGTCAAGATAGATGTAGGTGAGAAGTTCACTGCAAATGGCTACAGGACCACTGATAATCCATCTGACCTTCCTTTCCTGACCTTCGAGTGGCTGGTAAACGGTAAGGTCCAGGATGGAAAGGTGGACAAGAATGCAACTTTCGTCTTCGATTCGCCTGGAAAACGGACCATCGGACTCAGGGTGACCGATGATGACGGAGATTCATACATGGTCGAACTATCGGTGGATGTCCAGGAGGATCCCCTCTTCTCAAGATTGACCGAATTCGCCATGTCACTCACAGGTCTTGTAGTGATATTGGTAATTTTGCTCCTGACCCTTATCCTGGTATTCAGGGTCAGATCAAAGATGAAAGAGTTGGATCCCCCTAATAAAGGTGAAAAGAAAGAAGAAGAGGAAGCGGGTTCGATCATGGGGACAGCTGAGGAAGAGAACCTATCGGATCATGAGGAGAAGATGATAACCAAAGATTTTGGGAAGGAGCCCGTAAGAAATGAAGGTCAGGTACCTCGGTCTGTTCCCCCCCCACCGGACATGTCTCTCCCGGAGATACCGGCTGGACCCGAACCTGGAAGGGCAGATATGCCGGAATTCGATAAAAGTCTGTTCAAATGATCCATCATTCAATAGTTCTTTATCCGGTATGACCGATATACCCCTGGGGAATAATAGTGTCGATCTGTTCCAGGTACCTCGTGGTCGGTTTCCTCATTGTTTCTTTCACACTTGTTAATGTGGGAAGGTACATGGGGGTTCCGGAGGAGCCGCACCTATCAGGTCCCTCTTCAAGGATGGGTCCTGTTACATTCATCAATGTTTCCAAGGAGACAGGGCTTGAGGGTGTAAAGGGTAACTTCTTCTCCTGGGGTGACATAGACAGGGATGGTAATCAGGACCTTCTGATTGACGGGAAGAAATTGTTCAGAAACGGAGGTCCACCCACATATCGATTCACTGATATGACCTCCCAGGCGGGAATAGGTTCCGCTGCGAACAGCGGTGTATTCGGAGATTACGACAACGACGGATGGCTGGATATATTCTGTGGTGGCGGAAAGGGTTCCGATGATCATCCTGAGTATGAGGATATACTCTGGCATAATGAGAAGGACGGCACTTTCTCCAGGGTCCCGATCTCGGACCTGACCCCTCATGATACCTTCCCGACCGTTGCCGCGGGGTGGTCCGACATGGATCGGGACGGTTGGCTCGATCTCTACATGGTCAACTACGAGGATTCTTCTTTCTCCGGTTATCCCGACCATTTCTGGACCGGATCCGGTAATGGTAGCTTCTTCAACTCCACCATCTCCTCGGGGATGTCCGAGGATGGCCACCCTTATCAGGGAAGGGGGGTCAGCTGGTGCGATGCAAATAATGACGGGTTCCAGGATGCGTACGTGTCCAACTACAGGATAATGCCCAATTATCTTTATATGAACCAGAAGAACGGGACAATGGTGGAGATGGCCGCCGATCTGGGGGTAGAAGGACACGGTAATCTTCATCCTGTAACAAGGGAGGGCCCCTATTACGGCCACTCCCTGGGGGCATCATGGGGGGACCTTGATAATGATGGTGATATGGACCTGTGGGTCACGAATCTGGCCCATAAGGATGTTTACAGGGGCCCGATCTGTGATGATTCCTATCTTTTCGAGAACCTTGGAAAGGAGGAGGGTTACAGGTTCGAGGATGTAAGGGAGGGTTCAGGAATACCGGTGAAACCTTTGGGGGGGACCTTGACCGAAGGAGATGAGCTGATGGTCTCCTCTTCTCTTGCGGACTATGACAATGACGGATTGCTGGACCTCTTCATACCCCAGATCTACGGTGATGTTCCATACGCAAATTCACTGCTGTATCGGAACCTTGGCAACATGACCTTCGAGGATGTCACAGATCAGGCCGGGATCAAGGTATGGAACACGTACGGTTCAGCCTGGTGTGATTACAACAATGACGGATGGATCGACCTGGTAACCGGTGGTGGGATCTGGGACGAAGGTACTGGAGCTACCGATGGATACTCCGTTCACCTCTTCAGGAACCTTGGATCGGAAGCGGATACCGGAAGGGAGTGGCTGGAGGTGGAACTTCACGGAAGGGAATCAAACAGCGCTGCCATCGGGGCAAGGGTAAGTGTGGAAGCAGATACAGATGGTGATGGGGTGATGGACCTGAGAATGCTCAGGGATGTCAGCGGTGGAAACTCGGCTCAAGGTCAACAGGATTCAATGATCCTGCATTTCGGTCTTGGAGAGGTCAAGGGAGATATTTCCCTTATAGTAGATTGGCCCAGGGGAAGGACCGTCCGGATCGACGAGGTTGATCCATCCACAAAACTGAGGCTTTACGAACCGACAGACCCCATAGACCTTGGTATCGAGATCCTTAATGTCAGAGAGGAGGAAGGAGGCACGCTCATTGAAATGAGATATGACAATCCCGGCGGATATATGATCGACTCCCATGAACTGGTGATCACCTGCAAATATCGGGATCGGGAGGTCAATAGAAGCCTTTTTCGAGGGGACGCCATCCCTGCTGGAGAGGAGTCATACTTTGAGATCATGGATCAGGATATCTTGTTCAAAGGCCTTATTGGGGTGGAGGCTTTTATTTCCAGGTCCTATCCCCCCCTTAGCCTCCCTTCTGAGAGTTCATTTCTTATCGATCCATCCTGGAACGAACCACCTGTTCCGGTCCTTTCAGCTCCAATTGAGGTTGGGGCAGGAGAAGAAATATTGATCGACGGATCCTCCTCATTCGATCCGGATGGGAATATCAAGAGTTACATGTTCGATTTCGGGGACGGGACACGGACCGGTTGGTCCAGTGAACCAAGGACAACGCATACTTTTGATGATCCTGGTGGATACATAATATCACTCTCGGTGACCGATGATTCCGGTCAGGTCTCTGAAGAACCTGCGACAAGATCGATCACCGTTACCGAAGGGGAGAATACTGTTCCAACGGCTGTTATCCTGGAGATATCCCCTCTGGAGTCTATCCGGGGAGAGACCGTCGTGTTCCAGGGGGAGGGTTCACCCTCTCCGGGTGAGAGGATCTCCGAATACAAATGGACCTCCTCGATAGACGGCTTCCTATCGAGGCGCTCCTCATTCGAAGAAGATGACCTTTCCGAGGGAGAACATGAGATCTCCTTCATGGTCCGGGATTCATCCGGGACATGGAGCCTACCGGATACCAGGTCCTTGAGGGTTCTCCCAATAGTGGTCGAACCACCCTGGGTAACCATTGACCCGATCGGGAATAATGGTACACTCAGAGGATCCGTCATGATCACCGGAAGTTCGGGTCCGGAAGGGGAGGTCGAGATGGTGGAGGTAAGGGTGGATTCAGGTTCATGGGAGGACGTACGTGGAACCCGGGAATGGGAATATGTCCTTGAGACCAGGGAGCTCGATCCGGGAAGGGATCATCTCATCCAGGCAAGATCCTATGCCGACAGGTACTATTCGAACATCGTTTCAATGACCTTCCAAGTGGAAGAGCAGGAAATGACAGGAAGTGGTATCACCTTGGCCGATAGAGGATCGGATGAAATACCATTGTCTCTTTTTTCCCTGAGCATCCTTTCTCTCCTGTTATTGTTAATGGTCATGGTGATCTTCCTTGTCAAGAGGTCTAAGAAAAGTTAGTTGAGAATGCGAAATGTCCGTGGACCAGGGGAAGGGTTTAATGATTGACCGCTCCTTCAAGTTTTAAAAAACCATCGGGGACCTGATCAGATGCTTGCAAGGGGAACACCTGTTTGGCTGTCTGCCATTCCATTGTTATCGATAGTATCCGCCGGTCTTTTCCTGATCACCGATTCGATCTACTTCCTTGGTCTTTCCCTGTTACTGATCACCATCTTCATTCCGGTGCTCCTGTTCTTCCGTGATCCGGAAAGGAGGATAGGAGAGGGGGTGATCTGCCCTGCGGATGGAAAGGTAATGAGCATAGAGGAAAAGGGTGGATGGGCAACGATCAAGATCTTCATGAACGTCCACAACGTCCATGTTAACAGATGGCCTCTGGAAGGCACAGTTATCTCTGTTGACCACATCTCCGGAGGTTATGTCCCCGCATTCCAGAAGGATTCGGACAGGAACGAGAGAGTGATCATCAGGTTCAAGACAGCAAACGGAACATGGGAGATGAAGCAGATAGCAGGAGCAGTGGCAAGAAGGATAGTACCTTATGTGAGGGTGGGCGACCATCTCCGGAAAGGGGAGAGGTTCGGTCTCATCAGGTTCGGCTCCAGGGTCGATATCAGGTTCAAGCTGCCTCGCGGACATAGGATAGTAGTTGAAGAAGGACAGAAGGTCCTTGCAGGTTCAACGTCATTATCGAAGTGAATCCATGGATCAAAGGAAGAGATTCGGGGTCAGAAGGACCGGAAAAGAACCCAGGTTAAAGACCCGGGTCAGACCCAGGTTCCCACAGGGAATGAGAGGTTCAATTCGAAGGATCAGGGACAGGCCCAGAAGGCCGTTGCGCCCTCTTCCACTTATCAAATTGATAGCGCCTGCAGACCTGGTTACCCTGATGAACTTCATCTGCGGGATCCTTGCTGTGATGAGTTCCATCAACGGAGGGGACGGCTTGAGGGTGGCCATGATGCTTATAATCCTGGGAATCATCTTTGACGGATTGGACGGTCCGGTGGCAAGGAGGTTCGGCTCCTCTCATAATTTCGGCATATGGCTGGATTCCATCGCGGATGCAATGACCTTCTGCATTGCTCCGGCTATCTTAGTCTATATCATGTTCAGGGATGTGGGTGATGGCTCGTTCTACAACACAATCGTGATCGTGGCATCCCTTTCGATAGCAATTTTAGGAACACTCAGACTTGCCCGCTTCTCCATTTTTCAGAACAAGTGGAAGGATTTCATCGGTCTGCCCACTCCTGCATTTGCTATGCTAGTGGTATCACTGACCTCGCTCTATCATTGGAGCATCTCTCTGGAAGTGGAAGCGGAATTCTTCACAACCGGAGAAACCATTCTCGTCCCGTGCATCCTTTTCTTCTTTTCCTTCGCGATGGTCTCGGATATCCTATATCGAAAATACAGGGGGAAGGCACTGCTTTTCGCTGCATTTATAATTTTAACGATGGAGATGTCTTTGCTTTTCGGGGTCAATGAACCGGTCCTGGGTATGATGGGTTCAATGCTCTTCACAGCGGCATCCCTGGGATACTTCTTTTCACCTGCCCTCCAGGGTCCAAGGAACATCTGGGGAGCCAAGAGGAGATTGGAATTGGACCTGGAAGAGGACCTATCCGATGATCTGGACGATGAGGACCTGGAGGACCTTTATGACGACTATTGAGACCGACCGGTTCAATTGTACGGAAGGTGAAAGGGCTGCTTTCGAGGCCGGAATTAAATTGGGATCACTTTTCCACCAGTTCATAGGTGTTCCGGTAAGGACCGAGAACCGCTCAAGCCTGGAAAAAGCGATGACATCTGCGGTCCTTACACAGCCCCATGTCATTGAAGCCGAGGTCAGAATAGATGAAGGGGAACTTAGCAGATCACTCTCAAGGTTCGGATACTGTTCCCTGAACGAGAGAATGATCGATGCCAAGGTATCGATAAGGGTAGGAAGTTCCATCTGCAATGCTAGATTGGGATGGATGGAAGAGATGGGTTATCCTCTCATGTGGATAGAGAGCATGAGGAAGGAAAAGGAAGAATAGGACAAGATATGACGTCATTATGACAACTCGAACCATTTTCACCAAACTGCTGGCTACCGGAACCTTTAAGTTCTGGAAAAAAGCTGGTCAAATAAAGTTTTATATAACAGGTTGCTACTTCAATTGTAGGGTGACTTTTCCAGATCCCACATAGAGGTGAACTTAATGTACATTCTGCCTTCCTCCTATAAGTTAGGGAAAAGTAGAGCTGTTGTTATTGCGATCGTTGCGGTATTGGGCCTTGCAGCTTTCTTACCGTTTATTTTTTCCGCTGTTGAAACAGATGCAGCCGAGACCACCGGTTTCGAGATCACGGGTCTTAAAGCCGGTCAGAGGGGCGGTGACCATTATCTTGATGATAAACCTGCTGAATACCTAGG
>CBDDUX010000040.1:0-109659 GCA_965234725.1 Thermoplasmatota archaeon | reverse complement strand
CTGTCAAATATTAAAATGTGGTCAAATCAGTGGTTAAACTGTCAAAGTCGGGTTAGAATATACAAGAGAAAACAGATCCATCAGGATTAAAACCTTTAATCCTAAATCAAAGGGACAATAGCGGTAGAAAAGAAAGGTCAAACTGACTATTGCATTTCTAAAAGCATCTCCGGGATAATCTTGTAAATAATCCTGATGCCATCTATCTCATCCGATCCTTCCTTTCTCATATTCAGAAGCATTCCTTCTTTCAAACCATATCTCTTTGCAGCAGCAATTAGTCCATTTACCTCTCTCTTGAATGTCTTCGGATCGTCCAACTCTCTTGTAACCTGAATGGCTTTCTCTATCTTGAGCCCCTCTTTGATCAGGAAATCACATTCCAGACCATTCACAGGATCGATATTGAAATATATTTCATAACCTGACATTCTCAAATGTAAAAATACCACATTTTCCAGTATCATTCCTGAATCTATTCGATCGCCCGTCATTAATGAATTTATCAATCCAGGATCAAGGGAGAACATTTTCGAGGGTCTTCTGATCATTTCCTTTGCAGATGGATTATACTCCTTCAAATGGTGTATGATGTATGCTTGCTCTAAATATGAGAGATAATCCATCACCGTATCCTTCGATACACCGAAGGTCCTGCTGAGCTGAGAGATGGATATCCTTGAGGATGAATGTGTCAACAAGAAACGGGTAAGTTCACGGAGGAGTCTTTCGTTCCTGAGGTTGTATCTGGCCATGATATCTCTGTACAGAATTTGATCTATGTACTCCCTTTCTCTGTTTGATGGATCCTCCATATCCAGGAACTCTGGTATTCCCCCGATCTTCAGATATTTCAGGAATCCATTCATGATGATCGGGTCTCTTCCCTTCCCTTTAAGGGAATCCAGTCCAATTTTGAATGTCATGAATTCTTTGAAAGAAAAAGGATAGAGGTTCAAAGTATTGGTCCTTCCTGTAAGCAATGTTCCGAGTTCCTTTGATAGCAAACTGGAATTTGAACCGGTTATCACAAATTTAATTTCCTCCTCACTATCATATGATGTTCTCAGATATCTCTCAAAACCATCGATATTCTGGATCTCATCGATCAGCACCATCAGTTTTCCGGATGGTTTCTTTCTCTCTCTATGGATCCTGATCATTTTTTGAAGCAGTTCGATCTCTAAACTTGAAGATAACCTGAAATCCTCCAGATTGATATAGAGAATGCTGTCTGGTCCAATTTCATCCATTTCGAGCATCTCCTTGATCAGGAGTTTCATCAATGTTGTTTTACCGCTCCTCCTCGGTCCTTGGATGATTACTATACCTTTTTCCATAACCATCTTCTTCAATCTGTCCAGATAAGATCCCCTATGAAGGTACTTTCCAGGATCGATCCTGTCAAAGTCGTTCTGGTCAGTGATGATCTTGAAAAGTTCATCATCATCGATCATATAATATGTAATGATTCACCAAGTATTTATAGCATACGATTATACTCTTCAGATTATTAATATTTTTACAGTGTATGATATGATGGTAATAACTCCAATGCCTCAAAGATTATAAAATAATAGCATTAAAAAATATGGCTCTTCTCCGAATTTAGGTAACGACATAGAAAATAATGAAAGACATATAAAATGATATTAATATGATATAATTTATGATATCAACTCTATTAATTATCTATTTGAGTTTTCTGCTAAATGATCTGTTATACAAAGTAGGTATGACCATTGAGAAATGAAGTTTTAAAACAAGGAGTTTGGCAATAATATTACACCTTTCTGGCATGGCTTTCAGTTGCCTTTTTGCACATCAGCTTTCATTTATTGAGGTCCTCCCTAAATTGGGAGATGAATCAAAAATATATGATTCTCTTCTGGATGCTTTTAAGAAAGATGATAGAGATCTAAGGAGAAGGACCCTAAAAGGGTAGTTGTTACCTTTCTTGGAAAACGACCCGATCATTTACCGATCGAGGACCTGGAAAAGGTCAGAAATCAAAATGAAGAATTCCGCATCTCAGGATCAGAGATCTATCTCCACTGCCCGGATGGTTTCGGCAGGACCAAGCTCACCAACAATTTCATTGAACGGAAGTTGAAGGTCCCTGCAACAGGCAGGAATATTGGGACAATAAAAAAGATAGTTGATCTATCCCTCAATTGATGATTCTTCTTCACTTGTATATGATTCAAGTAAAGTTGCAGCATCAATTCTTTTTATGGATTTTACCTTATCAAAATCAGTATCTTCACTAATAATTGTTGTAATGCCAGAATTCTTCATAGAAGCAAGATGGAGGCAATCCCTTGGATCCAGATTATATTTCTGAAATGAATCGATAGTTTCGATCATAATTGATTTAGAAACATCTATCCATTTTATAGGTAGGGATAATGTAGCTTTCGAGATTTTTATTGCTACCTCTCTTCCAAGATTCTTTTTTAAAACCCATATGACCTCATCTAAAACCAATAATGATGAAGCAGCTTGAATTTCACCTGATTCGATCATGTCCAGGATTTTCTGACAGCTCTCTCCAAGTATATCTTGATCCGTGGATGCAAAAATAAAGATATTTGAATCAATGTACATATTATTCACCTTAATATCTTGATTCCAGGTCCTCTTTGATATCTTTCATTGTGATTCTTTTTTGACTTGATTTTGCAACCTCTCTGAAAACATCTACCGGATTTGTTTTCTTTTTCATTATAATGTTATTATTTTCAAGTTCAATTTGCATTTCATCCCCGATATCTATTCCAAGGATATCTCTTAAAGCTTTAGGAATAACTATCTGCCCTTTGTTCAAAACATGTCTGGTCATCATTTTTACTACCTTGTTAGAATAATATTCAACCAGTTAGTTAAACTTTATTGTTCCATGTTTATATCTGTTCGAGGAAGTTAGATCTAATCCTCCCAGTCATCCCAATCCTCTTCATCATCATCGTCGGACTCCCACTCTAGTCCCGCCTCATCCACATCCATGGCGGCGTTCCTTCTTGCGATCATCACTCCCATGATGATTACTGTCAAGATAATGATGAAAGCAACTATCCCCGCAACAATGACAATGGTCCAATCGAAGCTTCCATTACCGTTTTCATCTTTGGACCCAAGGACCTTCAATGTATAATTACCAAGATCCACGTCCTCTCCAAGCGATGACATGCAGATGGAAATATTGTATTCACCTTCCGTCACATTCCAGGTTGGGATCACGATAACGATCCGGACGGTCCTGTTCTCTCCAGGATCCACCGATGCGAAATACGACCCCTCTAATCTTACCCATTTTTGAACGTAACCTGAGCAGTTCAGGTCGATATCGGCATTATCGGGCGTATTTCCGGTATTGAGCAATCTCAGTATGATCTCATAATAGCTCCCGGGTTTCAACTCCCCTGTCAATCCGGAAACCACTTCCAGGGTCATCCCATATACCTCGTCGACATGAATGGTCTCGGTGAGAATACTACTCCAACCGGATCCTTGGGAGATAATCTTGAACCTCAGAGGATATGGTCCTGCAAGAGCATCCTTTGATGACCTCACTGAGAAATTCAAAGTGAGACTCCCTTCCACGTCCAATGTAAGGTTCACTTCCTCCAATGTGCAAGTAAACCCATCTTCCAGGATCGGCTGGATGATGTATGAATCCCTGCAGTTCGATATTGTGGAGATTGATATGATACCACCGATCTCTTCTCCCGGAAGGGCCCTGGGTTCCTCGATCATGGAGGAGGCGGTGAAATTGAAAATTGTAGGAACCACCACGGTCAGGTAGATCGTCCTGGCCGGGATACCCGAACCAGGTGAAACGGTGACTGGGAATGTGTAATTGCCACACAGCGGGAATGTATTGGAGAATGTTACCCTGAAGGACTTGACAATATCCGATTCTATACTGACTTCCGGGAGTTCCCCATTAAAGGACCATCCCTCCTTCCCACCAAGGTTTGAAGAGACCTCATAGATGTCGTAAATATTACCCTGATTATGGATGTCGATATCAAAATAGGTTGCGACGGTCCCATCCTGGACCTTCTCCGGTTCATCACATGATATTTCGAAACTGAAGAGTTTGGTTATATTGATCACAGCGTTCGTCTGGGCACTGGATTCACCATCCGTTGCATTGATGTAGATCTGGTAGGTCCTTGGTGATACCAGAGCAGGTGATCCAACATTCACGGTCACATTGACGTTCGAGAACGCAGGGACCGTTACTATCTCCTCGGAAATTGAAAGGTTCCAGCCAGGAAGTACGGTCCTTCCCAGTCCAAGGTCCACAGATACATCGGAATTTCCAAGGTTCTTAACATTCACGATGAAAGCCCCTTCTTCTCCCGGACCTATGTCTATCCTGCCTGAAATGACCTCCAGGTCGAGTTCATGGTCGGCATCGACCTTAATTGTCAGGTTGGTGGAGGCTGTTGCAGGATCAAGTATCGAACTGCAGGTGATTGGTATCCTGTAATTACCTGCAATACATTCTGGAGGCAGGGTTATCCTGAACGGGACCCTCTCTTCTTCGAAGGGTACCATCTCCACTATCTCGGATCCTAGTTCCAGCTCCCAATCCACTGGCAAACCTGTGAAATCAAGTTCGATCTCTTCAGGTCCGTTACCCCTATTTGTCAAGTTGAGGTGTCCTCCAACTGTCCCTGCCTGGACCGTTGAAGCTGATCCTGGGTCGGTTTCAACATCAAGTCCAAAGGACCTTTCAAGGATAACATCGATCTCGAGTGTTGCAGGTTCGGACATAAGGGGAGAACTTACACGGATGACTATGGTCTTCTCCGTACCCATTATTGCATTCTCCGGGGCTGTGATCGAAAGTGTTCCATCGATAACCTGGTCCGATCCTATCTCAACGTTCCCTGGGATAACCTCGAAGATCCAGGAACCTGTATCACCAACATCGAAAACAGCATTGATGGATACGTTGCTTGAGAGGAATCCCGTGTTCGTCATGTTGAATTCAATGACCTTGGTAATATTAGGAAGCAGACCAGTGGCAATGGTTTCCGAGGCGATCTCGATATTGGCTCCATTCACTCCGCCAACTGTTAAGGTAGGATCACCAAGCAGAACAAATTCAGTGAGTGTTTTAAAAGAAGCGGAACCTGATGGGCCAGGACCAGCAATATAATCTTCAAGGGCTTTTGCAAGCATCTCTCCCGCTTTGATATAACCATCAGCATAGGCTTCATGGATGTGCAGGTTGACATATCCTGAATTCCTGGTAGCATAGCTGGTCCCATATGCCCCGTAACCCACCCTGGTGCATCCGAAAGTGGCAACGGCCCCGCCGTTGGGTGCCTTATGGAACTGCTCTCCCAGACAATCCATCCAGGACCTGGCCGATCCTGGAGGATAGTATGAATAACCGTATACAGGGTCGAAGGATTCTGGAGATCCGGTTGCGTTGTCATTGTCGAATCCATGTGTCAGACAGGCATCAAGTACCACTACTGGCAGTTCGAAACCGTTATCAAGGCCATAAGCCAGAGAATTTGTGACAGATGCACCCGGGGCATATCCCCATCCGTCATATCCACCGTGATCCGACATTTCGAAGAATCCACATCCCTTGTCAACTGTGGTAGCGATCGAATTCAGGTTCCCCAGGGATTCGTAATGTTTCGTGGAATTGAATTCAGATAGAGGACCGGATGATATTATGTCCGACATGTACTCTCCTTCGTTGATACCGGATGTGTCGTAATGTGGGGCTCCACTGACGAATGTATTGGTCCCACATACAGTGGCATTCTGGAACCATTCGGAACCCATTGCGGTAAGCTCGTATTGCTGGAGTTTTTCAAGCATCAGGTCGAGTTCCGCTTCACTGCTTGCCGGTATTCTCCCGATTATGACATCCGGATACAGATCTACACCATCCAGGTTCCCGCCGTTATACTCGCCCCAGAGTGATACATGATAATCGTCGACGCGGTCATTCCATGTACAGAACTCGGTGGTGCCCTCCTCGAAAAGATCGGCGAAATAAAGGTCGCTTGGGAGGAACCTTCCATCAGAATTACCTCCGTCATCGTATCCGTCAAGGACCATTATCTCCCTCGCTGGCATGACATTGACATCTCCCACCAGAAGAACGGAATCCACAGACCAGTTCAACCTTGCCTCCATGATGAAGAGTTTCATCTCCTCTGCGATATCCGTACCTGTAATGTTCCAAATCCTGTCCTCGATGATGTCAGATAGAGTGATAACTATAGTGTCGATCCCTGTCTGGTTCCGGTAATCCGAATAAAGGTCCATCTCATCAGCGAATTCATCAGGGGTTATGACCAGAAGATCATAGGTAACATCTCCCACTATGGGGTCTGATTCCGGTTCAATGTATTCCATCTTTAATTTGCCAGACCTGAGGAACCTGATCCCTCCGTCATCCGGAACACAGGGGTAGACCCCCACGGATACTTTGCACATTGTTTCTCTCGTGTCAAGGTCCAGGCCTGTACCCAGATCATACTCGAAATGGTCAACTGGAACCGGAATATCAACCTGGACCCTATCCCAGAGGGAAAGGTCTGCACTTGGGACATCAGGAAGATTTCTTTGAATTGCACCTTCTGGGTCCATGTTTTCGTATTCTCCATCAACAAGTGAAAAGGTTACAATATCGGAATCCACCGGGATCTGGAAATCGAGGGTGAGCCTTGGTAATGATAAGGCCCCGGGTCTTTGGTCGTTATCCAGTCCCTGAACTTCGATCGAGATACCTTCGGGATAATGATGAATTATTGGATCATCGAAATGAAGGTCCATTTCCCAGACCCGAGTTTCACCATGAGCTATGGAATTATCTTCCGAGATCAGGGAAAGTGCAGGAAGTGAGAAGGATATCAGCATTGATAATGCTATGATAAGGGAGATGGTCCTCATATTATATCACCGATCATTACAGTCTATGATTATCCTGGATTGGTTTTAAGTATTTGTGGTCACAAATACGACAAGATGATAATTTTAAGGTTATCATGATCCATTATATTCAAGGCAAATATTATACATTCGGATAAGGCTTACAGATCTAAGGTGGGCTAATTGGTAGATATTCTGGTTTTGATCGGAGCGGCTGTCCTTATCCTAATGGGTCTGGTGATCGCATACAGGGGCTTGAAGATCCTGGAGAGCTTCGTAAGGACTGCCGGAGCTCTGATCCTTGGTATTGTATTGATGGTTGTTGGAGGGACCGTAGGGCTGCTTTTTGGACCTTTGATCGCACTTATTGGTGCTGTGGTCGGGGGAATCCTCGGGTTGATCCTGGGAGCACTGCTTGCTCCAACACTCCTTTGGTTGATGCTGACAATAGTTGTCTTCATAGTTTGTTTCAACATAGGTGCCAGCACTGCAGATTCCCTAGGAGCCTCGAATGTTCTTGTATGGGTCGTTGCGATCATCGTCGGGCTAATAGGATCATGGATATTCTCCTTCCTGGCCAGAAGAGTGCTTGCGGGAGCAACATCTCTGGTAGGCGGACTCCTCGCTGGAGCAGGGACCTTCATGATACTTCTCGAGTATACTTCCTTTGAAATATCGGCAGGTATAGGCGCAGCAGTTTTGGTCCTTGTTTTCCTTACAGGTTACGGGGCCAATAGAAAGTCAGGAAGAAGACATAAGAAAAGAGACAGGGAATGATCAGGCTTCATCCACTTCGTTCTTTCTCCTGAAAAGGGCAGCGATCAAGACAACTGATGCTATGGCGGAAAGGCCGATCATGATACTATCCGTCACATCTCCCATATCCAAACTTTCATCCTTTTCCCTTGGTGGAACATACTTCTCCACTGTGAACTCGAAGGTACCTGAATCCTTGACCATATCATTCCAAGGTACGGAGATGTCCGTTGACAGGCATGTTGAAGCTTCAATGGATAGAACGTAAAGCCCCTCATCGATACCAAGTGGTAGGGCTGTGGATTCGGTGACATTGGGGCGGATCCCTGTTATGAATGCTTCTGAAAGGACGACATCATCACCGGGAACCCCATTGTAAAGTACGACCCTTGAGACAGGGATCGTTCTGTTAGTGGGATTTGTAACATTGACCATGAATGCTTTCCCAATGAATCCGAAGTCCACAAGGTCCCCGCTCCAGGACAAAACTATTTTTTCCTTTTCAAGGATCATCAATCCCTTTTCGATGGGTCCTCTTTTCATCGGATCGAAGGGAATACCATCCAACTCCAGGATCTGGACCTTGATTGAATACTTACCGATGGGAAGGAGAGAGGTCTCAATGGGAAAGGTGATATTATATTCGGAGAATGGAGGAGGTATACTTGTTTCATAGGTTCTGTTCATTACAACAATACCATCAGTATCCAGCAAGGAAATATTGATCACAGATCCACTGCTTTCCGATGATGGAAGGAGGTCTACCGCGCCCAAGTTCTTTATCTTGATGGGTATGGAAATGACATCCCCTCTGTTTGCAAGTATTAATGAGGGATCCATCTCCAATACAGCATTGGGAATGATATCTGCCATCAGAGGTCCTTCCATTAATTGACTGCCATCCTGCAGGAGGATAACGACCCATATCTGGTTCAGTCCCGGAACCATTGTGATGTTCAAACCATATTCTCTCTGGGTTTGGGGGCCTAGACCATCAGTTGTCTGGTTCAATATCATAAGGTCTTTCATTTCAATATTGGAACAGAGACTGCTGACATTACCTATTTTTCCTCCAATCACCTTGATTGTAAGTGGATCCTCGGTGACCAGACCGTCATTCTTCACTATGACCCTGACAGTGGCATTGAAAGGGTCCGTCTCATCCATTTCCACGGCAGTATGGATAATCCTTGGATCTGAGGTAACCGGAAGGTGCACAGAAGCACTGGACGTATATGCAGGTGGTGTACCCCAGGAAGACGAAGCCCACAGGAAATAATCGATCTGATATTCAACCAGTGTTGTGGTGAAGGAGATCGTTTCGATATCCCCTTTACCTGTGAATTGTACCAGTTTTGATTGGACCGAAACCCTTGTCAGATCTCCGGTAACCGGGTCTCTGGAGATCCTGTCAAGGTTCAAATAAACCTTTCCTGTGGGAGAAAGTCCAATATTCCTTACATCCGCTGAAATGGAGACCGTTTCCCATCTTTTGTAATCTCCGAGAAGTTCATACCAGACCTCCTCGATCCCAGCAGCTCCGGAAAGGTCGATATTCTTGATCTCTCCGTTATCACCAATCGTCAGGTTTCCATCTGGTCCGATAATCGGAATATAGGCAAGGGTTTCTCCATCCTTTGTAGGAAGGATCAACTGGGAGACCTCGATATTCTCATTGTCCGTCAAAGGCAGCGATCCAGTCCAGGTGATGTTCTCATCAAGAGTGGTTCCGATGGAGAACCTGATATCATTTCGCCCTCCACTCGAGGAGATCCATGACAGGATCAGACCCTCATCTTCTCCCTCTTTTACAGAGAGCTCTGTTACAATGTGATCCGTTCTCTCTATCAGGATCGGATCACCAAGAAGGTTCTCTATGTTCCTTCCTGCAGGCATGGTCCAGACCTCATACTCACCGATCATATTCAGGGTGGAGACAGCGATCAAGACCTCGTCTCTACCATTTCCGGACATATCCAGATCAAAAATGGTGGAACCTTCCCCCACGCCCCTGAATTCAACAATGCTGCTCCATAACCTGGAATCCCACTCCATTTTTCTGATCTTTGCGGAGGTTCCATCTTGAAGCCAGGCAACCCAGAGATCCCCAAACGAGTCGAAGACAAGAGAGGCATGATCATCTGATATCGAGTTCGATGTGACCTGAATGGGTTCAGACCAGTTAATCCCCTCCATAACGGATATGAGGATCTCCATGTCCCCTTTTGTTCTGGGATCGGAGTCGATATCCCTTGTCCATACAACAGCTGTTCTGGAACCATAATTGGCAAGGTCGGGATGAAGGTCAGCTCCCTCCGTGTCATCGATCGGGGTTCCGTTACCTGAAAAAATGCCCTTCTGGTCCCCATGGGATGACATGATCATCAGAGACCCGAACCTATCCCGGGGATCCGTCGACCAGCTCTCAGACCAGGTCCAAACGACCAGGGGAGAGCCATCTTCCATGATCTCAAGTGAAGGGGAGGATCGATAACGGTTATCCCTTGACACCTGCGACTTGGAACCGTTGATATCAAGGGTTACGGCACTATTATGGCCCATTTCCCTGGTTATCATAACACTGGCGGTTCCTCCCTCCGGGGTTAGTTCAAGGTCCGCACCGAACCCAATATCCGGAAGATCGTTCTGAGGTGTTGTATCGGTCAATGGAAGTCCGGTATCAACAACTGAGACCGAATTGTTGAGATATATGGTCCCGACTGTGGCCCATGTCCCGTTATCCTGCAGTTCATGGTCCGAGGTCCAATCCACTTTTGATCCAATTTCCATCAATGGTCTGTCGAATCCCGGGAGCTTCAGGGAGTATGATTCTGTATTGTTACCATGGAGCGCAAGTTCAAGCCCTCCACCAAAAGTGATCCCGTCCGATCGCAGTCCAAGGTCGATATTGGAGGAGGCTGTTCCATTGATGATTGGCCTAATCGGAAGGTCCATGCTTCTCCCATCCTTGAGAATAGTGCTAAAGGACCCACCATGGGAAAATAGACCGATGCCTTCCATTTCAACATTACCGGAAATGCTCATGATCAGGTCTTCCCAGGCATCTTCCAGGAATTCCGATCCATGGACTCTCAAAGTGAAATCGGAACCGGAGATCGAAAGGGGAATGTTACCTCGAGCCTCGATGGAACCCCTGCCATCCAGACCGATCTTCGCCTCGACCAGGATATCCTTCTGGGTATATGCGAACATCACATTAGAGGATCCACTTGAACTTTCAATGGGAACGTTCCAATCCAATGTTGGTATGTCAATATAACCGTTTATGAGGTAACAGCCATCTTCCTTGACGAATTCAACGAATGGATCCATCAGGGAACCGGACCATGAAGGCAGTTCTCTCACTTCCAGTTGGAACGCCCTTTGATCCAGGGGGACCCTTGCATATGTGGAGTTGATGATGAACTCATTGATACCATCATCAAAAGTGGAAACATCCAATTCGGCGGAGAAGGTACCGTCTGTAAGATATGGGGCGAATTTCTGCGATCCCGTCTCATTTTCTATGTAGATCCTCAGAAGGTCGGGATCCACTTCCCTGTCGAGGTCCACTGTGATAGGAAGGGTCAGAGGGATGCCTTTAAGATAGGTTCCAATGACATCGGAACTGGGATCTCCATCCAATGGTGATCTGATACCGGATATTTTGGGTAGGCGAACCATAATTGACCCGACATTATTGGAAGCGGTCACTTCCTTCACTGAGGATTCAGGATCTATCAGGGCCCACAATCTGTGAGGTGTGGAGGTTTCTGGGTCCCAGCTCAGGACCGTTTTATGGTCCTCACCAGCATCCAATGGGGGGACGGTGATCCCGCCTATTCTGGTCCTGTTGCCATTCAGCAGGTCCCATTCATCCCACAAGATGGCCTCGGTCCTGTCAGAAGAAGAGGATCCTTTGTTTGCGATTTCGAGTTCTATTCTGAATCCGTCATCTTTGTTAGGTTCAGCTGTGAATATGGATATTGTAAGGTCAGGAGGACCTCCGGGAAGGTCCCCACTGCCATCCCCAAGAAGGAGGATAAGAGTGGAACTAAGGAAAATGACAGCAGAAAGGATGCTCAAGACCTTCCTCCGGTAGTCCATGTGCTCTTCAAGGACAGGCTGGATAATAATGTTTCCCGGTTCCTGTAATACCTCTTAAGGCCTACACCTTTTAATATGAAAACCTCTTTCGGCCACAAAGCGTCCATGCTCTATGCATGGAGATAAGGAGGAATCATTAGATGCCTGAAAAGATCGAGGCCCTCGTTGACGGAGGAAAAGCGTCCGCAGGTCCACCCCTGGGTCCTGCACTGGGACCGCTTGGAGTTAACATTGGCAAGATCGTTGCCGAGATAAATCAGAAGACCAAGGAATTCACCGGTATGAAGGTCCCGGTCATTGTCCTTATTGATCCCAAGACCAAGGAATATTCGATCACCGTGGGCACTCCGCCTACATCCTCGCTCATTCTTCAGGAACTTGGCATAGACAAGGGTCCAGGTGACGTATCGGGTAGGTCCACCACCAATCTTCCTTTCGAAAAGGCCATCAAGGTTGCCAGGATGAAGAGGGATTCCCTTCTCGGTATTGAGCTAGAAGCTGCAGTAAAAGAGGTCCTGGGAACGGCTGTTTCCCTGCACATCTCCGTTGATGGAAAGGACCCCAGAGAGGTACAAAAGCTTATAAATGAGGGCCATTATAAGGCCCTCCTCGACGCGGAGTGACCGCGTGAAAGAAGTACGATTCCGATGTAGGAGGGGCTTCGATCTTCGATCGACCTCCGAATAACTACACGGGGTGATGATATGGCTGACGAAATCATAATGAAGGCAGTTAAGGAGGCAATTAAAAATGCCCCTGAAAGAAAGTTCCTCGAATCCGTTGAACTTGCCATAAACCTCAAGGATGTGGATCTGACCAATCCAAAGAACAGGCTTACCGAGGAGATAATCCTTCCACATGGTAGAGGAAGGGAGGTTAAGATCGGTATCTTCGCCACTCCTGAGATGAGGGAAAAGGCAAAGGATGTGGCTGACCTGGTCATCCCGCCCGAAGAGATATCCGGTATGAAGGATGAGAAATCCGATACAAAGAAGAAGGTATCCCAGATAGATTTCTTCATTGCTGAGGCCCCTCTAATGGCACAGGTTGGTAAGAACCTCGGTGTCATTCTGGGTCCAAGGGGAAAGATGCCAAGACCGGTTCCCCCAGGTTCGGATCCGACCGGTATCATCGCCAATCTCAGGAACACCGTGAAGGTCAGGACCAAGGATAGGAGGACCTTCCACGTTGCTGTTGGAACAAAGACAATGGACCCGGAATTGATAGCCGAGAATATCGAGGCTGTGGTTGGCAGGATCAGGTCAAAGCTTGAAAGGGGAGTCATGAACATTCAATCGGCCTATGTCAAGACGACCATGGGACCGGCGATCAAACTCGAATTGAGGTGATCATGATGGCACATGTCGCTGATTGGAAGAAGGACCAGGTTGCAGACCTCCAGAAAATAATCACAGATCATAAGACCATCGCGATCGTTAGAGTGGACAGGATACCCGGTAAACAGCTCCAGTCCCTAAGGGCCCTTTTGAGGGACAAGATGGCATTCCAGGTGGCCAAGAAGACACTGATCAAGATCGCTCTGGAGAATGAGAGTGAGGGAAGGCCCGATCTTGTGAAGCTGAGTGACGCGATGGATGGTCAGGCAGCTCTTCTGGGAACGAATTTGAATCCCTTTTCTCTCTACAAGATCCTTGATTCAAACGTGCAGCCCATGCCTGCAAAGGGAGGCGAGGAAGCACCTGAGGATATCAAGGTCATGGCTGGTGAGACATCATTCCCACCCGGTCCAATTGTTGGAGAACTTGGAAAGGCAGGTATCCCTGCCGCCATCGATAAGGGTAAAGTGATAATCAGGAAGACCGTCACACCCGTCAAGAAAGGAGACAAGATCAAAAGGGACATTGCCCAGGTCCTTACAAAATTGGAGATCTTCCCTTTCCAGGTTGGAATAACCATTGATGGGGCGTGGGAAGAGGGATTGATCTACAAACCCTCCGATCTCGATATAGATATGGATGCCTACAAACAGAATCTGACCTACGGGGTCCAGATGGCATTCAATCTGGCGGTGTTCTCTGCATATATGACACCGCAGACAGCAGTACCGATCGTTCAGAAGGCCAGGATGCAGGCATTGAGCCTGGCCACCTATGCCGGTATCCTTACAAAGGATACAACGGACCTAATACTCTCCAAGGCCTACGGAGGCATGCTCGCCTTGGCGAGGCTCATGAGTGCCGATGCACTCGATGATGACCTCCAGGCTCTCGTCGCAGGAGCGGCCGCGGCTCAGGCCGCAGATCCGACCCAGACAGCGACTCCCGAAAAGGGAGATGCCGATGGGGGAGGCGAGGAAGAGGCCGAGGAGGAAGAAGTGGGCGAAGAGGAAGCCATGGCTGGACTTGGAGCCCTATTCGGATGAGCATGTCTCGGAGAAAAGAAAGATCAAAGATAGGAGGTATGAAAAATGGAATACATATACGGTGCCCTTCTACTTCACTCAGCAGGAAAGAAGATCAACGAGAGCGACCTTAAAAAGGTCCTCGAGGCCGCCGGCGTCACAGTCGAGGCCGCAAGGGTCAAGGCAGTCGTGACATCCCTCGAGGGTGTCAACATAGAGGAGGCCATGAAGACAGCTGTGGCTTCCGCCCCCGCTGCCGCCGCTCCGGCCGCCGCCGGAGGAGCTCCTGCAGAGGAAAAGAAGGAAGAAGAGCCAGAGGAAGAGGAAGGCCCAACAGAAGAAGAAGCAATGGCCGGACTCGGTGCCCTCTTTGGCTAAATAAAAGAAGAAGATCAACGATAGTTGAACAAAAAGGGGTGGGATCCTTCCCACCCCCGTTTTTTTTTATTCATTTTCACATGTCTGGAAAAATTTTGTATATTATTTGATACAATACATAATCCTGACATGTGAGGAAGATGGAGACGAAATTCATAATTCCAATTTCAATAATTACCATCCTTCTAGGTTCTGGATGCATTGAGATCGGACAGGATCAAATGATGGTCGGTTCATCGGGCCTGGGTGAAACAATTGAAGGATATGAAGAGGGAACGGGTTACTTGACAGAGGGTAACAGTGAGGAATTATTATCAATGGAACTGAAGGAGAACCAATTCGTGACCCGAATGATGTTCATATTGAACTGGTACGATGAGGATCCGGCGAACAGAGCAAGGCATTACACCAATTATCCCGATATTTTTACAGCAATATTGTCAAACGGTGAGCATGTTTCTGTATTGGGGAGTGCACCGAATATTATAGATGGCCAGGGTATTATTGTTTTGAGTTATCCGTCCGATAATATTGATAATCAGACGCTCACTAGACCTCTGACGATCACGATCCTGCTCACTCTCATAAGCTGCGAGGACCAGTATCCCATGAACTCCCTTACAGGAAATGATAAGATAATAGACGAGGGAAACTCATATGCATGGAGACTGGAATATGAGTATCTGGACAAATCATAGACCACTATTTACCATTCCTCCACCCGGGAATCCTTGAAAACCTGACCGATCAATCACCGATCTGGAATTCATTTTATACTACCGAAGTGAATATGATCATCACGGTCGAGAGAAAATGAAGACGATGATAGCTTTGTCATCAATATCGGTATTCTTCATTATGGTCTCTGGTTGTATGGGGATCAGTGGCCCGGATATTGAATCGGAGGATAGACTTGTTGGAACCCCATTTGAAGATTCCTTTAGTGGTTCCGGTTATCTTGAGGAAGAAGCCACAACCATACTTTTCAAACTTGAACTTACCGATTTCCAATTCCTCATTCATATGAAGGCGATCATCAACTGGGAAGACGAACCTCCTCTGGATAGGGCTGGTTCCTATCATAACGAGGGAGATACATTTACTCTGAGAGTGACCGATGGTGAAAGGATCGACCAAACTTCATCCAATGTGAATTCGGAGTACTGTGAAGGCAGGACATATGTATACATTGAGGGGGATCTCGTCCAGAACGACTCGATCTCCAGGCCCCTTACATTCACGGTTGAACTCACGCTTTTACACTGCGGGGACCAGTACCCATATTATTATCATTCTGAAGCCCTAAGAGAAGAGGATCCTGGGAATGAATACAGATGGACTGTGGATTACCGGTATGTGGACAGGAATTGAAAGTGGTCAAGCTGCAAACCATGGTATGGGGTAGATTTCAATTCAATCCAGGTAAAAATTATACGGTAAATAATTAGATTAGAATAACAATCATGGTTCGAGGAAGAGGAATGATCATGGATTTGGGGGTCGCCTTCGGAGCAGTATGGTGCGGGGCCATTTTAATCAATCTTATCGGTCTGGTCTTTATGATCTGGGCTGTTGTGGATTGCGTCAAGAATGAAACGAATGAGAACAACAACAGATTGATCTGGATCCTGATAATCGTCTTACTTGGTTGGATTGGCGCACTCATATACTATTTCATCCGGGTCAGGAACAGATATTGATATCGATTGTATTGGTCACCCGGATTCCGGGGTGTTTCAATCAGGCTATTCCTGATCGTTAGTTTTTAAAGGGTCCATTTCGGTCATTGTAGCGGTAATCAGGTCTCTTCCAGAACATCATATTCCTTGCCGGTCCTGATAACCAGTAGGATGATAAGGATCAAGGAGATGATAACACCGATTATTAGTGCGATCAGGAGGATCGTATTCTGATCATTTCCATCCTCCACATTTCCCTGTGTGCTTTCAACCTGTGCCTCAAGTGTTCCGAGATCTTCCACTATGTCAGTCAGTTGGGAAAGGGCATCTAGGGCTGATTGAATATCATCCATATGATCGAATAATGATGAATTGAGCTGATCCAGTTGTTGAAGCATCTCGGATAATGTCAGTGCATGTCTTTGCGCTTCAGATGTGTTCAATCCCAACAGGTAATCCATCAGTTCGGTCACACCGGACCTGATCTCATTGACAGTGGTGTTGGAAAGATCGATCATCAAACCTTCCAGAACATCTATTCGTGAAAGGACATCTATGTTCCCGGATGAGAGGTTCTGCTCGATAGTATGAAGGTATGGTATGATCCCTTGTAATGTGGAACAGCAGGAGTCGATCGTGTCCTGGACCTCTAATTGCATCTGTACCATATGTTCGTTTATTGAGGAGTTAAGAGCCATAATCAATTCTGCAGTATTATTGCAGCATTCCTCAAGTCTGAGATCGAGGGATGTGATGCTACTATCGATATCGTTCAGTTCAATATTCAATTCTCCCGAGATACTGTTCAGAAGATCGGAGATATCTGTCAATCTGAGGTTTAGTAGGTCTAAGAAATCGGAGTTCATGCCATCGATCTTCAATGCAAGGTTCGTTTCGACAGTTTCCAGTGCCATAAGGATCGATGTAAAATAGAACTCATTTGTCTCGTTCATGTAAAGGAGATCTTCCTGGAAAACGGAAAACATATCCAACAACTGGTTAAGGGAGCTGTTCTGGAAGTCCAGAATCGAGAGGCCATCCTGAAGTGAGGTCATCCTATCATAGGTATTGTCCCCAATGACTTCGAACAGTGATCTTTCATTATCGAACCAGAGGACCGCTCCCCCTGCCTGACCGAATACTGTGATGTTGAGGGACCACTCTCCCAATTCGGCATCGCTGGGGATCGGGAACGGAAGGCTCCATTGATCGTTCAGAAGATATATACCATCGGATATGAAAAGGGTATTTTCCAAAGGATCATTCAGGTTGAGTATGATCCTGACCTCCTTACAAAAGGGTGTCTGATCATTGGTATCGATCAATGCTGTTCCCAACTGATCGGGATGGTAAAGCAGTTTAGCCGTTGAGATATCCACGAAGGGTCCCATCAATACATCATTACTCACTTTCACCTGGACCTCATCAACCTTGTTGTCAGTTCCAGGTATATCTGCCTCTGCGGTGATGTTCAACAGTGTACCATCCGGGAAATGGGTGGTATCCAGTATCAGCTGGTATGGATAGGAAACATCCACACCCAATTGCATCCCATTGACACTCCAGATCACACTGTTGATGATCGGTATCGTCACATCCGCTTCGAAAAGCTCCATTCCGCTTACATGTTCCCCGTGAACATGGCTCGTAATTATTATGTCGCCGGAAGGGAACGAACCGGATGGATCGATCAGAGGATAGAGGTCCTCGGAACCAGCGCTGCCTCCAATAGGATGCGGTGTGTCCCCGAATCCATCCATTCCAGGTATATCCTGTGAAATACCTTTGTAGATGTCTCTACCTTCATAGTCAGACCAGTGGTTCCCACCATCTGGCCAGGGAAGGTTCCATTTATTCCCAGTACCATCATCGTTGGTTTGATCATCACCAGGGTTGTTACCTATGAATATGTTATGATCTATCAGGATATTGGATGTACTGAATCCGAGGTCCAATCCGAATATGACCGAATCTTCTATTATATTCATTCCTAAGCTTATATCGGAGCCGTTGAAGATGAGTATTCCAAGTTCGTTGGAGAAAAGTTGATTTTCGATGATCTCCAACATAGAAGGTGTGGAAGGACCGTTGATGTACATACCATGAAATCTCGCATCCACGATCCTGTTTCCCATAATGGAGGAATGAACGAGATTATCTGTGAAAATTGAGGTAAATCCAAGTTCAATCACATTGTTTTTGATAGCTAGGTGCTTGGAATCTTTCACCTGGAAACCCCTAGAACATTCGTACATTGAATTTGATTCGATGGTACTTGTTGAGAGATCATCGGATTTAAAACCGTATGTACAGTTAGAAATTTTGTTATTGATAATGTTCGACCCATTTGACACATAGAAAACGATGCCATCAGGAGAGTTTTGGATAATATTATCGCTAACTAGAACATTGCTAGTATTGTCCAAGTAAATTGCGCCTGATGAACAAATCAAATTGTTATCATAAATATTGATGGCTGTTGCATGTGCGAACCAAATTCCCATATCGGTATTTTCAAGATCATTTGAATAAACATCGTTATTGTGATTGAAAGGACCTATCCCTAAAACACCTATCGAATTTTCTCCAAATATATTATTATGGACAGAGGTGAAATTGGTCCTCTGCAGAGTGATCCCCACATGACCGATTGAGTTTTCGGAAACCAGGAAATTATCATTTATCTCACAGTCAACGCTTTCATAGAGAAACACACCGTTATGTGTGAAGTTTGTAATACTATTGTAGGAAGCAATCAAACCTTGAGATTTCAAGGTCTCTATGCCGTCGGTATCATTGATATGATTGTTGGTGATCACCCAATTAGTATTGTTGCCATCGAGGTATATTGCGGCGATTTTTGAATAATTCATTGTACAATTCAAGATCTCATTCCTGTTCTGTAAAGTGGAGACTACAGACCTTAAACCATAATCTTCATTGTCAGTCAGGAAGCAGCTGTCCACTGAATTATTATCAGAACCTCCCCAAAGGAAGATACCACTAACGGAATTATCATGAACATGACACATGGCTATCTCATTATCATCACTGGAGTTTACCGTAATACCGTTCTTATTACCCCATGCTTCGATGTCAAAGACCTTGCAAAGATCGGATCCGTTAAGCAATATTCCGGAACCTGTGGCACTAAAGGTCTTAACAGAATTGATCGAAACGTTCTCCACTCCCTGGACATGGATACAGGACCCTTCGCCGATAAGACCTCTATGTTCCAGTGTCATCTTGGATATGGAAACATCATCGGAGGTTACCGTGATCATATCCCCGGAACCATATGAGATGATATTGACGAAGTTCGTTGAATTTCCCTTCAATATCAGACTCTTTCCTATGGAAAGAATTTCCGTATAGGTCCCGTTTCCTATGAGAACAGTGTCACCGGGATCAGCATCATCGATCGCATCCTGGATCGTGGAGTAGCTTCCGGGAACATTCAGGACCTTTCCATCTGCTGTTCCGGCAAGGTCGATCTCAAGAACATTAAAGATCATCCCAAAAGCAGATAGGACCATTGTCAAGGCCAAAGCCAATGATAAAAAATTTACACCTTTCATTCTCTCACCTTCCAAAGGTAGGATCGACCGTTAGGAAACCGTTTCCTACCCTCTTCCATATCCCTGTTAATTGAATGAGAAAGGTGGTATATTAAATGAAGGAGAGGAAAAAAGAGTGAGAATAGATCTTCAGAAATTGATAAAAAATTTAAAGATCCGGTGAATTTCACCGGGTCTTCATTCTGGAAAGGGACCTCAGATGAGGTCACCTTTCAAATCCTGTTTTTTCAGATCTCAACCGAGAATTCCTGCAAGTAATCCGTTCACAACAAGGAACAGTGGAACGAATACGAGGGATACTATGGACATCAGCTTGATCAGGATGTTCAGAGATGGTCCTGATGTGTCCTTGAAAGGATCTCCGACAGTATCTCCCACAACTGCTGCTTTATGGGCTTCGGATCCTTTTCCACCGAAGTGGCCCCCCTCTATGTACTTCTTGGCATTATCCCAGGCACCACCGGCATTGGCCATCATCACAGCAAGAACGAATCCGGTGACTATCGAACCGGCGAGGAGACCTCCAAGGGCTTCCATTGATATTGATCCGACAACGATCGGAACAATAATCGCAAGAAGTGAGGGAACGACCATCCTTTTCAAGGCTCCTTTTGTGGAGATAGCCACGCATCTCTCATAGTCCGGCATGGCCTTCCCCTCCATTATTCCCTTAATGGTCTTGAACTGCCTTCTGACCTCTTCCACCATGTCCTGGGCTGCATCACCCACTGCCGACATGGTCATGGCAGAAAAGACGAAAGGCAGAAGCCCACCAATGAACAGACCGGAAACGATCCATGGATTCACAAGGGTGAACTGGGAAAGGTCCAGGTTGGCTGCCTGTGTAAAAGCGGAGAAGAGTGCAAGGGCAGTCAGTCCTGCGGATCCGATGGCGAATCCCTTTCCGATAGCAGCGGTTGTATTCCCAACCGCATCCAGTTCTTCTGCTGTTTCCCTGACCTTCTTTCCCATATGCGCCATCTCGGCAAGACCAGCGGCATTATCCGCAACCGGTCCGTAGGTATCCGTTGCAAGGGTGATCCCAAGGGTTGAGAGCATTCCGACAGCTGCCAGTGCTATACCGTACAGACCCGCAAGGGTGAAGGCCACAATGATGGTGACCACAACAGCAATGACCGGTATGGCAGTGGAGATCATACCAAGGCTCAAACCGGATATGATATTGGGCCCGGCCCCGGTTGTGGAAGCCTTTGAAACCTTCTGTGTAGGTTTAGCCTGGTCGGAAGTGTAGTATTCTGTGATCTTTCCGATAACAATTCCGGAAGCCAATCCCACAAGGACGGAGAAGATGAGGGCTGCCTGGATCTCCAGACCATCAAATAGAGCTACGATCAATATTATTGTTGCAACGGTCATCAGACCGGCGGAGATCCATATGCCCCTATTTAGCTGTGAATGCGCATGACCTTTGCCTCCGCCCACGAAGAGTGTTCCAATGATCGAGCAGAAGATTCCAACACCCGCAAGGAGAAGAGGAAGCATGGTTGCAATTCCGGTCACACCGCCGCCAAAGAGATCTCCTCCGAATGCTGTGACACCCACGATACCAAGGGCCATTGCGGCGATGATCGAGTCCACATAAGATTCGAAGAGGTCCGCTCCCATGCCTGCAACATCACCCACGTTGTCACCAACGTTATCAGCGATAGTAGCCGGGTTCCTTGGATCATCCTCGGGTATTCCAGCCTCGACCTTTCCTACAAGGTCAGCGCCAACATCGGCCGCTTTCGTATATATTCCTCCGCCAACCCTGGCGAAAAGAGCGATGGAAGATGCCCCGAAACCGAATCCGAAGAGCATGTCCACATCACCGAATATGAAATAGAGAAGTGATACACCGAACAGTCCCAGTCCAACCACTGTCAGACCCATGACCGAACCGGAATTGAAGGCTACCCGGAGGGCCTTCTCTTTCCCTTCCTTGCAGGCCCATGCGGTCTTTGCATTGGCCATGGTTGCTATCCTCA
The DNA here is from genome assembly GCA_965234725.1 of Thermoplasmatota archaeon. Classification (GTDB taxonomy): domain Archaea; phylum Thermoplasmatota; class Penumbrarchaeia; order Penumbrarchaeales; family Penumbrarchaeaceae; genus Penumbrarchaeum; species Penumbrarchaeum helgolandense. The sequence continues at coordinate 87,899 of CBDDUX010000040.1, read as the reverse complement.
TTCCGATATTCCCTGCAGAGGCAGAGAGAAAAGCACCGATCAGGAAAGCGGGTATGATCTTCCAGTTCAATCCCAGTGTAACGGAAAGGATCCCAAGGACCAGGACCATCCCAATAATGAATATTATGATGACCTTGTATTCCGATTTCATGAATGCGTTTGCCCCGTCCCTAATATACCCGGATAATTCCTTGAGCTTCTCGTCTCCAACCTCTTTCTTCCTCAGGGTATTGGCAACGAAGAAAGCGAATGCCAGGCCCAAAAGTGAGAAGCCTCCTGCAACAAGGATGATGAAGTCATAGTTCTCAGAGGTCTCGAAAGTTAGTTCCTTTGTGGAGGAGAATGTGTTCCCTTCACCACCTGTTCCTGACCTCAGGACCTCGGCTTTGAAAAATGCTGTTTCGGAAATATCACTTTCTTTGCCATCATAAGAGACCTCAAAGACTACGGTGATCATATCCCCTCCACCAACCTGGAATATCGTGTAGAGTTGGCCTTTCACATCTTCTGTGACCTCATCATCATCATCGATGATATCGACACCATTGTAATCCCAGATCTCCTTGATCTTGAAGGACCAATCATCATCACCGTTAGAGGAGAGGTTAACCCTGATATCCCTGGAATTCCCATCGGGGTTGTTCACATGTATCTTAACAGTGGTCTTTCTCTCATCGACTTTCAACATGTCCCAGATGATAAGACTGCTTTTTCCGCTGTGCAAATAGAATGTATCTTTGCCAGATTCAGTCGTCACCATAGACCTATCCGAGGCCTCTCCACCGATGGCTCCGTAAGCCGATGGAAGGACGATCATAACAAGCAAAAACAGTCCGGCAAGGGGAAGCATGATCTTTGTAGATCTTTTCATTATCAAACCTCCAGATCGGGACCTGATGGGTCCCTACCAGATTGAACCGGGTGGGAATAAGCCTTCATTATTAAAAACTATCTTTATATTGGTCTTGAAGTTAATTTAGACCTGGTCAAACAGCCGGTAATTTTACAGGCTTCCACATAAATATTGGAAGGGATCCTTGGGCCTGAGAAGCAAAACATTCAAATGACAGCCGATTTCCAATATCCTATTCATCACATCATTATTTTTTTAGAACCTTGTGTCCAACTGGAGCTTTTCTTCTTTCTATTCCTCCTTCCGGTATTCTCCTGATCGTATGGGACTTGACCAAAGATCTTCTTTCTATGGCCTTTCTGGTAATCATTATCTGGAAAAAAAGTGACAGAATGAAAAGGAGAACTGAGGAGACTATCAGTATCAATGTCCCTGAATTTGTTGTATTGCTCCCGTTCTTACCTGCGGCTCCCACGATCAGGAGGCCAATCCCTACCACCATCAAGATGAGCCCGCCTATGTTCAAAGCCCTTGGAACATAGGCCACTGGACCCATTTCAACTTCCAGAGGGTCCACTGGACCACCGCATTTGGGGCAGTTACTCTTTTCTTTCCAAAGCTCTTGAACAAAAGACCCACAACTGGTGCAACGACCGATAGTTACCATCCGAACCCCATTACCCAATTCAACTTACCTGTATATTTCGCTTATCATGGGGTCAATGTTTGAAATATCGATATCCTTGTTCCTTGCCAGTGAAATGGCCAGGTTGAGGAACATCGAAGAGACGGTAACTGGACCTGTCCCTCCAGGGGTTGGTGTGATCCTGATATCCCGGTCAATGAACGATCCCAGATCCGCATCTCCTACAACTGAACCATCCTCGGTGGGATTAATGCCGAGGTCCACCACAACAGCGCCATCCTTTACCATTTCACTTTTAAGCTGGCCTGCCTTTCCTACTGCGGAAAATATAAGGTCAGCATCCATTGTCAATGACCTCAGGTTCCGGGTCATGGAATGGGCCAGAGTGACAGTCGAATTACCTCGGTGTATCTTTGAAGAGAGGAGAATTGATAATGGCCTTCCAACATTCGGACTTCTTCCGATAACTACCGTTTTCTTTCCCTTTGTCTCAATGGAATAGTGTTCCAAGAGCAGGAGAGTTCCTAGCGGTGTCGGTGGAACGAATGTCGGTCTGTTCGAGGAGAGCATTCCAATGTTTTGTGGATGCTGACATTCCACATCCTTCTCAGGAGGAACAGCTTTCATGAGGACATTCATGTCCAGTCCGGGAAGCAGTGGTCTCTCTACCATTATCCCGAAAATTCTCTCATTGTCAGCATCAACTTTTAACTGTCTAACAATTTCTTCCTCTGTGGTGGTTTCGGTGAATGTCCTCACTTTAACATCTACTCCCAAATTACCCCCCTTTCGGACCTTGGATCTGGAATAAATGATCGAGGAAGGGTCCGATCCTGTAAGGAAAACGGAAAGGATGGGCTTTTCATCCGATACGATATCCGTAACTGTGGCATCTATCCTTTTGGAAACTGGTCTTCCCTGTAGAAGCTCCATGTAGAGGTTAAGGTGTCCTCATGATAAAAGGATGGTGGAAGTTCATTCAACACCTACATATTGGGCCAGGAACTGATAGAAATGGTTGATTATCTGTGTCTTCTGCTGTTCCTCCAGAGCCTTGAACTCCTCCAGGATCAGGAAGTTGATACCTCCCAAGATCTTCACAGCGAACAGATCGTCCCGGTGTGGATTGACATTGGCTTGGCCCTGGGAATGCTGTTCGGAGGCAAGTATCTTGTAATCATGGGTGGCTTCCTTCAGCAGGATCATGTCCATCTTTCTGAAGCCTACATGTTCATATGCCGCTGATTTCATTCTGATAAATGGGTAAAGGAACTCACCGGTATCATCGAATGGAAGTGGATTTCCCTCCACCATGAGGATCTTGCCTAGGACGTCCAGACAGTCCACCACCATCTCGTTGTGGGTATTATAGGATGAATGAAGTTTGATCCTTCCCATTTGGGACTGGACCGTGTTCTGTTGAGCGCCCTGGTCGATCTGCTGACCCAGGTTTGGAGCCGGGACATCAACCTGTGACTGTCCTTTACATTTGGGACATGTGAGGACGTTCCTTCCCGGATTCACATATGTGGTGAAGGGACTCTTGCAATAGGGACAATTGAACTGGCCAAATGTCCGACCCTGCTGGCTCTGGGCTGCTCCTGATCTAGATGGTGGTTCCACCGGATCTGGCGCAAGCCCTCCTCCTTTGAATTGGAAGAGATAATATTTGTAGGGATTGTAGGGGTTGGCTACTGGATTTGGGTCATTGACCTCAACAATGAGCTGACAGCCGTTTTGATGTGCATAACCCTTTGCGGAATCCCTCAGCTGTTCATTGGTCATCCTCTGCCTGTACTCGATAGGTGTCCCTACAAGTACATAACCCTGTCCGGAAAGGGTTTGGGCATACTGGTTGATCTCATTCTTAGAGGCAATCTTCAGCTTGACCGAAGCGGTACCTCCCCTTTTGAAGATGGATGGAGACATCCTTTAAACCTCCCGATAAGAATCGACCTAGGTGTCGGTCACTCCAGGCTCAGAACGATTCATATAATATTTGAAATTTCCCCAAATAAACGTGTTCAATCGATGATAGCACCAACCACTTGGTCCCTGCCATCTAACTTCAAAAGGGTCTTTACTGCAAGACTGTAGGCTTGCAGAGGTCTTTCACCATATGAATAAAGGAGGAGTTTCGCCTCCTTTGGGCTTCCAATGACCTGTATCTGGAGAGCCCATTTCCTCCCCTTTTCATCAGATCCTGCAAGCTGGGTTATGCCTCTGAACATGGAATCATTCAAAAGCTCGTTCGCCTCTCTGAATCCAATGGAGAGGGCACGTTCCTTCAGACCATCATATAGTTCCTTTGGATCCATCTTCATGATCTCTGTCTCCGTCGACCATCTGTAAAGATCTCCTGTCAGGAACCTGTATGAATCCTCATCCATTTTCTCAGGTTTGAACTTGGGTACAACCACTTTGATAGGCTCGCTCTTGAGTACGACCCGCTCTTCCACCTTATGCTGGAAATCGAAGAAAACAATATCGAACTCGAACTCGTCCTTTCCACCCTGATATTTCGGTATGAAAGGGACCTTCACGCTCATCCTTTCCCCCGGATCAAGCATTTTACCATCCAGTTCCGGCTTGCCGAACCTACCCAGTTTTGTGGAAGGAGGGAATTCGACCCTTACGTTGCCCATTGGATAATCCGTCCCATTTTCAATATCAAGAGAATAGACCATTCCTATGAAGTGCTTCTTGTAGGTGTCGCTTGGGATGAAATCCATGTGATGGTCAACAAGAAGGGACGCTCCTTCGGTGTCCTCTGGCCCATCATAATCATAGCTGTCGTCCGGTCCGTAATCATCAAACCGATCGTACCGGGGTCGCGCAGGTGCCTTTTTTCTCCTTCCCAGTATTCTATCCAGAAAACCCATGGTCCTTTCCCCCTTCAAAGCAGTCCAGCTTCCGAAAGTTCTTTTGTTATCTTCAAAAGTGCCCTGTCAATGTCAGGTATCTCTTTGGCACCGGTGCATACGATCTTTCCCGAACCGAATAGTAGTGCAACGACCTTCGGTTCATCAACGCGATAGACCAGACCTGGGAACTGTTCCGGTTCGTATTCAACCCTTTCCAACCCCAGGGTGATAGCAATTGAGTTCAGGTTCAGATCTGTCTTGAGGTCCGTGGTGGCCACGATGTTCTGTATCTTGACCTCCGGTTTTTCCAGGACATCAATACCCATCTCCCTGATCTGTTTCATCACCCTTTGGACGACCTCATTTGCCATTTTCACACTCTTGGCTCCTGTGCAAACGAGCTTACCCGAGGAAAATAGCAGTAGAGCTGTCTTTGGGTCCTTGATCCTGTAAATGAGTCCAGGGAACTTTTCCGGTACGTATTCCGCATCCTCAAGCGTCATTGAGATCTTTTGTAGGTCGAGCGGTGCTCCGGCAGAGGCCGATGCCACCACATTCTCCACTTTGATATCCAATGGATCACCTCATTTTGTCTTACTGAAATCTGGTCGAACAGGTTAGTTGGTACAGTTACACTATATAAATACTTTCTTAAAACTTTCGGTTGGAAAAGACCCAATATCAACTATCTGAATCTCTTCAGCCAGCTGTCAATTTCATCCCCGTTCAGAGAAACAGTTGGCATGAATAATGAAACAGGCATTCCGGACCCATGGATGACCGGAAGGTCCTGAAGGTCGTCGAGGGTTCCTGGATGGACTATTCCGAGGCAATCGGTCTTTCGTACCGCTTCTCCAAGAGCTTCCATCACATTATTTCCCCTCAGGAGGAAAGGTCCCTTTCCATCTTCCTTCAGGTCTTGAATTACATCGGACCATCCCGGGAGGTCCTCTTCAAAGAGAGTGGGGATGACCCTGCATCCTCTTCTCAACATCATCTTTCTCGATAAACGTGCTCTATTCCCCATGAGCATCTCTGATCCTGAGAGCTTATCCCTCCCCGGAAGATAAAGGAGGACCTTTCCCTGGGTGGATGAAGGCATACCTCCGATCCCCGGGATCCGATCGGTGAAGATATATGCATGGTCCTTCCTGATCTCTATTTCGAACCAGATATCTGGTTTTTCAAGGTCAACTTTCACACTTCCTTCATCGAGATGGGAACAAACTGCTGTTCCGCCTCTGATGGCTATGTCCCTTGTGGAAAGGGCCATCTCGAAGGCCTTCTTCACCTTTATCCCGAATGTCATTCCTTCCTTCAATCTGGAATTTGAGAATTCGGATAAAGCACCCATCAGGCCTTCCATTTCCGAGGTGGTCTCCTCTACAACAGATAGTGAATGTATTCCAGGGATCGTCCTAAGCAATTCCACTGAACCTTCGATCTCTTCTGTCTCAACAAAGATCCTTCCTCTTTCCGTTCTTATAAAATGCTCGATCCCATGGTCTGTGAGGGTATTGTTAATATCCTTTACAAACTGGGACAGGAACCTGGACCTGACCCTTTCCGATTTCAGGCCAAGTTCTGCATATCTGATAAGAATAGTATTCATGAGGGGTCCTCCGGTCATTTCAGTGATGGTGTTTATATTCTTCCCCGATTACAATTTCATCGATCATAATTGGGATCAGACAAGATTCACCAAACCCCGTATACCTTCTTCTTGCATTTTGGACAGCTTCCATCTTTTATTCTGACCTTGGGTGTCCAGAAACCTTCTCTTGATACCAGGGTCTTCCCACAGGATGGGCAGATCGTATCATTCTCCTTGGTCCCTCCCAGATTACCGATGAATACATTTTCCATTCCTTTTGTTATCGCTCTTTTTTTGATACTAAGAAGTGTCTCTCTTGGTGTTGGAGGAATATCGGTCATTTTATGGTCGGGGTGGAAACGATTGAAATGGACTGGAATTTCAGGTGATATTTCCGAGATCATGAAATCAATGAAATCATTTACCTGGCCGTCATCGTTCTTTCCAGGTATCACCAGATATGCGATCTCGATGTGAACCCCTTTCTCGAAAGCGGACCTGACATTCCTGAGGACAGGGGCCAGCGATCCTCCTGTAACGGTCCTGTAGAACTCCTCTGTGAAACCCTTGACGTCAATGTTTGCCGCATCAGTATGATCCATAAGAAGGTCCCAGGGTTCTGGTTCAAGGTATCCGTTGGTAACGAGTACCACCTTCGAACCATTTTCTCTCAACAAGGGAGCGCAGTCAATAATAAACTCATAATTGATCGTCGGCTCATTATACGTGAAGGCTACACCGATCGATCCCCTTGCGGTCGACCTTCTACAGAGTTCATCGACGGACAATCCATCTCCATCCAGGCCCTCAACGGAGGCCCTGGCCAGGGACCAGTTCTGACAGTGGAGGCAGGATAGGTTGCATCCCACCGAGCCAAGGCTCAAGATGTTCGATCCGGGGATGAAATGGTTCAGAGGTTTCTTCTCTATGGGATCCATGTGTATGGCCGGGTATATGCCGTAAGCTTCTGCCTTCAGTCTATCATTACGGTTGAACCTGACACCGCAAATACCGCTTCGATCAGGTCCGATCCTGCATTTATGGGGGCATAGAAGGCATCCTACCTTACCGTCCTTCGGACCGTTCCAGAATTCCGCCTCCCTTTCATTTTTCATGAATGCGGATCGGCCCAGATGACAATAAAGTTTTTTCTTCAGTAGGCCCCCTTACCAGAATCGGTCTATTGCTCCGGTTGGTCGATCGATCCCAAGCATCTCCATGATGGAAAGGGCGTTTTGAGGGGCATAGCCCTGAGGATGATTATTGAAGAATATCCTGGTGTCCTTGTCAACCTTTGATGCCATTATCTTGATCGGATCTATTCTCTCCCTTAACTCTTCGTTGGAATATTTGTACATATACCTCGCTGAAGGGTTCTCATCCATTTTTTTAAACCACCCTTCCTTGTTCCTCCCATGGAACCTGATGTAATTGTGTCTGGATGATTCAGTTTCGATCCATGGGAATGATGGGCCGTCAATTGTGACCAATGCGGTCCCATTTTTTCTGAGGACATCCAAAGCGGAACTAACAAGTTTGGAATCCTCATCAAGCCATGATGAATTCCTGAGTTCTACCGCACCCTCTCCCGGGTGCCTTGTCATCATGGCACATACTTCGTTTAGCCGCTCCAATCCCATGGAGTAATCCGGCAGCGGGACCTTTGGTTCGCTCTTCATCCTGTATTTTATATCCCCTCTCATGGTGAAGTAGGGAGATGCCTGGAAAAGTACTGCACCCAGGGTCCCTGAATCATGAAGGGGTTCAAGGACGATTGAACTGAAATTGGAATAAGCTTTAACCATATCATCTGGGTCCTCCATCATACAAAGCTGGTGGGAAACAGTTTGGGGGACCTTGACACAGAACTCTCTATCTCCGTGTCTGTTCGCCTCGGTTGCCCAATTCTTGACAGACCGAATATCGGGTATCCTGTAGAAAGTGGAATTGATCTCAACTGTCTTGAAATGTGAAAAGTATTCCGAAAGGAATCTTTCCTGCTTCAAACCTTTTGGATAGAAAGAACCGACCCACTCCTTGTAGGACCAACCGCTGTTCCCGATCTTGATCCTTCCCATGGAACCTCAACCTTGACTCTACTCTAGCTTTCCCTTCTTTCCACAGCTATCGCATTTTATCTTCAGTGGTCTTTTTTCGGATGTTATGTCTATCATGTTGCCACAGTTGGGACAGGGTATGGATCCCAGAGCAGATCCCTTAATCTCCTTATTAATGTCCATCTCCTGAGTGGACAGTTCATATACCTTAGCATCACCATCGTGGAATACTTCCGTAGGTCTTTCCATTCCAACGGTCTTGGTCTCTCCGAGATCCATCAACTCTCCTGACGGTCTGTAAACCGGTCCCTGGATCCCCTCCATTTCCTTCTCGTCGAAGACTACGGGAAAGAATCTATATTCCAGATCCGGGAAATAATCGGTCTTTGTCTTTTCTTCTGCCACAATTACCACCCCCGGGATGATATCCCTGTATGCTGTTGAACCTCAATCCATAACAGATATAAAATAGGATTGCAGAGGCGACCCGATCGGTCCGAGAACAGGACCTTCCGATGATCTATCATTATTCGGACCAGGTCCTTGATAACCTCTCCGTTACAGATATAACCCCGGACCAGCATTCAAATCCTAATGGTACCACCAATGAGGATGACGAAAGGAATCGCAGCATCCATCCTTTTCGGACTGGGTTCTTTCACCCTCATGGCCGATATTACTGTTGTTGTCATCACCAACGGTGATGAGGGGGGTAATTTCTTTGATATGGGATTTCCTACCCCTCTCGGGATCGCTGGTCTGATCCTCTGGGTCATCGGGATCATCCTCCTCTTGTTCCATAGGACATCAAAAAGCAAGCAAAAAAAGGATAGCATTCGGCCAATATTCCTGAAGGGAAGACTCTCCATCCCTTGTCCAGGATGTGGAACGCGGATAGATACCTCCAAAATTGATTTTCATCTAAGGTACCACTGTCCATGCGGACAGGTAATGGACCTATATCAGGAAAAGGATGAGTTTCCTGATAGAACATAGGGTATCGATCCAAGGATATCTGATGCTGTAAGGGAGATCCCCATTCTTTTTTTACAGATCTCCCCCGCCCTTCCATTGATGTAGGATGCAACGCAACCCGAGTCGAAGGCCCCCATTCCTCTGGCCATGAATCCCGCACTGAGACCCGCTAGAACATCACCTGTCCCTCCAACGCTCATTTCAGGAACTCCTGTCCGGTTGTATCTCACATGGACAGAGTGATGCATGATGTGGTCATTCAGAGAATGTCCATGCGGGGTCATGACCATGTCGATCCTTCCCTTGACCAGAAGACTTGCTCCGGTCAACTTGGTGAACCTGACAACCGGGTCCAATGCTTCATCCGACCATAATTCGATTTCTCCACTTTTAATATTTGGATCATTCATCCGCGCCTCGTCAAAACCGATCCCCGCTCCATCGAGGAGTCTGCGAAGCTCACCTCTATGGGGGGTGAGAAGAACCTCATCTCCTGATATGGGAGGCCAATCTCCAGTTTTTCTTGATACAGAGGTAATTCCATCTGCATCTATGCAGGTCCTTTTTCCCCTTGAAATAGAGAGGTCGATCAGCTCCTTCAAAGTTTGAAGGGTTCCACGGTCACTGCCGCTTCCGGGTCCTATCAGGACCGCATCCGCCCAATCGATCATGGGTTCGACGGCTTCAATGATCTCGGGACCAAGTTTGAAAGGGTCATCGGTATCCAGCATCTCGGTTATCAAGCAGGGGGAGGCGGATGCTACAACCTGCCAGATCCCTTTGGGAACTGCAACCCTGATAAGGTCGCACCCGGTCCGGAACCCTGAAAGTGAAGCAAGGATTGGAGCACCCGTGAAAGGCCCTCCTCCAATAACCAGCAGTTTCCCTCCTTCTCCCTTGTGTATGTCACTCCCCTTCTTCGGAATACGGAGCAGGTCTCCTCTTCCAACATATGTCGAAGCGGAGCGGGGGATGCCGATATCCTTTATGATGATCTCTCCGCATTCGGGTCTGGCATTTCCATTTCCATCCAACATATTTGTCTTGATATCATGAAATGTCACTGTTACCTCTGCGGATACGCTATGGGCAGTTCCTATGCCGGTGGGTATGTCGATCGAGACCACTCTTCTTTTCTGATCGATGAGATCCATCGCCTTTAAATGATCACCCCTAGGAGGGCCATGAGCACCTGAACCCAGCAGTCCGTCAACTATGATGTCATGCCCATCTATAAGGTCCTGGGATGCATCTTCTAAGAGGGCATCCTCAACGGTCATGACCTTGATCTCGGAAGGGAGGTCCTCGAAAGCTCTTCTTGATATCTCCGTTCTGATCCTGGATGGGTCTCCAGCCATCAAAATGGAGACTTTGCAACCTCCTGATACAAGATGACGGGCAGCCACCATTCCGTCCCCTCCATTATTACCAGTTCCGAGTACCATCAATACTTTACTTCTACCGTATCTGTCCTTTATAGTTTGAGATAATGCTTTCCCAGCATTTTCCATAAGTGTTCCAACCTGGATCCCCAGCTCTTCCGAATTGATATCAAGGACCGGTACATCCAGAGGTGATATCATGATATCACTCCATGATCTCTGCTGTAACAACCTCGTGCGCCCTGTCGGCTTCCACTGTCACACCCCCGGAGATCTCTCTTTTATCAAGGTCCTCACCGAGCAAGGAATTGGCAATATCGTCAGCTTTCTCAACAGATGCAGACCTGGGAGGTCTGACGGGTCTTCCGGATTCCACACTCTTTTGAGGTACAGCTGATATCCTGACCTGACCTAAGGGTTCATTTTTCTTTTCAGGGACCGGGCCCTTGTTATTCTCTCCGGTCCTGTAATATTTTGAATAGAGGAAGAAACCAACAGCTCCGATCACAATTATAGCCAGGATCGCCGCTCCTATCCAGATGAAATTGGGACCTGCATTTTCAGATCCCTCTTTCAATGGGAAAACGGCAATGTCCCTTGATCCTTTGATCCCGTCGATATCGTAGCCGATCGTGAATGTCAGTCCTCCCTGGTCACCTGCATCCATTACCTTGACCTTGAAACGCACCGTCCCTTGGTCCTCTGGTTGAAGGGTAAGGGTTGTGGTCTCGTATGAGATCTCAAGCTGATCCGGGAATTCAAGGGTGATATCCAACTCGGCTTCGTAATTCCCGTGGTTAATGAATGAAACATTAACCATTGCTTCTTTCCCCTGAACTATATCAAAAACATCCTTTTCCGGATCGATGCGGATCGAGGTGATCATTTTCAGCTCAACCTTCAGTACACTATCAAAGGTCCCAATGCTTCCGCCATCGACCTCGACTCTTACCTCATATGGATCCGGTTCGTAAAGCTCCCCATCCCTGGGTCCTATCGAGATATTCCAACTGGAGGATTCTCCAGGAAGAAGGTCAAGTGAGCCGTAGTCGTATTCCAGGTCCCAACCGGTAGGGCCGAACACATTGATACGGATCCTGGATTCAGTGAGGCTTGGATTGTAGAACTCCAGGGTGAAGAAGACCTCAGAGTATTCTATCGGGTTGTTCGAACCTACTCTGGCAGACTGCTTTGTATCGGTTGTATCCATCAGCATCAGAACGTCCCTTGTCGGGTCAACTACCCTCAATTTGAGGTAGACGGACCTCTTTTCGGTCTCACCCTGTTTCCTGACAAAGGTCGATATGGGGAACACTCCGTCCGAATCAGATGAGGTCATTATGTTCATGTCGACAGTACCTTCACTGTCCCCATCCATTTTCAGAATGAAAAGGGAACCCTGGGTCGAACCGTTGGACCCCGAGTATGAGACGGACCATCCTTGGGGCATATCCTCCACCCCTACCTCGAAAGTGGACTCAGCATCCTCGATGTTTATGATGTTGATCGAGAATTGTGACCCTCCTCCGGATACAACGGCTTTTGTGGACTCACCCACTACCTCGACACCGAACTCTGCCACAGAGACAACCGTTACCCTGGCTTCTCTGGAATAGGTCTTATCCGCATTCCTTGACTGTATGTTGAGATCGATAATATCCTCATCTCCCAGAGAGGATCTGATGGGAACCTGGACCCTGAAAGAGACTGAATTCGTATCCCCGCCGTTTATCTCTATGGGGTCCGGGTCCTCTATGCTCCAACCCAGCTTCGTATTATGTGAGAATGTGACCCTGTCTGTCCCCTCGCCTCCATTCAATATGGCCACGGAGAATTCAAGGACCGAACCTGCGTCCGCTTCCCTCTCGGGGTCCTGCAGTGTAACCTGAAGTCCCGATGCCACCAATAGTGTGGTATCATCAATGATCATTTGACCCGTCCTGCTGGTAACGGTAACTGTCAAAGTGTATTCTCCCTCAGGGGTTCCCTCAGGTATGGTGTGGGAGATGTTCAGATATGCATTCATTTCCCCGCCACTCTCATCCGGAGTGTCCGTCAGGTTCCATATGGAATTTCCCGATCCGGACGACAGGAGAAGATTGATACCTTCGATATCATAGGCACCAAAAGCGTCAACGACCATCACGGATGCATCGAAGGTCCTTGCACTATCAGGTCCGTTGGGAAGTAGTTCTTCCAATTCGCCTCCCTCGCTGTCCATTAGGTCCAAGGAGAGATCCTCTTCCCTGATCGGTTCGGCTTTTAGGGAGATGTGTGAGCTCTCCGGTGTTCCATAGTAACTGTAACTGAATCCGAGGGTGGAATCTCCCTCGAGCATAATCCTCAAATGGAGACGGGACCCTTCCTTGAGAGTAACTGAAGATGATGAGGTAAAGATAAGATCAAGTTCATCCTCAAGCATTGATTCCCCCTCGAACCTGTTTGCGGCTATCTGATTTTCCTGTTCATTGGCTTCTATCTCGATAACCCGAACATCGAGAACATGTGATGGGGTTACGCCAATGGCTGTGGAGCCGATTAGGAACAGCTTCATGGTCATGTCGCTGCCTGAACGGTTCCCTGTGATACTGAGTTCCCTTGTGAGCGGATAGGTGAGGTTATAGACATTTGTGGTTCCGATGGTCATTATCTCCAATCGTTCCCTGGGATCCAGGACCGGAGGGATTGTGCTCATGGTTCCCCCGCCTGCCCTGTGAAGGTAAAGCTTGACCTCATCTTGATATTCCTGAGCAGTTGCCCTTTCAATAAAAAGGATCAAAGATCCTGCCATGATAAGTACGATCAGGATCAGTGTGGATGAGGTTTTGATTCTATTCATCTTATTGTCCCCTGATAATATTTAATAATACGCGATTAGCTAGTGTTGACTTTAAGAATTTCGGTGGCCGGACCGAAACCTGACATCCCTTCTTACCAAAGGATTTTTTAAAAGTATCTCATTGCAGGGGACGCTCCGCTTTCCAGACATCATTTTCGTCGGGGTGTCGATCATGAGAAGAATCTATGAACATCCGATCCTAGAGGTTCCCGAGAGGAAGGAAGTAGTCTTTCTCTGGAACGGTAATGCATTGAAGGGATTCCAGGGTGAACCTATCTCATCCGCCCTCATAGCAAACGATATTCATGTTTTCGGCCACCATGTCAAGGATGGTAGTCCGCAAGGTATCTTCTGTGCCAATGGACAATGTGCACAATGCCTTGTTATTGCAGATGGGAAGCCCGTCAAATCCTGCATGACACCTCTCTTGGAGAACATGGATGTGAGAAGTGTCGAAGGTCTTCCGGAACTGCCGGAGGATGACAGTTTGACAGAACCATCTCAGGTACCTCTGACCGAGGTTGATGTCCTTGTCATAGGAGGGGGCCCCTCAGGTCTTTCAGCTTCAATAGAGCTTGGGAAACTGGGCATAAGGACCCTTCTTGTGGATGACAAGGACCGGCTGGGGGGAAAGCTAGTCCTACAGACCCATAAGTTCTTCGGATCAGTTGAGGATTCATATGCCGGAACAAGAGGGTACGAGATCGGCAGCATCCTCCAGCAAGAGCTTGAGAAGTTCCAGTCCGTTGACATCTGGTTGAAGACAACTGCAGTCGGAGTGTTCTCCGATGGTATCGTGGGTGTTGTCAAAGAGAGTTCCTACCAAATGATCAGACCGAAGAAGGTCCTTGTCGCGACAGGTGCAAGAGAGAAGATGCTCTCATTCCCCGGAAATACGCTTCCGGGCGTCTACGGTGCCGGTGCCTTCCAGACTCTTGTCAACAGGGACCTTGTCAAAGCATCCGACCGGGTCCTTATCGTTGGCGGAGGCAATGTGGGTCTGATCGCTGGTTATCATGCAATACAGGCCGGAATAGAGGTTGCGGCCCTTATTGAAGCCCTGCCAAACGTTGGTGGTTACAAGGTCCATGCGGACAAGTTAAAAAGGCTGGGTGTCCCCATTTTAACAAGGCATACGATAGTATCCGCTGAAGGTGATGGCAAGGTGGAAAGGGCCACCGTAGCCAGGCTTGACGAGGATTGGAAGGTCATTCCGGGGACCTCCCGTACATATGAAGTTGACACGGTCCTGATAGCTGTGGGGCTTGACGAGGTGAACGAGTTCCACAAGAAGGCGCAGGAGTTTGGTTTCGAATCATACGTTGCAGGTGATGCACAGGAGATCGCAGAAGCATCGGCAGCCATGTTCACCGGGAGGATAGAGGGGTTGAAGATCGCAAAGGACCTTGGTGTATTCCAGGGAGAGATCCCAGTTGAATGGGAGATGAAGGCGGCTGTACTCAAGTCCAAGCCTGGTCCGATCAAACCCCGGGAAGAAGTTGACAAAGAAGATGGAGTATTCCCGATATTCCACTGCTCCCAGGAGGTCCCCTGCAATCCCTGCACATCCGTATGTCCCGTTAATGCATTGAGGACCGAAAGGGACGAGATAACAGGCCTTCCATACATGACGGACCTCAGTAAATGCATCGGATGCATGAGCTGTGTCGGGATCTGCCCCGGCCTGGCCATCACACTTGTTGATTTCAGGAAGGACCCGAAAAATCCTGTGATAACACTTCCATACGAGGTATGGAGGGAGAAGATCGAGGTCGGAAAAGAAGTGGCATTGACAGATAATGATGGCGCCATTCTTGGAAGGTATGCTGTGAAGAACGTTGTGAAGAACCCGAAATATCCGGGAACCCTTCTCGTTCAGTTCAGTGTTGAGAAAGATAAGGCCAGGAAGATAGTGGGGATATGGGTCCAGGAAATATCATCGGAACCCATGGATACCTATGAGAATGCCCCTCTGCCTGATGAAGCGATAGTCTGCAGGTGTGAAAGGGTCACAGCCGGTGAGATCAGAAAAGCCATCAGAGAGGGAGTCAGGGACCTCAACCACCTCAAAGCAGTCACCAGAGCAGGTCTGGGAGCCTGCGGGTCCAAAACATGCAGACCGATGATATATCGAATATTCAGGGAAGAGGGGATCGCCCTCAAAGATGTGACCGATAGGACGGACAGACCTCTTTTCGTGGAGGTCCCGCTTGGTGCATTTGCAGGTCTGGACGGAGGTGGTCCGGATGAGTGATTATGATGTTATTGTCGTAGGTGCGGGATCGGTCGGCACACCTCTTGCGATGTCCCTGGGAGAGATGGGGTTAAAGACCCTGGTCCTGGACAGGAAACCATCTCCCGGTCAGGGGGAGAACAAGCATGCGATAGGCGGTATCAGAGCGACCCATTCCGATCCTGCGAAGATAATCACATCCCTTAGGTCACTTGAAGTATTCTCCAGATGGGAAGAGAAGTACGGTGATGATATCGAATGGATGGCCGGAGGATACACTTTTCCGGTTTACAGGGACATCGAAGAAAATGCTCTCAGAAGTATCCTTCCGATACAGAAGGAATACGGCCTCAAGATAGATTTCGTGGACGCTGACAGGATCATAGAGGTTGTTCCGGGTATCAATCCAAAGGACCTCAGGGGAGGGACCTTCTCCCCGAATGACGGGTCGGCATCACCCCTTATATCGGCAAATGCATTCTATAGAAATGCAATTGCGAACGACGTTGATTTCAAATTCAAGGAGGAGGTAAAGAACCTTATTATCGAGAACGGCCAAGTTATCGGGGTCGGCACTCAAGATACCAATTTCTTCGCACCTATCGTGGTTGATGCCGCAGGTCCATTCTCCACTGAATTATGCTCCCCGGCGGGGATCGATCTCCCGGTTATCCCGGAATCGCATGAAGGGGCCATAACAGAACCTGTGAAGAGCTTCTTCACGGCCATGGTTGTGGACCTGAGACCCGGACCAGGATCCCAGAACTACTACTTCTACCAGAACCTTCATGGTCAGGTTGTCTTCTGTATAACACCTGATCCACCAATAACTGGCATTGACAAGAGGGAGACATCAGTATTCCTGCCCCAGGTAGCAAGGAGAATGGTCGACCTTCTCCCCCGTCTTAAGAACATACGCGTTAGAAGGGTATGGAGGGGTCTTTATCCAATGACACCGGACGGTTCACCTATAGTCGGATGGAACCGTGAAGTAAAAGGCCTGTATCATCTGACCGGAATGTGCGGTCAGGGTTACATGCTGGGTCCTGGAATAGGAGAGATCGCTGCCAGGGATATTACGGAAAGGTCCGCAGGTAATGATAGCATAGTGCTAAAGGGATTCGACCCCTACAGGAGGTTCTCGGGAGTGGAAGCTCTCAAATGATGGTGGTCCCGGCCTTTCCTTCTATGGCAAGATGACCTTCTTCAATCGAGGATATGATCACCTTCTTTCCACCGCCTTGCAGGAATTGTATTGCGGCTTCTATCTTGGGGCCCATGGAACCTTTGGGAAACTGTCCCTCTTCCAGATATCTCATGGCATCTTCTCGGGATAACATGGTTAGCTTTCTTTGGGAAGGAGTGCCGAAATCAAGATAGACACCATCTACCTCGGTGAGGATCAGGAAAGTATGTGCTCCGATCTCTGTCCCAAGGACTGCCGATGCTCTGTCCTTGTCTATTACAGCGTCGATACCTTCAAGGGTTCCATCATCCTCGTGGTATACCGGTGACCCCCCTCCTCCAGCTGCAATAACGATTATACCATCGTTCATCAGCTTCTTGATCACCCTCGAATTGACTATCTTCTTAGGGATCGGCGAAGGAACGACCCTCCTCCAACCCCTTCCCTTATCCTCTTTGACGACCCAGCCGTTCTTTTCAGCCAGTTCCTTTGCTCTATCCTCTTCATAGAACTGACCAACGAACTTGTTGGGGTCCTTCACCGATGGATCGTCCCTGTCAACCACTGTTTGGGTGACCAAGGTCACTACGTCCCTTTGGATCCCAAGCTTGTGGAGGCCGTTCTGAAGGGATTGTTCGATCATGTATCCTATCCCTCCTTCAGTGTCTGCAACAAGGACTCCAAGTGGAAGGTCCGGAGCCACACTTCTTGCCATTTCAACCCTTAAAAGAGCGTTTCCAACCTGCGGCCCGTTACCATGGGTGATAACCATCTTGTATCCCTGTGCTGCCATCTTCGTGATAGGAGGAAGGGATTCCCTGGTATGCCTGAACTGATTGGCAATGGTGTCTGCTTCTCCTTTTCGTGTTATCGCATTGCCTCCGAGAGCGATAACAACGGACCTTCTCTTGTAATTCATCTATGGTCTTCCTTCGAGGAAGGTCCTGATGGTAGGAGGAGATATAAATAATTGAAGCCAGAGGTATGCTAACAGAGGTTATGTGGTATAACGTAGTGCAGATGTTTTGATGATCAGCATTATTTGCACTACTGCCATTCCACATAATAGAGGATCAGGGGGCTAACATTTCAACGTCAAAGTAAATCCCACCTTCCCTTATTGGAAGCGAGGTGACTTAATGGAAAACGAGGAAGATCCTGAACTCATCGCTCTTCGCAAGAAGAGGGCAGAGAAGTTGAATGAGGAATTAAAGACGATCGATGAGAAAAAGGGTTGGCCTGGAAGACCTGTCATTGTGACCGATGATAATTTCAGGCAGATGGTTTCCCGATATCCCAATCTGGTCATCGATCTCTGGGCACCCTGGTGTTCTCCCTGTAAAATGCTCACACCGATAATTGAGAACCTTGCCGGAAAATATCAGGGGAAGGTAGTGTTTGGTAAGTTGAATATCGATGAGAATTCAAAGACGGCCCAAACTTTCAAGGTCATGTCGATACCTACAATTCTTTTCATCAAGAACATGGAACTGGTGGAAAGGGTGACCGGAGCCGTTCCCATGAGGGTCCTGGAACAGCATATCGAAAAACATATGGGAGTATAGGCCGCCAAATGATCCTGATTCCAAGATCCATGAATATGGACCACATCTACTGCCGATAATTAGTGAAGGTGCAACGGGAATTTATGCACCGATACTGTCTTTGAAGGAAAAAGGGAAGTGTCTTCATTTGTAAAATTATCGGGCTGAATTTCAGTCATCAATCCAGGTCCTTTGAATACAATCTGAAGATCCTTCCAACGGATGCACCAATGGACTCCGCGCCTTTCATTGGAGCCAGGTTCGATTCAAGGACCCAGGACCCCTCAAGCTCCCTGTAACCCTTTTTCAATAGGTTTTCCTTCAACCGTTTTCCCATCATCTTTCCTATACCTTTCCTTGTATGTCCGGGTAATACGCCAATAGTTATCAGCCTGGCCCTGGTGATCTTCTCCTCTTTCAACCTCTGATTGTGATCGGGGATGCTGACAAGGAGTCCGACCGGTGTTCCATTTTCCTCTTCAGCAAATAGGACCAGGTCCTCATCCAGAAGCGGAAGCATGGACCCGATGATCATCTTATCTTCTTCAATGGTCCTGGGGATGAAGTTCTCATGAGAGGAGAATATGGCATTGTTGAGCCGGTTGAATATCTTTATTTCACTTTCCGGTTCCTTCTTCCTGATGGATCTGATCCTTATATCCCCGATATCATCGAAGGATTCCATCGGAGTATCATCTTCCATGATGAACGTTATGAGGTCCTCTTTCTTGGAATATCCATTTTTTTCAAAATAGTCCCTGTAATAATCTGGATTGTGGGGTGTTCCCCAGGTCTGAGGAAGTCCGAAACCGGAGATCTGGAGGCCAAGGGTCATGATATCGTTTCTGGGGGCTATGATGGTGGAAGCGCCCTCCCTTCTGAGATCATTCTCGATCGTGGAGAACAATATGGAAACGGCCAGTTCCTGTCCTTTCAAAGCCTCAAAATGACCCAAGGATCCGATCATTTTCCCATCAATGACAGCCTTTGGATCCAGGGAACCACTAGCTCTTGCAAGGACCTCTCCCTCATCCAGGACCAGGTACAACTGAAAAAAACCTCCTCTTGATTCCGAATAGGCTTTCATCCCTATGATCCGGTCCCCATTCTCTTTACACCAGACATCATCGTTCTTGTAGACACTTTCTGGAAAACCCATGAACATTTCAAGAAGAGGTTCATCGGAGACGACCATGATCTTCATTTGATATCCTCCTTGAACATCCTGACCACTCGGATCATCTTCCCCGATCTCGGATTCCGGGAAGGAGGCTCATCTGAAAATGTGACATGGCCCAGGTTACCATCGACCCTTCTTGCTCTCATGTTCAGATTTTCAAGGACCTTTTTCCTAATCCCAGTTATATTGGAGCCTTGCGACGTTACCAACCTGACCTCGATGGTATTCGTATCATGTTGCAATACCTGATAATCCTCAATATCGTCCGAAGCGGTGATCATTGCCCTTCTTACATAGTCAGGAAAGAGGTACTTCCTTTCCCCTCCTTTTCCCTTGAGAATAAAGATATCATCCGTCCTTCCATGGATCTTTCTTATTATCCTGAAAGATGAACCGCAGGGACAATTGGTTCCTCCCGGTTCCACCAGGTCGTTCAACTCATACTTGATCACCGGCTGAGTAGTCCTGTATAGGTCTGCTATCTATTCTTGGCGAGTCTACGGTTTTTTTAGGACCATGTTTCTTCTTTTCTTTATTTTCTAACATTTCTGGTATGATCCTCTTAAAATCATGTATATTTGTTATCGGAATTCTAAAGTCGGCAGGGTGGGTTTTTCGGATCATAAAGGGCCATCCTTGAAGATCTCCAAAGGTGAAAGATTTAAACACACATGCGGACATGGGTCTTGATCTCTCAGGTGGAAAGGTCCCGTGGATTGGGAAGAGAGGATTAAAAATATTGACATATAGGAAAAATGAATCCTTCCACGCTACAGAAATGTATTTCTCATTTTTATAATTTAGCTTGCCATAAGCACATTCATTAAAAAATCAATATTTTTTATTGGGGTATCCACTTAGCTCCCAAAGACACATGAAATCTGCAATTACAAAGATATTTATATATCAATATATTTTAGATAATATCTGCCGTTATATGCCATTATATCATAAAACTTTTAGGAGTAAAGTGGATACCCCATTTATCTCAATTAGCACCGTGAATATATTACCTACAATAACAACCATCTTAATGTTCTGTTCTTGATGATCCATTGAGCGTATTTGTTTTAACAGGTTATTCAATATCTTAAATGAAGGCATGA
The DNA here is from genome assembly GCA_965234725.1 of Thermoplasmatota archaeon. Classification (GTDB taxonomy): domain Archaea; phylum Thermoplasmatota; class Penumbrarchaeia; order Penumbrarchaeales; family Penumbrarchaeaceae; genus Penumbrarchaeum; species Penumbrarchaeum helgolandense. Next base: position 67,440 of record CBDDUX010000040.1, on the reverse strand, counting down.
ATTGTCATTCATTATCCTACCATATTCCAGGAGTTGAAACAAGCGGACTTTCTGAATTATCCTCATGGAGGGTAATCTTTAACATGTTGCAGGTATGAAATAATACCACTGATCATGGTGGATAACAGTTACTGGAAGCGAAAAAAAAAGATTAGAGAAGGTGAATACATATTCGTTCTTCAAACCTCATTAAAGACATAGGTCTATTTGGCCTGTCTTTGGAACTACCTTGCCGATGCTTATTGCGAACTTATTGAAGATCGGCGTGTGATCCCACACGCCGATCTTTATTCTATAGAGATGGCCAAGCTTCGATCTTGCCATTCATTCTACCGATGTAATCTATCGTTGGTTTATTATCAACTGTAGATCGTATCTGTCTAAAACCGATGATGGCGTCCTCCTAAAAAGAATCTTAAAACCCATATCACCAATACGACCAGGAAGATAAAGAACAATATCTTTGCTATGAGACCCGCAATTCCGGCAAGAAGACCAAATCCGAAGAAACCTGCAACGAATGCGATTATCACAAACAATACTACCAACCATACGAACGTCATTATCTCTGACATGTTATTATCACCTTAGATCATAATATAGCTAAACCACGGTTAAATCCTATCCTAACCTATATGGCACCGATGGACAGATTTTGATTTTCAAGTCCATTCTGCTTAATACCGATAGTCAATATCGTCACCTGAAGATATTTTGCCTAAAGGCGATGCCCTCCATCATCTCTTTCGAATGATACCTCATACTGTAGCGACAAGATATTGAGTTCGATCATAATTACTGATATTAGACCCACTCCATATGGATCCGATAAAAGTATTATTTCGGGTCCAATGTCCTCCTTTGAGGATACCTGAAAAGCAGGATTGTCCTGGTCCCAAGGTCACTTTTACCAAGAGAATCTAAGCTAATCGATCCCAGGTTCGAGATCTCCCTCGACCTGTCCGTCTCAGGGGTTGAAAAATCAATAATAGTATTCGGTTTTTGCATGGAATCACACCAATTCCAAAACAATAAAGGATCATTCCGGTATAATTCCACGCCTAAGTTACACCACATTTATGGACACACTTATATCTATTCTGTCCCATTTGAATAATGTTGATGGTAAATGTGGACACCGGATGACATTGATATACATATAATCAAGATAATGTCATCCCCCCACTCGTTCCAGTGGGATGTTCGGATCTCCCTTGGCACAGTGGCCAAAGGGTTGTCAATGGACGAAGAGACCGTACGGAAACGACTCCACCACATGAACGATGTAGGATTCTTACAGGGATGGCAGCTAATTCTCAACCCAGTTCTGCTTGGTCGGAAAGCCTCTATAGTAGAGCTATGTGTAAAGGACCAGGAATCCAAAAGCGATGTGATCTCCCGTCTCAGCCTCATGGAGGGGGTTACGCTAATTGAAGACTTCTATGGAAACGAGATCGCGGTCCACATTCTCTTCGAGAACGAAGATAGGTTGAAAAGGCAGGTCCAGCTGATCGCTTCCATCTGTGGTTGCCCGACCCCAATTTCATGGAGGCTCGGTTTCCCAACTTGTAGGTTGACCCCCACCAAGACCGATTGGCGGATCATCCATGATCTGAGGATGAACGCAAGAAGGAAACTCTCGGATGTCGCTCAAAACCTTCACCTTTCGACCAGGACCGTCAAGAGACACATGATAAAACTGGTCGAGGGAAATGCGTTCTACCTTGATCCACTGCTAGATGTGAGGAAGGGTGGTGGGGTTTCGACCCGTTTCTGGATCGTATGTGAGGCAGACAAGAAAAAAGCCATAGATGCAAAGTTCCAGTCCGAGATCAAACGGATCGTCTCGACCCACACGGCGCCTCAGGAGTATTCGCTTTTCATCGTTCACTGCGCGAATGCCTCGGAGGTTAAGGAGATCTCGCAATGGTTGGAAAAGCTGGATGGAGTCAAGGAGGTCAGATCGAACATTGATGTGGAACACATCCACGTTGAGAAATGGCTTATCGAGGAGATCGACAAACTGTTGTCCGGGCCAGTGTTCTTAAAAAATCGGTCTTAGTACTATCCTATTATTTTAGTAATTATTAGTAACATCTCTTATCCTCGGCTATCTGGATTGCAATAATCAGATTTTCAGTTAAAACCCGTAAATCATCTCTTTGCCTTGAATAACCGCATAGCCGCGGTTGCCATCCCATCATTATATTAATTTACTCCCCAACACCTTTTTATTCGGATGGATAGAGAGGGATTTCAATTGCGAACGGGGAAATATCTCTCTATTACTGGTTTTAAGGTGGGATGTTGTGTTGTAAGCCGAAGTTCTTCTCATTCCCCTATTAGAAGAGGGTACTCCAAAATGTCGTTGAGGTGATCGGAGGTCACTTTCAGCATAACCATGTCCCCGATATTTTTTATACTTTTTAAAGAAATGGCGATTTCATCGCCGCCGGGCTTTATAGATTTCATTTCCAAGGCTTCCTTTTCATTGGTGTTCACCTTTTCGCGGATATCGGGAACCTTCCATGAATCTTGTTCGATCATCAGATCCTCGACGGTTCCAATGGAATCTTCTTTGGTGTCGGTGAACTCCATAAGCCGCTCCCCATCGTGTTTCTCTTTGTGCTGTCGGAAATACTTTGCAAATCCGTTCAGTGGGTGATTCAACACCACTCTGTCCATTATTCCTGCGATTTGCCTCATCTCTATGTCCTGTCGTATGTTAGGCTTGGTCCTCAGACCAGAGACCACATCCTTCTCCAACTTCACAGAAAGGAAATTTACATTACCCTGGTTAGTGACTATTGCGCCCTCGATTCTCCCGATGACGTTCCCATCGGAGTTCACAACATCCTTTTTACTGAGATCCTTCAAACTCAGAGTATTGATATTTATCACCATTGAGACAATAATCTCTCCTCTTACAGTTAACTCCCCCCCGAGGCTTCGTGACGGAAATGGACATTTTTTTAATGTTTCTGTTCAATATTCCTATTGATTGTATTGAATATGGACGTCAGATGATTTCTTGGATCGTTCATCTATATCCCACTCATCAATCCTCTTCTTTCTGAACTCTCAAGTTATTAACGGTGTTTATGCCAAGGTCATATCTCAGATTCCCCAGAACAGAGTGGTCAAATATATTCCCCCGATCAATGCCAATGTTCCAAGAATGATCAAGAAAATAGATCCGCTTAAGAGGTCCTTGGAGGTCTTCTCCTCTTCTTTATATGAGAGGACCATAAGATCACGTTTCTTGATCGTGAAGGGATTGACAAGGTAGTTATCCTTGACCTCTCGCGGGATATCGATATCGACGGCATCACCGAGAACATAGAGATATTTGTCCACAGGAACTATACTCTCCTGGATCCTGAGTGTCCTGTTGAAAATACCAAAAAAGCCTTCTTTCCTGATCTTCCTTGATTCGAGATAGGTCCTGGCTGAATCATTCAGTTCACTGAATGTCCCCTGTCTTTGAAAAAGTGAAAGGACCGATCTCATCTTCCCACCCTTGGGATCCACAACGACCATACCGGAATCATCCTTCAACAGGAAAGGACCACCTTCTCTCTCTTTGTGTATGGTCCTCCAATGACCCCCGTTCTTACTGGAATGATATTCCTGGACCTTTACCTCATAACTGATGCATGGTTTTCCCGAAACAGGACCTTTGAGGAGCCTTCCGGGAATAGGAGAAAGACGCCCCTCCACCTCGACCCTTCCTGGCTCTATATCTACTATTTTTCTGGTCGGTGTATCCCTCATTGCCTTCCATTTCCTCAATCGAGCGATCCCGAATCCATATGATATACCTGCAAGGACCAGACCCAATATCAAGGAGATTACACTCAATATCACAGGACCACCGTTATCCTTCCTCGATCATTCCCATTTTGAATATGATATAAGGTATAAAAATCAAACCAATGCCTTGAAAATCATGGATCTTCCTTCCAAGTTCTCTTTCGAATATGGTATATATGATCCTTCAGGTTGTCAATATCAGGAAAATTGCTGAGACCGCCCCGAAAAGAGCCTCTCCGATGATCAGACCGACCATTACCATGTATGAATCCAGGGTCTTTATCGTAATCTCCCGATCGGTCCATCTGAATGTCCGGGCCTTTTTCATCAACCATTTCTTCTCCCAGAGGTCCCTTCCCGCTGCTCCGATAAATATTCCAAGAGGGATTTGGAATGGGACGAACATACCGATGGCAAATGCAGTTCCCAATCCGGTCAGAAGTTCAACAAAGATACCAATGAATAAACCCAAACCCAATAGATTCCATGGTATTTCTCCGCTAATTACCCAGACCACGGTATCGGCAAGCATCCTTGCTTGAGGGGCCAATCCGGGGCCCTTAATAACGAGTCCAGATAAAAGGTAAGCAAAGAAACCCGCAAATGAGATACCCAACAAGATCCCAATTGTTTGACCTTTCATCAAATGATAGGGCCTTGTTCCTGCATACAATCCAGCCTTGAAATCAAGGATCAGATCAGCGGATAGGGCCATTGTGCAGAGAAATATTGTTGTTGAGAGGAGAACCATTAGGACAATATCCCATCTTTCATCACCGGAAGGTGATAACAACATCCTTAGGATAATAATGAGCACGAATACCAGGAGGATCGATATAATGGATGTTGGAGAAAGACCGATCTCTCCTATGATCTTAACACTAACAGCACTCAGAAAAATCGTGATCGGTATAAGGACCAGACCCAATATGACGGAGCTGAAGATATCAAATCCACCAAACAATGGGAAAGTCAATATGATCGTAAGGAAAGCAGCAAGGACAGCCGGGATGACGAATCTCTTCGGCACTTCATATCTCTCTTCGTTTCTTTCAATTCCTGGATCTCCCATTGAATCGGTTTTTCTTGACCTTCTAAGGATAGAGGTCAATCCAGGAAGTACCTTGAATATTGCCACCAATCCTGCTCCCAGGATCACACCAATTGCAACTGGATGAATATAATTACCAAAAGCTACCTCGGAGACAGAAGAGTTGATATTTAACCCAAAAAGTGGGAAGTCATTATAGCTTAGATCATTAAGTCTAATGGTCATTGGCCCTGAATCATCTATAGGGTTGACCTCGATGGGAAGACCAAGGATCACTGCTGATGGGACCATAACGAACCAGGAGAGTAGTGATCCAAAAAGTATCACTGCAGCTCCTTTTTTTCTCAAGAACCAGCCTACTGCAAATAGAAGACCGGAGATCTCAAACGAAGGTCGAGAAAGGACCGATACCCTTGGAGGGGTCCTTATAATACCATCATTGATCCATCTACCAAGGTTAACAGAATGGAAAAGTCCATCTATCAATGGTTTGACATATTTCCCTATCTTGATCAATGGAAGGTCTGTAACTGTACCAAGTAATACCATTCCAAGTACGGAATACCCGATCTTTTTAAATGTTCCTTTCAATTCGTAAGTTCCACCCAATCTAATTGTATCTGATATGTGCAGTAACTTTACGGTTGCCTGGAATCCAGGGGTGGGAAGGGGGTCCTCGACGATCCATAATCTTCTCAGGACCACCATGTACATCAATCCAAGGAATGATGATACTATTGAACAGATGATTATCAACATCATCATAGGAAAGGAAGAGAAACTTCCACCGCTTACAATCTCATAATCGCCCAGGAATCCTGCACTAGCAAGGATGTAGATCGCAGGAAAAGTGAAAACGAAACCTGTAATCGTCTTCTCAGCGGCTGTTGCAGCTCCTGCTGAAATATTGATCTCAGTGGGGGACCATTTCAATCCCAGACCGATGATGTAAGTAATATAGAAGGCCCCGCCGAGCATTACACCGGTTTTTAGGGTCGCGTACTGGGTGATCAAAGTGAACGGTAGCCCTACCAAAATGATCATCAACAGGACCTTTTTCAGGTTGAAATGAGATAATTCAAACGACTCCGTCCGGTTCCTGTCCTCAAGATACTGTTCAAGGACCCCGGTATTGAGATTGGCGAACATATCATCGTCGAACCTCTCAAGGGTCCTGTTCTCGATTCCCCGAATACCTTCGGGTGTGACCGGTTCTCTATATGCGGATCTTCTAACATCTCCCAATATTGATCACCATGCACGATCGAATTGGAACTCTCAACTCAAATTCCAATATCATTATGATCGGTTTGGCATATAATATTTTGGAAATGTGACCCTTCAATTATATTGACACACTTTTATTATCTACATTCTCCTTTTCTATTGATGATTGAGAAACTGGAATTGGAGACGATCATCGACATCAATGAGGAGATATATCAGAGGTCTCTCGAAAACGATCAGATTGAATATGGAAGCAGATTCGAATATCCGATTCTCAAATCAAACATAGAATGCTTGATAAGATATTCGCCAGATGGAGATCTCATCAATATTGCTTCTTATTATCTTAAGAATATCATTCTTCTCCAATCGTTTCCTGACGCAAACCATAGAACAGCTTTGATCTCGGCAACACTTTTCCTTATTAAAAACGGTAGAAATCTGCATTATTCTGATACGGATGCAGTGGAATTCCAGAAAAAAATGTATTCTCTGAGATTGAAAACATACGGACACTACGGATCACATAGTGTTGATGTGCTTGTAGAAGAAAGAAATGATGTGGATGAACTATGTAGAGAATTCATTGAGGAGCATTTGATTTAACTCAATGAAACGAGCATATCCTCATGCTCGTCAAGGAGTTTCCTGATCACCTCAAGATCTCGTTTTCTTTCGTCTTCGGACATCTCAACATATCCATTGTGCTTAGGAATATAATAATCTTTTTCCAACATGATGGATAGGGAATATTGAATTATTATAAAGAAAAATCATTTTCATTTCCCATTGGGACTGGTCTAAAGCTTGTTAATAATGTAGAAGAATTCAAAGGATCCTTGTCTTATCCGTGGGTCTTGGAGCTTTCACAAGGACTCTTAATACATTCATTATTTTTCACGGCAATAATTTGAATAATGGATCGGGAGCTTTCCAATCTCCATAAAGGGTTTCAGCGACTGCTCTACACCCTCCTCTGCATTTATCAATCTTATCACAGCCATTGCATTCTTTTGGTATCATCTTTCCATCCCTGAATTCTTTCAGGATCGGATTTTCCCATATCTCTTCGAAATCCTGTTCTCTCAGGTCACCGAGAATGGTAGGGGAATGATTGCATACCCGGACTCTACCTGTTGGATCCAGAGTCACCCAATTTACACCAGCGCTACAACCCGTCATATAAAGAGCTTTGAACTTATCCTCTGGGAATTTACAGGGTATGTTCGGGACACCCATGTTTCCATAAATCCTGTATCGGTTCAGGATCTTGTCGAATTCAAATAAAAATCTTCCGTATTCTTCAGCATTCAACATGAGGTCAGTGTTTCTCAATCCCTCTCCTCCGGGGAGGAACCTGATGGCCAACAGTTCAGAAGCTCCAAGAGCAACCCCAAGTTCGAATACTTTCTTGATCTCACCAATATTTTTCTTATTACCAACAACGGATACGGCATAATCAAGTCCATGTTTCTTCAGATAAGCTATCCCTCTCACAGCCTTTCTGAATCCACCTTTCACACCGACCAATTCATCATGGGTCTGTTCTAATCCATGAAGAGGAACCTGAACAAAAACCCCTCTCTTCTTGAATCCCTTTGCCCACTTATCATCTAGCAGGATACCATTTGTCAATACAGAAACGTGTTCGACCTTCTCCTGAAGAAGGTCGATCAGATCGAAAAGGTCCTTTCTCAGAAGAGGTTCTCCACCTGAAATTGTATATCTTTTAACATCCGGCATCTTCTCTATCAATGGTCGCCATTCATCAACACTCAACTCAGGACCTGGATCATAATCATCTTTCCAGCAGTTGTAACAGAATACACAGGCTGAATCGCATCTGTAAGTTACCTCAAGAACGACCTGAATGAGAGTGATCTTAGTCATCATCCTTCTCCTTCGCCTTCAGAACCTTATCGAATTCTTCCGGGATCAATCCTTCTTTCCTTAGCTCCTTCTCAAGTGCCTTCTTTCTGATTCCTGCAACAATACCCATCAGACCAAGATATCCGGCTGAAAAAAGAAGAGGTTTGATGAATCCTTCTTCCAATATGAAAATTGGAAATGCAACATCATGACATGATTCACTCCCCCAGCTGGACCTTCTGTAGATCACATTATCCTTCGCTATCTCGAAATATGCTATTGAGATCGCCATGCAGATCAAAGGTGCTGCAACAAAAAAGAAGATAGCCAGATATCCATACAGAAGCCCTATCTTCTTTCCCTTGTAAAATTTTACATAACCATAGATCCCAATCAATGCTCCAGCAACTGCAAAAGCCCATGGAGCTATCATCTCAAATAGATCAGGTTCGAAGATAATAAATGGAATAAAGATCAGGATCAAAGCCGATGGTATCCTTGTGAGAAAGGAGAATCTTGACAGGTCCTTTTCAAAGATAGCATGGACAATTATCCCCAATCCAATTGGAACTGTGATCCATATGAGGATGTTTATTAGCTTATCATAGTGGTCTGGGCTTTTGAATAATTCATAGAGAAGAAAACTGATGAAAACCATGGCTGGGAGTGGGAAGACCACTAACTGTAAGAAGGTCCTGGCTTCTTTATTCTTAAGGTAATAATTGATGGCTACTCCGTAATAGATGAAGGGTGATGTAAAAATGAGTAGAAGACACAACTCTATCATTTTCTCTCCCCCTTCACAATCTTTCTAATAAGAATTGCAAAGAAGATGATAACGATCCAAATTGCTAGAGAGATAACGAAAACCGTCGTATACATATTGAATAAGTCCAGATCCCCATTCGGATCGTAACCTTCAATGACAATTGGTTCCCCGATTACCCAAAATGAATGTGTCTCGGTATAGAGGACCTGGGATCCGTTTTTTATCTGTAAATTCAGGATCATTTCAAAATCTTTGTCCAGATATTCTCCATATATGATGAATCCAACAGTCTCTCTATAGCTGTTATCGGTACCTAAAAGGTCACCATTCTCTTGGCCATCCCACCTTTAATATGCATCTGGATGCTTTGCTGATCTCTCCATATCATATTCGTCGAGATATCCCAATTCACCATTTGTCATTGTAAAATCTATGCTAGTCACATTTCTGTCAATCTCCATGATATCGAATACAATACTGATATCCTGATATATCACATCAGGAACTGACATGGAGAGGATAGTATTCCCACTTACATTTGTGGTTTCAAAGGTATATACCTCCGAAGATGAGGCTCCTTGTGAACCAGGGATCAATATCAATACAAGAAGGAGAGCGGATATCAGGATAGATATTCTCCTGGATACCATTATTTCTCCTCCGTCTTATTTTCAATTCCCTTTCCTTCAAGTTCTGCTTCCATTTTCTCCTTTTTCTCATTTCTTTTCTTCTTATCATAACCTTGGGCTATAGCTGCGGTAATGAATCCAGGAATGATCATAATAGCAAATAATACAGCGAAACAGCTTATCATATCCTCCGGGATCTCATCATCTGAAAGATCAGCATAAGCATGATATTCATCCCCTTCTCCATGAATATTATAGGGAATGACCAGGTAGTAATTTGGTCTGTCTGTCCATGGATCGGGGTCTTCCCAGGTCCTCACATCAGCAGGAAGTCTGTCAACTTCGACCTGATCGTCATAATTCCTTCCCTTCTGTATAATATAACCCAGGACGTCGCTTCCCCCATTATTGGCAGGTTTATCCCACATTAAAGTGATAGAGTTTTCAGTATCTCTTACATATAATCCGTTAACACTTGTTGGAGGTCCTTTGAGATCTATTGTCACTACCTCACTTTCATTTCTCAATCCATGATCGTTCTCTGCAATTATCTTGTATGAATATGTATTCCCTCTGATCAAATAAGAATCATAAAAGTAATGGATTTCGGCCATATGATTGTGGTTCACAATTCCGATGTTGCTGAATCTCTCTTCATAATTAGTAGACCTCATGATCAAATATTGAACCTTGAACTTTACATTCTGAGACGATTTTTTCCACTCCAACTTCAAACTATCTTCTGACTTAGTGATCTTTACATTACCTGGTTTCGTAGGAGGTAATATTGGTAGTAACCAATCGAATTTAACCTTGTCAGATTCACCATGGGAATTGAATGCTGAAACCCAGTAGTAATATCCTCCTACAAAATGGACATCTGTGTCAACGAATCTGGTTTCATTTGGTCCGATATCCTTGAAAAAATGATCACTGTTGTATGTAGTTCCACGGTATATTCTGTAACCGATCAAGGAATTATTCTCATGTCCCATCGGAGGATCCCAGGTCAATTCACAATATTCGATCTCTGCAAAACCAACAGGATTCAGGGGAACATTGGGAACATGCAATCCAACATCCTCTTGATCCTCGGCTTTTGAATTGGAAACATAAAGGCCAGAGGAAAAGGAAAGTGAAATTAGAGTGATCAAGGGGATCAGGTGAAATGATCTTCTAATTATCTTGATCATCAGGATATCTCCTTTCTTCCGTGAACCTGCAATCGTTTAAACAATGTCAACACTATTTCAATATTGTCTATTTAGGTGAATTGAAACGCATCTTTTACTAAAAATCCCTACAGATTCCTCGGAGGTGTTGGAGGTCGACCCGATTCAGCAGTACCTTCTCCCTGGATCAAAAGGTTTGATAATGGAAGCATTAGCAAAGGAACCAGGGTTAGGACCATTTAGAACTTGAAAAACATTCGCCTCTAGGATATGATCTTAACATCCCCCCCATAATATTAATCTTACAGTTCTATCAAACATAAAGATATTATTTCAAACTTATCTACAAATAAGGATTGGAATGATTCTTTTACTATCCCCATAAAAGCGAAGGTCCTTTCAAATGATCCTTGTCTTATCCGTGGGCCTTGGAGCTTTGACAACTAGAACCTGAAAAATAGGATCCTTTTGATTTATGAGGGAATGAACAATGTCCTTGGGGCTTTTAATTAGCATTCCTTCTCTTACATCCTTCACCTCATCACCCACCATTACCTGCCCCTTCCCCCTGTGGATGAAAAAGAAAACATCCACAGGAGTGATGTGGGGAAGGAGGGATTCCCCCTCCTTCAAGGTGATGAGGACCGCATGTGCATTCTCATGGTCGTAAAGGGACCTTACATCCACCTTGTGGGGGGTCTGTTTTACATCCAAATCTTCCGGGACTACGATCTCCACAATATCACCACCAATAATTTCTCAAGCCATCATCTCAGCAAGGTCCTGCTCAACGGTTGTATTCGGACCCAGCTGGAACTTCTCCACAAGAACGTTCAGGACAGTTGGTGATACAAAAGCTGGAAGGGTTGGTCCCAGACGAATGTTCTTTACACCCAATGAAAGGAGAGCCAGAAGAACAAGGACAGCTTTCTGTTCATACCATGCGATATTGTATTCGATGGGTAGCTCGTTGACATCCACTCCAAGGTGGTCGGCAAGTTTCAAAGCAAAGGCTGCAAGAGAGTAGGAATCGTTGCACTGACCCGCGTCAATGACCCTGGGGATACCGTTGATATCATCCTTTATCAATTTATTATACCTGAATTTTGCACAACCAGCAGTCAGGATGACAGCATCCTTGGGAAGGGCCTTCGCAAATTCCGAATAATATTCCCTTGACTTGTGTCTACCGTCACATCCCGCCATTACGAAGAACTTCTTTATCTTGCCAGTTGTCACAGCTTCCAGGACCTTGTCCTTGACATCCCAAAGGGTCCTGTGGTTGAAACCTCCGACGATCTCACCGGTCTCAAGCTCCTGTGGAGGGTCACATTTCCTGGCATGTTCAATGATAGAAGAGAAATCCTTCGTCTTTCCCGGTTCTCTGTCAGGTATATGGGGAACTCCTTCGAATCCGACTGTACCGGTTGTGTAAACCCTATCCTTGTAGGAAGGAAGAGGAGGGACAAGACAGTTGGTCGTTAGCAGTACTGGACCCTTGAAGGTCTCGAAATCCCTGATCTGATACCACCAGGAGCTTCCGTAATTACCTACCAGATTGTCATACTTCTCGAAGAATGGGTAGTAATTTGCCGGTAGCATCTCACCATGTGAATACACATCGATACCTGTACCTTTTGTCTGCTCTAGCAGTTCTTCAAGGTCCTTCAGATCATGACCGGATATCAGGATGCCTGGATTGTTCCTCACCCCGATGTTTACTTTATGAGGTGTGGGTACTCCATATTTGGAGGTGTTCGCCTCGTCAAGTAATGCCATTGTTTTGACACCGATCTCGCCACATTCCATTACAAGGTTCAATAAAGATCCAATATCCATTCCAGGATCCCTGTATGCCAGGAGACCCTTGTTCATGAAAGCGAAGATATCCTCATCTGTGGAATCGATCACATATGCATGATGAAGATAGGCTGAGATCCCTTTGACACCATAAAGCAACAACAATGACAGGGACCTGATATCCTCGTTCTCTATGGACAGATGACCAATGGTCCTTGACTTCTCAAGGGCCTGTTCCTCATCTTCAAATTTCCAGACCGCATGGTCCGGGAGGTCCTGGAATTCATGCCCTGTTCCTTCCAGTTCCTTCCTCAACCTGTCCCTGATCTTTATAGAATCCTGAATGAACCCTATCATTCTGTTCCTATCGAAATTAGCATTGGTAATGGTTGCAAAGAGAGCTTCCATGATGATCTCATTTGCATCCTTGTCGGGATGACCTTCTTCTCTCTTAAGGACCTGAAAGTATGAAACACCACGCATACAATGGATCATTAGGTCCTGAAAATTGGCTATATCATCTGTCTTCCCACAAACACCTCTCTGGGTGCACCCTTCATTCTTCAAAGTTTCCTGACACTGGTTGCAAAACATTCTATTCACCTGGTATCTTTTTGCTATCTACTACCCTAATGATACAAAAGTATATCAATTAGAGAGTATCTAATTGTATACCATGCACTCGGACTGCACAGTATATAAGACCATCGACCTGATAGCCAAGAGATGGTCAATGGTGATCCTCCTCGAGATCCACAGGGGAGGAGGGGGACCGAAAAGGTACACTGATATCAAGAACGGTCTTTGCGACATTACACCAAAGGTCCTCTCCCAGAGATTGAAGGAGCTTGCAGGATCCGGACTGATCACAAAATCAGTTGATTCAACTCAGGTTCCAATAAAAGTTGAATATGATCTGACCGAAAGCGGATCCGAGCTCATCGATGTGATCAAGCAGTTCAAGTGCTGGGCCCTTAAGTGGAAGGTCGATAACAAGGTGTGTGAGCATCTGGACTGTTCTGATTGTCGTATTGAATGATGATACTTGATCCTGATCCTTGGAATTTCTTGATCCTTATTGAAAATGTCTTCGTCGACCAATAAAAAACATCAATAATATCGGTATATTTTTAGAAATACATTCAAATTGAAAGCACAATATATTATAAATAATATATAAACTGTGAAAGAACTGTATTCCATAGAGGTGTGGGAATGATCTTTAACCGCAGACGTAATATTTCGATCTTGAGTGTGTCTGTTCTTCTGACCATGGTTTTCCTTCCGGTTGTTCATGGTTGGATCGGAGAAGAGGAGAAGGATCAGACAAGATATGACATTGTTCCGGGACCATACCGGAACCTTTCCGGTCTTGTCGAGGATCTGATCTCGGCAACTAATGACATGACCGACTCTGATCTGGATACGATACCGGATTCGGTTGAACTGGTCATAGGAACGGATCCTTTTTCAGAGGATACGGACAATGACAAGGTTAACGATCCTGTTGAGATCTCAATGAATACGGACCCCCACAAGATGGACTCCAATAACGATGGACTTCCGGACGGCATGGAGATGATCGATGTCCCAACGGATGCGGATGGAGATGGGATTTCCAATGCATGGGACAGTGATAATGACAATGATGGTCTGGAAGATACCACCGATCTCTCTCCATTTTCAAAGACAGCTGTCAAGAGTTCATTCCACCTTGACCTGAACACAACATCAGAATATGTGTACATCTCATTTCAGATCAGACCTCAAAACCCGTCCCATATGAACATGATCATCGGGTCCTATGATTGGCCCCATGATGAAAAGGCGATGATGAAGGATCTGGACGATTCCGAGGAGGACATGTTCATTAATCCGATCCTGAAGATCAAAATGAACCATGTCCCGGACCAGGATGATGTGATAGATTATGGAATTGTGGTGGATGGAGATACATGCATCATCCCGATGTTCCCTGAGAGGGAATACGGCCAGATCGTTGCACTCAGGGGGAAGATGTTCATCCCCGCCGGGGAACCGACCGACCTTGACCTGGACCTCTCCTTCGAATGGTCAGTGACCGCCAATACCGATCAAAAGGTAAGTTCCATCAAAGCAAACAACGGGAAATACCTTTCATCTGCGGATAACGGAAAACCCAATGCAAATGCATCCTCAATATCTGACCATCAGGGATTCGTCATTGAGGAACTGGGATCGGACCAGATAGCCTTCAAAGCAATGAACGGGAATTATCTTGGAACCGATGGATCGGGGTTCCTCACTGCATCCTGGAACGAACTCGGAGATAACTGCAAGTTCCAGAGATCGCCGGCAGGGGACCTTGAATATCTGATTACCAACACTGGAAAATACCTTACCCTCCAGACCGATGGAACATTGAAAACCTCCACCTCCTCTTCCGGTGAGAATTCCAAGTTCAAGATAGAGGATGCAGGTATCAAGACTCAGATGATCAACCTTATTACATATCCCGAAAAATTCTCCATCGTCGGATTGAGGGCATCGGAGAACTTCGGAACCGAATTGGGTGTTTTTTACGGTAATGACCTTGAGGAACTTTTGATGTCCCTTGTGATATTATCAAGGGATTTCATGAGGAATGATACGTTCCAGATGGGTGATATTAAATCCGTGCTGAGTGATAAGAACCTCACTCTTGACAGCGTAGAGGGAACTTACGATCACCAGGATGAAGCACTTCTTGATTCTATCAATCGCATTTCCGGAGAGGCCGTTTCAACCCTCCCTGATGAAAGCATACTCCCATTGATCACCTTAATTGAGGATTCCTCCTCCATCATGGATCTCAGAGACCTTGATCCCATAGACGGACGGTCCTTTGTGATAGACCTTGGAAATGAGCCAGTGATCAGATCGAGGATGATGAAGACCACCTGGTATGAGGCTCCCTCTACAGATCCCCTTGACCCTGGTGAATTGATCGGTGAGGTTGCCTCCTGGGGATTGAACAGGAACACGGGAACGGATACAGCATCACTGTTGTTGTTCTGGGCGATCGGGGATTCCACGGTAATTTCCGTTGGTGACCAGGTTACCAACTGGAATGTTCCCGAGGTCAACCTGGACGCATACACCATTGGAATGAACATATTCAACACTGCCAAATGGTTGGTTGGAGCACCCATGACCATCATGGGCGGTTTCAAGGATATCATCGAAATTGGAGCAAAGGTGGATATCCTTGCCAAGGCCGGGAGTTATATTGGGGACGGATTGAAATCGATCATTACCGCACTCAAGATCGTGAAGGTCGTGGACACGGTAAAGGATGTCCTGAAATTCCTTGACACCATAGGTCCTATACTCGATATAGTGGGCCTCATCATTGATTACGGGATCGGTGTCTTCAACCTTATCATGATATGCTGCAGCAACGGCTGGGATGCTTTCTCGGCTTCTGTTGCTACGGCACAGTTCATGCTCCAGATGGGATATTCCATCGTCATGTTCTTGATCGGACTGATCCCTATTGTCGGGACCATTATTGGGATCATAATGCTCATTGCAGACCTTGTGGACCTGATCCTGACATGGATCCCTGGGGTCTCGGGCTATCAGGATATCATCATGAACTGGATCCTGGGACTTGTAGCAGGGGCAAGGACATTCTGCGACCTGGACCTGGAGATCGTCTCCACTTCAATGGACATGATCGATAGGACCGGTAACGGCCTTGATGCCGGTGACAGGTTCGAAATGGAAAGTATTGTCAACACATCGGTTGTGAGGACCAGATGGGGTGGTAAGGAAGATGTCGAAGAAGGATACATCAAACCCGGTTACATCATCTATGTTCCTTCAAAACCCGCCGAAGCAGGCTATACTGGAACGAAATGGTCGAAGAGAGGCACTTATCAAAATGTGATAAAAGAGACAGAGACCGATCAGAGAAAGGACACACAATGGGAGATCGGAGCATACGTAGAGCCGGGATTCGGAATGATCAATTATCCTGTTTCCACCATTTTTAAAACGGAATACAAGGTCTTCTACGAGGAATACAATTACGTTGCCTTCTGGTTCCCAGGACTCTGGGAGAGGAAGAATGTTACAGATACGGATTATTCTCAAATGGATACAATGTACTTCGACATAATGCCCGAGAACATGGATGACCTTTCAAGATGGGGATATCTGAAGAGGTCAGATCCGGATGGAGATACACTGAATGCATCCCAGGAGATAGGAACCAGTCAGTGGAAATGGGATTCGGACGGGGATGGTCTTGGTGATCCTTACGAGCTTGAAATGGGATATGATCCCACCGATCCAGATACGGACCTGGACGGATTGAACGATAGATTAGAGGTCAAGAAAGGGATGGACCTTCGGAACGATGACACGGATAATGATGGGCTCACCGATTATCTGGAACTGGAAGGTTGGGTCGTCAATTTCACTTATGACGGGACCCCATTCTACTGGCATATAGTATCCGATCCGACATTGAATGACACCGATGGAGACGGTATCAATGATCTAATGGAATTCTACTGCAACCTGAATCCGTTATCAATGGATACCGACGGTAATGGTACAAACGATCTTTTGACGGATTATACCACCATAGATATCGTTGAAGATGAGGTCATAGGCGATGACGAATCAAGGAAATTCGCCGAGTGCAATGAAATGGCAGTCGGACCGGATGGAAGTTTCTACATAAAGGGTTACAGCAGCGATTACCTGTTGAAGATCGATAAGGATGGGTACTACAAATGGGCCGTGAAATTCACGCAGTGGAGCGATACATATCTTGATGAGGTCTCATCCGTATTCATCGGACCGAACGGAACGGTCTATGTGGGTACATATGGATGGGACGGTAATATCAAATTATATCTGTTAGATACGAACGGCAATATCAAAGCGAAATGGTACAATAATCATATCGGGACCGTTTCAACGATGTGGGTGGATGAGGAGGACAATGTTTATGCAATGGGGATAGGTCCAGGAGAATGGCCGTACATTGTGGTCTTCGACCCGAATGGAACGGAACTTCGTTACAAACAGTTACCCTATTACTCCGGACCCGGCAGTATCGGAGCATTGGAGGGCAATTCAATTGCTGTCAACAGTTTTGGAGATATCTTCCTGTTAGATATCAAGAATAGGGTTGTACATGTATACAATCCTGACCTGACAGAGAACTTCACCTGGCAGGTCCCCCAGTTTGGAAAACCGGGAGATATTTTCATCGATAAAGATGACAATATTTACATCTGTGACGAGGACCAGACATACGATAGGATACAGGTCTTCGACAGGAACAGAAGAATGCTGGCAGAATGGAATACAGGTCTTTCCGAGACCTCCATCTATGTTGGTGATGATGATAAGATCTATGTGGGTGGAAATACAGGTTCAGGCACCTACAAAGGGAGGATCATTCTTTTCGATATGCTGACTACCCTTCACAGGGTCGATGAGGACCTCGTTGCGGATGATACGGATTCTGACGGTCTTCCGGATGACGAGGAAATGGTCGGGTGGTTATGCAACTCGACAACCCCCGAGGGAGATGTCTCAGAGATCGTCCTCTCCAGTCCGAAGATCTTTGACACGGACGATGATGGTTTGAATGATTCCTACGAAAAGTACCTTTTAACAGATCCCAATTCCACGGATACGGACAGGGATGGACTCGGTGACCTCTTCGAATTGGAGAATGGGACCGATCCGCTTCATTTCGATTCCGACCGGGATACATTGAGCGATTCCCTTGAACTGGCATGGGGTGGTGATCCTCTACTTTATGATACCGACGGGGACGGGCTGAGCGATAAGTGGGAATTCCTTTTAGGAACCAATCCCAGGGATCCCGATACCGACGATGACGGATTGAGCGATAACGAGGAGAAACAAATGGGCTATGATCCTCTGGACCCGGATCCGGACAGGGATTCCCTCTTTGATAATGAGGAGTTGGAATTGGGTACTAATGCCTACAAATCCGATGATGATGGCGATGGGATCCCGGATGGAATAGAGATGATATACGAAACCGATCCAACCTCTGGAGACAGCGACGGGGACCTTCTTCCGGATGGTTTCGAGATAGAGATGAAGCTGAATCCTATAAACAACGACACAGACGGGGACGGGATGTTGGACTCCAGAGAGCTGGAGATCGGATACAATCCATTCAGTAGGGATTCGGATGGGGATGGTATCCCGGATGGATCTGACCTTGATTTCACAGTGGAGCTTGAAAATATAACCTTCATCTCAGATAGTACAAAGGACTCGGATATGCTGAAGAACGGCCTTTCCGGACAGGGTTCCGTTATCATCAATGAGCTGGCTCCTGACGAGGCTGAGGGGATAACGGATCAGTATATCGTTATCGTCGGGAAACCATCGATGGATCAGGGAACATCCGGAAATCTGATCTATCAACTCCTGAAAGATACTCCTTATCTTCTTGAGGCCATGAACTCTTCCATGGAGAATAGGTGTGTTGTCAGATACGGTGTATGGTCCCCTAACCAGACGGTGATACTTATTTCGAAACCACTCCAAAACGACCACAACAGGATCCTTGGAATATTCAAGAGCATAATGATGTCCGTTGAGTCCGGTCACGTGGTCTCTGATTACATGACTCCCGTGGGATTCATCAACTTCGATTCATTGGACCTTACCAGAGCTGTGGATGCCGCTCTCTTCTGTGAATTCAAAGGAAATTCAACAGCTAAACTGGAATTGACCCACCTTATGGATCCACCGACACCAATGAAAGTATCTTCAGGGATACCTCTCGATCGATATCCAATTGACAGGTTCATACAGGTGGACCTTACCGGAGATGTGGAGGTCAGCTGGGCGGAACTGAGGATCTATTACACTGTCGATGATCTGGACAGAAATAATGACGGGGATGCCGATGATACGGGCGATATAGATGAATCCACTCTCACGATCTACAGGTTGGAGAATGGAACCTGGATGAACCTTTCCTCGATCTCAAGGGTGAACACCACCGATCTCAACTTGAATGGGATGGATTATGCGGGTTATATCCAGATCGATCTGGATCATTTTTCGATATTTGGGATCGCAGGAGAAGCGTTTGAAATTGGTAATTACTCACTGACCATTGGACCGATAATCGATGAGAACGGAACGGTCCTGGATAATGTCTCGGTATCGATCTCCTTGGAAGGGTTTGAAGATAGTTCCCTATCAGACCTGGATGGGAATACATACTTCATCCTTGCAAGATCATCCTATGGTATTCCTGTTGTTATCACCCTTTTCAAGGAAGGTTATCAGAACCTTACCTACTCCACCAATATTACAAAGGAGGGTTTGCTGGAAACATTACCACCTCCCATGGTTAAGATCCAGGATGTGATCGATAATGTTACAGTCCACTTCATTCTATCCATAGGTCCGATAAGGAATGAAACGGGTTCTTTCCTGGATAATTGCAGGATCGTCATCACAATTAGTACCCTCACCCTGGAAAACAACACAGGTCCGGACGGTATTGCCGAATTCAACCTTTCGAAGGACCTTCTTGGTTCGGATGTTAATATCTCGATCTCTCTGGATGGTTACGAACCGATCCAATACAGCACGAAGATCACAATGGAAGGCCTTCTGGAAGAAGGACCACCGGCCTTATCATTGAAAAGCGAAGAACCACCTATAGATGAACCCGGATCGGATGATGATGACAACGGAAATATGATCTGGATAATCATCCTTATACTTGTGATCCTGCTCATCTCGATCTCCGCTATCATCATTATATCGAGGAGAAGCAGACCGGCGGAAGATGAGGAATGATTTCCTGTTATATACCTTCAGCAAAGAGACTCCTACTGTCCTGCGTATTTGTCGCAGCTGCTGCAGTAGTACATATTGAAGTCTGTCATGTAGGTCAGAGTTGTTCCACAATTTTCACAGGCATAAGCACCCCCTTGATCGGAGACCTCCACCTCAATAAAATCCTCCTTTCCGCTCCTTCTGACAAGCATGAAAACCACGATCGTCAATATGGCAAACACAACGATCCCGGCGATAATGATGATGAAAATGGTATTACTGTTCCCCTCATCTACAGGAATTTCAGGAATGGACCCTCCACCATATGTTACCCTGCCGTTGGAGGCAATGGTTATCGAAAGGCCTTTTATCAGGACCTCTCCATCCCTTTCCACAACACACGTATAAGTCCCTTCGATCAATCCCATCTCAAATGTGGCATATCCATTTTCATCTGTGATGGACCTCTTTTCATCGGAACCACTGGTTAAAATGACATCTGCACCCGACAATGGTTCTCCGTTCTCATAGTTGAATGGTCCCAATCGAGGATAGAATACCTGGTAGGATGCTTCAACTGTTACCTGGTCCGGATCGGAATCATCACCATCATCATCGGTAACTATCAATCGGAACCTGTAGGTCCCTTCCTTATCTGGTATGAAGGAGGGATAAGCTGTATCTGCATCTTCAAGTGATATACCATTATGGGATGTGCAGGTCCACTGCCATTCAACAATGCTTCCATCCATATCTGTTGAACCGGACCCATCAAGTTCGACAAGGTCATCAACGTTTACATGTTGGGGAGCACCAGCATAGGCTACTGGTTTGATATTCCGGGTGGGATCGATTACGGTTATCCTTACAGTGGAGGTCTGTGACCATTCGTCATCATCGTCCATGACCCTGAGATTGAAGACATAGATACCCTCCTCGGAGGGTGTGAAGCTTGGTGAGGATGTTTCGGCATCTTCCAGATCCACATCATGAGATGTGCAATCCCACTCCCATTCAATGATCTCTCCGTCAGGATCCCGGCTTCCGGACCCGTCAAGTATCACCTTAACACCAATATCCACGGTCCGGTCAGATCCGGCATCCGCAACAGGAGATGTTCCTTGTAGGGAGGAAAGAAGCCAGGCATCAGCCCCGTCTTCCCATGAGCAGGCTCCAATATCCATCTGACCGTCACCATTCCAGTCTCCGAAATTAGCCCCGTAAGCTTGACCACCGACGTACAGCTCCTCATCACCGGTGAATACCTCATACCAGCCACTGGGCAGATCATTGATGAAACAATGGACTGTTGGTCTTGAGTTGATCGCTGCTATCAGGTCAGGTTTTCCGTCACCATTGATATCAGAGAGTTCCACCTGGTCCCATTGGCCGTCTGTTGTGGGAAGACCCTCATCACCCTCAGTACAAGGAAAGCTGGTGAGAGTTACCTCTCCCTGGCCCAACCAGACTTTGATCCCCTCATCCAAGGTCCCGTAGACAACATCGTTGTTGCCATCGAGGTCCACATCAAGGATCTTTGTACCGAAACCTGCGGTGGTCTGCTTAAACGGGACATCTCTCCAGCTCCTGAGATTCCCCTGCACATACATCTCTACATCCTCGGACCTCTGATAGGGTGTACCCACAATGTCCAGAAGACCGTCCTTGTTCAGGTCACCGATACCTACCCCAGATATCTCTGTACTTTTCAGATGAGGTGGACTCTGTTCGTTCCATCTGGTTCCCGAACCATCTCCGAAGAATACCTTGATGCCAGAATATGTGGAGACTATTATGTCCGTGAAACCGTCATCGTCCAGGTCAGCTACCTCAACCTCATTTGAGGAACCGAGCTGAGAATCGTCAAGAGGGATCGTATGGGTGAACTCGAAACTACCCTGTCCGTTACCGGTGTAGATATCCACTCCGTTCTCGGAATAATCAATATCATACCATCTGGATGGTTTCGGGGCTGAAATGTCCATATTCCCATCGCCATTTACATCGCCCAGTGCGATAGCCCCGTAGTACACACCCGATCCAGGACCTGGAAGACCTGATCCAAAGGGTTCCCATCTCCCACTGATCTTATCATATTCATAGGCTCTGATACCTTCTGTTCGGATATCTCCATCACTGAATCCGGATCCTCCCATGAAGATCTCATCCAGACCGTCCCGATCCGAATCGAAAACCTCCACGGTTGAGAATGAATCCGTTTCCTGTGGAAGTCCGAATGATGCCTCTGAAATTGAGAGGTTTTCATCCCCTATGGCATTGTAAGATATTGATGTGAAAACAACTGATATGAAGATCAGCATAACTGTTATCTTCATCAGAAAGTGATATCTCAAAAGATCAGCCCCATCAAACATCGATTCCAGGTGGATTATTTAAGATTATTGAATGGTGTATGAAACCTTCTTCAAGACACATATCTATATTTTCATTGCCATCATGCATCGTGGGATTCAAGATAGTATATGCAACTGACAACTACTGGCCAAGGTTCAGCGGGATGGCGGTTTCAATTGACTCCTTCAAGCATGAACTGGAGAGGAGAGGTCATACTATCCACGTGTTCGCTTCCGAATACCCCGGAGGATACGAGAAGGATAGGGAGATGGGAAACACCAATGTCCACAGGTTCAAAGCCCACAAGACCCCTATCTCCGATGAGGACCGCCTTGTGAACAGATCGGAAAAGAGGGAGGTCAGAAAGAGATTGGAGTCCATATCACCAGATATCATCCATGTTCAGACCGAGTTCAATCTGGGAAGGATGGTAAGGTCCTATGCATTGGAAAAGAAAATACCACTGATCATGACCTGCCATACCTATTTCGAGCAGTATATCCACTACTACGCTCCCTGGCTTCCAGACCGGAATGCGAGGTGGATAGCTAAGAGGTACACCTTCAACTTCTACAACAAGAATGACAGATTACTGACACCCAGTAAGTTGATGAAGGACGTCCTCAGGTCCTATGGAATTAAAAAGGACATCACCATCATTCCCACCGGGATCCCGGAAGAGGAGTTCTCAGGGACCTCAAAAGAGGAAGAGAAAAACAATTCAATGTTCTTTGAAACATTCCCCGAACTCAAAGGCAGGAAGAGATTGCTCTTTGTTGGCAGGATCGGTGGAGAGAAGAACGTTTTATTTTTACTTCCGGTCCTTGAAAAGGTCCTGAAAAAGGTGCCAGATGCTCATCTCATGATGGTAGGGGACGGACCTCAGAAGGAAGAGATGAAGGAAAAGGCCGAGAAGATGGGGATATCCGATAGGATATCCTTCCTGGGTTACATCGATCGGAAGGATATCAAATATGCATTCACACTGGCCGATATATTCACATTCCCTTCAAAGACCGAGACACAAGGTCTTGTGACCGTCGAATCAATGATATGCGGAACCCCTGTGGTGGCAATAGGAGAGATGGGAACCAGGAACGTGATGAAAGGAGATAACGGCGGATTCATGGTCAATGAGGATGTGGACGAGTTCTCCTCAAGAGTGATCTCACTTCTTACGGATGAAGATCTTTACAGGAAGAAAGCTGAAGAAGCCTACCAGTATTCCAAGATGTGGACCATGAAGGTCATGGGTGATCGAATGCTTGAGGTATATACGGCTCTTACCAGGTAGAAACGATAATGAAATTTGGATTGTCGATGATGCATTTGACGGAATGATAATCTTGGATCATAGATCCCCGAACTTGGTATCCAACCAGGCAGAGATCTCATCCCTTATCATCCTGAAGGCCCAGATAGTTTCCATCCCCTGTTCGATAAGATCTGGAGGGTCCCGGAAACCTTTATGGATGAATTCCCTTGCTCCTGGGAAGAAGGGACACGCTTCCTTTGCATGATTGCAAACCGTCACGACCAAGTCCATATCCATGTCGATAAATTCGTCAACAAACTTGGAGCGAAGCCCGGAGGAGTCGATACCAAGTTCTTCCAGGACCTTGACAGCATTGGTATCTACCCGGGTCGCCTGAATACCCGCACTATAACTGATGTATCGATCACCATACTTGTGACGAAGCAGTGCTTCCGCCATCTGGGACCTGCATGAGTTGTGTGTGCAGAGGAACAGGACCTTTGTTCTTTCCATTATCAACACCTCCCCCCCGAGGACTTCGTCTCAGTATATGGCAGGATCAACATCGGTGAAATGATCTATTTCCAAATATCTTACATGGATCACCATCTGACGTTCAATTCCTCCGGATCTCCCTTCTCCTTGAACTGAAGCTCGTACTTGATGTCAAGTCCGAATGTGTTCTGGGTGTCCTGGACCTCACGAAGTCCCAGAGGATTGATGATCGGTTCCTGGTCACCTGTCGAAAGAAGCTCTACCTCTATCTCCACAAATGAAAGGGGAACCTCTCCCAGGGTTGCGACCCAGATCAGGTCCAGATCACCTGTACTTCCCTGAACGGTATCGAGCTCCTTTCCGTCACCGTCCCTTAGCGTCATTTTGAAGCTGTCAGGTCTGTTGACATATCTTGGTCCGGCTGCGGGTTCGTCCTCCCATGTCAATGTCAGATTGACCCAGTTTATCGTGGAGTTCGAGGAGCCGAGGTAGGTGGTATTCATCTCATGGTCGCTTAGTTCAGCCCCTACCAATACCCTGTATTGCTCCACCTTCAGGACCATCTCCCCGGCACCCTCCTCATATCTATCTATTTGGAGGTTCGGATCATCGGTACCTATCACACCAGCGAATGGGATCATAAGCAAACAGAATATTCCGGTAATAGCGACGGTAAATACGACCGGTCTTGAGGGCCAATCTCCATGATCCCGATCCTTTAACCAGCGGAAAAGGCGGATCTTTTCCCTGGGTGTGTCATCAGGAGATCCTGTTGAGATGATATCCCGCCTCCAGAACTTGCGGTATATCATGTAGAAGACAGGGAGGAGTATGACAAGGGTGATCACCGTATTGATGAAATCCACCATTCCGAAGTAGGCCCCGGGATTCTGGGCAAATTCATAAGTGAACTCTCCCTTAATTGCAAAAAGTGAAAGGTACCAGTCCCAGAGTCCATGGATGAGTATGGGGAATATAATATTGCGGGACCACTGGTAGATGATGGAGAAGAAGAATCCCATGACCACAAGGACCGCCATGTACCACATGATCTCGTCAAATGGCATCTTGTGCATCAGGATGGAGATCGGAAGATGACCAATTGCAAAAAGAATTGCCGAAAAGGTCATTGCCTGCCACAGAGGGAATACCCTGGCAGCCTGGTCCTGTAGGAATCCTCGGGAAAAGAGCTCCTCTGCAGGTCCTGTCCCGATCATGAACGAGAACATCATGGCGATTATCAGGCCCCAACCGACTTCGTCCCATCCTGCAACGAAATGGAAATTCGTCCCGTATCCCATGATCAGATTGTGGACCACATATACACCTGTGGCCACGAAGAAGAAGACAAGTGCCATGAGGAATCCGAAGAAGAGTGAAGAAGCTAGGTTCTTGCGTGTAAATCTGAAAGGGCTTCCCCTTTCTTTGAACACATACCACCAGAGGATGAGAAGAGGACCAAGCTGAAGGATGGGTTTCATGAATGTTCCCATGGCGAAGTTCAGCTCTGGAATGGTGAAGGGATAGACATTCCCTGTGATGAAACGGTAGAATCCCCAAATGACGATCTTAACCGCGAAAACAAGTAGAAGGAGGCCAAGGAATCGGTACTTGTTGAAGATCTCCCTGTTTCCAGTAGGTGGAACCCCGTTCCATTTGGGGTCCTTCATCATCTCTTCCTGAGTTCCTCTTGGTTCCAGGGGAGGCCGCATGGATATCGATCGGGATATGGACCTCCGGTAGAAATAGTTTTTAGAAAGAGGATCCCAGTCTCAAGTGGAGGGAATATCAGATGAAGATGAAAGCAAGGATGATAGGACCCAGGACAAGAAGGATGGCAAATGCCATGAAACCGATCCCGATCCATCCAAGTTTGTTGCTTTTCTTGATCAAACGTTCTCCAAGATAACCGGAAGCTCCTGCAAAACCCAGGGAGACGAATATCATGATGAAATAAACTCGCCCGGACAGGATACCAAGGAACACCACAAATACAGGAGAAGTGAAAAGAGAGACGATCCCGAAAATGATCATTAGTATCAGTTTGATCTCAAGACCCTTCTTCTCTTCTAAAGGAACTGCGTCCTGCTCTTTTTCTTCGGACATGGTATTGAAATCGTACCCGCCAGACTCTTCCATGATCTGGAAATATAATGCAAATATTAAAAATATTCCAAGAAAAAGCCCCCTAAATGGGGGCTTTTAATGGATCCGTTTATTCTGTCTTTCGGGACTGCGCAACACCAGCGATGACAGCTTCGACGGCAGCCATTGCGGCAGCTCTCTTGGCTCCACCCTGCTCTGCTTTCTTGGCTTTGTAGTACTCCACCACGGCCTCCATGATGTTGTACCTTGGTATGAAGGAGGTCGTGTAATCTCCCTCTACGAACTTGGGATGGTCCAGGACCACTTCATGGAACGGAATGTTGGTCTTCACTCCACCGATCTGCATTTCCCAGAGGGCCCTTTTCGACCTCTGGATGCAGTAGTTCCTGTCCTCACCCCATACGATCAGTTTTGCGATCATTGAATCGTAGTATGGTGGGATCGTATATCCCGGGTACACTCCTGAATCGATCCTTATCCCCGGGCCGGATGCTTCCGCATATTTCACTATCTTCCCGGGAGCAGGCGCAAACTGGTTCAGAGGATCCTCTGCATTCAGCCTGAACTCGATCGCATGACCTGTCTGTGTGATCTCTTCCTGAGCGTATGAGATATCGAGTCCGGATGCCACATAGAGCATCTCCCTTGCAAGGTCGGTCCTTGTCACCTCTTCGGTGATGGGATGCTCGACCTGAAGCCTGGTGTTCATCTCAAGGAAGTAATATTTTCCGTCCTTGAACATGAACTCACAGGTCCCGGCATTCCAGTATCCGGCAGTTGTTGCTGCAAGGACAGCCTGTCTTCCCATCTCCTCCCTGATCTCAGGAGTGAGAGCGCAAGAGGGGGTCTCCTCTATCAGCTTCTGGTTCCTTCTCTGGACAGAACATTCCCTCTCGTAGAGATGTATGGTGTGACCGTTCTTATCCCCCAGCACCTGGAACTCCACGTGCCTGGGGTCATGGATGTATTTCTCTATGAACACGGCATCGTCACCGAAGGAGTTCTTTGCAAGGACCCTCACTGAATCAAGGGCCTTATCCATCTCCTCCTCGTTCTGGACGAGCTGAATTCCGATACCACCGCCTCCTGCGGACGCTTTCAGCATCACAGGATAGCCGATATCATGTGCGATGTCCTTGGCCTTTTCATGATCGGTTATGGCTTCGACAACACCTGGAACAACACTAACTCCGGCTTCGATCATGGACTTCTTCGCATCTATCTTGGACCCCATGAGCCTCATGGCGGATTCCGGAGGTCCAATGAACTCTATACCGTTCTTGTGGCAAAGCTGGCAGAAGTCCGAATTCTCGGCAAGGAACCCATATCCCGGGTGTATGCCTTCAACATCTGCTGCAAGAGCGACATCTATCAACTTGTCCTGGACCAGATAGCTCATCTTTGCAGGACCCTTGCCGATGTTGTAAGCTTCATCTGCATATCTTACGAACAGTGAATTCTTGTCTGCATCGGAGTAAACTGCTACAGTTGCTATGTCCAGCTCCTTGCAGGCCCTCATGATCCTTATTGCGATCTCGCCCCTGTTCGCGATCATTACCTTGTTGATCAATCCTTCTTTGGTCATCGAGATCACCTCAGAGGATCTGCATCATCAAGGTGCCGGTCTCAACTGCGTCTCCCTCTCCAACATAGATCTTCTTGATCTCACCCGCGTGGTCGGTCTTGACCTCGGTCTCCATCTTCATGGCCTCAACAGTGGCTATAACCTGTCCTTCCTCTACCTTGTCACCTTCCGCAACCTTGACGGAAAGGACCGTCCCCTGCATCGGGCTCTTGAAACCGCCTTCAACATCGGTTGGAGGTGCTTCTGCTCCGCCGCCTTCTCCGGCTACAATGAATCCACCCTTGGGGTTGACCTTGACCTCGAACATCTCACCGTCGACCTCGACATCGAACTCGGTGGGTATCGTAGCCGGGCCTCCTCCACCTTTGCACTCCTTATCGTAGAGATAGATCTCCTTCAATTCCGGGAAGAACGACTTGACCATTGCTCTTGTTGCAGGATGGTCCAGGGGGAGGGGGAGCTCATCTGATGTGAACTCGGCCTTAGCCTCGCCTTTGAGATACTTCAGCCCGATCTGAGGATATATCGCATAGATCAGGACATCCTCATCTTCCTTGTAAACTCCCATGTCCTGAAGCTCTTTCTTCCTCTTGTCCCATTCCGGTTCAAGGAGGTCCGCGGGCCTGCAGGTGATGATCTCATCCTTCCAGTTGGGGCCGAGGATGAGGGCCTTTATATCATCCGAGATAGGGGCCGGTGATTTGCCATACATTCCCTTGACATAGTCTATTGTTTCCTTGGGAAGGTTCTTGTACCTTCCGAAAAGAACGTTCATGACAGCCTGGACTCCAACAACCTGTGATGTCGGGGTCACCAGGGGTGGATAACCCAGTTCTTCCCTGACCTTGGGTATCTCCTTCAACACCTCATCGAGCCTGTTCACGGCCCCCTGCATCTCCAGCTGGGAGACCAGGTTCGAGATCATTCCACCGGGGATCTGGTGGACCACTATCGACGGGTCAGGCCTGAGAGCTTCGAGCCTCAGAAGATGTCTGTACTTCTTTGCGATCGTTCTGAAATAATCCCTGATCTCCATGAGAAGGTCCATATCAAGTTCGGTATCCCATTCTGTCCCCTTGAAAGCATAGACAATGGATTCTGTTGCAGGATGACCGGTTCCCTCGGCAACTGGTGACATATCGGTATCCATCACATCAACGCCGGCTTCAGCGGCCCTCTGATATGCAAGCCCGGTCATTCCGGATGTGGAATGGGAATGCAGGTCCACGGGGCATTTTCCTCCCTGGTCCTTGTATCCCTTAATGATGTCATATGCCCTCTTGGGTGAGATCATACCTGCCATATCCTTGATACAGACGGAATCCGCTCCCATCTTCTCAAGGTCCTGCATGAATTTTATGTAATATTCGGTAGTGTGAACAGGAGAGATCGTATAAGAGACGCAGGCCTGGAGATGAGCACCCTCGGCCTTCACCGCTTTCATCGGAACTTCCATGTTCCTAAGGTCGTTCAGGGCATCGAAGACCCTGAAGACATCTATCCCGTTCTTGTTTGCGTAGTGAACGAACTTCCTTACGATATCGTCCGGGAAGTTCCTGTAAGCCACTATATTCTGAGCCCTGAGAAGCATCATTAGTTTCGTGTTGGGCATCATCTTCCTGATGAGCCTCAGCCTGTCCCAGGGATTCTGGTTCAGGTACCTGAGAGGTACGTCGAAGGTTGCCCCCCCCCACATCTCTACTGCCCAGTATCCGACCTTGTCCATTTTGGACAGTATCGGTTCCATATCCTCGGTCCTCATCCTTGTAGCAAGGATCGATTGATGCGCATCTCTTAAAATAAGTTCAGTTAATCCGATCTTTCCCATGAGATTCCACCGTCCATGTATTGGCTTGGACGGGCTTGAAATTGGGAGGTCTTATTAAAGGTTTCCTTATAGATCTCATGATTATGCAAATGTATTGTTACACCACGAGAAGATGACACATGTAAAACGGGACGCTTCGACAACAAGTTCGAGCCGTTCATTCCAAAACCGGATACCTGGACCGATATCAGAAAGCACATCCTTTGTTATCGCATTCAGGGTTGAAACAGAAGTCGCATCTACCCTGCCTGGCCAGGGTTGTCTGCCCACAGATCGGGCACTGGGAAAAGTGGTTGTCGAACATGCAGTAAACCCCTCTCAAGGGAAGATTACAGATGAATGCGGGTAAAAAAAGGGAAGGTGGGGGGAGAGGACCGAAACAGAAAATCGAATGAAAGAAAACACAATCTATTTCGTTCTCATTTCCAAGGCGATCTCCTTCGCTTTCTCAACGGCTGGCTGGTCGAATGGGTTCACTTTCCTTAAAAGTGCGAAATAATACGCGAGGTAATGCATCATTCCGACATAGAAACCAATTGATCTCTCGGATTCATCCTTGAATGTGATCGACCCGTATGGAGCTCCAAGTTCATCCATGGAACCCATCACTCCCTTAGCCTCAGATAACATGGCCTTCTTGAGATCATATCCACCCAACTCGTTCAGAGGTATCCCTTTGAACTCCACAGAAATGTCGGGCCATGATATCTCTTCTCCTCCATCCCCATCAACAAGAATGAAAAGGGTGGCAATGTCCTCCGGTCCATCAAGGACCCTCTGGTTCGTGTGATGCTGGCATTCCGGTCCTTCGAAACATAGGATCGTCATTCCCTTCCTTGATTTCGATAGGGTCTCATGGAAGAGCTGTGTCACAAGATCGTTGAAGGCTGAATATCCCTTGGAATAGACCGGGAGGAAGATCATCCTCTTTCCCACCCTTTCTACAAGGTAAAAGGCACCGCTGAGATTGACCATCTCATCATCCTCCCTGGCGGACCTGTAAGCTTCTTTCATTCCTTCAATGAAATCTTCCACTTTGATACCAAGGACCATTGCAGGAAGAAGGGCAGAAGCTGTACCTCCCGAAAACCTGCCCCCGATCTCTTTGGGTACATCGATCACTGTCCAATCCCTTGTTTTGGATATCTTCCTCAATGCACCGTATCCAGGTTCAGTTACAGCTGTTGTTGGATAAGTCTGGAAAACAGAGAGGAGCTCTAAGACCGTCATTGTATTCCCTGATTTCGAAATGGCGATCACATGGGAGTCTTCCGGGGAGGTCCTGCTCTTAACGTAAGAAATATGAGTCGGGTCCAAAGTATCGATGATGAAGAACTCCCGATCTCCCTTGTAGAACCGCCCGAGTGATCCAAGGATCCCCTTGAAGGTGGTGATAGATCCGCCGTGACCAAGGATAATGATGTTCTTCTTCCCGGAGATCCTCTTTACCTCGTCTCTGAGTAATTCCAGGTCCTGCTCATGGGATGCAAAGGCGGGGACCTCACTCACTTTCAGATCGTTGAGAAGACCATCGATAAGATCAAGTGAGTGGCTGGTCAGATTCGATATATCCTGGTCCATGATCTTTGTCATCCCTGAACACCACCAGGTTCACCTGGTCCTTTCGAAGCAGGTGGTCCTCTCTTTGTGGGTGCGCAATTAAGACAGGCGAACCCATTGTCGTCCAGATGTCCCTTACAGGCGGGCCTCCCGCAGAGTATGCATGTCCTGAATGCGGGCTTCCCGCAGATATGACAGATGCTTGCCATCATTTAATTCTCCTCCTGATCATCATCCTTTGTCCAGCAACCGAATATCCGTTCTTTGCCATCCTCATAGGAATCCTTTCCGCAAAGCATGGCGGCCACCACGGGAAAATGGTTCTTCAAGACAGTGACCATCATATCAGATAAGTTCCTTATCTCATCCTGGGCATGGATATCGGACCTTAGACGAACGAAATGGTATAGCTCTCTCAAATTCAATTTGAAGATCACCTTTCTCATATGGGCGTTCGTAAGGACATATGTCGCCACTTCCCTGCCCATGAGCTTCTCCACCTTGTGGAAGAGATCTTCAGACCTTCTCATGATCTTGATGTAATCAACTGCGATCTCAGGGTCGGCCATGCAGATCGGGGGAGTGAACCATCTCCCCGGTTCATATCCCTTGACCAGTATGGTTGCAAGTCTGTGACGTTTGAGCTGTGCGAACCCTGAAGCCGATACCTCGAAATCAAAGGTAAGGTCCATCATCTCGAAGGCCCTTGGAAGGGATGAATGGACCGGATATTCCGAAAATATAGGTCTGAAAAGGTCTAGAAGGTCGTCATCTGTCATCTCCATTGCAGTCCTTCTGCACTCCTCAAGGTCCAGGTCTGTCATTTCGAAAAGCAGAGCCGATGCGATCTCCGATTCTGGATCGTCGCAATGGGCTGGACGGTTCGAACAGACCGAGAACCTCCTTGAATCCAGTATATCCTCGAACTCATTTTCCGGTCTCAACCTATCGAGGTTCTCATCCACCCAATCCTCCATCCTTTTCCTCGCAATTGAAATATGTTCCTTAGGTCCTGTATATTTGATGAGGGATGGAGCAAGATGACCGGCCTTGTCAAGCAGTTCGTCAGCAAGTTTTCTGACCTCGGCAAGACCATGGGCCTTACCGCATGATATCAGGTACTCCAGCTCCCTTGCGTTTATCGTCAAACCCAGATCCGTCGGACAGGTCAGGCCTAATACATATCGTGCCTGCTCCAATAGCTTGTCCCCGTACTTCTCCTTCAGGTCCTTATCCTCACAGAGCCTATTATAAAAATTGAATTTGTCTGATTCCAGTTCTCTTACCTCTTCTTCGAATTTGCTTCCCATCATTTCATCGGGGACCTGGAATTCCTTGTTGCCAAAGAAAACGTATCTCTGGGACCTCTCAGTGAATGATGCTAGCCTGTGATGTTCGATGAACTCAACAAGAAGACGTGATGCATCCTCCACATCGATATTGAAGACCGCATGCTCAGCAATGGAGGAATGACCCATCTTGTATACGATGTTCTCATTGGAACGTCTGGATTTCTCGATTTCCTTAACCGCGATCTCCCGCAGTTCACCTATTCCCCTGGGACTGTGGGATATTCGGGCATAGGCTGCCGAGATTGTCTCCGGTGAGGCGGATGGATCATCCGGCCAGAACCTACGGTCCAATGTGGCTCCTGCGAGGGTTACCTTCATCTACTATCTCCGAAACCCTAGATGGAACAGGATGATAAAACCGTTTGGGACACTGCTCCTAAAGCCTCTTCTTCAGCTTGTAGATCGCTTCAAGGGCCTGGAGTGGTGTCATATTCCCCGGATCCATGGACCTTATCTCTTCGATGAGAGGGTCCTCGACCTTTGGAGCTAGCATATCCTCGGTTGGGAAAAGGACCATCTGTAGAGGTCCTTTTCTTTCTTTGGTTGTTGTGATGGCCTCGATCGGAACGTTGGTGATCTCAGCGGCCCTCCCCTCAAGAGAGTCCTCTCTCTCGATCCTTCCAAGGACCTCTCTGGCCCTTTCCACGACCTCGGTGGGAATACCGGCGAGGTCCGCTACCTCTACACCATAGGACCTTGATGCAGGTCCCTTCCTCACTTTTCTGAGGAATGTGATCCCCTCTCCTGTCTCCTTGACGGACATCGAATAGTTTACGACCCCATCCAGCTTACCCTCGAGTTCGGTCAGATGATGATAATGTGTAGCAAAGATCGTGTTCGCTCCTATCTTTCCCTTGTCAGAAATGTATTCTGTAACCGCCCAGGCAATTGAGAGACCATCGAATGTGGAAGTGCCCCTTCCGATCTCATCAAGGATAACCAATGATCTATCTGTGGCCGAGTTCAGGATATTTGCCAGTTCAAGCATCTCCACCATGAAGGTGGACTGTCCCCTGACCAGATCGTCTGAGGCCCCCACCCTGGTGAAGATCCGGTCCACCATACCGATCTCAGCCTCATCGGCAGGTATGAACGATCCCATCTGGGCCATGATCACGTTCAGGGCGGCTTGCCTCATGTAAGTGGACTTACCAGCCATGTTCGGACCTGTAAGAATGATGAAGCGGTTGTCTTCCCCATCCAGGAATATATCATTTGGAACAAAACCCCATTCCACCCTTTCCTCAACAACCGGATGTCTTGACCGGGTCATTGAGATCCTTCTCTTGTCATCCACAGAAGGCCTTTTGAAATTCCTGGCGGATGCGACCTCGGCAAGATCGCTTAGCACATCGATCCTGGCTATGGATGAGGCGATGGTCTGTATCCCATCGCCCCTCTCAAGGACCTTTTGCCTGATCTCATCGAAGAGGGATGATTCGAGATCTGCCATCCTCTCCTCCGAGTTGAGGATCAGGGATTCCTTTTCCTTCAACTCGGGTGTAATAAATCTCTCAGCATTGACAAGGGTCTGCTTCCTTATGTAATCTTGAGGAACATTTTCCAAGTTGGACTTGGTTATCTCGATATAATAGCCGAAGACATTGTTGAACCTAACCTTCAACGATCTTATTCCTGTCCTTTTCTTCTCCCCGGCCTCGAATCCCTTGAGCCAATCCTTCGAATCACGAGCTGAAAGGGCGATCTCGTCCAACTCGGCGGAATATCCTCTTTTGAACATACCTCCGTCAGTGATGGAAAGAGGAGGTTCCTCAACGATGGCAGAGGAGATGAGTTCAATGATCCCGCTTTCTCCGGTAAGATCCCCCGAAAGCTCCTTCAGGAGCTTGGAGGCACCCAGACTCTTTGAGGCATCCAAGACTTCTTTGAGCTTCTCAGCAGACTCGAGAGAGTTCCTGATGGCGACCATGTCCCTGGCAGATCCCCTGCCAAGGCTTAACCTCATCAGGGACCTTTCAATATCATTGATGCCTTTCAGACCGTCCTTGATATCAGACCTGAGAAATAGATTGTTGAAAAGAGACTCCACCGCATCCAATCTCTCATTTATTCCGTTGATGTCCATCAATGGCTGCTGGACCCAGGACTTCAAAAGTCTGGACCCCATGGGTGTCCTTGTCCGGTCCAGGATCCCGAGAAGGGTCCCTTTCGTGGACCCGTCACGGAAGGACCTCATTACCTCCAAATTGCGTAATGTGGTGGAATCGAGGACCATATATTCCGAACCACTGTAAACACGAATATCCTTTACATGCCTCAGGTCGGTCATCTGGTTCTCCCTGGCATAAGCGAGAACAGCCCCGGCAGCACCTTGTGCCAATTCCAGATCCGACAGACCCAATCCCTCTAAGGACAGGACCGAGAACTGTTCCTTTAGTAGAGTCTCCGAATAAGACCTTAGGAAATTGTGGTCCGGAAATGAACTGATCACCGTCTCTGTGCCCATCTGGAGTCTCAGTTCGGATATGAAATCCTCGCTCTTGATAAGTGAGACAGGTACGATAATCTCTACTGCCTGGAACTTCATCAGTTCGGAGATCAACCTGTTGAAGGGCTCTGCTCCGGATATCTGTGTGGTGAAGAAATCACCTGTGGAGATATCAAGGTGGGATACTCCGTACATTGCGTGGGGAAGGACGATCCTGTCCTGGGCTGTTCCTTTATTTTCCTTAAGCTGCAGCTCACCCTCTCCGCCGTCCTCCACATTCCTCATGAGAGCGCAAAGGTATGTATTTGCCCTATCATCTGAGCCTTCAGGTAGGAGGAGGGTCCCTGGAGTTGCTATCTGGACTACCTCTCTCTTTACGATACCCTTGGCTTTTTTCGGATCCTCAACCTGCTCGACGATCGCCACTCTGTATCCCTTTTTCACAAGCTTGGGCAGATAATTATCAAGTGCATGGTATGGAACCCCTGCCAGTGGTATCTTCCCGCCATATGGCCCCTTATCCCTCGCAGTGAGGGTGATATCAAGTTCCCTTGCGGCAACCTCAGCGTCATCGAAGAAAAGCTCATAGAAATCTCCCATACGGTAGAGAAGGAGCTTGTCCGGGTGCTGCTTCTTGATGGAAAGGTACTGTCTCATCAGGGGGGTGAGGTCCTTTTCATCGATATCGGGGATCGCCATGTAAACCTACCTTCAAGGGACATCGGGTCCTTGATATTTACCATGAAAGGCGGATTATGTAAAAAGGTGACTACAAAATAATATGTGGGAAAACCTGTTTAGGGTACACCTGATCAGCTCTACTGCCCGGTGATCCCTCATGAGGCTATATTCAACGATCCCCGCACTGCTTCTGGCAATTACCATTCTCACGGCCATGCCATCGATCAAAGGTTCCGATCATGAAGGATCGGAGAACCTTTCCGGTACCATCGGAGAGGTCCTCTCCATGGATATCGAACCTGGTCCGTTATCCATGGAAGTTGAACTGATAGATGGAATAAGATGGTCCATACCACATCTTGAAAACTGCATTTACCCTCCGGCAAATGGGGGTCCATCTGTACCTGTGATCTCCTATCCCTTACAGGTCCCATATGAGATCAGGGATATCAAGGTGGTTAGAGGCAACCCCACAACGATCCCGCTTTCTTTCCCGATCGCCCCATCGGTAAAAGGGGTCCATCTAACCGAAGAGGTTTTTTCAAATGAGAAGACCACAGGACTTGACCTCGATTGGTCTATGTATATTAGAGGAACTTCATATCCGGAGGAACCCGTCATGTGGTCCCATATCGGATATGGATGGGAAACAGGGGAGAGATTGGCCCATTATTCGATCTCCGTCTCCCCCTTCGACCATGATCCGGTACGTCAGACACTCACTTTCTATAGTGATATCGAACTGGTCATTGAGAGATCGGCAGGACCGGAGAATAATATCAATTATATGACAAGGGCCGTGGAAAGGCCCGGGGATGTATTGGAGGGGACCGAGCTCATGGTAATATCACATGACCCCTTCATCAACGATCTCGAAGATTATATCCAATGGAAGAAGGAGACAGGGCTCATTGTCACTGTAATGAAATACAGTGATGTGAACTCAGAATACCCTTCCCTGGATGGAACGAAATCCATCTGGCAGTTCTTACATGACACTTACTTCGGCGATGGAAAGGCCCTGAAATGGGTCCTTTTGATGGGAGAGACAAAGTATGTGCCAACATTAATGGCCTGGGACCAGGACCCTTACGGAGGCGAACCTGACAAGCTCCCTGCGGATACATACTATGCCTGCCTGGATGGAACATATGATGTCTGGAATGGGGATGGAGATGACAGATGGGCTGAGACAAGGGACATCCAGGATTTCATTCCTGATGTATATGTCAGCAGGGTTTCAGTTGATAATGACAAAGAAACAGCGGACTGGGCCAAGAAGGTAGTAAGATACGAGAAGAATCCTGAGATAGGGGATTGGACCTCAACTGTCGGTCTTTTCGGTTCCACGACCCATTCATATGATGACGGGCCCACCCAGTGTGAATACTACTGGTCTGATTACCTGAAATATGTCTATGAAACCCCGGACAAATATTATTCTCCCGGTAACACACAAACGGGGACAGGTGCCAAGGTCCTTAATTACAACAACATCTGGAACGGTTTCAACTCCGGATTATCCACAGTTGTTTACATGGGTCATGGACTGGCTAACCTTTGGTCTGAGGGTACACAGGAGGATTCCACTTTGATCTTCACCACCAACGAGGCCTCGGACCTTACCCAATCTCCACGGTTACCATTCATCTCTGCGATGTCATGCGAGACGAACTGGTATGATAACGGCAATTGGGAATCCATCTCCGAAGAGTTCATAGAGAACGATAAGGGCGGTGCCATAGGTTATGTCGGAGCTTCAAGGACAACAGAGGGTGGAATAGGATACACCGGAGAACTTCCTGGAGCACCCGGCATACAGCAGGCCCTTCTTCTTCAGATGAAAAACGGTTACAGGTCCCAGGGTGAGATATTCCACAGGGCAAAGGAATCATATGTAGACGAATGGGGTGCATATTTCACACAACAGCAGTGGTTCTATAATGCCTGGCTCGAACACAACCTTCTGGGTTCTCCGGAGACCATGATCTGGACCGAGGATATCTCAACCTTCACTGTCACCGTTGATTATATCAATGACCATTATTCCAATTTCACTGTAATGGTCAAAGATGGTTCGGGAATTCCAGTCAAGGAAGCCATTGTGGCTGTTTATTCTGAATCACTCGACCGATCCTCAAAGGTGGAAACCGACGGGTCTGGAAAGGCGGTCGTTCCCTTTGAGATATCAGGTCCAGCTTACGGCTATGTGACCGTTACCAAAGAGAACTTCAAACCATTCCAGAATGAGTACTATCTCACCGATGACACACCGCCGGTGACCACGATCGATTTCGATTGGCCCTATCCGGATGGGGAAAGGGGATGGTACAAGAACGATCCCGGTATCGGATTCTCATGTAACGAACCCGGAACCATCCGATACGAATGGAATGGAGGCCAGGAATTCGAATTCTCCGGTGATGTTCTCATCCCCAAAGGCGAAAGCACTCTTGGATACTGGACCGAGGACCTTTCCGGCAATATAGAGGTGAAAAAATCCACGGTAGTGAAGTTCGATCCCGACACCCCGAAATTAGCCTACACCGTCACTCCAGAGTCACCCGATGGTACCGACGGATGGTACAGCACACTTCCGATCATAGAGACCTCTGCATCAGGTGACGAAGCATCTCCCCAGAGGGTCGATTTCTGGTGGGGAAGAGGAACGAAAGAGGTCTCCAACGGAACGATCCATGCTATCCAGGGTGAGAATGAACTTCACCTCCAGGCCCTGGATGATGCCGGGAACAGGGATACGGAGATCACGCTGGAATTCAAGGTTGATTCCATTTTTCCAATTGCTGAGATCGACCTGGGCGGCGACATCCCCAACTCATTGGGATGGTACACCGAACCCATGGTAGTGGAACTGGATTGCAGCGATAGGACCGCCGATATGTTCTACAGCTGGAATGGAGGTGAGGATTGGGTGGAATATGATGATCCCTTCGAACCTCCGATGGGGAACCATACACTCCTCTACTATGCCCAGGATGTCCATAGCAACAGCGGACCAATATCATCCATCCTGATACCATACGATATCACAGTACCCAAAGTGGTCACCGCCATTGAACCTTCTACCCCGGATGGATCCGTGGGATGGTATACCTCCCAACCCGTGATCACACTTTCAACCGATGGTAAAGAGGGCGAGATCATCTATTATTACATCGACAAGGTCCCTGAACAGATCTATACATCTCCGGTGACCATCCCTGAAGGTGAGCATACCCTTTTCACATACAGCATTGACAGGGCTGGTAATCAGGGGAGTAAGGTACAATTCCATTTCAAGGTGGACACACACAAGGAAGTGACCACATTATCCATAGATTCCTCGCCAAATAGTGAAGGTATCATCACTGATGTTCCAATGATCTTCCTGAGATCTTCCGAGGGGACATTGATATCTTACTCCTGGGACGGCAACTTCTTCACAACCTATGGAGGAGCCCTCCTTCCTCCGGGTGAGGAGGGTGACTTCACCCTTTTTTATTACTGCATGGATGAGGCAGGGAACAAGGAAGATACACGCTCGGAGGAGCTGATTGTGGATGCAGTAGGCCCCCAGGTTGTCCTTACAGGTCCCCTATCTGCAGATGCCGAAAATGAAGTCATCTTCGATCTATCCAAGACCACTGATGGATTCAGTGTGGAGGATTATTTCATCGATTTCGGTGATGGGACCGATTCCGGATGGGTATCATCCCCATCGATCTCACACAAATATGGAAGTGGTGGAACCTATGAGGTGAAGGCCAAAGCCAGGGATTCCTCAGGGAACGAAGGGGAAGAGAAAACATTGACGATAAAGGTGAATGAGAAGGCTGATAATACGATACTATACGTCGGCCTTATGGGGATCACCCTGTTGATCGTAATTTTTATCGGAATACTTTTGGCCTTCGCCCTTACAAAGAAGAAACAGCATTACATGCACACCCATCCCATCCAGGGACCGTCCATGGCGAACGGTATGGGTCAGGGAGCTCTTCGAGAGGGGAGGGCGCAGATGGTTGGGGGCGGAAACCTTCATCAGAGAGCGCCACTTCCCCCGATTCAGAAACCCGCTCAAAATGTTCAGAATAACACTTCTCCTCAGATCCCAACGGTCGTTGGACCATCCAGCCCTCCGACCAACAGGTCTCCTCCGCCGCCACCCAGGATGCCAGAGATCCCAGGACCTCCAAAACCCCCGATCTAAAGATAGGGCTCGTCCATGGGTGGAAAGCTCCACCTCTTGCGGAGCTTGATATATGTATCGAAGTTCCAGGTCCTTCTGATCCCCGCCCCATCCTCTCCCTTCAAAGTCTTGAGGACCGTTCTCGCCCCATTCAAGAAAAGCTGTTCCTTCTGCTCCCTTGTTATCCCGAAATCAAGCGTCCGAACATCTCCTGTGGGTATCTCCATCAAACGGCAGATACGTGTTGGATACTCCAGAAATGACATCCTCGACTGACCATACCTCATCGTATCGAAGATGGCCAATCCGAAATGGAACAGGTCGCCGGTGTTCATGGAAGGGTATACTTTGGAAACCAGGCTCAAACCGAATGTCGGCCATCTTACATCCGAGGCGTCGGGTTTGTCAAAGGTCTCTAATGGTAGGTTCGAAGCAAAAGCCCCATCCACAACCAGGGACTGATGCAGCTTGTAAGGTGTGAAGAAGAACGGGACCGAGATCGACATCCTAACTGCTGCAGCTACAGGGAAACTGGGAGACCTTAAGTTCCCGTACCTGTCAAGGACCAGGTCCCGAGGCATCATGATCTCGCATGAATGGGTGATATCCGATGCCATTATCTGCAGTCTGGGAGCATCCCTGGATTCGAGCTTGGCGAGCATACCGACATCCCCAAGAGGCAGCCTCCCGAACGTGTTGGCATCCCTTTCAACAAGCATCTCCTCCAGCCAGATCTGAAAATTCTCACCGTTGTACATTCCGTAAGTGGTTGAGATAGCTGCGATCCTTGCAAACTTTGGAATGTGCTGATCCCAAAAACCATCCCTGAGGTTCATGAAATCAAGATCGAAGATCTCCTCACATAGCTCTTGGATCGAATAACCGGCTGCGACAAGTGATGAATTAATGGCTCCTGCAGAGGTACCTGATAGTCTCTTTATCTTGATCCCAAGCTTGTCAAAGGCCCACAGTGCTCCTAATTGTGCAACCCCTTTAGCTCCTCCCCCGGACAATACAAGGTCGCAGACATCCTGCTCATCATCACTGCTGACCTTGAACTCGGGATCATTGCGGAGGTCCGCTAATTTCTTCTCGATCCTGCCCACAGACTCCCTGGTCTCTTTGGAGAACGATTCCATGTCTTACCCTTCCGGGGTATCCTTCTCCCCACAGCAGGAATGGTATCAGTCCCATTTCACCGTTTCTATCATAGGAGAAGCTGGTCTGAAGGGTTGGTTCCTCCGTATCATTAGAACAAGAAGGGACCCATCCTCCTGAGAACCCATTACAAGTTCATCCTCCGCTTGAAGACCGATGGACCTGAACCACTTGGTCAGACCACCTCCGATCCTGACACCACCTGTCTGTGACATCATACATTTTGATTCAAGCGAGGCATCCTTCCTAATCCAAATAGTGACCGAACCCTCTTTCAGCAGTTCTCCCTTCTCCTTGGGGATGTAGAGGAAACCCTGCCTTATCGAGGTTCGGGATATTGGTGAGATGATCGTCCGATCCTCTGTAAAATCTTCCTTTGTTATTATCTCCTCGACCATTTGTGTAGGAGGTTCGATCAAACCGGGATGTACCATGTCCATGGCTTCTGAGGAGGTCCTCACCACCTTGGCAATGTCATCCTTGAGAAGAGGGAGTATGGTGAGGTTCGATGTGTCGAACGTCTCTTCCACGACTTTGACCGTCCAGGGGTCCAAGAGATACATGTACTTGTAGGTAGAGACTTCTTCAGAGAGCTTTTCGATGTTCCTCTTCATTGCATCACTCTGCCTTCCACCGAAGGTGCTCTTCCCATGAAGGCTCATTGTCCTGACCCTGGCTGTGACAACGACATTATCGTTCCTGCTTCCTGTCACTGTGGATTCGTCCGGTCTCGATATTATCTGCCAATCATCGACATCCCTGTGCTTGCCTTCAAGGTCCTTTCTGGCAAGGTAAAGGGAGGTGGTCCTGATCCTGTCATCCAGGTCCTTCAGGCCTTCTTTCAAATTGAAAAAGAAGACCAGCTGTGTACGGAGCTCATCTCCGAAAAAATCATCATTGTCCATGGTATCGCAACCCAGAATGTGTACTATTCAATAAGTTTTGTGGTTCGACTTACATTGAAAGATATTGATATCATTGATATGCGCTGTAAAGCTGAAGATGAGAGGAATATTACAATAATAACGTGATAATCCCTTGAACGGTCTACCCCTGAAATGGAGGTAGTGACACCTTGATATCGGTATCAAGATGGATCGCCATGTCATCCCTCGCTGCAACAGTATTTACACCCGATCTTTCTGCGATCCATTGGGCCTGTTTCTTGGGTCCATCCTTCAGGAACCTCTTCCCCATGTGTGTAAGGAGGCAGAGTTCAGGTCTGATCTCCTCTGCAAAAACCGCGGCATCCTCTGTTGAGAGGTGGTGTGGGATACGGGATTGAAGAGGTCTCGTTACAGCTAGTATGAGGATCCTAGCATCCAGATGGGCTTTAATTATCTCCGAACGGAGTTCCGTGTCCGCCACATAGGAGATATTCCCCCCTGTGGTGCGGAAACTGAATCCCACCGCATCCGGGTCGGAATGCATCGACGGTGTTGCCCTTACATCGAGACCGTTCAAATTAAAGGAGTCACCCGAGGATATTGTCAGAACCTTCTGAAGCTTGTTCTGGTGGTATTTCGAGACAGCGGGTCCTATTCTTCCGCTTCCTTTGATCACGGACCTCGGTCCCACAAGGGTTCCTCTTTTCCCCCTGTGGCCAGTCACCATTCCCTCTATGAGGGTTTCAGCGTTAGCATAGTGGTCCGGATGGCAGTGGGATATCACCAGGGCATCTGTCTTCGTCGGGTCTATCCTGTTCCTCCTGAATGCGTGTAGCGCTCCCGGGCCCGGGTCCACGTGGACCCTGGCTCCGTCCTCGATGTATAGGCCCCCCGTCGACCGTTCCTGCATGAGGGTGACAAACCTGCCTCCCCCCGTACCGAGGAAGGTCAACTTGGCCATGATACATCCAAAAGCACCCTTCAAGGTAAAAAAGGTTCTCTATAAAGATCGGTCTTGACGCAACCAGTGACCCTTTCATGTCTAAAGATTATAAATACAAAGAATAGATGTTCGGTTGAGAGCTGCAGTTTAGGCTGGTTCGACAAGAAGCATCCCACTTCAAGATTCAAAGGCTCTTGACATAACCGTTGGAGGAATAAGATGTACGGTAAAAGGAAGAGTGTTCTCTTCGCGCTTGTTTTCATGGCCATGCTAATAATACCGGCTGGTCTGGTAGGTGCGGGAGTAAACATAGAAGCAAATACCGGTTCTGATGAAATGATCGTGGAAACCGATCATTTCACTGATGAGGCCGGCAATGTGAACGGCAAAGCGATCGCAAAGAATGGAGCTATTATCGAGAAGGTATCTTCCGAGGATGCAGTGAATATCTTCGGTGATGATGTCAATTTCGAGATGGATAAGTCTAGTCTGGTTGGCAGGACTGTTGACCCGAATCAGCTGAGAACTGGTGTATCCTTTGATGATGTGGCTTCCTCCAGCAGTGTCGATACGAGCATGGTCAGGATACCCAAATCCATGATGCTGGATGTGGATCCCACCAGGGCAACTGACAAAGAGGAACAGAACGATGATGATGACCAGGCTAACGGAACGAAGATCATGTCCGGAGAGACCGTTACAGGAGAATTTTTTTCAGACTCGGCGGTAGTCAATCCCCAGAGTGACTTTATCGATTGGTTCAAGATCCAAGTTCCTCAGGGAAATGTGAATCCTGTAGGCGGCAGTTCCGGGAGCGTATACAACTATTCATTCACTCTCACAGAGTTCTCATCTCCGGACTCGACTCTGGAGGAATATCAGGACGACGGAGAATTTGTGACAAGTGATTATGTTGATACCCTAATGGTATACGTTTACTTCTTCCATAAATCATGGTCCGGATGGGCTGATATGGGTGGAAAAGAGATGTTCTATGATGATGGTGATTCGGGAGATGGATGGATCCACAATGATGAAGACAACTGGACGCTATCATTCCGTACTCCCACCGACTCCATGGGAACGGTAGAAGATCCTGACGGGTTCGGTACAGATGGCACATTCACCGAAAGGGGTTGGTTCTATATCGGAGTCGAATATCTCCCTTGGACCGTTCAGGCGGAAGAGGACAGGGATTATGATTGGACAGTTGAATACGAATTCGAGGTTCAGCAGAACGACCTGGAATTCAACAATTATCCGTTCTCCGAGTCCTACACCGAGGGAGCGGGAAATGACTGGAGAAATGCAACATCTACTGATCCTTCCGGAAGGGGAAGGGTTGATTCCGCATGGAACAATGCCGACTGGTACGAGTTGTCCGGAGTGGACAGGGAGAAAATCTGGAACCTGACCGCCGATTTCACTCTATTTAAAGACTCGATCGATTTTAGAGGTATGAGGTGGCCGGGATTATTCTATCCCGACCTTTGGATTAATGTCTGGCGTGTTTTCTATTCTTTTGGACTCGATAACATAGAGGGAACCGAAGATGATGGCTGGTACGGCAGTCGCATCACCTTGACTTTCAACTACCCGAGCGTATCGGATATGAATGTCTGGAACATGAACACCGCCTTCAATAATCAGAATCCGCAATTCGAAAACATATTGGTTTCCAATTTGACACATCTTCCGACCGAACTCCAGGGAAACGATCCTAGATCGTTTTTCATAGGAATCTCGACAAGGACATATAATATGGCAGTCGATACCACAGGACAAATTTTGGGAATGTTTAGTGGAATCATGCAGGGACACATCGATTATTCACTCGATTTCATTATTGATGAAA
This sequence comes from Thermoplasmatota archaeon, assembly GCA_965234725.1. Lineage (GTDB taxonomy): Archaea > Thermoplasmatota > Penumbrarchaeia > Penumbrarchaeales > Penumbrarchaeaceae > Penumbrarchaeum > Penumbrarchaeum helgolandense. The sequence continues at coordinate 22,591 of CBDDUX010000040.1, read as the reverse complement.
AAGAACCGAATGTCCCCCCAGAAATTGCCGATATCAGTGTTGAATCCGACTGGGACCAGGCAGAGACCGGAGGATATTATAAGACTGAGTTCACTATCTATGTCACCTACCTTGATGTTGAAAATGATGAACCGTTGTTCATCTGGCTGGAGATCGACGGTGATACCCCGATAGATCTTCTCGAGGAGGGAGATCCGCTCAATCCAAAGGACAAGGATTACACGGATGCTGATCCCAATCCAGGAAAGGTCTACTACATAAATTTCCTTGGAGAACAGTTAGGTGAGAGTCCATCTCCCCATGAGATCAGGGCTTGGGCTATCGATAAAATGCCTTTAAATGATATCCGTACCTCAAAACGATCGTTGGACGTTTGGGACTTCAATATGACCGTTTGGGATGATGACCCAGTTTCAATAATCGATAGCTGGGAAGGGATCCCGACACTCACAGAGGATGAACCCGAGAGGATGATTCCACTTGAAGGATTTGAGGGTGCTTTTACCGATCCCGAAAGAAAATTCAGGGGTTTCAACATCTGGAACGAATCATTGAACGGCGGAGAGGGTGCATGGGATTCGGACTACGATTCCGATCTCATGAGCATTAACATCTCCAAGGTAGACGGGATCTGGCAGATGAGTATCAACCTCAAGCATAACCAGTGGACCTCCGAAGGGGAACCGGTCAAGATCAGGGCCTATGACGACCATTCCGAGATCAACAGGACCACTAGGATCTTCGTCAACTCCGTGAACGATCCTCCTATGGTATACAACATCATCTATGATGGAATGGAATATGATGTGGATAACGAGATCGATCCGATGAGACCGGTTCTCCATATAGAGGACAGCGATGATATCTTCATGACCCAGGATGAGGAGTTCACATTCGAGATAATCGCCGAGGATACCGATCCTGAGGAAGATTGGGGAACCCTCACATACGATTTCGAGGACGGTCTTTCCGATAACTGGAAGGAGTCTCCTGATGTAGGGTACAATGACGGTCTCGTAACCTATACACCTGTCAACTACGATGTTGAGAAAGAGAACTCCAAGATGGCTTTCTCCATCTCCGACGGTGATTCTGACGGGACCATCATCCTCACTGTCTACTTCAACGTCAAGAACAAGAACGACGCACCATCGATATCCATACCCGCAACCACCCCAAGGCAGTATACACAGTACCAGGGAGGCGGAATAAGGATAAAACCGATAGCGGAGGATGACGACCTGAAACTCCCCACATCCATGAGGGATTCACTGACCTTCAGTGTCAACTTCGAAGAATCCTTAGAATTTGAAAGCGATGAAATAGACTCACTCGAGGACCAGCTCCCTTACATGGAAGTAACAAAGGACATCGACTGGGGAATAGACCCCAATACCGGTGAGTTCTGGTTCAACCCAAATGATCAGAATATCTGGAAGACCTCTGCAGGCTGGGTAAAATCTGTCGAAATAACCCTTGTCTTCCAGGTAATGGACAAAGAAGGGGATACGGCCACAGACAAGATCATCCTGGTTCTGAACGACCTGAATGAGGAACCACCTGCACCAGATGCGATCAAGGCGACCCCAAACCCCTCGACCGACATCTTCATCGGAGACGAGATCAACTTCAGGGTCGATCCGGTCATTGATCCCGATGGAGATAAGATCGTATACAAATGGGACTTCGGTGACGGAGCAACCTCTGAAGGAGTTGATGTCAATCACACCTATTCCAAGAAAGGCTTCAAGACCGTTCAGGTGTCCGCTTATGACGGACAGTTCGAGACAGAGAAGATCTCCCTGAGGATCGAGATCCTTGAAAAGACCGGTGATGACACACAAACTGATGATGATGATACACCCATCAACACCGGTGGTAGCAGCAGCAGTAATGACAACACCATGTTCATCATCCTGGCCATTGTAGCGGTCCTGGTGATCATCATAGTTGTGGTCATACTCGTTGTTGTCCTGAGGAAGAAGGAAGCACCCCCTGCACAGCAGTACGCGATGTATGATCAGAGCCAGCTCGCAGGATATGATGCAATGGGACTTCCACCGGGACAGGCACCTGGTCTTCCAGGAGCAGAGACACCCGAGCTTCCCCCAGGTCAGACTGATATGGAGCAGCCCCAGGAGCTACCACCTGCAACCCAGGAGATGGCACCACAGTATGAGGCACCCGCTCCCCAGATGGAGACACAGGCCCAGCCGGAACCCGCCCCAGGAAGCGCATGCCCCTCCTGCGGATCCCAGGTTGATCCGTCATGGTTCCTCTGTCCCAACTGCAAGTCTCCTCTCCAGTAATCATAAGGTGAGGGACTCAGGCAGGCGGTCTTTTCCGCCTGCCTTTTTTTTTAAAAAAAAATTACATTATCTTTAAACGATAAATACTGAGATCATTAGCTCAAGCTCTGCAATGATGAAAATGATCTCCCTGAATCCTTGGCAATAATTAACTCAGGGATATTATGCTCTGTAGCGATCAGGATATAACGCGACCTACGACAATCGTCCCGGATACCTTCTCAACTTTGATCCTTACGGCGGCACCCTTGGCAACACCAGGGACGTAGATGATGAACTTGTCGACCTTTGCAATACCATCACCCAGCCTGCCGACATCCTGGATCATGACATCGATCTCGTCACCCGGAATGAGTATCTTCTTCTTTTCCTTCGCCCGGAGACCTTTCTTGACCTTTACTGGCCTCTTCGCACCGCAGGCCATGCATTCGATTACATTGATACGGCCTTCCTTGACAAGGTGTGTATCAGGCTTTCCGCATTCTCCGCAGATAACGAATGTGGAGACATACTCATCCACTTTCTCTTTGAGCTTATCCTCGGAGATGACGGATTTCAGAATGAGCCTTCGACCATCCTGTGATCCGGCGGAACCAAGGGACCTGAGTATATGTCCCTGGATGTGAATCGCCTCCCTTCTCACGGAATCGACTATCTCCTGGAAGTTCTTCCAGACGGTCATCCTGCCTTCGTACATGATATCCAGTTCCGGTACCGACCATCTCTCCTCATCGGTAACCTCTTCTTCCGGCATGGAATCATGGGCTCTCTTTAACAGCCCTTCATAATCGAACTCATCGGGCATAGGAACGACCTCAGGACAGCCCATAATAGGACACCTATATAAATATCGCTGAAAAAGGTGAACAACCAGGTCTAAAAAGGTCAGATCAAGCATCACATGGATGTTGGGGCCTTTATTCCCAGTATATTCAACCCTGTTGCAAGGACCTCTCTTGACATCTCCACAAGACCTAACCTTGCCTTCCTCCTGTCCGGGTCACTTTCATTGATTACAGGGCAGTCTCTGTAGAAATCGTTGAACGATGATGCGGTCTCAACAAGATAGACCGTAAGGAGATGCACCTTCCGATCCTTTGCACTCTTCAATATGACCTCATCGAATCCTGACAATCGTTTCACGAGATCCCTCTCGGACCGATCCACAAGCTTGCTCCAGTCAATATTCCCCACCATCTCATCGGATGATCTTCCAATGATGGAACAGGCCCTGGCATGGGAATATTGAACGAAAGGAGCTGTTGATCCTTCGAAATTGAGTGCTTCCTCCCATTTGAAGACGATCTTCTTTTCGGGCTGGACCTTTATGATATTGAATCGCAATGCACCTATCCCGACAGCCTCTGATATCTCGATCAATTCCACATCTTCCAGATCGGTCCTTCTCTTTTCGACCTCGATCCGGGCCAGATCAACGGCCTCGTCAAGGAGGTCGTCAAGGAAGACGACCCTCCCCCTTCTCGTTGACATCTTTCCCTGCGGAAGTGATACAAAGGAGTAGAAAACAGCTTCGGGGACCTTCTCCGAACCAAGCTCCTTCAAGGCGAGATTCAGCATTTGGGACTGGTATCTGTGGTCCTCCCCCAATACATTGACCGCATGGTCACAACTGTCCAGCTTCCATTTGTGATAAGCCAGGTCCCTTGTGGTATAAAGGGCGGAACCATCTGATCGGGTGAATACGAACCTCCGTTTGAAATTATCCTCATCACCCCCTTCGATAAGGTCAGAGAGGTCAAGATACCTGGCCCCATTCTCTTCTCTACAGATGGGGCTATCATTCAATCCCTCTATGATCTCTCTAAGGGACCCATCCTCGACAACACGGGATTCGTAGACAAAGTCATCAAAGGTCACGTTCAAACGGCCGAGGGACCTCTTCATACCATCCATAACCTTGTTGCAGGCATTTCTGACATCGATAGCTTTGATCTCCGGTTTCCCCGGGACAGAGATCACGCGTTCCCAGTCCCTGTCACCCACCGTCTTCTCGTAATTATTCAGAAGATCGCCAATTTCATTTTGAACATATACGTTCTCTTCCATGATAGCATTGGCCTTCTGATAGTACCTGACGAGGTCATGGTCCTCCTTTTCCCTATCGGCACTTTCCAATTCGGATCCTTCGATATTATGGAGACCCCATACAAGGATCATTACCTGCTTACCCATATCATTTATCCAGTACTGAGAAGATACATTAAATCCAGCATGTCCCAGCATCCTGACAAGGGTATCACCGATTATCGGGTTCCTGGCCCTCCCCACATGGAAGGGGCCGTTCGGGTTTGCGGATGTATGCTCCACTATGATCCGATCTTCCCGGGAAGGTCCTCTTCCGAGGTTTCCCCTCCGGGACCATAGGAATCCTGCCATATCCGAGGAGTATTCCGAATCGTTGAATATGCAGTTCAGATACCCGCCCATTACCTCCAGTGAATAGGTTCCGGCGGATCCTATCCTTTCCTTGATCTCCTCTGCGATCTCCTGGGGAGGTCTTCCCAGATCCTTTGCAATGGGAAAGCAAACAAGGCACAGATCTGCAAGTCCTTTATTAGGTCTCTCAATTACAGGTTTTGTGGTCAAACCCATATCGGATAGGGCTTTCTCAACCCTTCTGACGAACTCTCCCCCATACCGGTCCCGCGGGTCCATATACATCGAAAAGGGCCCAAGTTCTTAATATTAACCTCTATTACAATGGACACAACCTTTTTTAATCAACATCCGGATTTGGTCATAAGAAGTTGGTCTCAAATGCAATCCAGCAGAGAGAACGTTGTTCCATCGGAGGACCTCCTATTCAGACTAAGGGCTAAGATGGAGGATAATGCCTACCAGCTACTGGATGACGGAGGTATAAAGCTACTGGCATTCAGGGTCCCGGGGGAGGGCATCGACCTTCTCAGGTCCCTTGAATATCTTTCTGAGTTCCTTGTACCGGACTCGATAGAGGATGTTGAGGACCTTGTGATCATTTCTGACAAGAACTTCGAGATAACACCCGTTTCCATGATAGCTCCGAAACTGGAAGAGAAGAAGAAGGAGGACGAGAAGCTTTTCTCCGAGCTCAAAGGCAAGTTGAAACAGGTCCTGGACCCAATTGTCTTCACAACAGAGAACGATATCTTGGAAATTTACAGGACTGCTATCCGGGTCGAGGGTTCCAATAAGAGGTCCGATTCCTCCATAGGCCTGGACCTCCTGAAGGTTGAACTTCCGGAAGAAGGAGAGGTGGTCTACCTTATCTTCGAGGATGGTTACAGGAAGATGACCAGGGCGACCTGCGAGAAGCTTGTGGACGATGCACTCACATCTTTACGGCAGGGCCCTTCCCTCGCAAAGGATCCTCCAAACAGCACCCTTTCCACAACAAGAACTATAGTACAATCAAGATTGGATGAGAAGAAAACATTGGAAAGGAGCCCTCCGATCGAAGAAAAAAAGATGGCGCCATTCAGTTCCTCAAGGGGCATGGACCCTAAGATATTGGCAAGGGAGTTCTCCAGGCAGATGGCCTCCATGGGTTACAGAAAGGATTCGATGTTCTCAAGGAATGACGTCCATCAGCTTTTCATGATCGGTCTAAAAGGACCAGCCGTCTTCTTCAAGGTCCTCCAAAGTGAGGATGAACTCGATTCTTTCCTCAGGGTCCTCTCTCACAGAAAGGATGCCCTGGGAGTTCTTATCTCCGAGACCTGGGACCCTCACCTGGAGGCCCTATCAAGGATCAATGGATTCATCTACCTTGATGAGAAGAGGTCAGGAAGGGCCCCCGAGGTGATAAGAGAGGTTCTCAGGGAGGGTGGAGATATTTGAGCAGGGTCCCCATAGGGTGTGAAGCCATTGACAGGATAATGGGAGGGGGCATAGAAAGCTCCGCTATAACTCAGCTCTATGGTGAGGGAGGTTCAGGTAAGACCAATATCTGCCTCCAGGTCACAAGGAATGTGGTCCAAGCTGGTCAGAAGGTCATTTACATCGACACTGAGGGTGTATCTATGGAGAGGTTCCAGCAGATATGCGGTGAAGATGACCACGAGAACATATCCAGAGAGGTCCTTTTCTTCCAACCTCTGAACTCAAACCAGCTGAAAGATGCCATGCGGTCCACAATGAAGCTCGTTGAGAAAGACCTTCATATCGGTCTGGTGGTCCTGGATTCAGCCACGGTCTTTTACAGGATGAACCTTGGTTCGGGAAGGGATGAGGATGGAAGAAGGGAGATCTCCCAGATACTGCTGGACCTGATGAACATCTCAAGGAAACTGGACATACCGGTTCTGATAACTACACAAGTCTATTCCTCCATGGGGCCTGGAGATGTAAGACCGATCGGAGGTCATTCCCTTTCCCACAACTGCAAGGTGATCATAAGGATAGATAAAGTGGGAGAAAAGGGGATCCGCAAAGCTACCGTGGTCAAGCACAGGTCCATGCCTACTGGTGAAGAAGTCCATTTCAAGCTGACTGGAAGGGGTGTGGAGGATGTGGAAGAAGAAGAGATCCATCTTGAAATGCCAAATTACCGCTGAGTGAAAACTAAAATTTCTTTGTATTATTAATTGAGATTTTTACAAAGCAAATTATATACGATCAGTTTCAATTTGAAAATAGAGCGGAGGCCCTGAAAGTAATAAAGTCTCCGATAATAATGTTTAAAGGGGGAATCTAATGTCAAATCTGAAAATCCATTTTTCTAAAGCATCGTTTGCCCTGATCGGAGTATCATTGTTGATCGCCGCATCCTTTATGGTCCTTATTTCGGAGGATGCGGTTGCCGAGACAAAACCGGGAGGAACATTGAAGAACGACCGATCGGCCAGAATATATACAACCGGTTGGTGGTGGACTTCAATTCCCGACGAGCTCGAGTTCAAGGTACCCACGAAGACCAATGAATATACGGCAGTAGCAATAATGAACCGGGAACCCGGAGAGGACTTCGATCTTTTCGCATATGACGATTACGAGATGGATGATTCAATTTCTTCATCGACGAAGGGAAGCGATGAGATAGATTTCGTGGTCATTGACGGGCATACCTACACAGGGAATTACAAATATGCAAAAGTGGTTAAGTTCACCGGTCAGGATTGGACAGATGGGGTCCGGATCGAGTCCGATTACCATACTGTCGCATCCGATCTTTACGGATCTGACCCTGATGCAAATGGCGATCTGGTGATCGGTGAGAGGAGGTATTCCCTTTTCGAAGACCACGGGACCGGTACTTATGATGGTACCCTTAGAGGAGACCTCCCCATAGTAAACATGTACGATGTTTACCTTGATGCCGGAGGCAGCTATGATTTCGACATATATTCTGTTCCTCCCACGGAAAAATTATCGATGTATCTTTTCAGGGGTTCAGGCAACTCTGATAATGCATTGATATCCGACCATGCATCATCCAGCGGAGAGGATCTGAGCTTCTCCTATGACCCGGAGATCTCAGGCAATTACGGCCTCTGCGTAATTGACGAGAATTTCGAAGACTCGAGCACTAACAATTATACGATTCTGATCACCTCCGATTTCGAGATGGGGGCCCAGCCCACCTCGCATCTGATCGCACCCGGGATGAATGCTTCCTATCAGATAGATGTGAGTTCGTTCGGAATAACCAAGGATATCGACCTTCATTATAGATGGCAAACGGCTGGATCCGTAAATACAAGCACTCCATCCGGAGCTTCAGCAACATTGAGCAGATACTCTGTGAACACAGATGGTGCCTCGACTGAAAGTGTATACCTTAATATTACAACGACTTCCTCACTTACTGCCGGAAACTATTATCTGATGGTATATGGAAATGACACAGGTTACGCCGGGGAGACAAAGGGAGTGAAGGTAATGCTTCGGGTTTCCACGAATCCTGATTATTTCATCTCGGCCGATCCCGAATACAAGGTAACATCTCCCGGTTCAAACGCTGTTTATAGTCTAACAATGGATACGATCAACAGTTACACCAATAGTGTAACCATGACAGCGACACCGGATACAGGTTCGCAGTATTTCAACGTAACTTTCTCATCGAATCCAATCAGCTCTTCCAATGATTTCACAAATATGATGATTGAGGCAGCTTCCAATACACCGGTCGGGACATACAACTTCTCGGTTCAGGGTTCGGATGGCACTCTCGTAAGATATGCAAATATTACTCTGAGGGTCAAGGAACCCATCAACGTGGACATCATTGCTCCGACAGCAAACGAGCTTATCGGAGGAGCCTACACCTTCAAAGTGAAGGCTGATACCCCAGAAGTGATTAAAAGTGTCAAGATAACTTTTGGTGGAAAGATGCAGACGGCCGGTACATTGAATCTGTATTATAACGCGGCTAGTCTGAACTGGGAAAGGACCGTGAGTACATACAGCTTTCCCGATGGCTCTTGCTGGTTCAATGTGACTGTTGAGGATTTTGCGGATGGAATTACGAACTACGGGCCCAATAATTTCACACTTTCCAATTCGCCTCCGAATCCGATAATCAATAAACCATTGGACCGTTCGTATGTCACATCCGTAATGCCCATATCTGTCAACACGACTTCCTATGTCATATCAGCCAGGTTCAAGGTGGACCAGAACGCATGGATACCACTGACCAGGGATGGCAATGTCTGGAACGGTTCATATGACACCTCTCAGATAACGGACGGCACCCATACTCTGACCATTGAGGCAAAGGATTCTGCTGGATTGACAGGCGAATCCACACTAACAATCTTCGTGGATAATACGAATCCGACCGCTTATATCAACTCACCGATTGACGGGAACTACCTCGAAGGATCATACACATTCAGAGTAGTGGCCACAGATGCCGTGGGAGTGAGCCATGTCGATATAAACATCTTCGGCAATACCATCACTCTTCCATACAATCCGATAACATCATCTTATGAGTATACGGTTTCAACACAGACAAGGCCCGATGGAACTTATACCGTATACGCTACGGCCTATGATTTCGTCAATCAGTTGACTGATACAGATACGATAACCTTCTACATAGACAATAACGATCCTTCCCTTTCCATCAACTCTCCCGAATCTGGAGAGATTATAGGGGGAATTTACAATCTTTCAATTGCCTCATCGGATCTGTTCCTTCAAAAGGTGGAATACAGGATAGATTCGGGAGGATGGCAAAACCTCTCGGGTTCCGATCCTGATTGGTGGGTCCATCTCAACACAACCGACCTGCAGGACGGATCCCATACATTATTCGTCAGATCCCAGGATATGGCGTCCCACCTTACAGAACAATCAATTCCATTTACTGTGGACAATAACCAACCCACCTGTAACATGGTATCCCCATTTAACGGAAGATTCATCGAGAGAGTTTTCTCTTTCCAGGTATCAGCCACCGATACAGTTGGAATTGACAGGGTGGTCCTTGAAATGTTCTCGGACAGTGTCCAGACAACCCTGAACAAGCAGACAGGGTATTACGAATATCAATTCAATACACTGACGGTTACTGATGGCATCTATAATGTTACTGCAGTGGCATATGATCTCTCGGGTAAGAATACGAATTCAACTGAAGTGACTTTCAGGGTGGATAATTTTGCACCGGAATTGGCGGTCGTTGGTCTCCAGACCGGTGATTACATCTCCGGTACGCTGGGCTTCACCGTGAATGTATCAGATGCATTCCTGAAGGACGTCATGTATTCTATCGATGGAGGAGGATGGGTCAATTCAACACAGACATGGGATACAACAACCATTCTGGACGGATCTCATATAATTACGATCAGGGCGCGGGACCAGGCTGGCCACACAACAACTCAAACCCTGACATTGATCGTGGACAATAACGTTCCCGTTTGCTCCATCAATAGCCCGGTGGCCGATGAGTTCGTTGAAGGAACATATACATTCCGTCTTTCCGCATCTGATTCTGTTGGAATAGACCGTGTATATCTGAACGTATTCAACGTCAACTTTACAGCAACATTCTCTGGTTCATCTGGCTACTATGAGTGTACAACTGATACTTCCATTCGAACGGATGGAAATTACTCTTGCAGGGCGATATCATACGATCTGAGTGGAAAGGTAGCCCAATCCTCTTGGGTCAGCTTCAAGATAGATAATTCCGCACCCCAGATGACCGTCAATGGATTACAAACAGGGGATTATGTTTCAGGAAACGTAACTTTCAATGTTACAGCAACTGACAGATTCCTCCTGGATGTAGGCTATTCTGTTGATGGAGGAACGTGGAATCCCATTACTGAATTGTGGTTAACAAACAATCTACTCGACGGCAGCCATAGTGTTATTTTCAGGGCGAGGGATAGTTCCGGCCATGATATCAAACAAACAATGACACTGATAGTGGACAATACCTATCCAGTCATTACGATAAACTCACCATCTCCGGATGAGTTCTTGGACCAAGCATATACATTCAGGATTTCGGCTATCGATTCCGTGGGGATCGATAGGGTCTATTTGAGTGTTTTCGGAACAGATTTCCTCGCGACCTTTTCCTCATCTTCCGGATACTTTGAGTTCACAACCGATACCACTCTGAAGACCGATGGTATCTACCAGTGTACTGCATCAGGTCATGACCTGAGTGGTAAAATATCGATCTCCTCTCCCGTTACATTCAGGATCGATAACAACGCACCCGTATTGAGAGTTGTTGATCCTCTACCTGGTGCATTCCTGGAGGGATATATTCTGATATCCGTGAACACAACAGATGTCTTCCTGAACAGGACGGAGTACAGCGTTGATGGAACAGGTTGGGTTGATGAAACCGTCCCATTGAACACTTCAACTTTTGGAGATGGAAATCATCTGATTACCATCAGATCCCTTGATGACGCGGGGCATACCACCACAACAGCTGTAAACGTGATAATTGACAACTATTTACCGGTTGGAACGATATCATACCCCGGAGCCAATGCTTTTGTAACCGAATTGACACCGGTATTCAGGGTCGTCGCATCTGACATCGTGGGTATTGATCATGTCATGATCGGACTGGATTTCCCCGGTATCACCGGTGACCTCTCAATGAGTTATAATTCAGCTACAGGGTATTACGAGTTCAGAACCGATGTGACACTGATCCCTGACGGGGATTACAACATCACTGTTACGATCCAAGATCTGTCGGGAAAGGTTCTCCGGATAGGACCTGTAATGTTCAATGTGGATACCCATTCCCCCGAGATCGTGTTAAACGATATGGGCAACGGGTATATTCTCTCAGGAAAGACATCCATCAATATTCTGGGAAGGGATGTTCACCTCAATCGTATTACATACAGGATCGATGAAAACGAGCCAGTAACCCTATCCTATGATATGATCGGAGAATGGGCCAATGCTTCTTTCCTCCTTGATACATCGATATTTAACGATGGCACCCATACTATAACATTCAATGCATACGACAGTGCAGGATGGTCCTCGTCTGTCAGTTTTAGCATTTTCATGGATAATATTGCTCCTACTTGCACAATAACCTCTCCAGTATCCAGCGAGTTCGTGGAGGGAGTGATCACCATTCGAGTTACCGCCTTTGACATAGTTGGGATAGACTATGTTACAATACATGTTTACGACTTGGATGCCAAGGTACCTTTCAACGCCCAGACCGGATACTATGAATATTCTTCAAACACGATAACATGGGGTGCCGGAGAGGATGGGGTCAGGAATGTAACCGCAATTGCGTTCGACCTCACAGGCAAGTCCTACACTTTTGGTCCGATTTTCTTCAATGTTGACAACAGAGCTCCCACGATCAACATAAACTCACCCAATGAAGGTGAGATCGTCTCAGGGTTGTTCTTCTTCGACGTTGTGAACAGTGATGTCTTCAAGAAGGGAACTGACTACAACATAGACGGAGCTTCCTGGCAACCAGTTTCAATAGGGTGGAATACGGCCATGGTTCCGGATGGCCACCATGAAGTAACGATTAGGGCGACCGATCTGGCGGGGCATGTCACTACCGAATTTATTATAGTCATAGTTGACAACAATTATCCGGAGATCGGGATCACTGGCCCTAATAATGGGGAGTTCATCGAGGGAACATACACCTTCAGGATATCCGCTACCGATGAGGTCGGCATTAAACATGTTATATTGAAATTGGCCGGAATGGAGAAACGGATGTCCCTGAATACTCTATCAGGGTACTATGAATATACGATGGATACAAGGACACTCACTGACGGCACTTATAAGATGAACGCAACCGTATTGGACCTTTCCGGCAAGACATTGGACACATCATTGGTTGAGTTCAATGTTGACAACAACAATCCTGAACTTACGGTCGAAGCTCCGGTAAAGGACCAGCTTATCAGCGGTATATTCGTTGTCAGGGCATATTCCGATGATGAATTTCCCGGGGTTGTCAAGTACGCGATAGATGGGACAACCTGGTTCGATGTTACCAAAACATGGAACACCACCAAGGTGATCGATGGCAGACATACGGTAACAATAAGGACCGTTGACATGGCAGGTCACATGACCGATTTCGATGTTGAAGTGGTTGTTGACAATACTGCGCCCATTATTTCACAGGCAACAATTATTCCAGGCCAATCATTTGCAGGGGTCCAGACCTTAAGGTTCTATGCTTATGATTCCATTGGGATCAGGCAGGTCCAATTATCGATTGACGATAGACCGGCCTTTGAGATATACAGAGGAGAAGGCGGTCTTTACTATGAATATCTGTTAGATACAAAGACTGTAAGCGATGGAGACCACCTCCTGAAGGTCCAATGTATAGATAGGGCGGGGAATCATATGGAATCCTCATACGGGATCAAGGTTGACAACACTGGACCGGAAATAACTCTGGATTACTACTGGATCAAGGGTGACCAGGAGATCAAAACAGGCGAGGTAAAAGAGGGGACATCGGTCGTTTTCGAGGCTATTGTGAAAGATCCCTCAGGAGTTGAAAATGTTATGATCAACATCGACTCCCAGGGATGGAGGGAGATGACACCTGATGCGAATTCCTCCCATCCCAATAAATTCATCCTGTTCTGGCCCACATCCGGTGTGAATGGAGGGTCTCATATTTTCCAGATCAGGTCCACCGACAGCCTGGGAAATGAGAGGGTCTCATCCGGAATGATCAGTGTCAAGGAATACAAGGAAAAAGATACTTTCATACAAAGGTTCACCGATTATCTGCCATTGATCTGGCTAATTCTTTTCATCATCCTGGTGATCCTGATCTTTGTTCTATTCTATACTGGTGTGATCACAAAGTGGGCAAAAGGAGAGGGAATGAAAAAAGAAAATCCCGACCAGCCCGTGGAATCTTCGAAGGAGAGCTCGACACCTAAACCCATGAATCCAAAGGAAAAGACGGATGAGCCTCAGAAGAACGAAGAGAAGCGCAAGATCAGAAATCCGTTCAAGAAAAAGGAGACCGTACCAGAGGACACAAACTGGGATCAAAATGGGCCAAATTGAGGGGAGGAAATGTCTTTCCTCCCCTGATAATCAGGTAAGAAAAATAATGAATCATTGAAAGGAGTGTAATTACAAAATGGCAGTGAAAGATCATCTCAGGGGATGGAACCTCCGAATTGGCCTCAGGATGCCGATCTTAGTCCTGATGATCCTCTCATTCTTATTGATACCTTCAATTGCTGAAGAAACCAATGGCGAAACGGCTCAGATAGGCGGGGGTTACCTGCTTCCCAGGCTATCCACATCTGATGAATCCTTCTGGAGGTCCACATCAGAGAACCAACCGGACAATACATCCGTTACTTTGACCGTACAGGGAACAGGTACCAAAGGCATCACTCTCGCACCCCAGGATGTGGTCTTCATCATGGACCATTCCGGCTCCCTGGAGACATACGATGGTCAGGTGCTGAGGATCCTTGCAGCGCATGAATATATCAATAATATGATCTCTCCTTTCGATAGGGCTGCGATAGTGAAATTCGACAATACAGCATCCATTTTCCATCATCTTTCATCGGCCTATGTCCAGGTACATGCCGACCTGGATGCCCTGGCCAAGGCCGCTCCCCAGGGGCAGACCAATTTCCAGGATGCCATCGACCTTGTAAATACGGAGTACGAGACATTCGGCAACGAAGAGAATCAGAGGATCGCCCTCTTCTTCACGGATGGAGTTCCTGATCCATCATCGGCAAACGTTACCATACCCCAGATGGACCGCCTGGTATCCAACGGGGTGAAATTATATACGATCGGTCTAGGACCCGAACTGGATGAGAAGGCCTTGAGATGGATGGCGGAATATACTAACGGTCAGTTCTACAAGGCTGAGACCGCGGAAGAACTCGTTCGGATCTACATGAAGATCTCGGACCAATTCTACAATTACACCGCTGGCATGAATATCACGGCAAATGCTTTCCTGTCCGAAGAACTGGAATACCTTCCCGATTCTGTAACGATCACCGATGGATTCAACATCAATACTACAACGGGAACGGTCCTTTCCTGGTCCATACCCCATTTAAAGATCGGCCAGAACTGGTCAGTGAGTTTTCAGGTAATATCACAAAATGGTGAGGGGAGAACAAGGGTCCTCAAGGATGAGAGCGAAGTAGTGTACGTGGATTGGGGGGGCAGGAACGAATCGGTAGAGATACCGTCTTTCTATGTGAATGTTATCAGGTCCCTACCTCCGCCCCTTCCACCGCCTCCGCCTCCTCCGCCGGCTGTTACACCGGCTCCATTACCCCCTCCACCATCTGTACCGGTTGTGGCACCTTCTGTTAACGTAGCACCGGTGATTACTGCCACACCGAATGTCACTCCCGTTACCATTGGTCAAACGGCTACAGTACCTGTCGAGTACATGCTTGCCGGTTTAGCAGCACTTGGGATCGCAAAACGAACTTCCATCAAGAAGAAGATCATCGAAAAACAGAAGGTAGGAGTAGGATCATAGGGGGATAACTGATGAAAATAAATGGATCGTATACCGCAGTTTCCATTGTCTTGCTCACGATACTCGCTTCAACGGTTGCGTTCATACTCGTGAGCGAGGATGCAGGAGCAGAATGGGAGACCAACGTCTTCGAGGAGGTGATAGAGGTCGATAGGACGCCTGACCACATCAATGACAGGAGTCCGCTGAACAACGAACCTCTTCATCTATCGATAAAAACCATCAACAACCAGACCATTAATGCAGCGGATGTCAGCTACACATGGTCGTTCGAAGGGATGACATCCGCGAAAGGCGGTTTCCAGTTCAATAGGGTGGACCAGTCCACGATGGAAGTTGATATTCCCGGCTATCCCGGCGGGTATACAATAAACTACGAGATCATTGCCTATGATGAGAAGAACCATCCCCTCACATCCACAACCTACTCCTATACTGTTGTAATGAATGGATCCTGGTCTGGAAATGATTTCGACCTGAACATCGATCTCGATTGGGGACCCCAGGAGCCGATCAACGGCCAGTCAGTCAATGTCAATATCACATCCAGGGATCCGCTCGTATCCATCAAGAGAGCGGATATCTTCTACACACTAAATCTTCCGGATGGAGACCCTCAGGAGGGTGTGAACTATTTCAAAAGGGTGAACAACACCCACATGACATACACGATACTTCCCTATCCTGAAGGATCCGTTATCAGCTTCCATGTTGAGGCTTATGACAGCTACAATCATTTGGTCAGATCCGGCTCTCAGGTCTACACATATCCTATGCCCACCCCTGGCGTACCAATATACAGGGGATTCATCATCCTGACCCTCATAGATGAAGCCGAGCAAAGACCGGCGGACGGGGCAACCGTCCTCTTCTACAACGGGACATACTCCTACGAGACCGAGACAGTCGGTGGGATCGCACTTACAAATCAAACGGTATATAACGGAACCTACGGTATCAAGGTGACATACCATGATGAGGTGTACAATTTCGAGGTGGGTGTGCCCAGACCGGATTGGACGTTCAGTTTCAGGTTCGATATCAACGAAGAGTCATTCTCCGTGGATATGGATGAACAGGAAAGACCGCAATATCTGGAATTGATAGGTTTTGTAATTGTAATTGCCGGAGTAACCGCGAGTGGTTTCGGAGCTGTCAAGGCCAAGGAGATCAGGGAAAGGTTGAACGAAAGGAAGAAGAGGGCCAGGAAGAAAAGTGAAGGAGATGATAAGTACACATGGATTGAAACCCTTTTCAGGGATGAGGAGAGAAAGGGGCTCGTCTTAAGGACCTGTGCATTTGCCTTATTAAGTATTCTGGGTCTATTCTTCGCACCGTTCTATCCATGGTGGATGGTCCTGATCCTTTCAGCGTTCATTACCGCTCTCTCATGGAAGCTTCCCTACATCTCGATGCTTCTACTATCTGTACTGGTAACCGCGGCCGTTGCATATCAATCCAACGAGTTCGGATGGGTGTTCCTGATCTATTCCCTCATTGTGATGGTAGGCGGTTTCTTCGACTGGAGATATGCATATTTTTCCCTGCTGGCGGTTTTCCTTGCCGGATTCGGATTCGGGTTTGCAGTACCCCTGATCGCCGCTGTTACCATTTCTCTTTTCATGGGGACCCTGGTACTAGTTACAGCAGGAATTTTCATGCTTGTTATCGCTCCGTCCGGCAACTTCGTATGGTTCTCATTCCTGGCATCACCCGAGCATGATCGGAGTTTCGTAACATTTTCCAAAAGTGTGGAATCGGGATGGAGTCCGATCGACGTGGTGAGTGAGATCGCGGGTCTGAGCACTGTCAATACCAAGGTGATATCCACAGTATTACTCGATACCATGGGATCCATAGTGCCCTTCTTCGGACTTCTGGGGTGGGCAGCTGCCATGGTCCTCGGTTTCCTCATATTGAAGAAATGGGATGGAGATATTCTCGAGATCAAGGCCTCAATCGGAAAATGGGCTCTGAAAGCCGTTCCCGGAGCTATCGTTGCAATTTTCGGGATCATATCCATCCTCTGGGCGGAGGCAGAATTCACCATCTGGACAATTATTGCGATCATAGGCTGTATCCCGGCTTCAATAGTGGCCTTCAATCTCAGGTCGTTCGGGGAGGAAGCCCTTCCACTGCAGTATGGAGTCGAGGGGATTGGAAGCTCCGATGTTGGCAAGAAGGTTTCGGATATGGTAGGTTTCAGAAGAACTTCATTCAACGAGATCGGAGGACTAGAAGACGTTAAAAGGGAGGTCAGGAACGCGCTCATGGTACCCTTACTGGAACCGGATATGGCAACGAAATATGGTGTGAAGCCATCAAAGGGTCTAATGCTGTTCGGACCTCCCGGATGCGGTAAGACATTGATGCTCAGAGCTGTAGCCTCGGACCTCAATGTGGAAATGATCGGAGTGAAGTGTTCCGATGTGATGTCCAAATGGTACGGAGAATCGGAAGGGTTGATCGCATCTCTGTTCGAGGAGGCCAGGGCAAAATCTCCCTGCATTCTCTTCCTTGATGAAATTGACGCCATAGCAAAGAGAAGGGACTTCTACTCCACCGATGATGTCACACCAAGGGTCCTTTCAATAATGCTTTCGGAGATGGACGGCATGGATGATGCGGAGGGTATCATCGTAGTGGCAACCACCAATATGCCCGATCTCGTTGACCCTGCGCTTATGAGGCCTGGAAGGTTCGACAAGATCATCTATGTCCCACCGCCAGACGAGGTTTCCAGGAAGGAGATCCTCAAGATCCACCTGAAGGGCAAGTTCGCCTCCGATGATATTGATATCATCAGCCTCTCAAAGAGGACCAAGGGTTTCTCGGGAGCTGACCTGGCAAATCTTGTGAGGGAAGCATCCTCCCTGGGCCTCGAGAGGGCCCTGGAAACCAGAAAACCACAGCCGATAAAAATGGAAGATATGGATGAGGTACTAAGCGAGATCAAACCTTCCATTACAACGAAAATGATCAAGATGTACGACAAGCTGAGAAAGGAATACGAGAGGAAGAAGAAAGGTCAACCTGATGGATCGGAAAAAGAAAAAAAGCAAGGAGTGAAAGGTTCGGACAGGAAGAATATTCCTCCGCCTTCCCCACCCGAACCTGCATTCGGAGAAAAGAAACAGGCTGTCCACGATCTATCGGAGAAAGAACACGAGATCGATGAATTGACCAATTGGGAGGGTTCCTGATTGGATCCTCTGATTACCGGATCATTGGTAATAGCGGTCATAGCGGCCCTCATTCTTGGTTACCTGGGTATGAAATACCCAAGGGGAGGAAAAGACTGGCCTTATGAAAGGGAAAGGACCTTCCGGTACATTATCTCCGGAGTCCTTTTCCTGATAATAATGGGGCTCATATACTGGATCACAAGATACTGGGACTATCCACTTTCAGGAAAAGGTGTTTTCTATCTTGCATTGGTGATGATCCCAATATTAATCGTCCTGGGCCTTGTCTTTCCGAAGGGAAAGCAGGGCTTGCTTCAATGATCGATCAGAATTCCTTCCATCCACTTCCAGATTTCAAGGACCCTTCACCTTTACCTTGGTATCAACTTTTTAAGAATACAGAGATGGAAAGAAGGTTGAAATATCACGATACCAATTAGTTGTGAAGTAAGAAACAATTTTCCTACATTGGACGGAAAAAGTAAAAATCAGTCGTTTCGCACATTTGAATTTGGTAGATTTTCATCCTTCATTTTCTCTTTCTCCAGTGATCCTTACTCTGTTCAAATTTAACAGTGATCTATACAAATAGAGGAATCCATCTTTTGAAAAGAAACAACAATCTTTTTACAAATCGGAGACTAAATGATCTGGAAAAAATAGTAGGTTCTGTGTCATGTGTTTGCCAATATAGTAGTAACTCTTTTATTTATTAACGATAACCATTTTTTTCTAACTAAAGTGTAATGGAAACAATTACAGATGAAATTGTTATTAATGGAATGACCGTATTTTTCCGAAATTTTCATTTATTAATGAACGTAATTGTAATTATTGATGGGTTAAAAAAGATTGACGAAAATATAATTATTTCACATCAAATCAAATAATGTTAATTGTCATATTTTTTAAAATATCATTATTCTAATTTATGACACCGATTGTAAGGAAATCGTACCAATATTTTTTAATAAAAGAGAGAGACGCTTCAAATCTTTTTATAATAAAAGTAGCCAGGATTTCCAGGTGGAGGCAGAATCATATGAAACTATACAAGGAGACCAATATATTGTTAGCGTTTGGAACGCTATTTATGTTGGTATTTGTAGCATTCATCGGATTGCCGATGAATGTGAGCGCGGATCCGACGACCATATATGTGGATGATGTGCCTGGAAGTGGCGAAGGAAACCCCGATGAGGATTATACTACCATACAAGCTGCGATAAACGCTGCAAATGCAGGGGATACCATCCATATCTACGCGGGAACATATCTCGAGCAGCTGACGGTGACCAAAACCCTGACCCTTGAAGGTGAGGGAGCAGAGACCATAATAAAGAAATCAGGAACCGGCTGGTCTACAAAAGGGATCAGCTCATCCTACATATCCGGAATAACCATCAGGGACCTCAGGGTCGAGGGTTTCACCTACGGCCTCTATCTGTCCGGTTCGAGCTCGTCCACGATCTCCGGTGTAAAGGCCGTGGAAAACGGATATGGAATGTACGTGTACAACTGTCCGGGCAGCAATTTGATCGGAAACAGCATCGAGAGCAACACCTACGGCGGAATCACCATGATGGCATGCGGGTCATCCACCTTCACCGAGAACACTGTGACGGGGAACACCAACTCCGGCCTGCGTTTGATGTCCTCATCTTCGAGCATCCTCAGCGACAACACATTCACATATAACACAAAAGGAATTGAAATGTCCTCCATCACAAACTGTGTAATGAGGAACAATGCGATATCCAGCAATGACATGAACTTCTGCATAACCAGCCACATTGCCTCGGACTACGATCACGATATCGACTCAACCAACACGGTGGACGGAAAGCCCATCTACTTCCTGAAGGGCGTATCAGACGTGGAGCTCAATTCTGTGAACTCCTACAAGGATGCGGGATTTGTCGCCATCATAGGCTCGGAGAGGGTCACGGTCAAGGACCTCTCGTTCAAGGACAACTACCACGGGATCGTCATTGTGGGATCCGAGGACGTCGTTTTTGAGAACGTTGAGGCATCTGATTGCTATTACGGCATCTACGTTCTGGAATCGGAGAACTGCGCCGTTTCCGGATCGACCTTGACTGACAACAATAACGGCATCTACATAGCCTATTCCGATCTCTGCGAGATCGTGGAGAATACGGTGAGGGATAACAACTACGGCATCTACCTGAGCCATTCGGATGACAATATCGTCAAGGATAACAGGGTATACGAGAACTCATACGGCATTCAGACCATGTTCACGTCTTCCAACTCCATTGTTGATAACAACGTGACCGACTGTCCATATTACGGAATCCAGATAAATTTCTCCCCCGATACCATTGTGTCGGGGAACCTGGTTCAGGGAAGCACCGGTACCGGCATCTGCCTTATAGACAAGGCGGAACACTCTACGGTTGAGAACAACACGATCATAAACAATAAAATAGGTCTCAGGGCGAGCTACACCAGTTTCTGCACCATCAGGAACAATATAGTTTCTGACAATTGGAACAAGGGGCTCACAATAGAGACCAATTCCGCATCTTTGATCGTTTCTGGAAACGTCATCACGGACAACTACAAGGGGCTGCTCATCGACAATTCACTGGGCAATAAATTGAGAGATAATATCATTGCCAACAGTAATTTAAATTTCGGAGTCACGGGGTATACCCTGTCCCACTACGATCAGGATATCGATAAATCCAACACGATAAACGGAAAACCGATCTATTATCTCAATGGCGTATCCGGGATCGAATTCTCACCCAAGAGTGCCTATGGCAATGCGGGATATATCGGGATCCTGAATTCGGACAACATTACCATAAAAGATCTGACCATGTCGAACAATGTTCATGGATTTCTGCTTGTCAATACAGAATACGCAACTATTGAGAATGTGGAAGTTACAGATTCCCAATACGGCATCTATATGCTCTCATGCGAATCCAGTAGTGTGACAGGGAATCTCCTTTTCGACAACAGTCACACGGGAATCTACATGAGTTCTTGTGGATACAGCACAGTTGTCGGTAATACGGTGATTGGCAATATAAATGGTCTCTCCATGGCCAATTGTATTTCTAGCACGGTATCCCGTAATACGGCGACAGACAATGGAGGTTCCGGAATATATCTGATGGGTGGTTCCTATACAGTTACCTTGAACAGGGCCACCAATAACACTGCGAGTGGCTTTTACTTGGCTTCGATCAGTACAAGTACGATATCCGGCAACACGATCTCGGGCAGTAATAGAGGGATATACCTGTATCATTCCAGTTCCAATACCCTGACCTGCAATGAGGTATCGAATAACATGTATGGGGTCTACGCCCACTATATGTCCAATGGCAATACGATATATCGCAACAACTTCATCGGAAACACCATCCCGACATTCAGTTTCTATGCTAGCAATAACTGGGATGACGGTTCATCCGAGGGTAATTACTGGAGTGACTATTCCGGCATTGATGCAGACGGCGATGGCATTGGCGATACAGCATACGTTTTGGATGCCACAAATAGTGACAATTTCCCTCTGATGACATCCTGGGGACCACTGGATTCTATTGACGAGCTATCTGCAGATATTGTGTCCATGAACGTTCCAATTGGAACCGCGAAAAGTCTGGATTCTAAATTGGATGAGGTCACCTTGTCCATAAATCAGGGAGATCTTGTCTCTGCAGCGAATCAGATGGAAGCGTTTATAAACCAGGTAGAAGCCCAGAGTGGAAAGAAACTGACAGACGGACAGGCCGATCAGCTGATCGCATCTGCTGAGATCATAATACATATGATCTCTACTTGGATTTAATAAAAAAATAGGTCCCGTAATATTTCGTACTGGCGCTATAGGTCATCTTTCCCAACACTCGATATAGATCGAAGGCATGCGGATAACATGCACTATATCCAGCCGGTACGATATTTTTTTTTCTCAAGTTTTTTAGTGTTTTCTTAAATTTCATTGAATCATTTTCTAATAACAATGAGGAGATAGATAATGATGATATCACCGATAAATGGGATGAGATTTCCGAATTCTCCCAATTGGGGAAAAATATATCGCTCCTAACCCCTTCCTGGTTTGGACG
>CBDDUX010000039.1:0-5068 GCA_965234725.1 Thermoplasmatota archaeon | reverse complement strand
TTTCCAAAATCACCGAGAAAGGAAAATTTCATTACCCAATATCGCACTATAATGACAGCAGGAGGTCTCTGGAAGAGGTTTCCCAAAATGGACGAATACGGAAAGTGATAGGGATCATGAAACATCGAAATGAAACATTTAAAGTAGCAATTCTTATACTATTATTATTCCAAATTTGGAACATTGGTTGTTTCGACAAAGTAAGTAAGAATATCATTCCGAATGATGATTCTAAAAAAGATCCACCATCTTTTCAAATCTCAATATCTACAGAAGAAAATTTAGTATATTTAAGAAAGAATAGTGATGTTTACGATTGGAATAGATATTCTATAATTGTGAATTGCAACGATACATTATATAAATTATATTTAACAGATTCAAATAATATTACTGCATATTTCATGAATCCATATCTCGATCTTCAATATAATGTATCTTACAGATTTATAATACGTGACAAAAAAACTTTATCCAATTCCATCTGGAATATGGGGAGGTTTGGAAGGTGTAATTGATATCTCTGATACTCAGGATAACAATGACAACATCTATCCCAAGATAGATATAATGACATTGGGAGGTGATGGTCAGGATTATTATTGTTATTGGAACATCGTTTGGCAGAGAGAGGATGACAGTAATTACTGGGGGATAAAATTATATTCCCGATATTACACATCCGGGAATCCAACAGAAAATGTGAATGATATTATTGGTGGATCTCCAAGTAACTACCGCCATCCAGCAGTTGCGTGCAATTGGATAAGTGGAAACACTTGTGAAGTCCACATAGTGTATGATGCTCATATATCTTCTCTGCACTATGTCCAAGTACAATCAGGATGGGTGAATACCAATGCCGTTTATACGAAATACAATATTGGACCTTGGAATCTTGACTCAGATGGGGATGATTCATATATCGGATATCCCGATATAGTTTCAACGGGGCCAGGAGGAGGACCTGGCCATCCTAATCCTCTTGGCCAATCAGGAGGGGCTGATGTATGGGTTGTATGGCATCATGTAAACAACGGTAACAAGGTAATGCATTGCCATGTGAGTGATAGCCTAAATACGAATCCTTCGAACCGCACATATACTCTTTCTTCCGCCAATGGTCCTTCAACTTCGGCCATATTAAGGTGTGTGGCCGTGGCAATGAATGAACCCCACACCAGCCCGGTTTCAGCCGTGTGGACCGACGGTTCAGACGTTTATTTCGCGACAGCAACTTCTCCTACTTTTAGTTGGGGAATCGAACAATGGACATCAACTGAAGAAACAGATATTCATGTCGATGTCAGTGTGAGCACACCTTCTGCGACAACCTATTCTCATGTCGTCTGGCAGAGGGATCAGCAGACAATCTATTATGCCCAGGATCCCTGATATATAAAGAAATAATGGGACCGGTGTTTAATGAGCATCGGCCCCTATTTATTTAATATTCGAAAGTGGACAACTCACTCATGAATGAGATACGATTAAATAATGAAAAGAAAGATGTAAAAATAGCTTCGGAGGAATTGGGGTGAAGATGAGCAGTACAATAATTGCGTTGATATTGATTATCCTTATAGATTCTTCGATATTTACAATACATGAAAAGGAAGATAATTGTGATTTTTCAAGTAATCTCTATGAAGATGCAGAATCAATCTTATCGGAGGGATCGATCGAAGGTGGGCAATATAATGGACCGATATGGCCAATGTATCAGTTCGATCAACAAAGAACTGGACTTAGTCCATTCAATGCAACAGGGAATCCCGGAAGGGTGAAGAGGGTGCTGAGTTCGGTTCCGATAGTTCATTATTGGATGCTGATGGACGAAGAACAGAACATTTACTGCATCGATTGGAACCTGAATTTGACATGCTACCTTCCCAATTTCACCGTTAAATGGAGTTTAGGAAATTACGAGATATCGGACCCACGGAAGGTTCTCTACAACAATGGGGTCCTGTATGCTGTTAGTAGGAGCGATTTTTCAGCAATTGACTGCTCCGACGGATCCATCCTGTGGAAGGACTCCAGTCACGTCAACAACGAATTCTGCTTCTTCGACCGGGATAAAACCATGATCAGTTGCATTCACAGCAACTTCACAACAAGCTACATCTCATCCTATCACCTGAACGGAACGCTTTTCGGGACCGTAAAGATCGGATTCCCTGAGGAAGCTCACAGTCTTGGATGTCCCTCTTTTAGTTCGAACGGAAAGATATACATACCCTACACCTACTGGGAAGGAGTTAATCAGCACAATAAGTTTTATGCAATAGATCTCAACGGAACCTTGAGGTGGTTGTCTATAGATTATATCGGACATTTGGAATTAATGATTGATGAAAATGATATCATTTATGCTATTTCGGACCAGTCGGACCATTTCGAAGCTTTTTATCCAAATGGCACAGTGAAATGGAAGAAAAATTTTGGTGCATATGGCCCTCCTTCCTTGTCTAAGGATGGGAATATTATTGTAGCTAGTAACAAAATATATTCAATATATCCGAACGGGACAGTGAAATGGGAAAAGGAATACTACATGGATTCAAGGACTTTGACTGTGGATTCAGATGGAAATATACTTTTCTGCGGGCGAATACCCAACAATAACAATGGCTACCTAATAATGTTGAACAAAGATGGAAAATTGCTTTGGAAGTATCCCTTGAATCATCATAACGATAACTATCCTCCTATTGTAATGCCTAATGGGGAACTTTATATTGCAGACTGGGTTCCCTCGGAAGAAAAGGTATTCCTTCACATCCTTGGAAAGACAAAGCCCGAGTCTCCCAAAATCAATCCGGCAAGAAGCGGTGATTCGTACGTGAACTTCACATGGTTTGCCCCAGATCACAACGGAGGAGAGGAGATAGATGAATACAGAATATATCGAAAGGAATCACTTGGAGGCCAGTTCCTTCATTTTCAGACATTGCCACCCGAAACCAGATGGTTCCAGGATGAAACCGTGATCAATGGCAATACCTACTATTACAGGATCATCGCGGTGAGTTCAATAGGAGAATCCGATCCCAGTGAGATGGTATATGCCACACCTCTCTCGATTCCCTCTTCCCCTCGGAATCTGGAAGCCAGATTCGGTGACAATTACGTGTATCTTTCCTGGGATCCTTCAGAGGATGATGGCGGGACCGATATTCTGAAATATACATTATACAAAGGTCCTGATGCGGAATCAATGGAGGTCCTATCGGATCTGACACCGTCCAGACGCAACTACAATGACACGGATGTCGAACCGGGGAACATTTATCATTACGTGTTGACCGCCACCAACAGCGAGGGCGAATCGGGATCATCGAATTTCTTATTCGGATCCCCGAAGACACTCCCCGAAATCCCGTCGGATTTCTCCCTCAAATCCGGAAACGGATTCGTTCACCTCTTTTGGTCCCCACCGCTTTTCGATGGAGGATCACCCCTGATCAATTACACCTTGTTCAAGGGATTGTTTTCGGAAGGGATGCTATCTCCCTTGAAAACATTCGATATGGACGTTATCGAATACAACGATACCGAAGTTACAAACGGTGAACGTTACATCTACACATTGACAGTCTCCACTGATATCGGTATCTCCAAGACGAACGAGCTGACAGGTGCACCTGTCGGCCCTCCATCATCGCCAGTTGGCCTTGTCTCAAAGGGAAATGACAGTTTTATTGAAATTACCTGGAATGAGCCCGAAAACAACGGAGGTCTGGAAGTGTCCGGTTATTATCTGGAACGGAAATCCGGCTCTGATGTATTGTTGATTCCGATAATCGGAAAATCCTATGTATATCGTGACAACGATGTTATAAATGGCATATCCTACTCATATCGTATCAGAAGCTTCAATTCCGCTGGTAATTCATCTTTCACAAAATATATTGAAGCTACACCTCTTGGAAAACCTTCACAGCCAGATCAACTATCCTACCAAGTGGGAAGATATTTTTCATTGATATCCTGGCAAGGACCTGATGATGACGGTGGAAGTCCGATTACTTCATACAGGATATATCGCAACGGAAGCCTCCTCAATGAGGTCCCGGGTTCAACAACCAGTTACAATGATACCGGTGTCTCTCCAGGTATCACCTATTCATATTCGATAGGAGCTGTGAATTCCGTCGGGGAATCGATCCTATCCTCATCCATGGTGGTGGCTGTTCCTGATATTCCGGAAGTGATTTCAACTATTCCGACAGCACCCAATGATCTTGCACATACAACGGAAGGACTTTCCGTGACCCTTTCATGGTCCGAACCCGAAAGCGATGGCAATTCCTCGATCATTGAATATCTGATCTATCGCAGATCTGACGGAGCTGAGGATATGATAGGCTCTATACATTCGACCACATTCTCGTTTACAGATGAACCGTTGATGGCGGGAAATACCTATGAGTATCGTGTTTCCGCTCGAAATGGTGTCGGAGAAGGTCCTTATTCGAATATGGTCAAGGTCACGATTAATATCCAGGATGAGAGTGGACCAGAAGAAAATGATTTGAACATCTTGTGGTTCATCATGATACCGATCATCATTGTGGTGATTGTTCTGGCAATCGGTCTTTCGGTACTGATATGGAAAAGACGTGGACAAGATGGGGAATCCGAAATTGATGAAATCAATGAAAATCAAGGAGACAGTTATGATTTCAGCGATCTTTGAATGAAATATTATCACCAATGAGCAGATCCTCACAGATCCTTTCAAAGCGATTTTGAAAATATTATCTATGGATTATGGATGAGAGTTATAGAACACATTTTGGTCTTGAGTTTAATGGGAATCTCGATGGATTTTCTTGACATCGAATCCTTTCAAAAAAGAGATTATTATTGCAGTCTCTATCTAGATGTTCTTAGGTTGTGTTTCTTTGAGATTTGGATATATTGTTTGGATACATGGAAACAGGATTTTTGAGATATAATATCTCAAATTAAAAAACAGAAAATATTATTTTTTCTCATTCCCCCCCAAAAGAAGGCAATTCTTTAATATTCTGAAACAAATAATTCATACGACCACAACCTG